>WVYX01000059.1 GCA_011772755.1 Gemmatimonadales bacterium
GGTCAAACTCCACAATGATGCTGGCTCGGGCATAGCCGTAGCGCTCGAACGACACCGACTCGATCTTCTCGACACCGCGTACCTGTTGGATCGCGGTCTCCATCGGTGCGGTGACAAAGGCCTCCAGAGCCTCGGGCGATGCACCCCGCCACCGCGCAGTGACATTGAGCTGGGGCAGATCGGTATCCGGTAGCAGCTCGATGGGGATGTTCCGCCACGCCGCAATCCCCAACAGGGCAACGGCGAGATACGCCATCGATACCGCTACCGGGCGGCGGATGGAGAGACGGATCATCTGCCACCCCCTGCCCCGCTGCGCCAGGCGGGTCGGCGGATCGGCGGATCGGCGGACAGAACGAGACGCGCCATTCCTCTCCTTAACCCCAGGCTTCGGCCTTGGGTCAGCCGTGAAACCGAGAAGTCGTTCATGCCGTCATGCCGCTTCTGCCGCCCCTGCCTTAATCACCTCATACACCCGCACATGCTCCACATCCAACTCATCCTGCCAAGTACCCAGCAGGTAATCCGGTCCAATCTCGTGCACTGTGAGCCCCGCCGGCGTCCCCACCACGCCGAGCATTCGGCCGTCACCGTCGAACACGGTCCAGAGCTGCCCGCCCTCTCCTGGCCGCCCATACTCGGCGACCCAAAGGTTGCCCAGCGCGTCCACCCTGAGATTGATAAAGGCCGGCATAGTGGACGGGATCGGCATGTCCAGGTACATGCGCTCCGTGCGGCGGCGCCAGTTCTCGCTCGATGCCGCCTCAAGCCGCGCCGCTTTCTCCTCCTGGATGTCCTCGGGCGTCACCTGCCGGTGCTCGTGCCTCTTCCGAACGATGAGCTCGGCGCGCCCGTCAGGGGTATAGCGCGTGATCTCGTAACGATCGGTGATGCCGGCGTAGAAGCGGTTGCCGAACACGACTGCCGCACGGCCCCGCCCAAACGGGAGACTGATTGCCGCAGCCCCCTGCTCGGTGCCCTGAACGAAGTACTCCCACGACGGGAACCGACCGATGGAATCGAGCAGCTGGCCGTGTCGATCGAAGTGGTAGTACGCAGCCGTGTCCCGCACCACCATGGATACCCTGGATGGAGCGAACGTGAAGGAGGTGGTGAACAGCCAGCTACCATCGTCGAACGGACCTAAGCCGAATGGCGACCCGCCGGACATCTGAATCGTGAACGAGCGCCCGAAGTTGCCTGCGGCATCGAACACGGAAACTCGGTGGAGATTCCAGTCGTATACCGCGATGGAATCGCCCCCGACAATCCCCAGGGCGCCCAGTCCCTCGAACTCACCCGGGCCACCACCCTTTCGTCCGACAGCCTTGAGGAAGCGACCGCTCGCATCGAAAAAGCGCAGCTCTCGAGTGCCTCCGTTGCCGACGACGATCCCACCGCTCGGAAGGCGTGCCACGCCTGAGACCTGGAATAGCTGGTACGGCTCCGCGCCATCGAGCGTGCCGATATCGAGCGACGGCTCCTCGGCAACCTGCCACTCGGTGCCCGCCGCCCAGATCCCCAACGTGTTCTCCACGATGGTTACACCGGCACTGTCGCTGACGGTGTAGCCGAGGTCGGTTCCCTCTCCGACCGCGCAGCCGAGGCAAACCACCGCCCCACCAAGCGCCGCTATCCAACGGCCCGCTCCCTTTGTAAACCCCAGGCTTCCGCCTGGGTTCAGCCGAGAAACCGAAAGGCCGCTCATGCCGTCGTGCCGTTCTGCCGTCGCCTGCCGCTCATTCCCACCCCCTCACACCCTCTGCCACCGCCTGCCGCTCCTGCCGCCTCTACCGCTCTCTCCCACCCTCTGCCACTCCTGCCGCTCCTGTCGCCCACCGACATCACCGACTCCCCCCTCTGGCCCCCACTGCCCCTTCTGCCCCTACGCGCCTCAGTCCGACCAAGGCACGCAGTTTCCCCCGCAACTCCTCAAACAGATCATAGGCAACCGGGACGACAATCAACGTCAGCGCCGTCGCGCTGATCAGCCCGCCGATCACCGCGATCGCCAGCGGCGCCCGGAGATCCGCGCCGCGCCCGAGCCCAAGGGCCATGGGGCTGAGACCCAACACCGTTGTTACGGTGGTCATGATGATCGGCCGCAACCGCACTCGCCCGGCTTCGAGGATGGCCTGCCGGAGGACCATCCCCTGCGCCCGCATCTGGTTGATGAAATCCACCTTCACGATGGCGTCGTTGACCACGATCCCCACCAGTATCACCAGCCCAATCAAGCTCATCGTGTTGAGACCCTCGCCCGCGATGAAGAGCGCCGCAGCCGCTCCCACTGTGGCGAGGGGCACGCTCAAGAGAATGGTGAACGGGTGCACGAACGACTCGAACTGGGCGGCGAGGATCATGTACACCAGAAGGAGAGCCAAGGCGAAGGCAAATGCGAGGTCGCGGAAGCTCCGATCCCGCTCCTCATTGGCGCCGCCGATCTCGACGCGGAGGCCACGCGGTGGCGGCAGCTCGCGCAACGCTTGCTGCGCGTCGTTGACCGCACCGTCCAATCCACCACGGGCAACGTCGGCGTACACAACGACGGTGCGGGCCTGATCCATACGGCGGATCTCCGCAGGCCCCACCTCTTCGTGGGTGTTGACCAATTCGCGCAGAGGAATGCCATTCACCCGAAGCACTCTCAAGGTCTCGAGCGAGCGCCGGTCGGCCTCGGGTAGGCGCACCATAACCGGAACCTTCTCATCGAAATCCACGAAGTCCGTGGCCACCTCACCCCGCATGTACTGTTCCACCGTCTGGGCGATGAGCCTGGGTTCTATGCCATACGCCGCCGCCCGCTCCCGGTCGATCTCGACCCGCACTTCGGGCTGTCCCTCCTCCGTGCCGATCTGCACGTTCGTTAGAGACGAGACCGACTGGAGTCGCTCCTCGACCTCCCGGGCATGCTGCCACGTACGGTTCAGATCGTCCCCCCGTACCCGGACGGCGAGGTCTGCCTCGCCACCACCGAGGAGACGGCCCAGGGCAGTCGCGGTGCCCGTCTCAATGGAGAGGGCGCCGGCGGGGAACCCTCCGAGCTGGGGACGGGTCCGAGCAAGTAGCCTGCGAGTGCGCTCCCCTTCTTTGAGCCGCACCTCGAGTGCCGCAGTGTTGAGCCCGCTCTCTTGCTCCTCCACTCCCGCGATGGCTTCCTGGCGCCCCACCCGCGCGAAGACCGCGTCCACTGCGGGATCACTCAGGAACACAGACTCTATCCGAGCGGCAGCTTCCTCGGTCTCCTCAATGGTCGTGCCCTGTGCGAGCTCCAATCTCGCGGTGAACGCACCCTGGTCCACATCCGGGAGGACATCGCGGTCGAGCACCCATGCCAGCGCGAGTCCCACGGCGAATGTGGCCGCAGCGAACCCCACCACGCGGGCGCGATGCTCGAGAGCCCGCTCCAGTACCGTGTGGTACCAAGCAGCGAATACCGCGAAGCGCCGGTCGAACCAGGCAAGCATCGTCGGGCGGGCAGTTCGGCGGTTCGGTGGACTGTCTGGGCTTCCGCCCGCCGATCCGCCGCTTCGCGGATCCTTCACCCAGCGCGCCGCGATAGTCGGCAGCAGAGTGATCGCCACAACGAGGCTCGCCACCAGCGCGAACGCCACGGCAAACGACAGATCACCGAACAGCTCCCCCGCCACACCCTCGACATAGATGATCGGTCCGAACACGCTGATGGTGGTCAGCGTCGAAGCCGTGATAGCCCCTTGCACCTCCTCAGCCCCTCGCACCGCCGAAGCATCGGCACTGGTTCCCAGCTCCCGATGTCGGAAGATGTTCTCCAGCACGACGATCGAATTGTCAACCAGCATGCCCACACCCAAGGCCAGGCCACCCAAACTCATGATGTTCAAGGACACGCCGGCCAGGTCCAGGAGTGAGAACGTCGCCACCACCGAGATGGGAATGGCCAGTGCCACCGCCACCGGATAGCGGGCATCCCGCAAGAAGAGGAAGAGCACGAGGAAGGCGAGGATGCCTCCGAACACCAGTGCCTGCACCACGTTGGCGATCGCCTCGGTTATGAACCCCGCCTGACTCATCGCCACGTCGAGGCGGACGTCGGGATACTGGGCACGAAGCTGATCGAGCACCTCGTTCACCCGTTCCGCCACCCTGACCGTGTTAGCGCCTGACTCCTTGAAGAGGAGGAGCCCGACAGATTCCTCGCTGTTGTAGCGGGCCAGAGATTCGCGATCCTTGAAACCGTCCTCCACCGTGGCCACGTCACGCAGCATGACCAGGTTGCCGGCACTCGTCGTGTCTGTCGGACTCCGCCCCAGAGGCACCCGCTCGATTTCCTCCACGGTCTGGAACTCACCGAGGGTACGGAGCGCGTAGCGGTAGCGGCCCCGGAGAATGGTGCCGCCGGGCGCACTCTGGTTCGCGGCCTCCAGAGCGCTGAGGATGTGCTGGACCGTGAACCCATAGGTCTCGAGCAGCTGCGGGTCCACCTCCACGTGAATCTCCCGCTCGAGCCCGCCCGCCAACGCTGCCTCGGCGATGCCGTCGATCTGCTCCAGTCGACGTTTGAACACCGACTCGGCCAGATCCTTGAGGGCCGCCAAGTCCGCACTGCCTGCAACCGACAGTGCCATGATCGGCTCGGAATTGGGATCGGTGCGCAGTACGATGGAACGTGAGGCGAGCTCAGGCAGAGCATCGCGCAGGTTGTCCAGCTGCTCTCGGACGTTGAGCGCGGCGAAATCCATGTCCGTGCCCCAGGAAAACCGGAGGCTCACCAGAGAGATTCCCTCCCGGGACACACTCTCGACGCGCTCGACCCCCGGAACTCGACTCACATTGCGTTCAATTGGCTCCGAGACGAAGCGCTCGACCTCGGCCGGCCCCACATCGGGATACTGGGTGTAGACCACCAGCCGCGGGTACGCCACGTCGGGCAGCAGGTCGATGGGGATGCGCACGAACGAGATGACGCCGAGGAACGCGATGGCCAGGAACAGCATGCCCACGGCGACGGGACGGCGGACGGAGCGACCGGGAATGGACATTATGTCGACGGATCGGCGGATCGGCTGCTGCCGATGGTACACGCGTACCGCCGGACCGCCGGGGTGATGCTGGGCGGGGTGCAGGACCGCCCGGGATGAGGTGTGGGGCAGCCGGGAACCGCCGGGCAGCGGATCACGGTCGCACCCGTTCGGCCACTAGTTCCTCGAGGGTCACGAGAGCCCGGGCATACTCCGCTTCGGCCGACAACGCTCGCCGCTCGTCCTGGGCAGCTTGGGTCACGATCTGCTGGAAATCGGTGAACCCGATGGTACCGAGCTGGTATTGCTCCTGGGCCATGGTGAGCCGCCG
>WVYX01000067.1 GCA_011772755.1 Gemmatimonadales bacterium
CCGGACCCCAGCAGATCGACCGCATCCTCGACCACCTGCGACGCACTCGCGCTCCGCCGGGACGCTGGAAGTCCAGCGCTACGACTGCCTCGGCCTGGGAGGACACCGACCGGCTTCAACGGCAGGCCGGCGTAGCGGCTGACGCCGAAGGTCGCCCCGATCGACGACTGCTCAACCAGCTACCACATTCTTCCGGCCGGCGGGACTTGACCGGACTGGCCCGAGCCGCAGGCGAGGGCTGGCGTAAGACAAGCGCGTCGGCCCGACCACGAACGCGAAAGCGGGCGCACGTGCTCGAGTAGAAGATCTCCGCTCCATCGAGAATGCTGCTGTCGCGCCGGGGGAGGGGAGGGGAGGGGAACCGCTCACTGCGCTCCGAACAGACGCGGCAACCATAAGCTCAGGCCGGGCACGTAGGTCACGATCATGAGTGCAGCGATCATCGCGATGTAGAGGGGCAAGAGCGGTCGTACCACGCGCGTGATCGATGTCTGCGCTACGCCGACACCCACGAACAGCACCGTTCCCACGGGCGGTGTGCACAAGCCGATGCACAGGTTGAGCACCATGATGATGCCGAAATGCGTCGGGTCCACGCCGAGCTGCGCCATGATCGGCGAGAAGACGGGAGTGAAGATCAGCACGGCAGGAGTGATGTCCATGAACACCCCGACCGCCAGGAGAATCGCGTTGATGATGAGCAAGATCAGGATCTTGCTTTCGGTGAGGCCGACCAGGGCGAGACTCACGTTCTGGGGGATGTTCTCGTATGCCAGAATCCATGACATGCCGATTGACGTGCCTACGAGCAACAGCACGACGGCAGTCGTGGCTGACGTGCTCAGGAGGATCTGGGGAAGGTCGTCGAGTGTGATCTCCTTGTAGATCAAGGCAAGAACGAGGGCGTAGAGGACGGCGACCGCGGCGGCTTCCGTCGCGGTGAACACGCCGGACACGATGCCGCCCATGACCACCACCAGCATCAGCAGGCTGGGCAGTGCTGCAAGAAATCGCTTGACGACCTCCCGCCCGCTCGTGCGACGCCCCACAGGGTACTTCCTCTGTGTGGCCAGCACGGCGGCTACCAGCATCAGTGAGAGTCCCACGAGTATCCCAGGTAGATATCCCGCCAGAAACAGCGCCGTGATCGACACGCCGCCGCTCGCCAGCGAAAACACGATGAGGATGTTGCTCGGAGGGATGATGAGGCCTGTCGTCGCCGCCGTGATGTTGACGGCTGCTCCGAAGCTCCGCTCGTACCCGTCCTCCTCCATGCGCGGTCCCATGATGCTTCCCACCGCCGACGCCGTGGCAACTGAGGACCCCGAGATTGCAGCAAACAGCATGGCCGCAAGGATGTTGACGTGCGCCAGCCCGCCTGGAAGGCCGCCCACCAGCGCTTTGGCGAAGTCGATCAGCCGACGGGCAATCCCGCCCCGATTCATCAACTGTCCGGCAAGAATGAAGAAGGGGATCGCCAACAGCGTGAACGAGTCGAGTCCCGTTGCGATCCGCTGTGCCATGGTCGTGAGCGCCGGTCCGGTCTTGATGCTCAAGAGCATGGTGAGGACCGTGGAGATGCCAATCGCGAACGCCACGGGCACACCGAGTGCCAACAGGACGACGAGTGAGCCGCCCAGCAGGAGGATGTCGACCCATTCCATCAGTGCAGCTCCGGCGATTTCACTGCAGGCTCAGTTGACCCGTGTAGCTCAGCGTAGTGTCTACCCACGGCACCGACGGAAAAGAACATCATCAGGAGTCCGCTCAGCGGCAGTGCTACATAGACGTAACCCAGGGGAACGTGGAGCGCGGCGGAGGTCTGGCCCAGCGTCAGCGTGAGTGTCACGAGCCTGACCCCACCAATGACGAGCACCGACAGCGCAACGAGGAAGACGCTGGCTTCGATCAGCACGCTCAGATAGAACCGACGACGCCCCGTCAGCCTCGACGGGAGCAGATCGATGGCGAGATGCATGTGCCCCCCGACCGCATAGCTGGCCCCGAGGAGTCCGATCCATATCAGGAGATACCGCGCCAGCTCGTCGGTGAACCTGCTGGGATCGGCGAGCACGAACCGCGTGAACACCTGCCAGAGGACATTGAGGACTGCGATGCTCATGAGCGCGACGAGCACCCAGCCCAACGCCCGATCGACTGCCTGCGTAACCGTGGTCATCGCAGAGACTCGGGACTCAACGTTGGTCGCCTGTTACCGGAGCTGCTGCTCGTATCCGTTCAATCAACGAGTACACGGCTGGCTCGTTCCGGTACGTCTCGTACATCGGTGCAAGCATATCAACGAAGGGAGCTTTGTCCGGACGAATGACCTGGACGCCGTCGGCCTGGACCATACGCAGCGCCTCCGTCGTTGCCTCCTGCCACAGCAGCTTCTGGTACTGGGCCGACTCGTCGGCGGCGTGCTGAAGCCACTGTCGTTCCTGCTCGGTCAGATCGTCCCACACGACCGTGCTGACGAGCAGAACGTCGGGCACGCCCGTGTGCTCGTTGAGCGAGTAATAGCGGGCCACCTCGTAGTGTCGCGACAGATGGAACGAAGGGGGGTTGTTCTCCGCCCCGTCGACCACACCCTGTTGCAGGGCCGTGTACAGCTCGCCCCAGGCGATCGGCGTGGCGGAGCCGCCGAGGAGCGTGACCATTCGCGTGGCCGTTGCACTCTCCTGGGTGCGGATCTTGAGCCCCTCCAGGTCCTGCGGGGTCACGATGGGTCGGTCTTTGGTGTAGAAGCTTCTGCTCCCTGCATCGTAAAAGCAGAGACCGCGCAGTCGAAACTGGGCTGCCATGTCCAGCATCTCCCGGCCGATGGCACCCTCCAGAACTGCCCACTTATGCGTCTCGTCGCGGAAGATGTATGGCAGGCTCAACACCTTGAACGGAGCCGCGAAGTTCTCCAGCACGGCTGCGGAAACCTTCGTCATACCCAGGCTGCCGATCTGTAGCAGCTCGAGGGCCTGGCGTTCCGTGCCGAGCTGCTCGCTGGGATAGATGTCGATCCGCATCGTCCTGCCCGACTCTTCACGGACCCGTTCGGCCAAGAACTGCATCGCGCGGTGGACCGGGTGCGTCGGATCGAGGCCGTGCGCCAGCTTGACGACGGTCACGTCGTCGGCGGTCCCACACGCGACTGCCGCGAGAGACAAAGCCAAGACCGAACGCGCGTGCCGATTCATCGGGTGGGCAGCGCGCTACCAGCTGTGCATGGTGCCGTCCAGTTTTCGATTGAGCGGCAGGTACGCCCGTTGGTAGGGATACTGAGCGGCCAGCTCCTCGTCGATGTCCACCCCCAGGCCCGGTGCGTCACCGGGATGCATCGTCCCCCCCTCCAACGTGTACTCGTGAGGAAACACCAAGTCGGTCTCTTTGCTGTGCCGCATGTACTCCTGGATGCCGAAGTTGTGCACGCTCAGGTCGAAGTGCAGCGCCGCCGCCAGACACACCGGGCTCAAGTCCGTGGCTCCGTGGCAGCCGGTTCGTACTTGATACAACTCCGCCAGACTGGCGATCTTGCGGAGGTGGCTGATGCCGCCGGCGTGCGCGACCGTCGTTCGGATGTAGTCGATGAGCTGCTCGTGGATCAGTTGCTGGCAGTCATACACCGTGTTGAACACTTCGCCGACGGCGAGGGGGGTCGTCGTGTGCTGCCGAATCAGCCGAAAGCCTTCCTGGAGTTCTGCCGGGACCGGGTCCTCCAACCAGAACAACCGATACGGTTCCAGGCTCTTGCCGAGTCGCGCCGCCTCTATCGGTGTGAGTCGATGATGCGCGTCGTGCAGGAACAACGGCTCGGGACCGAACTCGGCGCGGACCCGGTCGAACAACTCGGGTACGAAGTCCAGGTACCGTTCGGTGCTCCAGCGCCGTTCGGGCGGAAGACCGGGTTCGGCGGGCTCGTAGTACAGGTCTCCTCTCCCGACACCATACGTCCCCTCGAGCCCGGGGATGCCGCATTGCACGCGGATCGCCTGATATCCGAGCTCGCGGTAGCGCTCGACTGCCCGAAGCGTCTCATCGATGTCGCGACCACTTGCGTGTCCGTAAACCAGCACCCGGTCGCGCGACGGGCCGCCCAACAGTTGGTAGACGGGAACGCCCAGCGCCTTCCCCTGAATGTCCCATAATGCCATGTCGACCGCCCCAATGGCGGCCATGGTTACCGGTCCTCGACGCCAGTACGCCCCCTTGTAGAGGTATTGCCAGGTGTCCTCGATCCGACGGGGATCCCGCCCGATCAGCAATGGCAACACATGATCTTCCAAGTAGCTCACGACGGCGAGTTCCCGACCGTTCAGTGTCGCGTCGCCGAGTCCGTGCGTACCATTATCCGTCACGAGCTTGAGCGTGACGAAGTTTCGCCCGGGTGAGCACACCACGACACGTCCGTCGACTATCTTCATCACAGCCCCACTTTCAACTGTCCCCGGCGATCTGACTCATGTCTCCGTTATCCAGCTGTGCTGCGGATCATCATACACGGCAAGGGCTTTCTTCTCCCCGACCAAGGCCCACAGGTAGTACAGACGGTACCCGGGCGGCGCACAAACCGGGTGATAGCCGTAGGGAATGAGGACCGCGTCGCCATCGCGCACCATATGAGTGACTGATTCCCCGTCGGCCGTATAGAGCGATTGGAGGCCGAACCCCTGCGGTGGATCCACGCGGTAGTGATAGACCTCCTCCAGTCGCGGTTCCCCGTCTCTGCCGTCGTGCTTGTGGGGCGGATAGCTGCTCCAGTTGCCGGCGGGATTGAACGTTTCACCCACCATGAGCCGTTGCGCAATGTCATCGGCGACGAAGATGTCATGTACCTCGCGGCGGTAGGTTCCGGTGCCGCGTTGCTGGACATGGACCTGATGGGCTTCGATCAGCACCGGTTCGCCACCAGGGTCTGCCGGGGCGGTGACGACGATCGCTTCCGCAGGTGTGCTCGCCGTTACGGTGAGCTCGACTCCCGGCGGTACGTACAGGGCGGTGGCCGGTTCCTCGAACACGCCACGGCGGCCCACGTCCCAGGAGTAGTCCAAGGCCTCGACTCTCGCTTCACCTTCTTGCAGCACCAGCACGGCCTCTTCGCCTCGCGCCTGGAACGTTGCGGTGCCGGACGCACGGAGTCTCAGCCTCCAGCTGCTCAGTTCTCTGGCTGCACCGTCCCCACGTTGCTGCAACTGATGGAGGCCGTCTTGCCGGGGGACTCGATAGAGCGTGTCGGCCAGCGTCTGCCCGGCCTGCTCGCTCGGGCGATTCATTGATTGACTCCGCTGGCCAGGAATCCGCCGTCCACGACGATGACCTCTCCGGTGACGAAGCTCGCCGCCTCGGAGGCGAGAAACACGGCGGCGCCGGCGATCTCGGTGACGTCGCCGAATCGCTTCATGGGTGTGCGCATCACCAGCTCCTCACCTCGCTTGGTTCCCTCGAGGAGTTCTCGGTTCAGACCCGTAGGGAACACTCCTGGCGCAATGGCGTTCACACACACGCCATGGGGAGCCCACTCCACCGCCAGCGCTTTGGTCAACGCGACGACGGCTGCCTTGCTCGCGCCATACGCCACGACTTGATACAGGCCCACGAAGGAAGCGAGTGAGGCAATGTTGATGATGCGGCCCCATCCGCGCTCGAGCATGTGTTCTCCGAAGATCAAGCATCCGCGTAGAGTCCCGGTGAGATTGACGTCGATGATCCTGTCCCAGTCAGTCATCTCCATCTCGAGAGCCGCGACCTTCTTGGTGGTGCCGGCGCAGTTCACCAGTATGTCGACATGCTGGAACTCATCGACGCACGCCCCGAGCAGACGCTTCAGCGAGTCGTCCTCGCGGACGTCCGTGGTGATCCGAAGGGTGCGGCGCTCCAGCTGTTCGATTTCATCGGCAGTGGAGGCGACCAGATCGGAACGACGTGAACTCGCCACGACATCGGCACCGGCACGGGCGAGACCGTGTGCGATGGCCCGTCCCAGCCCGGACGTCCCACCGATGACCACCGCCGTGCGTCCGGCGAGATCGAGGAAATCGTGACCCATGCTGCGGTACCTCTGAGAGGGGTGAAAGGGATGGCAACGGGAGTACCGCCCGACGCGTTGTGTGTCGCAGCCGAAGGGCCGACCGGCGCTATATTATGCGAAATCACTCCGGGCTGCCAGGCCAATCGAGCAGCGCACGAAGAGGACACAGCGCGAACCAATGGGATCCCACCTGCTCAAGCTGCATCCATCGGATAACGTCGCGGTCACCACGGCCCGGGTGCCCGAGGGAGCAGAGGTGCTGATCGACGGGCACGCACTCTCGGTGCAAGAAGACGTGCCGGCCGGCCACAAGATCGCCCTCACCGATTTGCACACTGGCGCGTCCGTGGTGAAGTACGGACACCCGATCGGGACGGTCACTCGGCCCGTCAAGCGGGGATGCTGGCTCCACACCCATACCATGCAGACCAACTTGGAGGGAGTGTTGGCGTATCGGTATGAGCCAGCGGAGCCTTCGCTTCAGGTGACCGATGGCGCTGGCACCTTCGACGGCTACCGCCGGGCGAACGGTGCCGTGGGCACACGCAATGAGGTGTGGGTGGTGAACACCGTCGGGTGTGTCAACCGCTCCGCGGATCGCATTACCCGAATCTGCCGTGAGCAATTCAGCGAGGGCATCGATGGCATTCACACGTTCGCGCATCCCTACGGCTGCAGCCAGTCGGGCGACGACCTGGAGAGCACACGGCGCATCCTGGCAGGCATGATCAGTCATCCGAATGCCGGCGGAGTGCTCCTGTTGGGCTTGGGGTGCGAGGACAATCAAATCGACGGTCTCATGCAGGTCGCCGGTGACGTCGATCGATCTCGGATACGCCACTTCAACTCGCAGGATGTGAGCGACGACGTGGAGCACGGTGTGGCACTCGTCGGGGAGTTGGTCGGCCTGATGCAGCACGATCGTCGCACTGCACACTCCACACGTGACTTGATCGTGGGGCTCAAGTGCGGGGGCTCGGACAGCTTCAGTGGTGTCACGGCCAATCCCCTGGTGGGACGAATTGCCGATCGGATCACGGCCCAGGCTGGTGGTGCCATACTCACAGAAGTGCCGGAGATGTTCGGCGCAGAACAGACGCTGATGAACCGTGCCGTCAACGAGCGGGTGTTTCGGGATATCGAGCGCTTGGTGAATGACTTCAAGCAGTACTACGTGGCCCACGGTCGCCCCATCTACGAGAACCCCTCGCCTGGTAACCTCGAGGGTGGTTTGACCACGCTGGAGGAGAAGGCCCTCGGCGCCACGAGAAAGGGCGGAAACGCGACCGTGACCGAAGTGCTCCGCTATGGGGAGCGGAAGCGCACTCCGGGCCTGTCGCTGCTCGAGGCCCCGGGGAATGACGCCGTCTCGACGACGGCACTGGTTGCCGCGGGGGCAACCGTCATCCTGTTCACTACAGGACGCGGTACGCCCCTGGGTTCACCTGTGCCGACGATCAAGATCTCATCGAACACGGCGCTCTACGAGAGGAAGCCAAGCTGGATCGACTTCAACGCCGGCTTCTTGCAGGATGGTTCCGCCAAGATGGAGGAGCTGGCGGCAGATCTCTTCGACCTGCTCATCGACGTCGCGAGCGGCCGCAGGCAGACCAAGAACGAGCACAACGACTACCGCGACATTGCCATCTGGAAGACCGGCGTGACGCTCTGAGCTAAACCTCCGTACCGTTCAGTCCTGCCAACACCCCGCGCGTGTCCGCACAGGAGTGCCATACCCCGGACCGGGATGAGACGTCACGGCCGCGAACGGCTCGGCTTGAGCGTGGTCAACGAAGCAATGTTGACGGGTTCACCGGTCTTCACGCTGGTGCGTGCTGCTACGCCGATCAGAATGGACATCGCCCCGTCCCGCACGCCGGCAGCATGGCCGTACGGGTCCGGCGCCGCTGGGTCCTTGAAGATGCGATCCCGCAATCGCGTATCGCCCCCACCGTGCCCGCCACCAGCGTGAGCAACCCGAATCAACTCGGTGTCACCGAAGTTGTCCGTGACCCGGATCTCGTCATAGTCTTCCGCCGGCCACGGTTGCCGCTCCTTGACCCAGGCCTCCATCCTTCCCCTCGTGCCGTTGAAGGCGATGCGATATCCCTCGTAGGGTGAGTAGGTGGTGCACGAGTAGCTCACCTGCACGCCGTTCACGTACCGGATCTGCGCCGCCATCTTGTCGAAGATGTCGATCTCGCTGGACCACACGCACCCGTCCCGCAGGTAGCCGTCGTGGTGCTCGTGGTCGACGTACAGACGGGTCAGCAGCTCGTCTTGCGTGATGTCCCAGTAATGCTGACACTCACTGGCGTAGGGACAGCCGCGACAATTGGTGTGGCGGAACGCGTTGTTGTGCCCGTAATACTCCAGCGCGCCGTAGGCGAACACCTGTTCGGGCTCCGAGTCTATCCACCAGTTGAGCAGGTCAAAGTGATGCGTCGCCTTGTGAACGAACAGCGTGCCGCCGTAGCGTTCCTTGCCGTGCCATCGGCGGAAGTACGACGCCCCGTGATAGATGTCCAGGTACCAGTGAAAGTCGACGGACGTGAGCCGGCCAATCCGTGCGTCCATCAGCAGCTCCTTCAGCTTCGTACGATGCGGCGAGTAGCGGTAATTGAACGTGACGATGATGTTCTTGCGCGTGCGTGCCTGGGCATCGAGGATCTCCTGACACTTGAACTCGTCGGTGGTCAGGGGTTTCTCGGTCACGATGTCGCAGCCCGTCTCCATACCCGCGACAATGAACTCATCGTGCGTGCTATCGACCGTCGTGACGCACAACGTGTCGGGACGGGTCTGTCGCATCATCTCCGAGAAATCGGTGAATGTCGGGCAGTCGACACCGATGTAGTCCTTGCCAAAGGCGAGACGGCCCGGATTGATGTCACACAAGCCAACGAAGTCCACGTAGTCAGAGTACTCCCGTGCGACGTCGCGGCCCCACATGTTGATGCCCCGGATGCCTGTCCCGACGAGGGCATAGCGCATCTTGGGTGGACGTCTGAAGTGCGACAGAAACGGTGGATCCGTCGAGGGGGACGCTGCCACCACTGAGGCCGCAACGGCGCCACCGGTCGTCTTGATGAAATCCCTGCGAGAAACCGTGGATTGGTCCTTTGCCATCGTCGCCTCCGTCGCCTCGGTCTGAACGTTCGCCCTTCAGTTGGTTGCTCTTGGCTTCGCAACAGCTCCGTCCGGCGGTGTTCCAGCTGTCATGGCCACCGTGGTCTGATTGTGTGCGCACTCCGCCTGGCCGGCGAGCCTAGCGGCCGAAACCTCCCCATGGCTCGCGTCGCTCACCGCTTGATCCGTCCCGCGCCACTCCCCCCCATCAATGCCTCTACCTCGGCGATCGACACGAGGGCGAAGTCGCCCATCATGGTCTGCTTCAGGCACGAGGCCGCCACCCCAAACTCCAATGCCTCGCTGTGACTCATACCGACGAGCAACCCGCGTATCAACCCAGCGGCGAACGCGTCTCCTCCCCCGACCCGGTCGACCAGCTCGACGCGATAGGACTTGCTGTGCAGGAACTGCGTTCCGTCCCACATACACGCCGACCAGGTGTTCACCGATGCCGAGTGGCTCTGGCGCAGTGTGATTGCGGCCAGCTCCAGACCGAAGCGATCGACCAGCTGCCGCGCGACGTCCTCATACGCGGCAAGATCGAGCT
>WVYX01000196.1 GCA_011772755.1 Gemmatimonadales bacterium
AGGCTGCACCAGGCGCCAACCCCGTGCCCGCAGTGCGATTGCGCTGGACCGAGCCCGGCGCAGGTCTGATTCAGCCCAACGAATGTCCCAAAAACGGCACCCCATGCCCCCGATGTGGCCTAGCGGGTGGTCGAAAACGGGGGATTATGGAGCGAGGTGTTGTGGCGCGTGCGGGGCAGCATAATGCCGTGGGAGGCTCCGGGTTATCCTCTACTCCTCTGCGGTTCCGTGGTCTCAGGGCGCGGCATAATACTAGTTAGGCAGCGTCGCTAGGGAAAGCGCAAATGGAGCTTCCACACAACCTGTTTGCAGCAGCCGTCGTGGCGGTCTCACTGCTAGCATTGCCCGTGACGACGGTGTATGNNTCTCAGGGCGCGGCATAATACTAGTTAGACTGCGGTAGCTCTTTCGCGGAGACATCAATGCTCCGACGCTTCTTGACGACGTGCTCGGCAATCACGCTCCTGCCTACCGCGGGCTTCTCCCAAGTTCCAGCCCCGGCAGAGGTCCCGGCCGTCATTGCAGCGGTAGCAACCGGGGAAGTGCATCTCCCGCCAGAGTATGCGATCCTCTATATCACGGTCGAGGCGCGGGAAGACAGGGCGGAGGCCGCGGCCGCCCGCATGCAGCGTGATCTCGCGGTGGTGTTGGACACGCTGACCGCGCTCGGGCTGCCGCGCGATTCCATCGCGACGACGAGCTACGGTGTCCGGCAGGACTGGGATTTCGAGCGGAACCAGAGTCGCGGCTACCACGTCAGTTCGCTGGTGCGGGTGACCGTGCAGGACCTGCGGCAACTCGGCCCAGTGCTTGACGGCGTCATCGCGGCCGGTGCCAGCCGGACATCGCCGCTTGAGTACGGGGTCACCTCACCACGCGAAGGGCGGGATGAGGCTCTACGGCGCGCGGTGGCTGGTGTACGGCGAGACGCCGAGGTGATGGCCGCAGCGGTAGGGGGCAAGCTCGGTCCACTCCTAGAGCTCCGAACGGGCCAGCTGCAGACGCGGGCGCCTCGCGTGATGCTCGAGGCCTTAACGGTGACGTCTGCTCCGACCATTACACCACAGGATGTTGTGATCACCGTGGAGGTGTCAGGTACTTGGGAACTGATCCGCCAGTCTCCCTTTTGATGGGGGACCGCAGTCTAACCAGCGCAT
>WVYX01000130.1:0-8085 GCA_011772755.1 Gemmatimonadales bacterium
GTTGCTGCCTAACGGATCAGCGCATAAGCTGCGAGCGTTGGCCCGCCAGCCGCGGGTATCGGTGAACGTGCTCGTATCAACGCCAGGCGCACAATCGCAAACTCTTCTAAACGTGTCGCGCTCGACAGCTTCATGCGCGTGTTAGGTAGCGCCCTGCATCTGGAGTAGCGTCAGTCCCTCTGGAACTACTGCGCGGGATAGATCTAGACGATCCGATTCAACAGGTACAAGTACTGTAATCCAGTCCATGTCGTAGTCTGGAAGTAACTCAAGTGCGATCCAGAAGTCGGTAATAGCGGCTGCACCGCGGAGCTCGTCTGTTTGCCAAGTGGAAATCTGCTGGCGGCCGGGTGAAGTTGGCTCACCGCGCAGTTCCATGTTTCCTATGCGGCAGCAGTGCGAAAAGCCAGAGCGCGCATGTACCACCGCAACGCGCTGCACCGGACCTCTAGCGGGCCCGTATTGAAGTACTCCTCCGATCGCAGTGTTCTGCACTACTTCGTGGGGCGTCAGAGCTGACCACGTGTCGAGGAAGCCCACGTAGCGCTTGAGCCGAGTGTTGGGAACGTCGATTTGCATCAGCGGTACGGTGGAGCGGAAGGCACTGTTGCCCGACCACACATCGAAGAACTCATCGGCGCCGGCGACATCGCAGCAGCCACGATGGTGCACTTGATAGAACGCGGGGAACAACCATGGGTGAAAGCCGACTGGCTCGCCTCCACGGATTGTCACAGACCATCTGGGGCCGCTCTCAGATGGCACAGTATGGAGCCAACCGTGCAGCGTCAACACATGACACCACCCGATCTCGCCATTGCACCACCACAGGCTGTCTCGTTCGAGAAGGACCAGTTGGAACCCCTGGCCATGACGGAGTTCGGCGGTGAGCCAGCGTGAATTGAGAAGGTGAGGTATGGTCAGGCCGTTGGAGTCCCGCACGTGCGTGATAGTGGAGGCAGCGCGATCTGCGTCATGGATTGGCACAGGGCCAGAGTCTGCTCGCGCCGACTGCGGAGCGTGAGGGGGTTGTGGGGCAGATTGCGCCATCTGCTGAGATTCGACGACGGTGCTCGCGGTGTCATCCTCGGGTTGAGGAGCACACGCACCCAGCAAAGCGAACGCCAAAACGGTGCACGTTGATTGGAGGGACGGCTGTCGCATACGGCGCTACCTAACTCATAGTAGACTGAGCCATCCCTCCCCGAACACTGCACCGTAACTGCGCACTCCAGTCGCCAGCGGGTCCGGCCTCGAGGGACGACAACCACTGACCAAGCTACGATTTCCAAGGCCACTCAGCCAGCCGTAAGACGCGCAAAAGACAGCGTGCAACCAGGCGTAACCCGCATCCCGCGTAACGGCACGTACGCGGCACGAGCGCGCGTGCCCCGGCTACAGCCGGCCCGCCGGACTGACAACGCCGAGTGCCCCGCGATTGAGCACGTGCGTGCTGTCATGATCCCCTATTGTCGAGCAACCCGCCAGGCCCTTTTCGGGGCATCGGGTGCCGGTGATGGGACATTCGGCTCATGATCGAGCCGGTGCCGATCCCACACGGAGTGCCAGAAAAGGCTAGGCTTGGTGTCGGATTTAGCGAGAACGATGAGTTAGGCCGGTTCGAAGAAACACCGGGGGCTGACACGGTTACGGGCTTTTCTCTTATCCCTTTATCCCTTGTGAGGTTCGGGGGGTGAGGTGTAATAAGCTAGTGAGCACGAATACTTGAGCCACACAACGAGTCTTCGGCTGGCATCAGCATGAGGAACGAAGGCACTTCCACGAACCGGCTCCAGCTCGAGCGCCTGAGCCGCACCGTGGCTCACGCGCTGCGGCATGCCCCCTCGCAGTACGAGCTGGAGGTTGACGAAGAAGGCTGGGTACCGGTGGGCCAGCTCCTCGAGGCCCTCAAGAGAAGGCGGCGGGCCTGGCGCCGGCTCACCTTGGCGGATCTCGAAACCATGATCGCCCGTTCGCCCAAGCGGCGCTTCGAGATTGCCGGCGACCGCATCCGGGCGCTCTACGGACATTCGCTGCCGGCCCTGCTGCTCAAACACTCCAGCCAACCACCCGAGTTACTCTATCACGGCACCGCGCCCGAGACCCTCGAGGACATACGGCGCGAGGGGTTACAGCCGATGGGCCGCCATCACGTGCACCTGTCCACCAGCGTTCGAGCGGCGCAGGAGGTGGGCAAGCGAAAGTCGCCGCAACCAATAGTGCTGGTGGTCCACGCCGGCCAAGCGCACCGGGATGGGGTGCCTTTCTATGAGGGAAACGAGGAGGTGTGGCTGGCGGATGAGGTGCCGGCGGAGTACCTGGCGGAAGAGTAGCGGGAGACCCTTGCCCCTGCTTCGCTAGGTCCCTAGTCCCGAAACGGCGACTTCCGCGGCCGGGACGGTGCCGGCTGGGCCGAGTCGAGGAGCCGCTGGAGCTCCTCAATGCTCAGCTCGAACGGATCGCTCTCGTACCCCGGCGCGGAGGCGGTCACCGGTGGCTTAGGATTCCCCCGCACCGGCTCTAGTTGCCATTCCCGCTTCGAGCGATCCCTGACCTCCCACACGTTGCCCTCGCGATCGGTGAATCTGCGATAGCCCATGGTGCGGCACCTCGTGTGCTCGTGTGACAGAATGGCTACACAAGAAGTTACACCCCGGTAGAACCACCGGCTAAGACGTGCTCGTCCCATCCCATGACGCTCACTCGGCAGGCGCTGCGGCGGGCAGACCCCGATAGAGCCGCCGGATGAGAGGCCCCACCGTCAGCCCCTGCACCACGATAGAGAAGCACACCACGATGTAGGTGACCGTGACGATCAGGCCGCGCTCCGGGCCTGCCGGCAACGAAAGGGCCAGAGCGACGGAGATCCCGCCTCGCAGCCCGCTCCAAGTGAGGATCTTGATTGCGTGGGGGCTGAAGCTGCGAAACCAGGTGAGCGCCTGCACCGTCGACCCCACGCTCACGAACCGGGCGCCCACCACCAGCGGGATGGTGAGCAACGCAGCCAACAAGAAAGCCCCGCGGAACTGCAGGACGACCACCTCGATCCCAATCAAGACGAATAGGACGGCATTCAGAAACTCATCCACCAGCTCCCAGAACGCATCGAGTCGGTCCCGGGTACGATCCGACATGGCGAAGGCCCGGCCCCGGTTCCCGACGAGAAGCCCGGCCACCACCATGGCCAAGGGGCCGGAAACATGGAAGAGCCGCGCCAAGGCATAGCCGCCGGTCACCAGCCCCAAGGTGAGCAGGATCTCTACCTGGTAGTTGTCCACGCTCTTCAAGATGCGGTAGACCACCCAACCAATCACACCACCGTAGGCCAGCCCGCCAACTGCTTCCACCAGGAAGAGCTCTCCCACTTCACCGATACCCACCTCGTGACCCCCGGTGGCGATGCCAAGGATTACCAGGAACAAAACCACGCCGACCCCGTCGTTGAACAGGGATTCACCAGCGATCTTCATCCGCAGCGAGTGCGGGACGCCGACCTTGGTGAGGATAGCACCCACCGCGATAGGGTCGGTTGGGGAGATCAACGCACCGAACAGCAGGCAGTAGATCAGCGGCACGTCGAGATCGAGCCAGCGAAACAGCTGCCAGCTCACGAGGCCGACGATGGCAGTGGATGCCAACACCCCCGCTGTGGCAAGCAGACCGATGAGGCGTTTGTGCTGGGCGATGTCGTTGATATCGAGATGGAGGGCACCGGCGAAGAGCAGCGCGCCCAGCATTCCGTTGAGCAGCGTGGCATCGAAGTCCACCGCAGCCACCATCTGCTCCAGGATCTCTGCCATGCCGAACCCCGCCCGACCCAGGAGCACCAGCACCACGGAGCCCACCAGGGCGATCACCATTACCCCGATGGTCATGGGCAGGCGCACGAATCGGTGGTTGAGCCACGCGGCGATAGCCGCCACGGACACGAGAACCGCGAGCAGGTCGAAGCCGCTTACGAGGGAGGCTTGTGCAGGGTCCGTCATGCCGGCGTGTCGTGGCTAGCGACGGAGCCACGTGATGGAAAGGGGCTTGCCCGATGTCCCGTGGCCGGATTCAGCGCCGGAACTCCACGGTCAGTCGTGCTAGCGCCGCACGGGCCTCTTCGACGATGGGCTGCAGTTCGGGATCAGCGTTGCGCCACGCATCACCAACGAAGGAATACGCCTGGGCTGCCTCGGCGCGGTTCCCCAAGCGCTCATGCACGCGACCCCTCTCCAGTGCCGCAACCACCACTTCGGCGTGGGGCCCCATGTCGGCAGGAAACGGCATCCGATCCAACAGCGTCGCCGCCTCCCGGTCTCGCCCCAATCGCACCAGCAGCCGGGCGCGCGTGAATGCAGCGTGATAGCAAATGAAGCAGCCAGGCCACTGGCGGACCTTCGAGAGTCCCCTGAGCGCTTCCGCCGTGTCGCCCCGCACCACGGCAAGGTAGGAGCGAGCGAGCCCGGCAGCGTTCCCCGCTCTGGGTCTCACAGGCTCGGGGCCTTCCACAGTCAACGAGTCCCACCACCCTGCCGCTTCGCCCAGCGAGAAGCTGTCTCCCTCGTCCAACCAGAACGGGAGCGCCTGATACATGCCGAGCCAGTTGCGGTCTCGCAGCGCTGCGCTGAACACCTGAGCCGCTGTGTCTCGGGGAACCAGTCCCAGCCGGCTGGCACTGGCGAACCTTATGAGATCGTCGAGGCCAAGCACGTCCCTGGCCTCACGCAGGCGGCCCCGAAACGACAACGAATTCGCGAGCGCCGTCCGGCCCGTGGCGGAATCCGGTGACGCCACCCACGCCCGGGCGACCCGCAGTGCTGACTCAGCGGAATCCGGCCACCACTTGAGATCGTACCACGCCTGGTACAGGCCCTCCTCGGCGAGTACGTCGACGAGATCTCGCACTTCCTCGTTTGCGGCGCTGCCCAATTCCACGAAGGCACGGGACACCCGCAGCGCGTCCGTGTACACGCTGGAGTCCGCCAGCGCCAAGTTCGCATCCATGAGTCGCAGCGCCTCGGCGGGCCCATCCAGGAGCAGGGTAAGCTCGTACAGATGGCGGTAGGCTGGCACGAAGGCCGAGTCCAGCGCCACGGCGCGGGCAAAGGCTTCTCGAGTCTCCTCCATCGTCAAGCCGACGTAGGCACCCCGGTGGTACCGCGTCTCGCCAAGCTGGTACCAGGCATAGGGATCCAGGGGATACTCCCGAACGGCGTACTCCACCGTGGCTAACAGTCGCCGAAACAGCGACCACCCTACGGAGTCGCCGATGAACGTGGCCAGGGCACCGTCGATAGAGTCGACCACCAGTTGCAGGCTCTCCCTGCGGGCGAGACGGTGATTCAACGCACCCGCTCGGAGCTGGGAGGGGGTGATATCCGGATCGCCCCGCAAGCTCCACCCGAGGGTGATGGCTCGGCGACTGTGTGCCAGCCCGAAGGCGGTGTCCAACTCTATGGCTCGCTCGTAATACCACTGGGCCGAGTCCAGATCGAACCGGCGATAGTGCTGCTCGCCCTGGAGGAACGCTTTGAGCGCCACGGGCGACGAGGAGCCGAGGGATGAGAGCTGCCAGGTCCCCAAGGGCCTGCTTCGGCCGAGATCGATCATGGCCCGCACTGCTAGGGAGTCAGCCAGGCGGTCGATGCGATCGACCCGATCCCGTAGCTCGAATTCCGCAACGGCCGCATCGGTCACCACGTCATGGAGCGTGGCCGACAGGCGGACTGAATCCTCCCCAGCTCCTACCAGTCGCCCGAACATGACCAACCCTGCGCCCACATCCGCACCAAATGCCGTGGCCGAGGCAGGATCGGCACGCCCGGTCCAGCGCTTGATGACCACAGAGGGGGAGACGGTTCGCAGCGGACCCGCGCCGTCCAGGCTGGCCGACAGCATGTCCACCAGACCCTCGCTCCAGGTCTGCAGATCGGGGCCCAGCACGTCGAACGGCACCACGGCGAGAACGTTGGGATCGGGCTCCGGTCCGGCCGGCGCCCGGAGCGCTAGTGAAGCGACGATCACCACTGCCAGCACGGCGACCACCACCACGGCGGCCCGCTGCGCCCTTCGGCGGGGTGTCGCTGCAACGGCACGGGTGGGGGCCGTGAGCGCCACGGCTAGCTCCTCCGCAGTGGTGAAGCGATCGTCGGGCCGCGGGGCCAGCGCTTTGACCAGGATTCGCTCCACCGGATCGGGCAGGCTATCGAGTTGGGTCCGCTCCTCGGCGGACGCGTCGGCGATGCGTCCCGTCGTGACCGACTCCCGGTCCAGCACGCGCCGGGGCGGCTCACCCACCAGCATCTCGTATAGCACGCAGCCAAGGCTGTAGACGTCGCTCCGGGGGTCGAGGTCACGGCTCCCCGCGGCGTGCTCGGGACTCATGTATCCCATGGTCCCCAGGGGGAGGCCCGAACCCGTCAGATCAGTACCCCCCGCCGCATCGATGGCTCGGGCGATGCCAAAGTCGGCCACCACCGCCTCGCCGCCCGACAGGAGGATGTTCTCGGGCTTGATGTCCCGGTGGATGATGCCACGGCTGTGGGCGTAACTCAGCGCCGCCGCCACCTCCCGGGCGATCCGTTGCGCCTCCCCCAGCGGCAGCCGTCCCTCACGGCCGAGTCGCGCCCGCAGAGACTCACCCTCTACATACGGCATGGTGAAGTAGAGCAGGCCCTCGGCCTGCCCCGAATCGTACACGGGCACGATGTGCGGATGACTGAGCTTGGCCGCAATGTCGATCTCGCGGACGAAGCGCTCGCCGCCGAGGAAGGGGGTCAGCTCGGGACGCAGCACCTTCAAGGCAATGGGCCGGTCGTGCTTGAGATCCCGGGCGAGGAAAACAACAGCCATCCCGCCACGACCCAATTCCTGCTCGACGATGTAGCGGTCGGCAAGCGCGACTTTGAAGCGGTCAAGCACGTCGAGCATGTGCGATGGTGTCCCCCTAAAAGCACAAGAAGCATAGGGAGTACGCCGTGCCAGAGCCAGGCTGCCTGGCGTACTGCTGCCGAAGCCATCATATCAGGCTGACGAGCGTTTAGCTATTTTGCATCATGCTACCGCCGTAGGTGCTGGCGCTTTCTCACCGCGGGTGACCTAGTTGCCTCGGAGGGATCTACGAATGAGACCGGGTGTCAGGTTCCTAGGCGATGATCTGGTAGAGCGCATCGTATCGGAAGCACGGACCCTCCTGTGCAGGTTGGGCGTGGAGATCCACAACCCCGGTATCCTCTCGATGCTCTCGGATCACGGTGCGGAGGTACGTGTCGACTCGCACCGCGCTTTCCTGTCCGACGAAATCATCGACAAGGCGCTGAGCACCGCTCCTCGCGGCTTCAAGCTGTACGACGCGCTGGGCCACAACGCCTACGAGCTCTCGGGTCAACACGTGCACTTCACGCCCGGATCCGCCGCCATACGCGTCCTCGACCACGACACCCACACCGTGCGCTCGCCCACTACGGCGGACTACGTCCACTACGCGAAAGTCATCGCTCAGCTCGGCAACGTCGCCTTCCAAAGTACGGCGCTGATTCCCAGTGACGTCCATCAGAACATATCGGACAGCTACCGGCTGTATCTCAGCCTCATGTTCTGCGAGAAGCCGGTCGTCACGGGGGCATTCACCGTCGACGCGTTCAACATCATGAGGGACCTCCAACTTGCCGTTCGCGGGTCAGAGGAGGCGCTGCAGGCAAAGCCCCTTACGGTGTTCTCCTGCTGCCCAACCGCCCCCCTCAGATGGAGTGACGTCACGTCCCAGAACCTCGTGGATTGCGCCAGGTATTCCATCCCGGTGGAGTACATTTCGATGCCGCTGTCGGGATTCGTGGCTCCAGTCACGCTGGTGGGCAGCCTGGTGCAGCACACCGCCGAGACCTTGAGCGGCATCGTGCTCAGCCAGCTCACCAACCCAGGCACACCGGCGTTGTACGGGGGATCGCCCGCGGTGTTCGACGTTCGCTACGAGACGACGCCAATGGGCGCTGTGGAAACGATGATGATCGATTGCGCCTACAACGAGATCGGCAAGTACCTGGAACTGCCGACCCAGGCATACATGGGGCTGAGCGACGCCAAGCTGCTCGACGCGCAGGC
>WVYX01000130.1:8092-9685 GCA_011772755.1 Gemmatimonadales bacterium
GGCCCAGGCATGCTCGACTTCGAGAGCTGCTTCAGCCTCGAGAAGCTGGTGCTGGACAACGAGATTTGCGGCATGGCCTTGCGGCTGGTCCAAGGTATCGAGCCGAGGGAAGACTTCCCGGCCCTGCCCCGGTTCGAAGAACTGCTCAAGGAGCAGCACCTGTTGATCTCCGAGCACACGCGCCGATATCTAAGGGAGGAGCACTACTTCCCAGGGGCCGCCATCGATCGGGCCAACCGCTCGCGGTGGCAGGAGGAAGGCAGCCGTACCCTTGGTGCACGGGCGCATGCTGAGGTGGAGACGCTCGTGGCCCAACACGAAGCGTCGCCCTTGCCCGATGACGTCAGGGCGGACCTGACGCGACTCATGGCGGCCGAGGCGCGGCGCCACGGCATGGATACGCTTCCGCACGAGCATCTGTGACCATGATCCTGACGTTCTCAACCGCCGACGTCTCCCCAGGCAGGAATGCAGTGTTCGAGAACCTGCAGATCCCGGCTGACACCGCAGTTCCCGAACAGACCGAGAGCCTGTACGCCACTGCGGCTGAGCTCCTGGCTGACACGGTGTTGCCCCACGGCGTCCTGGCCGAGATATCCAAGTCAGACTTCGAGACGGTGTACCGTGGCGAGGGCCGGAACGACCCGAGCAGCCCGGTTGCTGATATCTTCGTTCGAGCCGACCACCTGGCCCTGTTTGTCGTCACGCTCGGCGAGCGCACGGGCCAGGCAATCGCGCGGTGTTTCGAAACAAAGGACTACGCGCTGGCGTGCGTGGTGGACGCCATGGCATCGGCGGCTGCAGACCAAACGGCCGAGTTGGCCCAACGCCGTTATGGCGAGATGCTGCACGACCGGGGGTGGAGCCCCCGGAGTGGAGCCGCGTTGCGGTACAGCCCGGGGTACTGCGGGTGGGATGTCACAGGGCAGAAGAAGCTGTTTCGATACTTGCGTCCGGAGCAGATAGGGGTGACGCTGACGGACAGTTGCCTCATGCAGCCGCTCAAATCCGTGTCGGGCGTGATCATCGCGGGCCCCAGACAGATCCACAGATTCCCACTCACCTATCCGGTTTGCAGCCGATGTGAGACGCGCAGCTGCCGAGAGAGACTACGCGCTCTGTCTGCAGGGTGAAGGTGCATTGAGTGGTGGGGAGACGCGACATGAGTGTACTAGCTGAGACCAAGGACGCCGTCGTTAGTGGTGCTGACGAGCGGGTGGTGGCACTCACACAGCAGCTGATCCAGCACGGAACCCCGCCCAAGGAGATCCTCGACGACGGGCTCATAGCTGGCATGGCCATTGTTGGCCAACGGTTCAAGGCCCACGAGATGTTCCTTCCCGAAGTTCTCATGGCGGCAAGGGCCATGACCGCCGGCGTGGATCAACTGCGGCCGCTCCTGATAACCGAGGGAATTCCCTCGATCGGCAAGATCGTCCTTGGGTCTGTGCGAGGCGACCTGCACGACATCGGCAAGAACCTGGTCGCCATCATGTTGAGCGGCGCGGGGTTCGAGGTCATCGATCTGGGGCACGACGTGCCGCCCGAGCAGATGGTGAAGACAGCCGTGGAACACAATGCCCCGGTCATCGG
>WVYX01000130.1:9713-12722 GCA_011772755.1 Gemmatimonadales bacterium
CCGAATCAAGACCGTTGTCGGTGGTGCGCCGGTGACCGAGGAGTTCGCCCGCGAAATCGGTGCCGATGCATACGGCTATGACGCTGCCAATGCGGTGGACGTCATGAGACGTCTGGCGAGCCAGGACTGACATGAAACCGCTCGCCCCGCGCCTGGCATCCAGGGAGCTTCTCATCGCCGACGGCGCCATCGGGACCATGCTGATCGACAGAGGGCTCAATCCGGGCCAGTGTCCCGAGTCGGTCACCCTTTCGCTCCCCACGCTACTGGAGGAAATCGCCCAGCTCTATCTGGATGCGGGCGCTGACATAATCGAGACGAACACGTTCGGCGCATCTCCCTTGAGGCTCGCTCGCTACGGCCTGGAGGCCCAGACGGAGGCGATCAACCGCGAGGCCGTTCGAGCGGTGCGCAACGCAGCAGGCGACCGGGCCTATGTAGCCGGCAGTTGCGGACCCAGCGGCATGCTGCTCAAGCCCTACGGCGAAAGCGATCCCGCAGACGTGTACGACAGTTTTCGGGTGCAGATGGAGTGTCTCATAGCAGCCGGGGTCGACTGCGTGTTTGTCGAGACCATGGTCGATCTCGAGGAGGCGAAACTGGCCGTCCGCGCGGCCAAGGACTTCTCACCGGCGACCCCGGTCATGGCCACCATGACCTTCGACGCTACGCCACGGGGGTTCTACACCATCATGGGGGTGAGCGTTGAGGCGGCCGCCCTGGGACTCCGGGAGGCCGGCGCCGATGCAGTCGGGTCCAACTGCGGCAACGGCACCGAGAACATGATCGAGATCGCCAAGGCGTTTCGTAGCTGCAGCAAGCTTCCACTCATCATCCAGCCTAACGCCGGCATGCCGCGAACGCGTGGTAGCAAGACTGTTTACCACGAGACACCCAGGTTCATGGCGGACCGTGCAAGAGAGTTGCTCACCACAGGGGTGTCCATCATCGGCGGCTGCTGCGGCACCACGCCGGAGCACATCAGCGCGCTCCGCGCGGTGGTCGACGGGCTGTCCCCGTAGGTCGCTTCATGCAGCGCCTCCAGACCGTGGCTATCCAATCGTGGAACTGACCGGCTTCGACTGGCTTGTAATCGTCGGCTACCTCGCCATCGCGTTGGCGATCGGTCTATTCTTTCGCAAACGCGCGGGCCGCGACCTCAGCTCGTTCTTCCTCTCAGGCCGCTCGCTGCCCTGGTGGATCGCCGGCACCTCCATGGTGGCCACCACCTTCGCCGCCGACACGCCGCTCGCCGTCACGGGGCTGGTCGCACGTCACGGACTCGCCGGTAACTGGTTCTGGTGGTCGTTCGCCCTGGGCGGGATGCTCACGGTATTCCTCTACGCCCGGCTGTGGCGCCGCGCCGAGGTCCTGACCGACGTGGAGCTGGTGGAACTCCGCTACGGCGGGAAGCCTGCGGCATTCCTCCGCGGTTTCCGCGCGATCTACATCGCGCTCCTAGTGAACTCGATCATCATCGGGTGGGTGACGGGCGCGATGGTCACGGTCCTCCAGCAAACCATCTTCGCCGGGCGTGCAGCCGGTGCGGGCGGCAATGAGTGGATCCTTATCGTGACACTGCTTGGCGTGGTCGGTGTGTACGCCACTGCCTCGGGACTCTGGGGCGTCGCCATCACCGATTTCTTGCAGTTCATCCTGGCAATGGTGGGCTCGGTGGCGCTTGCCGTGATCGCCGTGGACCATCTAGGCGGACTCGGCGCCATGCGAGCGCGTGTGGTGGCGAGCTTCCCCGAGGGCGACGACGCGTTTCGCTACCTGCCCGATTTCTCAGCGGTGGACCCGTGGATGCCGATCGGGATCTTCCTGGTCATGCTCTTCGTCCAGTGGTGGGCGTCGTGGTATCCTGGCGCCGAGCCCGGTGGCGGTGGCTACGTCGTACAGCGCATGGCTTCCGCCAAGGACGAGCGGCACTCGGTACTGGCAACGCTCTGGTTCCAGATCGCGCACTACTGCGTGCGACCGTGGCCGTGGCTGCTGGTGGCCTTCGCCGCCCTCGCCCTCTACCCGGATCTCCGCACCATGGACAACCCGGGCGTCGGCTACCCCAGCGTGATCCGGGACCTCGCTCCCGCGGGCATCCGCGGCCTCATCCTGGTCGCGTTCTTCGCCGCCTTCATGTCCACCATCTCCACGCAGATGAACTGGGGCGCGTCCTACCTCGTTAACGACTTCTACCGTCGGTTCGTCCGCCCGGAGGCCGACGACCGGCACCTCACCCGCGTCTCGCGAGCGGCGTCGATCCTCGTGCTCGCAGTGGGAAGTGCCGCGGCGTGGCTGATGCGCGACATCTCGGTCGACGAAGCATGGAAGCTGTTGGCCGCCCTCGGCGCGGGGACCGGCGCGGTGTTCATGCTGCGGTGGTTTTGGTGGCGCCTCAATGCCTGGTCCGAGATCGTGGCGATGGTGGCGTCGCTCATTGGGTTCATCATCGTGAGTGGATTCGTCGAGGCCATCGAGTATCGACTGGCCGTTGTCGCGGCGCTGACGATCGCGGCCTGGCTCACGGCCACCTACCTCACACCTCCCGAGGGCGAGTCCACCCTCCGAGCGTTCTACCGCAAGGTGCGGCCCGCCGGGCCCGGCTGGCGACCGATCGCCAGGACCCTCCCGGAGGTGCGAGGCGACGGACACCTGGGGCTCTCAGTGGTTGCCGCACTGCTCGCCGCGGGGATCGTCTACTGCACGCTCCCCGCGATCGGACTCATCCTGTTCGGATCGTATGGCAAGGGGATGTTGGTGCTCAGCGGTGCCGTCGCGTGCGCGGGCGGGGTCGTCTTACTACTCCGCCGCATCGGGTGGGAGCGGGTCGTGCGTTGAAGCGGTGTGGGTGCCGGGCGACTACGGTGGTGTGTCAGAGGTTCATTGCACAGCACACGCGCCGAGCAGTCCCTCCGTGCGGTGCCGTCTTCGGCGGACTCGACGCCGGGCCACGGCCGGAGGTCTCGCTTCCTGAGGCTGACCTCGGCGCCGAAGCCGTCGTAGCCGAGC
>WVYX01000027.1 GCA_011772755.1 Gemmatimonadales bacterium
TTGAGTAGCCCGATCAAGCGATGCTGCTGAAGCAGTTTCCAGATCTCGGGCGACTTGTTCACCTCATCCTCCGGTCGCTCTCCCTCAGAGGCGCTTGATGTTCATGCCGCCGCTCACCTCGAAGACACCGCCCGTGGAGTACTCAAAATCACCGCGCGCAAGCGCCGCAACCGCCCGTGCGACATCCCGCGGCGTACCCCATCTTCGCTGCGGCACCACACCTTCATCAATGAGTGCGTCGTAACGCTGTTTCACGGGAGCTGTCATGTCCGTCTCGATAATGCCCGGGCGAACCTCATAGACATTGACGCCATGCTGTGCCAGCCTGTGCGCGCAGATCTGTGCCAGTTGACTGAGCCCGGCTTTGGACACGCAGTACTCCGCGCGCGTCGGTGAAGATGTGTCTGCCGAGATCGACGTGATGAATACGATGGCAGGCCGGATGGCCTCTCCCCGTTCGGCACGCTCCACCATATGCCGCGCGAAGCACTGGGTCAGGAAGAACGCGCCGCGCAGATTCACGCCGACGACCCGGTCGAGGTTCTCCGGAGTAGTCTCAAGGAAGTCGACTCGCGTGCCAATTCCCGCGTTGTTCACGAGCAGGTCGACCCCGCTGAACCGATCGATGGCCGAGCGGAGCAAGCGCTCGTGTGTTGTGAGATCGGCGATATCTGCCGCCGCCGGATGAAACGCCGCACCGAGTTCCATCACCCGCTCACCTGTCTCCGCTAGGCCGCGACTGAGATCATCTGGATTGTACGATCTCGCGTTGGCCACGATGTCGTAGCCCGCTTCCGCCAGTCCTATTGCGATGGCGCGTCCAATGCCTCGGCTCGCACCCGTCACAACTGCACACGGTCTTCTTGACACCCTATCCCTCCTCAGGCCCCGAAAACACCTCGCCCGCTCGGTATTCTGCCCACACACGCTCGAACCAGCCGTTGGCCGCGGGAATCGGTCTCACGTCTACCCAGGTCTTCGTCACCTCGCCCGGTCCCAGGTACCGCACTTCCAGCACTTGCCGCTCGACAGCCGAATCGGACTCGTGCCGGGCGATTCTCCAGTTTTCGTCGAGCCCCGCACCTATCGGCTCGCCACCTGGATCCGGAACCAGCACGCTGCCCCGCGAGCGGCCTCCTGCATTCAGATACGCCGCTATGGCCTCTAGATAGACTGCGTGGGTGAGACAGAGATCGGCTGCGCGGAAGGCGAGCGGCAGTTGCCTTGCCTGACTGACACACAGCCCACGGTCCACCCGCCGTGTCAACTGCCACGCGTCGACCAGCGCTGCGGCGACCCGCTCCGGCCCGCGTATGTGTGCTCCGCATTCCGACATACGATCCTGTATCTCACGTAGCACGGCGGCGGGAGCGAGCCGCTCTCGTGAACCGCTGGGACTGCACACGCGACGGCAGAAGCTCAGGTATCCGATGACCTGGTCGGCAACCGACGAAGCAAACTCCTCTACTGGGGGAGGACCGCTTCCGTACTGACGAGCGATGTAGCGCGCTGCGCGTATCGCACCGACCTGCCCCGCGTTCAGCGCTGCCCCGCCGGGGCGCCGGACCCCGTGGGTGCCGCACACTTCTCCCACCGGAAACAGGTGTCGGAGGTTGGACTCCCACCACTCGTTGGCACGCAGTCCACCGTTGTTGTGCTGGGCGCATATGCCGATGCGAACGCGATCGCGAGCCAGGTCGACTCCGTGATCCCGGTACACTTGCACCGCCGGCGGATTCATCGCCTCCAGGCGCGCGATCGGTGTGCCCTGCACCGCCCCCGAACTCACGAGATACCGTTGCGCCTCCGGTGCGAGGTGCTCGATCGCAAATTCGTGCTTCCCGGCCGGATCGGTCGGGTTGCGCGTGAAGTCCATCCATACCCGCCGGCCGCGGTCCACCACCTCGCGGTGTACCAACAGATCGATCAGCGACGAACCGTGGTCGACCACACGCTCGCAGTCGAACGGCCACTCGTATCCCTTGCGGAAGACGGCTCGGGTCAGCGTTCGCAGATCGGGGAAGTGATCGTTCAGGAATTCGCGCTCGCCGCTGCCATCGTGTTCGGTCGAGACATAGCGCGGAATCACCTGCTGGTAGCTGCCCGACAGGTTCCAGCGAAACCCCACCGACGCAATACCGAACTGGGATTCAGTGAGGTTGTGTGCCACTGCGCCCGCCGCGAGTGCGAAGCCGATGCCGCCCAGCTGGCTCTGGGGGTAGACCGAGCTGCGATACAGGCCGCCCGGACCACCGGTAGCGAGCACCACGTTTGCCGCGTTGAACGCCGTCAGACCGTAGCCTGGCGTGTCGACCTTCTCCTTGTTGAGCGCCAGCGCACCGACAACCTGCACGCCCTGCCCTGCATCGCGAACGAGCAGCCCGATCACCTGGTGTCCATCGAACACTCGACAGTCTTCGCTCTCCAGCGCACGGCCGAGGCATTCGCACATGAGCTTTGACGTGAGGGGCCCAGCCGAGGTTGCGCGTCCACGCCGGTCATTGTCGGTGCGGTAGCCGACATAGCCGCCATGGCGATCGTGTGGGAACGGTACGCCCAGGGAGACAAGGTCGAAGAAGGCCTGCGTCGAGTGCTGTGCCTCGCACAGAGCGATATCCCCGTGCATACATCCGCCGGCAAAGAGATCGGCGGCCAACTGCAGCGGAGAGTCCGGCTCACTCCCCGCAACCGAGAGCTTGTAGTAGGTCTGCTTGTCGGACCCCGCGTTTACCGATGCACCCGCATTCCAGCGCTCGGTGACGATCGCAACGTCGCGGCGTCCCTGCCGTAGCAGCTCGAGTGCGGCTCTGCGCGCCGCCGCGCCACTCCCGACCACCAGCGTGTTCAGCGAGTGCACCGGAAGTTCGACGCCGTCGAAGCTCCAGCTGGTCGACCGAATCGAAGGGCTCACGGCGCAGGAGCCGCCCGGGGTTTGCGCGGCAGGCGATACAGTCCCCGGTCCCTCACCACGCAGCCAGCCTCGTCACCGGACCGCAGCAATTGCGTGCACCCTGAGCAGGCGCAACAGCTCTTGAGGTAGTCCAAGCCGCCTTTCTCGCGCAGATCACAGGCAAAGTCCGGATACGCGAAGGCCATCCGGCCCACACCAACGAGTGAGACCTCGCCACGCTCGACCGCACCAGCGCCTACGTTGGGGAAATGATGTCGCAGCCAGCTGTAGCCCGTGCCAACCAGCGGTAGCTGCGGCAGTGCGAGCTGCAGTTCCCCCACTATCCGCAACAGCCGCACGACTCCCACCAGGGGATGCTCCGGGGACGGTGCTGAGCCGGGGACCGGACGATCAAACGGGCGTCCCAGGTGGGGCCGCCAGTAGGGGACGCCGATCGAAACATTGCCAAGCGGGCAGCCGCTCTCCTCCATCTCCCGGAGCAACGCCAGCGGTTCCGTGAGATCGGCCCGAGAAGAATCCGCTTCGTCCGCCCCGAACCCAAACGGATGCGGCAGACCATCGTACGCGTTGATGCGACTGGTCACCAGCGACGTGGGGACCTCTTCCCGGATCGACCGAATGGTGTCGAGGAGAAAGCGCATCCGGTGTAACAGGGATCCACCGAAACGTCCCGGGCGCGTGCGGGCGGCAAGCAACTCCGATGCCAGATAGCCATGGCACGACTTCACATCGACGCCGTCGAAACCGGCCCTCGCCGCGAGACGGGCGGCGGCCAGCATGGTGCTCTCGAGCGCCTCCAATTCATCGTCCGTGATCACCGGATAGTGTGCGTTCACCCCGACCAGCCGATCGAGATCCGGATTGTGATGTGCAATAACGGGCTGGCGCGTCCCACTCGGCTTCGACCATCTGCCAGAGTGCGTTAGTTGTAGAATCAGGAGGGGTTCATGGTCGTCGCCGTGCGCGTCATGCGCGGCCTGGCGCGTGGCACGCACCAGCCTGGTGAACTCCGCCGCATTCCCTTCGTGTAGATAGAGTTGCCGGGGATTCGCCCTGCCCTCGGGCAGCACGGCCGTAGCCTCGAACCAGATCAGGCCTGCGCCTCCGGCGGCGTAACGCGTGTAACGGCGCAGCGTGTGGGCGCCGGGACTGCCGTCGGGTTCGGCGTCACACGCTTCCATCGGTTGTACGGCGAGCCGGTTGGGAAGCGTGACGTCACCGACTCGTGTTGGCTCGAGCAGACTCGCAACGTCGTCCGACCAGGGCAGATCCAAGCCCAGCTCCTCCGCCTTGGCCCGCAGCGCATTCGCTTCGCGGAACCGGAAACGGTTCTCTGAAGCAGCAGCCCGATTGCTCATCATCTGCGGATTCCGCCTCGCGTCTGCCATGGGCACCATCGGTGCGCTGGAAAGATGTCCCAACGCATCCACCATCGCGAGTGGGGAATGGAGTCCTCTTCGCTGTCGCCGCGTCGCGGTCCACAACGCGCGTTTGACCGGCCTCGCAGCGCGCTCGATATTAGTGGAAATTCGCCAGTGGGGCTCCTGCCACGCGAGGAGATCAGCCGTGGGTGACCAGACAATTGACCGACGCCATTTCATCGGCACCTGTCTCGCCACTGCCGCAGGCTTGTGTGGCCTCGGTTGTGAGAGACGTGTCCCCGACCAGCAGTGGACATACGATGCCAAGGGATTGCCGACCCGCGTTCTGGGCAAGACCGGTGTCTCGGTTCCGTTGATCGTGATTGGAGGCGGATCCCGATTCTGCTCGGTCAGCGATCCTGAAGAGAGTGCCGCCATTCTCGAGCTGGCCCTGGACAGCGGACTCTACCACTGGGACACCGCTCATGACTATGTGTACGATGACGTGGTCAGTGAGGAGCGCTACGGCATCGTACTCAACAACCGTAGGGATGAAGTCTTCCTCGCGACGAAGGTCCAGGAGCGGACCTATGATGGTGCCATGCGGCATGTCGAGGAGAGCCTCCAACGCCTCCAGACCGACCACCTCGATCTGTTGCAGATTCACGATGTCCAGTCGCTCGATGACGTCGCGGTAATCGGTGCCGAGGGTGGCGTGCTCCAAGCGCTGCAAGAGCTCAAAGAGCAGGGGGTGACACGGTTCATCGGATACACCGGACACAGTTCGGCCGAGGCGCTGGCGGCGATGGCCGGTCGACATGACTTCGACACGATGCTGTGCGCTCTCAATCACTACGATCAGGGGCAGGAAGACCGGGAGGGTCGGGCGATTCCCCGGGCAGCGAGCCGCAACATGGGCATCTTGGTCATGAAGGTGATACGGCCGAGGGAGGCCATAGAGAGCGTGACGGCCGATGAGCTGCTGCGCTATGCGTTGAGCCTGGAGCACGTGACGGCGGCCGTGATTGGCACAGACAGCATCGAAGTCGTCAGACAGAACACAGAGCTGATCAGGAACTTCGAAAGGCTGAGCGCGCCGGAGATGGAGAGGATATCTGGTACGCTGGAGCCGTTGTTCAACAGTGGCCGACTGGCGTGGATGCGGCCCGGGTACAGAGACGGATCGCTAACCTGATCGCCCCGTGGGCTCCCAACGCGTGAGGTCCCGAACGCCTCCGTACTAGAGAACTGGTGGTGGCCAGTCTGCCTGGAGAAAGCGAAGTCGGCGACCGAGGCGAACTCCGTCGCGGGCTTCCCTTGGTCGAGGAGCGCGATCACGAGTCCCTGGAACGTGAGGTAACGCGGCTCCGGACGATCAACGCCCAGCCGCATTTCTGGCAACGCTGGCGCGGGTATTGGGGACTCTCCGGTCCCGGTTGGGTCCAGAGTGCTCTGACTCTTGGCGCAGGGTCGGCCGGCTCTGCCATCTTCGCCGGCTCCGTGTTCGGATATCAGCTGCTCTGGGTCCAGCCGGTTGCCATGCTGTTGGGTGTGGTGATGTTCTCCGCGATCGGCCACCAACTCCTGGTCACCCGCGCTCGCCCGTACGACGTCTTCTGGAAGAGGCTCCACCCGTCGATCGCCCTGTTCTGGGGGCTGAATGTCTTGCTCGCCTCCATTGTATGGCAGCTGCCCCAGTACTCGCTGGGGACGGCCGTATCGATAGACATCCTCGACGTTGTTGGCCTGCGCGCGCCGAAGGGCGTCGTGGCCATAGCGCTACTCGGTATCGGCACAACTGTGTGTTGGAGCTATGGCCGCGGAAGCCACAAGGCCATCCGCGTGTTCGAGCGCACGCTCAAGTACATGCTGTTGGTGATGGTCGCCTGTTTCATGCTGGTGTTGATCAAGACCGGCATCAACTGGTCCGAGATGTTCAAGGGGTATTTCTCGTTTCACGTTCCTCGCAGTCGAGAGGGCGTCACCGTAGTGCTGGGGCAGCTGGGGGCGGCAGTGGGCGTCAACATGACGTTCCTATATCCCTATACGCTGTTGGCGCGCGGTTGGCGCAAGGAACACAAGGGCCTCAAGAATTTCGACCTCGGTGCGTCGATGTTCATCCCTTTCGTGCTGGCAACGAGCTTTGTGACCATGGCTTGCGCCAACACGCTGTGGTCTCGAGGAGTCAGGGTCGAGGGAGCAATAGACGTTGCCCATGCGCTAGCGCCGCTCGTGGGTCTCACGTCCGGACGGCTGATCTTCTCGCTCGGCATCTTGAGCATGTGTCTCACGACGCTGATCGTCGAGATGCTGATCTGCGGCTTCGTCTTGAGCGAGATGTTCCGCTTCGAGCTGCACGGTCGGGCGTATCGGGCAAGCACGATGCTGGCCAACATCGGGATCGTGGGAGCCTTCTACCAGACGCCGTTCTGGCTTCCTGTGATCGTCTCGTCCTTCAATCTGCTGATGATGCCCGTCGCCTATCTTTGCTTCTTCCTGCTGCAGAACAGCAAGGGCTACCTCGGAGGGGATGTGAGTCGCGGTTTCAAAGGCACGGTATGGAATTTCTTCCTCATAGTGGCGATCCTCGTCGTGGGCGCCGGCGCCGCAGTGAAGCTCCTCTCGCTGTTGTGAGATCCGGCACGGACAGACGACTCGAGGCCGCGGGCAGTCCCCTCACCACGGCAGCCCGGTTCGGCAGCGCTGCAGCGACGCTGGGGGCCACGAGGCTGGGGGCGCGGCCCTGCCATCTAGAAGCCTCACTCCGCGGCGCAGGGAGCGAAGGTGCGGCTGGTAAGCGGCGCTGAGATCTGCGCAGAACTTCTTGAGATCCCGCGGGCCGATCATCAGCACGTTGTGCGCTCCAGCCGCCCCAACCTCCAGCGCCCGTTTGGNNCTTGAGATCCCGCGGGCCCATGTGGGCATTGGCAAACACACCGTCGCGCTTGGCAAACCGCTCTTGCTGCAACACGCGCGCTCTGTTTACACGCTCACGTATCAAGGCACTCGGCTCGCCCGAACGGTCCACCGACAGCTCACGGAACGGCACCGCCGGCACCTCGACGTGAATGTCGATGCGGTCGAGCAGTGGACCTGAGATGCGCGACAGATACCGCTCC
>WVYX01000351.1 GCA_011772755.1 Gemmatimonadales bacterium
GCGTCACCTCGTCGCGTTGGATTTGGAGACCGGTCGGTTCGAGGTCCTTCTCAGGGACGTGCGGATTGGCGATCTCGTCTTCAACCCAGCGGACCGGTCGCTCTGGGGAGTCCGGCATGACAACGGGTTCTCCACATTGGTCCGCATCCCGCCTCCCTATGACGAGTGGAATCAGATCCACACCTTCCTCGACTACGGGGTGGATCTGTTCGACCTGGATGTCTCGCCGGACGGATCGATCCTGATCGGGGCGATGTCCGATATCAGTGGACGTCAGCGGCTGGTGAAAATGGACGTGGCGGCTCTCTTGGAAGGAGACGCCACTCACGAGGTCCTGGTCGACGAGTTTGGTGCTTGGCCGCCGTCGAACTTCGTGTTCTCCCCGGACGGGCAGTACCTGTTTGGCTCTTCTTATACCTCAGGTGTCTCCAACATCTACCGCTATGACTTCAACGCGGACACCATGGAAGCCGTGAGTAACGCAGAGACCGGCTTCTTCAGACCGGTCCCCGTATCCGACGACTCCGTAGTCGTGTTCCGGTATACCGCCCGAGGATTCGTCCCGTCGATGATCCCGAACCAGGTCCCCGACAGCGTGAGCGCGATACGCTTTCTGGGCAACGCGATCGCCGCGGAACGACCGGTGGTTCAGTCATGGCAGCTACCTTCCGCATCACGCATCAACCTCGACTCGCTCACGACTTCCAGAGGGGCCTACCGGTCGCTACGCCACTTCAAGTTGGATAACGCGTATCCCATCGTGGAGGGATATGAGGATGCGGCCGGCACCTACGCCGTAGCCGGCGGAATGCGGTTGAACTTCTCCGATCGGATTGGCACGACAGCTCTCGACCTGAGCGCGTCGTACTCTCCCCACGGGGACTTGGCACCTTCTGAGCGCCTCCACCTGAGCGCGGACTTCCACCATTGGAACTGGCGAGTATCCGCAGCCCTGAACCCAGCCGACTTCTACGACCTCTTCGGCCCCACGAAGACGAGTCGAAAAGGGTACGGGCTAGCGCTAGGATATCAGGACAACTTCTTCCTCGATGGCCCGAGAAGTCTGGGGTACACGGTGGGACTGGCCGGGTATGGCGGCCTGGAGACCGTACCGGAGTACCAGAACGTGACGGCTTCGTTCGACAAGCTCCTGTCGCTGTCCGCCAGCCTGGAGTATCAGTCCCTTCGGAGCTCCCTCGGGGCCATCGACCGCGAGCTGGGAACCACGTGGGGTTTGACACTCCGAAGCAACTATGTCAACGGGTCGCTCTACCCCCGCCTGAACCTGGACGTTTCCAGGGGGTTCTTGCTTCCCCTGGACCACTCGTCGCTGTGGCTCAGAGGCTCGGCGGGGGCGGCGCTGGCAGGGGACCGGAACGAGCCGTTTGCCAACTTCTTCTTCGGAGGCTTCGGCAACAACTGGGTGGACTACCGAGCCATACGGCAGTTCCGGAACAGCGAGAGCTTCCCCGGCATCGAGATCAACGAAGTCGGCGGCGCGAACTACGGAAGGGTTCAATTGGAATGGATGTTGCCGCCCCTCCGATTTCGCCGCGTCGGGATCCCGAGCTTCTACCTCCGGTGGGCTGGCCTGTCGTTCTTCGCTACGGGCCTCATGACCAACGTCGATGAGGAGCTGGCCCGACGCACGATAGCGAGCGTGGGTGCGCAACTCGACCTCCGATTGGTCACGCTCTCCCATCTCAAATCCACGTTCTCAATCGGGTTCGCCGTGGCCCGAGAGCAGGGGGTCCCGCTCAAGTCCGAATTGATGTTCTCGTTCAAGATCCTGTGACGGTCGTCGCTGCGGTTGCGGTCAGTATCCTACCGGTCTTTCTGTTTCTTGGGGCACTGGTTCTCATCGACAGCTACAAGCTCGTCGCACTGCGAGCGATCCTGCTCTCGGTGTTGGCGGGAGCGGTGGCGGCCCTCGCAAGCTACGGGGTGAACATCTGGCTCCGAGACGCGCTCGGACTGGATGTGGCCCGATACTCGATGTACGTGGCACCCATTGTGGAGGAATCGCTCAAGGCCGCGTTCGTCATTTATCTGCTACAGTCGAGCAAGGTGGGGTTTGTCGTGGACGCTGCCATCCACGGCTTCGCCATCGGAACCGGCTTCGGATTCCTGGAGAACCTCTACTATCTGCAGGCGAGCTCCGACGCGACGCTCTGGACGTGGATCGTGAGAGGGTTCGGCACCGCAATCATGCACGGCGGCACCACGGCCATCGTGGCGATGGTTTCCAAGACGTTCCACAACCGACTCGATCGCTTCGGACCTCACCTCCTCCTGCCGGGACTCAGTGTGGCCGTGGTCCTGCACTCGTTGTACAACCACTTCTTGTTACATCCCCTCCTGGCAACGGCGTTGATCGTCTTGGTCTTTCCGTACCTCAGCATCGCGGTTTTCCAGCACAGTGAACGAGAGACGGAAGCATGGCTGGGCGCGGGTTTCGACACGGACCAGGAGCTGCTGAGGGTCATTCGCTCGGGGCAGATCTCGGAGACCCCTGTCGGGAGTTACCTGAAAACCCTGCGCAGCAGCTTCCCGGCAGAGGTGATCGTCGACATGTTGTGCCTCCTGCGGTTGCACGCCGAGCTCTCTATCCGCGCGAAGGGCGTCTTGATGATGCGCGAGGCCGGGTTCGATGCCGCGCCGGATCCGAACCTGAAAGACAGGTTCGAGGAGCTGCGGTACCTGCGGAACAGCATCGGCAGGACGGGGCTGCTCGCCATAGATCCGTTCCTCCACACCAGCACGCGGNNAGCGACATGTAGCCGTCGCCGCCAGCACACTCGCCATGCGATGAAGGAAGGGCGAAGTAACCCAGCGCGAACCACGACAGACACTTTCGTGTCACGGATGCTCTAGCCGCACCCCCCGGCGACTCGTATCTTTCGCCATCTACCACTGCCATTCATGATGGGTACCGACCCAGGATCCGACCGGGCGCCGACAGCGTCGTACACCGACGCTGTCGAGAGTTTCGGCACCCACGGAAACTGAGAGGATGACCACCCCGCAGCCTCCGCGCAAAACCTCGCACGCGGCCGACAGCGCTCCAGCGAGAGTGCTGGTCGTTGACGACACTCCCGTCAATCGCGATACCCTTAGTCGTCACGTGCGGCGAGAAGGGTACGTCGTGGACACGGCCGATCATGGTCGCGAGGCCCTCGAGAAACTCCGGGCCGAGCCGTTCGATCTGGTGCTGCTGGACGTGCAGATGCCCGAGATGGACGGCCCGCAGTTGCTGGAGACGCTCCGAAACGACGCCGCGCTCGCGCATATTCCGGTTATCGTGGTGTCGGCGGTGGACGACATCGATAGCATCGTGCAGTGCCTCGAGTTGGGCGCTGACGACTATCTCCCCACGTTGTTCAGGCCGGCCATTCTCCGGGCCCGTCTGAGCGCCGCGCTGGACCGCAAGCGCCTACGTGACGCCGAGAGCCTCACGCACGAACTGGCCGTCGCTCGGAAGATCCAGGGAGACTTCCTTCCCGAATCGCTCCCTGCCGCGTTGGGAGTGCAGCTTGAAGCCCGACTGCAGCCGGCCCGCCAAGTCTCCGGCGACTTCTACGACGCCTTCATGCTGGCGCCTGGTGGCACTATCGTCCTCGTCGTCGGTGACGTGTGCGACAAGGGGCTTGGCGCGGCGCTGTTCATGGCCTTGTTTCGCAGCCTCATCCGCGCCTCCGCCGATCCCGTCGAGGGCGGTGCGATCCAGATGATTGGCGGCCGTCGCACAGTCGTTCGCCAGTCGCTGGAAGCGGCCACGCCAGCCGACCTGCTGACACGCGTCGCGGGTTTCACCAATGACTACATCGCGCGCCTGCATGGACGCACCAACATGTTCGCCACGGCCTTCCTGGGCGCACTCACACCCCACACCGGACAATTCGACTTCGTCAATGCCGGCCACGAACCGGCCATCGTCATCGCCCCGGATGGCACCACCCGGGAGTTGCGACCCACGGGCCCCGCGCTTGGACTCCTTCCGGATGCGCCGTTCTATGCGGACGAGGGAAGGCTCGAACGCGGCCACAGCCTTTTCGCGTTCACCGACGGGCTGGTGGAAGCACGGAGCCCAGCCGGTGAGGCCTTCGGCACCGAGCGTCTTCGGGACGCCCTCCGGGTGAACAACACCTCCGCCTCCAATCTCGTCGAGGGTGTCATGGAGGCACTCGATGCCTTCACCGGACAGGCCGAACAGTACGACGATGTGACTCTGCTCGCCGCCACCCGCACCAGCGACTGAAGAGTCAGGCGGGTGCCGGAGAGTCGGTGCGTCTCCTCACCCGCCCTTCGCACGCGGCACCCATCGCAGTAGCTCAGACGTGGCCGTCGCTGGCGGCTGGCGGGACGAGCAGACGATGCTCAGATCATACCAGCATGCCGACGCCGATACGGTCCGCCAAGTCGTGCTCCACCCCACGCAGCGTCTTGCCAGTCGCTGAGGCCAAGAAACTCACAACACAACTCACAACATCGGGGTTCACCACGAAGAAGCCCCACAACGGAATCCGTTGCAGGGCGGCCCGGAGCCGTGTACTTCCATGAGGCGTCCCACAGCTTGTGATCGGTTTCGGCGTAGGGTTGCCAGCTCACCACCGACTCGCTCGCGCCGACAACCCACGTTTCAAGGCCGGTGAAATCCGGTAGACCAGGGACCTGTGCACCCAACCATTCCGTCAAGGATTCGAGGAAAACCTCAGCCACCGTTTCCGGAGGGTCAGCTGCCTCAAACAGACGGGCGTAGGTATCGGGCATGCCGTGACCTACTTGCGAGAACGGGACACAACCATCAGGACGACGCCAATCAGCCGGACCCCACGAGCTCCGGCCTGCATCAGGTAATAGAGTACAGGCCCGAATGCCCATGGGCCACCACATGGCAGCTCCCTACCCTTGTGATGTGCAGAGCCTTGAGCATCGTGCCGAGGTATGTACAGTCGCCACGCTCCGCGAGCTACCCTCCCACACAATCATCATTCCCTCACTCAACATCCGTGCCTCCGTGTGCGCACGTTCGCCCGCGGCCCGTCCCACGGCCGGCCATTGTTCTTCTACACAATGTACTGGCCGTGATGAAGCCTGACGGGATTCGAACCGTCAGCGTCCATCACGCAGATCTCGTCCTCCCAGATTCCTCCTCAGGGAACCAGCGGCATATTGTACCGCATCAAGAGGTCACTCAGACGCGGATCACCCCGCAGGGGCTTGAACGGACGAAGCAATCCAACCCCTTTCCCCCAGAGGTGTATCCCCTCGTAATTCAGCCACCGAAATGCGTCGTCGTTTTCGCCCAGGGTAGCGTACAGCACAGCCAGATTCCATGCGGCCCAGGGGCTGGGGGCTTCCGCCTCCAACTCGGCCGCGATCGCGCGCGCCTCCTCCGTGTGACCTGCCAGCGCGAGTTGACGACCCAGAATCCAACCCCGGTCCTCAGGCCGAGCCTGCCGCGCCACGGCGAGGGCATCCTCGTGCTCACCCCTTGCCCCGTGGGCCTCGGCTAGCACATAGAGCGACATTGCCAACTGTGGATCCAGCTCGAGCGCCTTCCTCGACTCAGCTGCTGCCTCCTCCCATCGCCCAACCAGCAAGTACAACCAACCGAGGCCGGCCACGTGCAGCGGATTGAAGGGATCCAGTGAACAGGCGAGCTTGTGTTCCTCAATCGCCTCGTCCATGCGCCCAACTACCGCGAGCTGCCACGAGTACCCGTAGTGGGCCATGTCCAGGCTTGGTTTCATTTCCAGCGCGCGGAGCAATAGCTGCTCGGCCTCTTCCCACTCGTGATCGTAGTACCCCTTGAGGAACGCCAAGTCCGTCAGCGTCTCGGCCAGCGTGGAATCCAGACGCAACGCCGTCTCGGCAGCTGCCCTGGCTCGCGGCAATGCGTCCAGCGGCGGATCCGGACCGTGGGACGCCATGATATAGCCCGCCGCGAGTGCGGCATGTACCAGCGGGTCCGCTGGGTCATTTTCGCGTGCCTGAAGGAGATAGGCCAGGCCTTTTTGCGAGTCCTCCAGCGTCCCCTTTCTGAGAAGGAACATCCCTCTGAGATACGCTTCGTAGCTATCCTGGCGGACCTCGCGGGCTGAGCCGAGCCGCGCCTGTTGATCGGGCGTCAGCTCCACCTGAGCTTCGTACGCAATGGCCCTCACCACCTCGTTGTACATGCCAAGCGCGCCCACAATGCTGCCCTCGAACAGCTGGGACCAGAGTTCACGCTCCCGCGGACGCGCGTCGATCAACTGCACCTCGAGACCCACGCTGTCGCCACCCCGCATGACCGACGCTTCGACTACCGCGTCGACATCCAGCTCGCGCGCAATCTGCGGGATGGGCTTCTCGGTATCCTTGTAGCGCATGGTGGAGGTCAGCGAGGTCACCTTCAACGCCCCGATCTGTTGCAGCGTAGTGATCAGCGCTTCATGCATACCAGCTACGAGGAATTCCTTGTCGAGATCGCCGGTGGCATTGTAGAACGGCAACACTGCCAATGACTCGATTCCAGAGTCGGTGAACGCCCGCGACATCCACACGCCCCCGAGAGCGAGCACCACGGCGAAGACTGACACCAACCCCAGTGCCCGCGTCCTGGTGAGCCGGCGCGGCCGTGGAACAGCCATTATTCCCGACGGCGGGGCAATAGCCAGCGCATCACGGAACTGTGCCGCCGTGGCAAACCGATCCGCCGGCACCTTGGCCAGCGCTCTGAGGATCGGTTGCTCGACCGCTTCGGGCACCGTGTCCCTTGCCGTTCGCAGGGCGGGTGGTGGCTCCAACGTCTTCCGCGCCAAGATCGCTTGCGGGTTGGTGCCGGTGAACGGCGGATCGCCGGCCAGCATCTCGTACGCCACACAGCCGAGCGAGTAGATGTCACTCCGCGCATCGACGTCCAGCTGACCCATGGCCTGTTCGGGGCTCATGTACGCCGGCGTGCCAACGCTCAACCCGGTTTCCGTGAGGCGTTCGCCTCCGGCCTCCGTGATGGCGCGCGCGATGCCGAAATCGGCGACGACCGCGTGCCCGCTTGCCAGTAGCACGTTCTCCGGCTTGATGTCGCGATGCACCACGCCCACGGAGTGCGCGTGGGCCAGACCGTCGGCCACCTCGCGAGTGATCTGGAGCGCGTCGTCGAGTGACAGCTGCTTCTCGCGCTGAATGCGGCCGCGCAGCGTTTCGCCCTCGATGTACGGCATGACGTAGTAAAGGAACCCGTCTGCCTCGCCCGAGTCATGCAGCGGCAGGATGTGGGGATGCGTGAGCTGGGCCGCGATCTCGATCTCACGCAGAAACCGTGCGGCACCAATGGCCACAGCCAGTTCCGGCTTCAGCACCTTGACCGCCACCTTGCGGTGGTGCTTCAGGTCCTCGGCGAGGTACACCGTCGCCATGCCACCGGCGCCGATCTCCCGCTCGATGGCGTAGCGGTCGGCCAGTGCATCCTTGAGACGGTCCATCAGCTCAGTCACGAAGATGACCTCGGTGGTTGTACTTGGGCTATGCCGTCGGCGAACGGCGCGAGGATGAGAATGCCGAGCAGTATGTGCACGCCGACCTGCGCCTCCTGTGGAGACACAGCTGCATACAGGATGACTATCTGTCCCGTCGGTAGTCCTGCGGTCTCGTCGTCGGTGTGGCGTCCAGGTGGAGGGCGTCGCTCTGGCGGCGAAGGCCGGGAAGGCCACCGGCAGAGGCTATGCTTTTTCGTTCACTAGGATGCGCCCGTCACCGTGGAACCGCAAGATTCGCAGGCGGGCTGAGACTGCCCTACGTAGCCACTAGGAGATCGGCTGGCTAGAAGCCACTATAAAGGAATAGGGAGAGGAACGATTCGGAATCGCTGGCCCACCGAGTGGAGTATTGGGCGTCGGAGCGACATACGCTCACACCCGGTTAACCCCATGCCGGACAGAAACCAGGTCAGATACGACAAAATGTCGCATTAACGCGGTATTCTGGGCATCGGTGTCGTATCTCGGAACCATCCAGTGGGCTGAATATCGTACGAAACTCACAACACAACTCACAACAAAGGCGCAAGCCTACCTGCGCGATCGCCGCAGCCAAGCTAGCCGGATGAGGTTTTGGTGAGGTACATGGCCAGCTTGCTGCGAGCTGAACTCTAGTTGTCTATCGTGTTGCCATGTGCGCCCGACATTCCGCAGGGAACGCACGCCGCGGGTCCACCCCGTTTTCGGGCAAGGTCGTCTGGATTACCGGGGCGTCCTCGGGCATCGGTGCCGCTCTTGCGCTTGAGCTGGCTCGTCGCGGTGCGAAGCTCGTGCTTTCGGCGCGCCGCGTGGAGGCGCTCGACGATGTTAAGGCGGCGTGCGCCTATCCAGCGGATGTACACGTGCACCCGTTCGACATGTCTGATCTCGGCAACCTCCCGCTACAGGCTGAGCACGCGTTAGGCCTGGTCGGGCACGTCGACTACATGATTCACAATGCCGGGATCGCCTCGAGGAACCGGGTAGTTGAAACGACGCTCAGCGTCGACCAGCGGGTGATGGCAACCAACCCCCGCCCGCTTTGACACCTGCCCGCCGACCCAGCACTTTTGCCCCGTCCCTCGAGACGGCTCCCCCCGCACCTGGAGAAACCGGTGTCGTCCACCCACTCCAGCCCTCAGGCGCCCTACCATGTGATGCTCAAGCCTCGGGGGGCCATCTGCGACCTCGACTGTAGCTACTGCTACTACCTCGCCAAGGAAGCGCTGTACCCGGGAGCGGATTTCCGCATGCCGGACGAGGTTCTCGACAGCTTCACACGCCAGTACATCACCAGCCAGGAGTCGCCGGAGATCGTGTTCGGATGGCAGGGGGGCGAGCCGACCCTCATGGAGCTCGACTTCTTCCGCCGCGCGGTGGCGGCCCAGGAGAAGTATCGCACCCCCGGCACCAAGATCCTCAACACGCTCCAGACCAACGGCGTGCGCCTCACGGACGAGTGGTGCGAGTTCTTCGCAGAGCACGGGTTCCTCATCGGCATCAGCATCGACGGGCCCGCCGAGCTGCACGACGCCTACCGGGTGGACAAGGGGGGGAAGCCCACCCACGATCGCGTGATGCGGGGCGTCGAGCTGCTGCGCCGTCACAAGGTGGAGTTCAACGTCTTGACCACCGTCCACGCCGCCAACGCGGACCACCCCCTCGAGGTCTACCGCTTCCNNGTCTACCGCTTCCTGCGGGACGAGGTGGGCACGGCCTTCATCCAGTTCATCCCGGTGGTGGAGCGGATCGGCGACGGCCGGGCCTCCGACCGCTCGGTCACGGCCGCCGCCTACGGGGCGTTCCTCTGCGCGGTGTTCGACGAGTGGGTGCGCCGCGACGTGGGCCTGATGTTCGTCCAGATCTTCGACGTGGCGCTGGCCGCATGGGTGGGACAGCGACCCGGCCTGTGCATCTTCGAGGAGACGTGCGGCAACGCCCTGGCCCTGGAGCACAACGGCGACCTCTTCGTTGCGCCGGCCTACCGGCTGGGCAACATCCGGGAGACGGAGTTGCCCGTGCTGGTGAATGGGGAGGCACAGCGGGCCTTCGGGCAGGCCAAGAAGAGCGAGCTGCCCAGCTACTGCCACACGTGCGAGGTCCGCTTCGTGTGCAACGGGGGCTGCCCCAAGAACCGCTTCATCACCACGCCGGATGGGGAGCCCGGCCTCAACTGGCTGTGCCAGGGATACCGCCGCTTCTTCAACCACATCGATCCCGCGATGCGCTACATGGCCCAGGCCCTGGCCCACAGGCGGCCGCCGGCGAGCATCATGCAGGTGCTGGCCCAGGGAAGGGATCCTCTCCTGGCCGCGGCGTACGGGAAACTGGAGGTGCGCGGTGCGCGGTGAGCGGTGCGCGGTATGAGGTGCGCGGTGCGCGGTATGAGGTGCGCGGTGCGCGGTATGAGGTG
>WVYX01000005.1:0-216 GCA_011772755.1 Gemmatimonadales bacterium
GCCGAGATGTTCACTCGGGTTGCGGTTCGCTGCCCCAGAACGGAGACCTCCGAGCGTGGAGATCCGGTGTAACGGGCAAGGCCAAACGAAGCTGTAGCTCCAGAAGTGAACAGACCACTTGACGGGGAACAGACGCGAGTCGGCTGAAGCAGCCTGCGAGGTCGGAGAGGCGACGGCAGGTGTGGTGTGGGCGCGGCAGCACGCGGCGGCTGCGCG
>WVYX01000005.1:286-1542 GCA_011772755.1 Gemmatimonadales bacterium
GAGGCGACCGGAGAGGTCAACTCTCCCCGGTCACCTCGATCCGGGATGCTCCCCTGCGAAGCTATCTCAGGGGCGGTGCACTACTGAGCTTCGCGCAACGAAGTGACGTGGCGAAGCTCAGGAAGGCGCTCAGACGAACGCCATCCGGAATAGCACATCACCTCCTTGCGCGACCATCCATAGAGGCAGTCTCGACAGTGCACGCGTTGTCGCGCGCAGTTGGCAACACCGTTGCAGGAGTCTCTGGCGAGCCATCTCAGGCTGTCTGAGACTGCCCGCCGGTGCCGGACTACCCCCGCAGGGCCCTTCGCGGCACCCTGTATGAGTTTCGAGATGGCTTCTAGGCCGGGACGAGCCAGCGCCGTTGGATCGCCCGCCATGTCAGGGCCTGATAGACTGCACAGACCCCGACGAGCGTGTAGACGATGCGGCTCAGCACGCTCGCCTGGCCGCCGAAGATGGCGGCCACGAGGTCGAACTGAAAGACTCCCACCAGGCCCCAGTTGAGGCCCCCGACCACCACCAGGACCGCCACAATGACGTCGATGGTCTTCATATGTCCGCGCCTCCTTCTGGCGCCGCGCGCTCCTGTGCCCGCGCGCCCTACTCGGGCATCATCACGCTGTCGATCACGTGTATCACACCGTTCGAGCACTCGATGTCAGTCTGCACGACCCTCGCGCCGTCCACCGTGACCCCTTCCTCGTCCGCTGTGATCGTGATGTCCTTGCCGTTGACAGTCGTCGCCGAATCCAATGCCGCCACATCCGCTGCCATCATCTTGTCCGGCACGACATGGTAGGTGAGAATGGCGGTCAGCTTCTCCTTGTTCTCTGGCTTGAGCAGATCATCCAACGTGCCTGCCGGCAGCTTCGCAAAGGCCTCATCCGTCGGCGCAAACACGGTGAACGGGCCCTCCCCTTTGAGAGTGTCCACCAGGCCCGCGGCCTGCACTGCCTTCACCAGAGTCTGAAACGAGCCGGCTGCGATCGCGGTGTCGACGATGTCCTTCGGCGTCTCCACCGGCTCGGGGGCCTCGGCAGGCTCCGGGGGAGGTATCGGCCGGGAGACCTCCACCGGCTCCTCCCGGGCACAGCCGGCCAAGCTGAGCGCCGACAGGAGCAATAGGGATACAGCGGCCAAAGCACCTATCCTCATTCTGCCATCACCTCCCCTCCGGTCCACAGACCCAGCGGCTTGGCCACCACGGGTTCAATGCGCCGCCTCCTTGGCTGCCCCTCGCGCGGGCGCACCGT
>WVYX01000182.1 GCA_011772755.1 Gemmatimonadales bacterium
CACCGTCACCATGGGGACAGAGCTCGATCCTGACGGCTACACCGTGACCGTCGATGGCACTCAGAGTCAGCCGGTCGGCGTCAACGATACGGTGACCTTCCCCGCCCTAGCGGCTGGGGACCACACGGTGACCCTGAGCGGGGTGGCTGCCAACTGCTCGGTGTCGGGAGAGAATCCCAGGACAGTCGACGTCCCTGTGGACAGCACCGGCTCGACCACCTTCGAGGTGAACTGCACGAGCAACTCAGGCCCGTGGTTGGAGCGCACGTATGAGGGCTACGCGGACACCGACGCGTACCGCAACGACTCGTGCGCCAACTGGCACAACTGCTCGCAAGACCTCGGGCTCGGCCGGCAGTTCATCGACAGCGCCGACCCCTTCCCCGGCCTCACCAAGAGCGTCCGCTACGACTGGGTCGATCAGGGCTGCAGCTCGATCAGCGTCGGCCGCGGCGTCGCCGTGCCTGAGCTCGCCCGCGAGATCTGGGTGGAGATCGTCATCAAGTTCTCTCCCAACTATCGCTCCCACAACCCGGCCTGCCCGCCCCCCGACCACAAGATCGTCTTCGGGCAGATCGTCCCCGACGGGTTCGGACGGTTCCAGTTCAAGATGCGCACGTCCAGCGCCAACATGCACATGGGGCCCATCTGGTCACCACCCTTGAACAGCGGCTTCACCGGCGACCGCAAGATCGCCATCGGCCCCAGCGAGCTGGTCGATGGCCAGTGGCATCGCCTGGGGCTGCGCTGGAAGTTCAGCTCCGACGACCAGACGGCCGATGGACGCGTAGACGAATGGCTGGACGGCGTCTATCGCGGCGGCGAAGTCGCCACCGTCCCCCACGATGCCGTGCTCCGCCTCGGCGCCGTCCTGCTGGGTCGCAACAAGGACAAGGGCCAGGATGCCGGCACCGAGTCCCTCTGGATCGCCCGCCTCAGGGTCTGGCGCACCGACCCAGGGTGGCCGACCAACTGACGGCCAGCACACCTCAGGCATGCCTCAGCCTGCGCACTCCAACGGGGCCGGCGGAATCGCCGGCCCCTCCCCTCCTCACGCACAGCATCCCAGTTGCAGAACGGGCAACAAGATGTTGCATTGATACCACACTCCTAGCCGGCCTTCCCGTCAATGTCCTGTGGGGCTTGACTGCGGCCACAGGCCGATGCCAAAGATACCGGCGGTTAGGACCGGCGCGGCTGCGCCGCGACGATAGGCTCCGCCGGTCTGTTTCTTGTTGGCCAGGGGCCAGGGAGTCCCTATGACCGGAGTCCTCCGCAGGCCGCCGCCCCCGGGCCTGTCGGCGCCCCGAACCCGTCGGCGCGACAGTACATGGCTTTCCGCCGCGCTGGTCCTGCTGGCAGTGGCGTGCGCAGAGAGGACTGGCCCGCACACCATCGACTCCAGAGGTGGTGTTGTCGAGGCGGCCGACGGCAAGGTGCTCCTGGCTGTTCCGCCGGGCGCCATAAAGCAGCCCATCGTCATTACCGTCACACCCGCTAGCGCTTTCCCAGCCGCCGAAGGGATCGTCGGTGGCACAGTCTACGACCTGGGGCCGGACGGCATTGCGTTGACGCGCGCAGCCGTGCTGACGATCAGGTATGAACCAACCGCTATTCCCTTGGGCGTTCCTGAGGACTCGCTAGGGCTAGCCGTTGTAAGCGGTGGCAAATGGCAGGAAGTTTCAGGAAGCAGCGTGGATGTAGGCCAGAATACTGTAACGGGGAACATCTACGACCTGGGCCTGTACGCCGGCCTGGGACAACCGCTAGGCCATCTTCACGTCACCACGCCAACCACCGGCCCGGATCCTGATCCCGACGGATACGCCGTCAGCGTCGATGGAACCCAGCCCCGCACCCTGGGACTCGACGACACGGTGGCGTTCACGAACCTCACGGCCGAGGATCACGTCGTTGAGCTGACTGACGTTGCCGACAACTGCTCGGTGAGTGGTGAGAACCCGCGCGGCGTCACTGTCCCAGCCGGCGACACCGCACGCACCACGTTTACCGTGACCTGCACCGCGCTGCTGGGCGACCTCGAGGTCTCGACCACCACCAGCGGCCCGGATCCCGATCCCGACGGCTACACCGTCACCGTCGACGGCAGCAAGAGCCAGGCCGTGGGCAGCAATGGCACTACCACCTTCACCGACCTGG
>WVYX01000120.1 GCA_011772755.1 Gemmatimonadales bacterium
CCGTGGGCTTAGGTGGAGATCAGGGGGTAGCCGCGAGACGTGCTGGGTTGTGACGTGGCCGGCCGAACCCCCAGGGGATCGGAATGCTGAGGCGGGGCCACCTGCGCCACCGTGGGCGCCCGTGCATCTTTGAGTGAGGCCGTCGTGCCCAGGCTGCAAAACCCGGAGGACGCTCGATCCGTAGGGCTAGCTGTGGTGGCGTGCGGCCGCTTACGGCTGGCGGAGGAGGACACACATGGATCCATCTGTTGCGGATGCCATCGGGCCGGTTGTCGCGATCCTTGGCGTCGGGAGCATGATCCTGATCGGCATGAAGATGCGGTATACCCACCTGCGGCACACTCGCCACAGCCAGGTTGGGCAGGAGGACGTGGAGCGTCTCACCGAAGACGTGGCGCGCCTGCGCGACGAGGTCCGCGTGCTGCGCGAGGAATTCGTCGAGCTGTTCGAACGGGTCGAGTTCGCAGAGCGCGTGCTCACCAGGGGGAAGGCGGCGGACGGGAACCTGGACGCGCTCCCCAGGGGGGAGCGGCACTGAGCTGCGGGTGACGTGGAGCCCGCCTCATTTCCTAGCCCTGCTCCCCCCTTGCCGGGTTAACAGTCAACGTCGAAGCACACTTCCCCTCTCACTCTGGCGGGCATCGGGCGCAATCTTGATCCCGATCATCGCCCGTCGGTAACCAGCAGATGCAAATGCGGCTGCCAGTTGGCCAACGAGCCGTGGGTCTGTATGGATGCGACAAGGCTGACCGACAGGTCACCCTCGCCCACGGTGGCGCGGACGAACGCCGTGATGGTACGTGCGGCCACCCGTGCCAGCTCCCCCAGTAGCGCCCGCTGATACAGGAAGTACGGCCGCAGCCGCTTGAGTACGGTGAGCACCACCTGCCGGTGGGGCGCTGGGGCGAGAAGGGTCTCTTCCAGCCACACGCCCCACAGCGCCAGCCGTTTCGAGTGGCAGCGGGGACAGAAGTAGCGGCACTTGCGGGAGAAGGCGAGCAGGTTCTCATGGCAAGCCCGGATCTGGTTTTCCGTCGCCCGAGGGTGATAGACATCACGACCGCCACGCCCCCAAGTGCCAATCTTTCATGGATACCAGCTAGGACGTTTCCCCACCTTCCAAACGCCGGACCGTTGGCCGGCATGGAGTGGTTGTGCCGGTACCAGCCATCGCAATTCACGAATCCGGTCGAAGCGTGGACATCGCGCGGGCGATGAACGCCAATTTCGCGGACTCGTCACACTATGATCGAGTGGTGACCCTGGGGTTCGACTGGAACCGCACGGTTCCTCGACTTGATCACAGGGGACTGCGGAATCTGTACCGGTATCTGAAGCGGAACGCCGCCAATATCGGTGCGGCGTCGCGCACAGGTTTGGAGTTCGGGATCCACACATTGGATGCGGCAGTGGGTGCACTGCAGCTCCGTCTGCATCGGCTGCTGCAATCGATGGTGTCTGGCATCCTGGCTTTGCTGGTTGTCAGATGGGTCGCCGGGTTCGTGGTGTTGAGGCCGGCTGCCTGGTACGGTCTCCCTACGGTCGCCTTCACTCCGATGCAGTGGCTCGCCGCAGCCGCTGGATGGTTGGAGGTCGGAATCGCCGCCGGAGTGACCGTGCTCGTGGTACTCAGCGGTTTGCGATTGCTCCTCACCCTGTCGCCACGTCCCCCCATTGTCACCTTACGCAGTATCGTCCTCCTGTTCCTGCAGCCTGTAATGATCGTGACGATCGCTGTGCTCGCCGTAGACTCGGTCCTGTTGTGGACGTTCTTCGGGGTGCTCGGATTGCTGGCGTTTCTCGTTTCCAGCACAGGTGCTCTCGTGCCTTGGGGCGTGACGTTGGGTGCATTCCTGGCGCTGCGCTCATCCTGGGGGCGCCGATCCATCGGAGAGCCGATCAAGGCCATGCTCGGCGTGTTTCGATATCTGGGCGAGCCGGGTTACCGCCGAGGAATTCAACAAGCGCTTGACAAGGCCATTGTGCAGTCTCGAAAGCGCGTCGGCGAGGACCGGGAGTTCGTTCTGGCCGGGCAAGGAATGGGTGCGGTGATCGCACTCGATTCCATGTTGCACTCGCGCGAGTGGAGGGATACCGATCGCGTTCTGCTGGTGACGATGGCCTCGCCGCTGCGCCGATACTTCCTGCGCCTATATCCACGCACCCTCTTCCCCGAGTTTATGGAAGACTTGATCGGTTCGATCGTGGGGCGCCTCGATGAGTTTCGGTGGATCAACGTCCGCCGCCCCGGGGACTACATGGGCGCCGATCTCGGCCTGAAGCCGTTTGAGGGGCGCGACCTCACAACCGGCTGGACCGGGCGCCGAACCTTCGGCCATGCCGACTATTGGCGCAGCTTGGATGCCCGACACACACTTCACCTCGGCCTAGATGGGCTGCAACCGATTCGACCGGTTCGCGCTGCGATAAAGGATCCGAAGCACTGTATACCCAATCCGCGTAAGTCGGTGGCCGGTTTCAGTATCCCACCCCTCGCCCGCACACTATTCTGGACCACTCTCCTGCTCGCCACGTTCGGATGGACACTCCGCTGGGTGGCGACCGGGTCGGGCATACTGGTCTCCACGATCGACGAGACTCCGGAGTTGCTCGTACGGCATGGAGTCGTTGTCGAAGCCGCCGTCACGCATCGACGCGAGACTGTCGAGACCGATCGCGGATTGACCTACGTCGACCACTGGGAATTCGACTTCAACGGTCCCACCGGAACTGCAAAGCGCTTGCACGTTCAACACGACGTCAGCGAGGCCTTCCTGGGCATGGTTCCCCTCCGTTTCGACGACCGCGAGTTCACACGGCAAATCCGTGCCGAGTGCGCAGTAGGTGACCAGCCACCGTCGTGGTGGCCCCGCAGGGACATGAAGACGCCATGCACCATGAAAGAGGTCCGATTACGGTACTATCCCGGAGATGAGGCCCTGTTCGACCTCCCGGATTTTCCGCCACGGCGTGCATTGCGCGACCCGGTTCGGGGATGGACCGAGGCCGGAGTGGTTGCCGCAGTGCTGTCGCTGCTGCTGCTGGTGTCGGTGGTCCTTGGGGTGCGGTTGTTTGTGCTGATCCTGGGGTGAATTGAGATTTGGCAACGGAGG
>WVYX01000037.1:0-65038 GCA_011772755.1 Gemmatimonadales bacterium
GCGCATTCGATCCTCCACCCACGCACGCGACCACCGAGTGCGGAACCTGACCGGTTAGCTCCAGCACCTGCGCTCGCGCCTCTCGTCCAATGACGGTTTGAAAGTCCCGCACAATGCGGGGAAAGGGGTCAGGTCCAACCACTGACCCGAGCACGTAGTGCGTTGTCGTCACGTTGGTGACCCAATCGCGCAGCGCCTCACTGGTCGCATCCTTGAGGGTCCGGGTCCCCGAGCTGACCGGAATCACCTCGGCTCCCAACACCTCCATCCGGAAGACGTTGAGGCGTTGGCGCGCCATGTCCTCCTCACCCATGTACACGACGCACTCGAGACCAAAACGCGCACATGCCGTGGCCGTCGCCACACCGTGCTGGCCGGCACCGGTCTCGGCGATGATCCGCCGCTTCCCCATGCGTAGCGCAAGCAGGACCTGACCCAGCGTGTTGTTGATCTTGTGCGCACCAGTATGCGTGAGGTCCTCCCGTTTCAATAGCAGCCGGCAGCCAGCCTTCTCCGAAATGCGGGGCGCCTCCGACAGGGGCGTGGGCCGCCCGGCGTAGGTACCGAGCAAGTCGTCCAGTTCCTGCTTAAAGGCCGCATCCTGCCTGGCCTCGTCATAGACCTCGGCCAGCTCCTCCAACGCCGCCATCAGCGTTTCCGGCACATAGCGGCCCCCAAACGGGCCGAAGCGCCCTGACTCCGGGGCGGCAGTTTGTGTGGTCACGACAAACGGCTCCCTCGGCGACGTGCTCCCATCTCAGCTTCCCCTGCCACCCCGACGCCCCCGCCGGGCGACCCCCGCGAGGCTCCGTACGGCCGACTGCGGGTCGCCAGCACCGGAAAAGGCGGTCCCAATCAGCACAGCATCCGCACCCCACTCGGCCGCCCGCTCCACGTCGCTCCGGTCCCTGAGGCCGCTCTCGGCCACCGCTACAGTATTCTGGGGCACCTGCCTGATGATGTCGCGGACTCTCCTCACATCCACCTCGAAGGTCTCCAGATCACGGCTGTTGACACCCACCGACTCTGGCTCGACGGCGAGGGCTCGCTCGAGCTCCTCGGTGGCGTGGACCTCCACCAGGCGTCCCAGCCCCAGTTCCCCCGCCGCTGCGGCAAGCTCGGCGAGTTGCGCTGAATCGAGGGCACGGACGATCAGGAGCACGGCGCTAGCGCCAGCCACACGAGCCTCGTAGAGCTGGACCGGGTCGAGAATGAAGTCCTTGCGGAGCAGCGGCAACGGTACCACCCGACGCACTAGCTCCAGGTCCTCTAGCGAGCCCCCAAAGTGCGGGCCCTCAGTCAGCACGGAGATTGCCCTCGCTCCCCCTGCGGCGTAGGCGGCAGCGTGGCTCGCGGGATCGACATCTCCAGCGATGATCCCTGCCGAGGGGGAACGACGCTTGATCTCAGCGATGACTGCGACCTCGTCCGCGCCAAAGGCCGTACTCCACGCTGGGGCGCCGGGTGCGCCCCGGGCGGCGACTTCCAATTCGGCTCGACGCTCCCGCAGCGCACCAACTCGTTGCTGGGCAACCTCTAAGATGTGCTGCAGTGTCACCGTCATGTGAGCTTGTTGCGGTTCGGGGTGTATTCGGGTATATTGTCTTCGGCCTTTTTTCGGTCACCGTCCGCCAGGAGCCAGCCATGCCACTGACACGGCGTCAGAAGCAGATTCTGGACTACCTGCAAAGCTATATCACAGAACACGGTTACGCGCCTTCGTTCGAGGAGATTGCCGAGCGCTTCTCGTTCAGGTCACTGGCCACCGTGCATGAGCACCTCACCAACCTGGAGCGCAAGGGCTACATCCAGCGTGGCCATAATGAAAGCCGATCGATCGAGATGCTGCCGGTGTCGGGCCAGGCGGGCGCGACCGAGCTGCCACTCTTGGGCCTGGTGGCGGCTGGCGAGCCCATCGAGGCGGTGACTACCCCTGAGACTCTCACAGTCCCCAACGATCTCATTCCTCGCCGGGGCAAGTGCTACGTCCTGCGTGTGCGCGGCGACTCGATGATCGACGAACACATAGCGAGTGGCGATTGTGTGGTAGTCCACGGTCGCGATCACGCCGATAACGGCGAGATGGTAATCGCCCTGGTGGAAGGCACCTCAGCGACGGTCAAGCGTTTCTACCGCGAGCCCGGTGGATGGATTCGCCTGCAACCGGCAAACGAGAACAGCCGCCCCATCCGGGTGCACGAAGACAACGTGCTCATACAGGGAGTGGTTGTCGGAGTCATTCGGAGGTACTGACCCCGCTTTCCCGTTTCAGGCGCTCGAGGGCGCTGGCTCCCCGTCCTTCCTCGAGCGCAGTGAGTGCTTGTTCGATTCCCTCCTGAAGGCTTCCGCCAAGCCCCGCCACGTAGACCGCGGCACCCGCATTGAGGGCAACCGCTGCTCTCCCGGCGGGATCCGAGCCGGGATCAAGCAGCAGTCGGGTGACACGGGCAGCGTTCTCTGCTGGCTCACCTCCCGCCAGAGCCGCAATATCGTCGTGCCGCAGATCATAGGAGGACGGGTCGATGACATAGTTGCGTAGCTGCCCGCCGTGGACCTCCCACATGGCTGTTGACCCGGTCGGTGCGATCTCGTCCATTCCGATCGTGCCGTGGACCACCAGGGCGTGTTCTGCTCCAAGGCGGCGGAGCGCCTCGGCGATCACGGGGGCCCGCTCTGGATCCGCGACGCCCAGGAGCTGCCGCGACACACCTGCCGGATTGGCCAGCGGTCCAATGACGTTCATGATGGTGGCTATCGCGAGCTCGCGGCGCACGGGCGCCACGTGACGCATTGCCGGGTGGAACGCCGGTGCAAACAGGAACGCCATCCCCGCGCGTTCCAGGAGCCGGGTGACCCCGGCGGAGTCCGTCGCGATGGGGATGCCCAGAGCCTGTAACACGTCGGCCGAGCCGCACTGGGACGTGTAAGAGCGGTTGCCGTGCTTCGCTACCACCGCGCCTGCCCCGACCGCTACGAGGGCTGCCGCAGTGGAGATGTTGAACGTGGTGATCGCTCCGCCCCCGGTGCCGCAGGTGTCCACCAGGCGACTGCGATCGGCTACCTCGACGCGAACCATCGCCGCCCTCAGTGCCTTGACGGCACCGGTGATCTCGTCCGCGGTCTCCACCTGGACTCTCAGACCGAGGAGGAGGGCACCGACCTGGGCAGGCGTGGCCTCGCCAAGCATGACCTGCCCAAAGGCCTCTTGGGTGAGCGATTCCCCCAGCCGTCGGCCGTCGGCCAGGGACCTCAAGGCACGAGCTACGGGTGCGTCCATGTGGGACTCGACCAGCAGAGCTCCAGATCGGTTCTGTGTGATAAGAGATCAACGTTCTCGGAAACCGGGGACTTTGTCAATTGCTGCAAGTGCTTGCGTCGCTTGCCGCTAGGCTATGCCCCATCCTATCTTTGCGACGCATGCCGGGCGTCCCGTTCTACGCTGTCCTCCATTACACAGGCCACCACTTCGCCGGCTGGCAGCGCCAAGCCTCTCATCGAACCGTTCAAGGGGAGCTCGAGAGCGTGCTACAGCGACTAGCGGGCCAGCGGGTGGTCACCCATGCGGCGGGCCGCACGGACGCCGGAGTGCATTCCCTGGGGCAGGTGGTGAGCTTTCGCCTGGTCCGTGAGTGGGAACCGCGGGAGCTGCTGCGGGCACTGCGGGCTCTCACACCGAACGACCTGTGGGTGGCCCGCATCGGTCTGGCGCCCGAGGGTTTTCATGCGCGGCGAGACGCGATCAGCAGGCGGTATCGCTACGTGGTCGGGTGCGATCCTGGGGCCTCCTCTCCCTTTCGCCACCCATTTGAATGGGCCCTTGGCGTACCGCTCGATCACCGCGCGCTCGACCGGGGCGCGGCCACGTTCCTGGGCGAACACGACTTTCGCGCATACTCGGCCGTGGGACAGCGCAAGCCGCACTATCGCTGCAAGGTGAGCGTGTCGGAGTGGCAGGCGCGCCCCAATAACGAAGGTTTTATCTTTACCATCGAAGCGGATCGGTTTCTGCACCGCATGGTCCGGTTCGTGGTAGGCACCATGGTCGATGTGGGACGCGGTCGGCGGCCGGTTGAGGATGTCGCGAGGCTACTGCGAAGCAGCAGCAACCGGGAGGCGAGCCCGCCGGCACCGGCCCACGGTCTGTATCTGACAGGCGCTCGATACCCCCACCTCAACCAGGGATGTGACTGATGAAACTCTTCCTCGACACTGCCGACCTCGGCGAAGTCCGGTGGGCGTCCCAAGCCGGGCTGATTGATGGCGTCACCACCAACCCGACGCTGCTGAACCAGCACGCGGGTGACGTGGAGCCCCATGACGTCCTCAAGGAGATCTGCTCGCTGGTGGATGGCCCGGTCAGCGCGGAGGTCGTCGCGGTGGATGCGGAGGGGATGTATCGGGAGGCCCGGGAGCTTGCCAAGCTCGGCGAGAACATCGTGGTCAAGATCCCCATGCTGGAGGACGGCTTGGTGGCGGTGCGCCGGCTCACTGCAGACGGCATCAAGACCAACGTCACACTGGCGTTCAGCTCGGTGCAGTGCCTTCTCGCCGCCAAGGCTGGCGCTACGTTCGTGTCCCCGTTCCTGGGCCGGCTTGATGACATCGGCCACGACAGCATGGAGATCGTCCGCGAGGCCCGGCTGATCTTCGACAACTACGGTCTCGAGACGGAGATTCTGGCAGCTTCGATCCGACATCCCCGGCATGTGGCAGAAGCGGCCATGGTTGGAGCCGACGTCGCCACCATACCGACGGGGGTGCTCAAGAAGCTGCTACTGCACCCCCTCACGGATCGCGGCCTGGACAAGTTCCTCAACGACTGGAGCAAACTCGTCGCCCGAACCAGGGTCAACGTTGAGAGCTAGCATCGCCGTCCTCGCTTCGCTGGCTGTGACGTGCAGTGATACCACGCCGCAGGCCACCGGCTCTGCGCGCGTTGCCGACTCGGCTCCGGTAAGGAATCCTCCCCCGGTGCGGGTTTCCAGTCCTGCGGCTGCCCAGGATACAATGGTGGCGCCGCGGGTCCAGCTCAGTCAGAGTATTGCGGCTTCACGCAACTCTGCCATCGTCGAAGCCGCCGCGCGGGTAGCGCCGGCCGTCGTGAGCGTCAACGTCGTGCGCCGGGAGCGTCGCGTGCCCCGGAGTGTGTTCGATTGGCTTTGGATGCCGCGGGGGTTCGAGCGGGAAGTCCAGGGACTCGGCTCCGGGTTCATCATCTCTCCTGACGGGGTAGTAATCACCAACGAGCACGTGACCGGAGGCGCATCTGACATTGTGGTCACGACTCGTGATGGCACCGACTACCAGGCCACCCTCCTGGGGGAGGATCCGCTCACCGACATCGCGGTCCTCAGGATTGACGGCGGAGACTTCCGGACGGTGCCCATCGGAACGAGCGCCGATCTCATGATCGGCGAGTGGGTAGTGGCAATCGGGAATCCCTATGGCTATCTCCTGGGCAATACCGAACCTTCGGTGACGGCTGGCGTGGTGAGCGCTGTGGGCCGAAACATCATCCCCTCGGGTGAGGACGAGACCGTCTACGTGGGCATGATCCAGACCGATGCAGCGATCAATCCCGGCAACAGTGGGGGGCCGTTGATCAACGCGCTGGGTGAGGTGGTGGGGGTGAACAGTTCCATCTTCTCCGCAAGCGGCGGATCGGTCGGCGTCGGGTTCGCCATTCCCATCGAACGCGCACTTCGCATTGCCCGGGAGCTGCAGCGGTACGGAGAGGTGCGGCGGTCCTGGGTTGGCGTGAGCGTTGCAGGCTCCGATCGACTGCGCGACTGGAAGCGGACCGGCGGGCTCCTCATCACAGCGGTCGCAGGGGGGAGTCCGGCGGCCAGAGCGGGCATGCGCGATGGCGACGTTCTGGTATCAGCAGGCAGGCGCCTGCTGCGTACGTTCCTCGATTGGGAGGCGGTGAAGCTCGACGTGAGTCCAGGTGACAACCTGCGCATCGTTTTCCGCCGCGATGGGCGGGAGCGCCGTGCCAGTGTCGCCGTCCAGGACCTGCCGACGTCACTGGCCGAGCGAGTCTCCGTGTTGGGGCAGATTGAGTTGATCACCGTGACGCCTCCGATTCGTCAGGAACGTGGCATTCGAAGCGAACAGGGTGCTCTCGTCTACGAGATTGGTGCTGCAGCCGGGCGCAGCACGGGACTCCAGGCGGGAGATGTCATCTTTCGCATCAATCGGCAGCAGATCACTCACGCGGAAGACGTGCAACGGGTCTTTCGCGAAGCCGCAGGCAGCCGTGCGCCGATCCGAGTCTATTTCGAGCGCAGCGGCGGCCGGGGATGGACCGACTTCTACGTCCGATGACCGACAAAGCTCGCTACGAGTCACCGCTGAGTTCCCGGTACGCCTCCCCCGCCATGTTGCGGTTGTGGACGGCGGAGCATCGCTCCCGCGTGTGGCGACAGCTGTGGCTCACGCTCGCCCAGGAACAGCAACGGCTGGGGATTGGGATTCCACAGGCCGCGATCGAGGAGATGCAGGCGCATCTGGATGACGTGGATCTGGAGGAGGTACGCCAGTACGAGCATCGGATCCGCCACGATGTCATGGCGCACATCCACCATTTCGGTGACCAGGCACCAGCTGCTCGACCATTTCTCCACCTCGGCGCGGCGAGTGCCTACGTGACCGACAATGCCGATCTCATTGTGATGCGGGACGGAGTGCGCCTGTTGCTGGCACGGGTCGCGGCGGTGGTCCAGGCTCTCAGGGCATTCGCCGCGCGGTACGGCGGACTTCCCACCGTCGCCTACACCCACTTCCAGCCGGCGCAGCTCACCACGGTGGGAAAGCGCGCCACGCTGTGGCTGCAGGACTTCCTGCTGGATGCCCAGGCGTTGCGCGGCCTCGCCGACTCGTTGCCGTTTCGCGGCTGTAAGGGCACCACAGGCACCCAAGCCAGCTACCTCGAACTGTTCCACGGCGACCACGACAGGGTCCGACAGCTAGACCAGCGGGTGGCGGAGGCGTTCGGCTTCGCTAGCACGGTTGCCGTGAGCGGACAGACGTACACCCGGAAGGTCGACAGCCGTGTGCTCGACGCGTTGAGCGGCGTCGCGCAGTCAGCGGCGAAGTTCGCCAATGACGTGCGCCTCCTGCAACACGAACAAGAGGTGATGGAGCCGGCGGAGCGAGAGCAGGTGGGTTCGAGTTCCATGCCGTACAAACGCAACCCCATGCGCACGGAACGGGTGTGCGCGCTCGCCCGCTACGTCCTTTCCCTGCAGGCCAACGCGCACCACACGGTGGCGACGCAGTGGTTGGAGAGGACACTCGATGACTCAGCCAACCGACGCCTGGCGCTGCCGGACGCATTCCTCGCCACCGATGCCATTCTCGTCTTGTGCACCAATGTGAGTGCCGGACTCGAGGTACAGCAAACCATCGTGCGGCGAAACGTTGAGCGGGTCATGCCGTTCATGGCGACTGAGCGATGGCTCATGCTCGGCGTCGAGGCGGGTGGTGATCGTCAACAGCTCCACGAAGTCATTCGGCGGCACAGTCGCGGCGTGGCGGCCGCGATGGCCGAGGGCGGCGCAAACGATCTTCTCGAGCGCCTTGCTGCCGACCCCGCCTTTGCCAGCGTGCCCGCAGAGCAGCTGCGGGCGGAGCTCGATCCGGCGCGATACGTGGGACGCGCACCGGAACAGGTACGCGATTTCTTGGATGGCCCGGTGGAGGAGGTGCTGGAGTCGCTCAAACCCTACGCGGTATCTGACCAGGCAGCGGTCACCGTATGAGTTCTGCGCCCCTGACCGACAGTGCCCTGCCCCTTCCCCTGGTTCGCCGGGGCAAGGTTCGTGAGGTGTATGAGGTCGATGACGACACGCTGCTCCTGGTCGCCAGCGATCGAGTCAGCGCCTTCGATGTGGTGATGGCAGAGCCGATTCCCCATAAGGGAACCGTGCTCACGCAGATGAGCGCCTACTGGTTCCGCCAGCTGGCCGCTGTGGCCCCCAGCCACTTCATCTCTGCCGACACCGAGGAGATCATTGCCCGCCTTCCCGCGCTGGCGGAGCACCGGCAGGTGATCGCCGGGCGTGCGATGCTGGCACGCCGGACGGCACCGATCCCGTTCGAGTGTGTCGTGCGCGGCTATCTTGCCGGATCGGCGTGGAAGGAGTACCGCCAGGCGGGGACGCTCGCGGGTGAGCCGCTGCCCCAAGGCCTGACCGAGAGCGTCAAGCTGGATCCCCCGGTCTTCTCACCGGCCACCAAGGCCGAGACGGGCCACGACGAGAACATCACGTTCGACCAGGTGCGTGACGCGCTTGGTGCGGAACTAGCTGACCAGCTGCGCGACCGGAGCACGGCGCTGTACACTACCGCCGCCGAGCAGAGCATACGTCGAGGAATCATCATCGCGGACACGAAGTTCGAATTCGGCCACACCACGAGCGGCAACCTGCTGGTGATCGACGAGCTCCTCACACCGGATTCATCCCGCTTCTGGCCCGCCGATCAGTACCAGTCGGGACGCAGCCAGCCCAGTTTCGACAAGCAACCCCTCCGCGACCACCTCGATGAACTGCGACAGAGCGGAGAATGGAACGGCAATCCGCCGCCGCCGGCACTCCCCGAGGCTGTCGTGCAGGCGATGAGCACACGGTACCGGGATGCCTACCTCCGGATCACCGGCGACACTCTGCTGGCCAGCCCGTGAGCATTGCTCCTGAGGGCCGCCCATTCGTTGCAGCCAGCGTGATGTTCCTGGCGGTGCTGATTGGGCTGGCCTGGTGGCGTGGAGGGTGGTGGATCGTGCCGGCGGTGCTCTGGTGCCCGCTCACGGCATGGGTGCCCTGGTTCTTCCGCGATCCAGCCCGTAACGGGCCCCGCGGCGACGGCATTGTACTGGCGCCGGCGGACGGCAGGGTAGTGAGCATCGTTGAGGTGGACGAGCCGACCTTCCTGGAGCGACCTGCTACTCGTGTCTCGGTGTTCATGAATGTGTTTGATGTCCATGTGAACCGTCACCCGGTCAGCGGCACAGTCAATCACCGCCACTATCGCCGCGGGAGGTTCTTCAACGCGACGTTGGACAAGGCCAGCGAGCACAACGAACAGGTGTCCCTGGGGGTTCACACGGTCCACGGGACGCTTCTCATCCGGCAGATCGCCGGCCTCCTGGCGCGCCGGATCGTGACGGACCCGCAGGTCGGCGAGGCGGTGCACCAGGGCGAGCGCCTCGGCATGATTCGATTCGGGTCGCGGGTAGACACATTCCTGCCACGCGAAGCCCGGGTTCGCGTTAGCGTCGGTGACCGGACCAAGGCCGGCCTCACCATCGTAGCGGAGTGGCCACAATGAGACGGAAGACGCGGCATCGACGGCGCATGCGCCGGGCCATCATCGTCGTCCCCAGCATCTTCACGCTGGCGAACCTCTTCTTCGGAATCTGGTCCATCGTGCTCGCCTCCCAGCGGGAATTCTACCTCGCGAGCTGGTGGATCGTGATCGCGGGTGTGCTCGACATGATGGATGGGTTGCTCGCCCGCGTGAGCAAGACGGGGTCACGGTTCGGTGCGGAGCTGGACTCCTTGGTGGACATCGTCAGCTTTGGGATCGCGCCCGCCGTGCTCCTCTACTTTCTGCACTTCTCGGCACAAGGCCAGTTCGCGTGGATCTTCCTCTATGGGTTCATGGTGTGCGTGGCCCTGCGTCTGGCCCGGTACAACGTCCAGGCTGGTGATGCCCCGCACGCTAGCTTCACGGGCATGCCGTCACCGGCAGCTGGGATGACCCTGGCTACGTACTATCCGTTCACCCGAACGGAGTTCTATCAGTCTCAGCTCGCTAGCCTGCCGTGGAATCAGATCCTGATCTTCCTGATCATTGCCCTCAGCCTGGCGATGGTCAGCAACATCCAATACGCCAGGCTGCCACGCATCGGGATCCGCACGTGGCACGGACGGCTGGGACTGGCGGTCAACCTGACCATCATCGGCTTCGCTATCTGGGGGCGGGACATCTTCTTCTTCCCGCTCGGGATTGCGTACACGTCGTACGGGATCGTTCGGGCGGCGGTAACCGGGTTCCTGGAACGGGGCGAGGAGGAGCCGAGGGAGGGCGCCAGGGCGCGGCGGACGATCCCCTTCATCGTGCGCGACAGCGAGGCCCCGAAGCGGCGAAGGTGGCGTGAGCCCCCGGCCCAGGAGCGGTAGCCAGACCGGGGCCAATGGGGACCAGGGGCACCCATGTTTGCGATAACGGCCAAGAATCCTAGTATCTTTCTGGCTACGACCGTGTACTGGGAGGCATGGGGGAGCGCTCGGGCGGCAGCGGGCATTGCGGTACGCTGAGCTCTTCATAGGAGGGAGCCGATGAGATGGCCTTTGCTGGCAGCAACCGTCGCGCTTTGCGGAGCGGCACTGGGCTGTGACAAGCTGCCCTTTCTGAGCCAGGAAGAGGCTGACACGACCGCCGTCGATACCACGGCCGTGGCACAGGCACCTGCACAGCCGGACACCACGCCGGTAGAGTCCCCGGAGCCCGTACAGGTCGACACGACCACCCCACAGCAACCCGTCGAGCCTCCGCCCCAGCAACCGGCTCGACGACCGGTGGCCCTGGTGGATGAGCCATGGACTCCGGTGGATACGGGCACGGTGCGCCCGGGTATGACACGAATGGACGTGGTAGCGGTCTGGGGCGCCCCCGTGGCCGAACGGAGCTTCGGAAGTCGCGCATACCTGTACTTCCGGAACGGCTGTGAAGTCACGTGCGGCACGTTCGACGTGGTGTTTCTCGAAGGTGGGCAGGTAGTCGACGCCATCGTGCGTGGCCCCGGCCACACCTATGCTGGCGTGTCCTCGTCGCCGCCGGGTCGCCAGGCCGAGTTCACACCCCCCCGATCCGGCCCCAGCGGTATCGGAGCACCGTGATGCCCGACAGACCAAGTCGCAATGAAGACGAGTACTTCGCCAAAAAGGAGGCGGAGATCCTGAAAGCCCGCCGCGAGGCGGCAGCGCAGGCGGCTCAGGAAGCCTCCCGCAAGAGGCACTACATGAAATGCCCCAAGTGTGGTGCCGATCTGGTGACGGAGGACTATCACGGTATTCAGGTGGACCGGTGCCCCGACTGCCTGGGGATGTGGCTCGACGCAGGAGAGGGGGAAGATCTGCTCCGGCGGGAGGACGCCGGGGTGATCAGCATCTTTAGGTCGATCATGCGCGGCGTCGGCCGCACCTGAGCCAGCCGATCTGGACAGCCATGACTGCCCGCCGGCGTGCGCGGGGCGACTGGCCTTCCTAGCCGCCGGCTCTCCGAGCGACTTATGTGCGGGATATTCGGCGTCTCCGGACTAGAAAACGCGGCAGAGCTCACCTACCTGGGCCTGTACGCCTTGCAGCATCGGGGGCAGGAGTCGGGTGGCATCGTGAGCGTCGATCGCGACGGCGTCGCGCACGCCCGCCGCAGCATGGGACTGGTGCAGGACATCTTCCCCACAGCCGTACTCCAGCAGCTACCGGGGGATCTGGCCATCGGGCACACACGTTACTCGACCGCGGGGAGCTCCGTGGCCGCCAACGCACAGCCGGCAGTCGTGAACTACCATGGCGGTCCCCTGGCCCTGGCACACAACGGCAACCTCACGAACGCCCGGGAGCTCCGGGAAGACCTCGTCCGCAAGGGCTCGATCTTTCAGTCCTCTTCGGACTCCGAGGCGCTCATACACTTCATCGCCCGGTCGGACGCCCGCCAGCCAGACGACCAGATCCTCGATGCGCTGGAGCGCGCAGAGGGCGCGTACACCCTCCTCATCGCCATCGGCAGGACGCTGTACGGCATCGTCGATNNGGTCCGGGAGCTCAACCCAGGGGAGTGGCTCAAGATCGAGAACGGGCAAGTGGTAGACCTGCCGCCTCTCCACCCCAAGCCGCACCAGCGCTGCGTGTTCGAGTTGATCTACTTCTCACGCCCTGACAGCGTGGTGTTCGGCGAGTCGGTCGATCGCGTGCGGCGCGATCTGGGACGCCAGCTGGCCCGGGAGCAGCCGACCCCAGGTGCTGACTGCGTGTTCTCGGTACCGGACTCCTCCAACGCGATGGCGCTGGGATACGCGGAACGGAGCGGCATCAAGCTGGAGCACGGCCTAATCCGGAATCACTACGTAGGCCGCACGTTCATAAATCCTGGTCAGACCAGTCGCACCACCAAGGTCCGCATCAAGTTCAACCCGGTCCGCGACGTGATAGCTGGGAAGAGCGTCGTCGTGGTGGATGACTCCATCGTGCGAGGGACGACCTCGCGGGCACTCATTCAGATGATTCGGCAAGCCGGCGCCCGGGAGGTGCACATGCGGATTGCCTCTCCACCTATTACCGGCCCCTGCCACTACGGGATCGACACCCCGACTCGGGCAGAACTGATCGGAGCCAGCCACTCAGTGGAGGAGATCCGACGGCACCTCACCGTCGATTCCCTCGGCTACCTGTCGCTGGAGGGTACCCTCAATGCCGTGGGCGGCGACACGACCCGATTCTGCCACGCCTGTTTCTCCGGGGAGTATCCCACGCCGGTTCCCGGCGAGGCGGACCGGGACGCGGAGCAGACGCCTGCATTCCGAGTCACCGCACTGATTGACTGAATCTTCACAACAACTTCACGTCGAACTGCGAGTTTCAGAAGCGGACAATCGAGCGAAGGGATAGCACATGGCGGACGTGTATTCCTTTGGGAGTGGCAAGGCGGACGGGAACGCGGGGATGAGGGATATTCTCGGGGGCAAAGGGGCGGATCTCGCCGAAATGACGAACCTGGGCATCCCCGTGCCCCCGGGGTTCACGATCTCTGCCAGGCTGTGCATTGCCTACGTCGAGCAGGGTGAGCTCCCCGCTTCGCTGCGTGGTGAGGTTGCCGAGGCGATGGCCCGCCTCGAGTCGGCAACCGGGCGAAGGTTCGGGGGCGGTGAGAAGCCGTTGCTCGTGTCCGTGCGTTCGGGTGCCAAGATCTCCATGCCGGGCATGATGGACACCATCCTGAACCTCGGGCTGAACGACCGCACGGTTCGCTCCCTCGCTGCGGAATCGCAGAACCCCCGTTTCGCGTACGACTCGTACCGGCGCTTCCTCCAGATGTACGGGAACGTGGTCTACGGCATCAAAGGCTTGGACGATACCGGTGATCCGTTCGAGCATGCCCTGGACCAGCTAAAGCGGGAGCGGGAGGTCGAGCGTGACATCGATCTCTCAGCCTCGGACCTCCAATCGCTGGCGGAAACCTTCCAGGGGATCGTGGAGCAGAAGACCCACCATCCGTTCCCCGAGGACCCGTGGGATCAGCTGAGGGATGCGATTGAAGCGGTCTTCAAGAGCTGGAACAGCCGACGGGCTGTGGACTACCGCTCGGTACATCGGATCCCGCACGATCTCGGAACCGCGGTGAACGTGATGGCGATGGTGTTCGGCAACCTGGGCGAGGACTCAGGGTCAGGCGTAGCCTTCACCCGGGATCCCTCTACCGGCCATGCCCGCCTCTACGGCGAGTTCCTGACCAACGCCCAGGGGGAAGATGTGGTCGCCGGCATCCGGGATCCCGAGCCCATCTCGCAGATGTCAACATGGATGCCCGGGGTGCACCGGGAGTTCGAGGGCTACTGCCAGACGCTCGAACGGCACTACAAGGACATGCAGGACGTCGAGTTCACCATCGAGCGCGGCAAGCTCTACATGCTGCAGACACGGCGAGGAAAACGGACTGCGCTGGCCGCCGTCAGGATGGCGGTGGACATGGTGGAGGAAGGCCTGATCGATCAGCGGACTGCGTTGGCTCGCGTCGAACCGGCGCAACTTGACCAGCTGTTGCACCCCACCGTGGATCCCGCCGCCGAGCTACGAGTGCTCACCACGGGCCTACCGGCTTCCCCAGGTGCCGCCGTCGGGAAGGCGGTGTTCGACGCGAACCGGGCCGCCGAACTCGCCACGGACGGCGAAGCGGTGATACTGGTGCGGCGGGAAACGAGCCCGGACGATTTCCACGGAATGGTGGCCGCCCAGGGGATTCTCACATCTCGGGGGGGCATGACCAGCCATGCCGCCGTTGTGGCCCGGGGGATGGGGAAGTGTTGCGTGGCGGGGGCCAGGGAGTTGGAGGTGGACGAAGCCAGCCGGCAGCTCCAGGTCAACGGGACAGCGGTCAACGAAGGCGACTGGCTGACCCTCGACGGCAGCACGGGTCGCGTTATCCTGGGCAAGACGAAGCTGGTAGAACCCAAACCCGGTGGTGACTTCGTCAAGCTCATGACGTGGGCCGACGAGCATCGTCGTTTGCGGGTCAGGACCAATGCGGACACACCCGCCGACGCGGCCCGGGCCCGCGAGTTCGGTGCCGAAGGGATCGGGCTGTGCCGCACCGAGCACATGTTTTTCGAGGGCGACCGAATCCGCTCGATGCGCGAGATGATCCTGTCAGAGACGTCCGACGAGCGTCGCCGGGCCCTCCGCACACTCCTGCCCATGCAGCGAAGCGACTTCGTCGGCATTTTCCGGGCGATGGACGGCTACCCCGTGACGATTCGCCTGCTGGACCCACCGCTGCACGAGTTCCTGCCCCGGGAAGAAGACGAGCTCCGGGAGCTGGCTGAGGCGATGAACGTGCCGCTGGATCAGCTGCGGCGGACGGTGAACGCATTGGCCGAATCGAACCCGATGTTGGGACATCGGGGCTGCCGCCTTGGCATCGCATATCCCGAGATCACGGAGATGCAGGCCCGGGCCATCTTCGAGGCGGCGTGCGAGGCGTCGGCCGGCGGTGCCGAGGTCCATGTCGAGGTGATGGTACCGCTGGTGGCACATGTGGAGGAGCTGCGACAGCAGGCGGCCATCATCCGTGAGACCGCCGACCTGGTGTCTGCCGCGCGGGAGCAGCCGGTGGACTACCTGGTTGGGACGATGATCGAGGTTCCCCGAGCCTGCGTCACGGCCGAGCAGATCGCTGAGGTGGCCGAGTTCTTCTCTTTCGGCACCAATGACCTGACCCAGACCACCTTCGGGATTTCCCGCGATGATGCAGGCCGATTCCTCCCGTTGTACGCTGAATCCGGGGTGCTGCCCGACGACCCGTTCCAGACGCTGGATGAGGACGGGGTCGGCGCCCTGGTGGAGATGGCTGTCAGCGGGGGACGCAAGGCCAATCCGAAGCTCAAGATAGGGATTTGCGGCGAGCACGGAGGCGATCCGCGCTCGGTGGTGTTCTGCCATCGAGCGGGCCTGAATTACGTCTCATGCTCGCCCTTTCGGGTGCCGATCGCGCGGCTTGCGGCCGCCCAGGCAGCCCTAGCCGACGCGTAGAGACCGCTGCGCCAGCCGTCGACCGGGTTGGGGTCGCGGCGACCGGCGGATGGCCCTGAGATGCCCCTCTGCCATTCTGTCCCGCTGTCATGGCAGCGTGGCCGTTTCGCTGTTATCCACACCCGTGAGCACACTCTCCCCACAGGGGGTCTGACCCTCACGTAAGACCTTCGGTCCCCATACGCAAGTGCTTAGTGGGCAGCGTGTTGTGATAGGCGACTTGAGCAAGTGTCCGGGGTTCATGCGGCTTGTTTCAAGTTTTCCACACCACCCTGCTCGCCACCCTTTTCGACTTGCGCACAGAGGGCTTATTGCTGGCGGCGGGGCCGCCCGAAGGGGCTGGAAGGACACCCCTCCTGGGGTGGCCGGCCCGTACAAAGAGAGGCCCGACGGCTGAGCCGTCGGGCCTGAGGCCTGATGGAGGCGCGGGGAATCGAACCCCGGTCCGAACCTCGATCCGAAATCGCTTCTACGTGCGTAGGCCGCGCTTTTAGGTCTCCGCCGGGCGGCGCGCAACCAGCCGGCCGGCGGGCAAGTTCCCGCAACCTCTCACGCGCCGGGTGGGAACGTCCCGTCGCGCCAGCCCGATTTTCCGATACCCGCGCACCGCCTCGGACAGGGCTGCCTCGCGGGCAGGTGCGTTAGGCAGAATGCCTACGCAGCCAGAGCCAATTCAGTATTGGCAGTTGTGGTTTTCCCAGTGGTTTTTGCCAGGACACCGGGACCCTGGACACGCTGCGAGATCTTCACCAGGCCCGTCGAAGCCAGTCGCCCCCCTTCTTGCTGAGACCTTCTAAAGATAGCCAGTGTAGAGAGTTATGTTCAAGGTGATGAGTGATGCTCGGGGCTGCCAGGGGGCCTAGCGGCCTCCACCCGGTTCCGCCCCTTCAATTTGGCCTGATACAGCGCCGAATCGGCTGTCGGCAGCAGATTCTCGACCCGTGTCACCGACTCCGGGACGGCACTGACCCCCAGCGAGCAGGTCATTTTCAGGTCGGCCCCGCCCCAGCTCAGGACGGAAGACTCAACCGCCAGCCGCAGCCGCTCTGCCACCTCCACAGCCTGGGCCAACGGCGTGTGAGGGAGCCAGATGGCGAATTCTTCCCCACCAATCCTGGCCGCCACGTCATCGTCGCGCAGCGCGCGACGAAAGATGCGAGCGATGTGCTTGAGCGCCGCGTCCCCGGCAGCGTGGCCGAATGCGTCGTTCACCTGCTTGAAGAGATCGATGTCGATGCACAGCAGCGCGCCTGGGCCCTCCTTCCAAGCACCCAACGCCCGATCCAGTGCTCGACGATTCGGCAGGCGGGTCAACTCATCGGTCATCGCCTGCGTTTCTGCCACCCGCACCTGCGCGGCCATCGCCAACCGCGGGCCGGCATCCACCGCCATCCACAAGATTCGCTCCCGTACCGCCGGCTTCAGCGTCTCATGGGGACCGAACACGACCAGGGCACCAACGCTCTCCCCGCCGTCTCTGAGCGGAAAGGCGATGCCCCGCTCGGCGCGCCGGCGTCGCTCTGGCCTGCTGTGGCCGAACAGTTCCGTTGACGACGTCCCGACGACGGGAATGTCGCCCGTACAGGCACGTCCTACGGCACAGTCCGGAGTCACCGTCGTGCCCAGGAGCCGGCGGTCAGCAGTATGAGAGACTCCAATGATTTGGTACTGTGGCTGTGCCAGATCCCGGACGACGACCGCCGTAGCCCTACCGGTCTGAGCCCTGATCGCCTCGCACAGGGCAAACGCGACGGCCTCCAAGGATTCCGCCCCTGCCGCGATCCAGTCGGGGATGGCGCGTGGATCGCTCAGGGCACCGAACTCACGGAGTCGGGAGACACGCAGCTCGGCGAGCAGCCTGCGCAGATCAGATGCGACCGCGCGGACGTTCCCAGGCGGGACGTCTCCGAAGGCGAGAACCACCGCGCTTCCCAATTGCCCGTCGCCGACTGCGACGATCACGTTGCCTTCTCGCAGGACGTGTTCGCGGCTGTCCGCCAGCGCGAGGTTCGCCGTGGCGACCGCCCGGTCGATGAGTGTCTCTGGCGGCCGTGGATGCCCGAGCGAAATTACCGGTGATGAGTCCGGGATTACCAGGCATGCGGCGACCGCCTGGTGCGCACGCCGCAGGAGATCCACTACATGAGGGACATCAGCCGGCAGTACCTCGGGCCCCACCTTGCGGATGCGGTGCCACTGCCACCACCAGTATGCGGTCGCGCCGAGCGTGGCACCTGCCACCAGCCCCAGCACAAGCAACCAGACGTTCATGATGGCAGGTGATTGATCCTCGAAGCTGCCACGGCGGCACCAAAACCGTTGTCAATGTTCACCACGACCACTCCCGAGGCACACGAGTTCAGCATCGCCAGCAACGCCGAGATACCTCCAAACGAGGCTCCGTAGCCGACGCTGGTCGGCACCGCGATCACAGGAACTCTGACCATTCCCCCAACCACGCTCGCCAAGGCGCCGTCCATCCCTGCGACAACAATGAGGACTGATGCCTCATTGAGCAACTCAGACCGCCGCAGGATGCGGTGGATTCCTGCGACGCCCACGTCCGCGAGCACATCCACTCGATTCCCCAGGGCGCGAGCCACGGTGGCGGCCTCCTCGGCAACGGGCAGGTCACTGGTGCCCGCAGTCACGATGAGGACCATGCCGCGGCCGGTCACGCCAGGCTCAGGCTGGGGCGCCAGATGGACGGTGCGAGCCAGAGGGTTCACCTCTGCCCGGGGGAACCGATCCCGCAGGGCCTCACGGGCGGCGTCGTCCGCCCTGGTGGCAAGGAACGTTCCGCTAGCCCTCTCCAGGGCCTCGCAAATCCCGATGATCTGCTCGGTGTTCTTACCCTCGCAGAACACGACTTCGGTGTATCCCTGGATCAACGGGCGAAGGTGATCGACTTGCGCGTAGGGGAGTTCTTCGATCGGGAACTTACGGAGTCGCTCCAGTGCCGCTTCCGGAGAGATGTCTCCGCTTGCGACCTGAGCCAGGAGTGCGGCGAGGCGTTCTTCGGTCACCCGACGGCTTGAAGGGGTTCCAAGTAGTCACGGAAGACTCGCTCGATCTCCGACATCGATTCGATCTGGTGCAGTCTCCGACGGAGCGCTGCTGCTTGGGGGAGCCCCCGCGTGTACCAGCCGAGGTGCTTGCGGAACTCGACGGCGGTGCGGCGCTCATCCCCCTGAATCTCGAGCTGCAGCCTGGCGTGCTGTAGTGCGACGGCAAACCTCTCGGCGACACCGGGCATCGGTCGCGGCGCACGGCCGTCCAGACGATCGCGCGCCTGCTGGAAGATCCACGGGTTCCCAAATGAACCCCGGGCGATCATCACACCGTCGCACCCGGTCTGCTGCCACATCCGGTATGCATCCTCCCCAGTCTTGATGTCGCCGTTGCCCACAACGGGGATGTCGACTGCCGCTTTCACGGCAGCGATCTCATCCCACGCCGCGCGTCCCGTGTAGAGCTGAGCCCGCGTGCGGGGGTGCAACGTCACGGCCAGCGCGCCGGCGTCCCGACACCGGAGGGCGATCTCCACAGGCTGGCGGGTAGATTCATCCCATCCGCTACGGATCTTGACCGTCACAGGCCGGTCGGCAGCCTGTTTGACGGCTCGGATGATCTGCTGAACCAGTGCAAGGTCCTTTAGACACCCGGAACCGCCGTTTCGCCGCACGACCTTCTTCACCGGGCAGCCGAAGTTGATGTCGATGAAGTCGGGCGCGTAGTGGTATGACACCAGCTCGGCAGCCTCCGCCATCGCGGCGGGATCAGCGCCATAGAGTTGTATGCCGATGGGCCGCTCCTGCGGCGTGAAGTACGCGCCATCATGCACGCTCTTGACACCGCGGCGGAGACCCTCGCTGGACAGGAACTCCGAGACAACGACATCGGCACCGAACGAGCGGCAAAGCCGACGGAACGGCGGCTCGGAGACGCCTGCCATGGGCGCAAGGAAGAGCGGCACGCGGTGTCGCACCGGGTACGGAAACTGCATGGTAACGCGAAACTAACGCAGCCCTAGCGGGGCGGCAACCGCACGGTTTGACAGTCTTGTTGAGCTTCCGTTACGTTTCGCCCGAACTCAATACGCAGATACTGACAGCCCATGCAGCTGAAAGACTTTTTCTCCCCTGAAGCGGTGACGCTGAACCTTCAGGGTAAGGAGAAAGACGAAATCCTCAAGGAACTCATCGGGCTGTTGAAACTCGATGAGAAATCCGAGGCCGTGCTGTACAAGATGCTCAAGCGGCGAGAGAACCTGGGGTCCACGGGGATCGGCCGGGGGATCGCCATACCTCACTGTCGTTCCCTCGTGGTGAGCCGACTCCGCGTCGCCTTCGGGCGTAAACCCGAGGGCGTCGACTTTCGCGCGATCGACGACAAGCCGGTCTACAACTTCTTCCTGATTGTAGCCCCGCCGCTCGAGGTTTCCAACCAGTACCTGCCGGTCCTTGGCAAGATCGCACAGTTCGCCAAGGAACCAGACGTCCCGGAGCGCCTGCAGCAGCTCAACTCGCCCGGGGAGTTTCTCGAGCTGTTGGGGGAGAAGAGCCTGTAAACTGTGCGCGGGGCACTGCCAGTCGATGGTCCTCTAGTGTGTGGGTCTAGTTGTTTGTGGTCTCGTGGTTCACTCCGCTAGCAAGGGCGCTGACCAATGCCCGGCAACGAACCACCAGACCATACACCACTAGACCACAGAACCACAGACCACTCACCTGCTCGACCGCGCACCGCGGACCGACTCTCTGGGGACTCGTCCTGTCACGGGCCGTTCTTCAATGTGTGGGAGGGGCCTAGGTGGGTAAGGAGTGGATGGTCACTCCCACTCGATAGTAGCCGGAGGCTTCGAGCTCACGTCGTAGACCACGCGGTTCACCCCGTCCACCTCGTTGATGATGCGATTCGCGATGCGCCCGACGACGTCGGACGGGAAGGGATACCAGTCGGCTGTCATTCCATCGGTACTGGTGACCGCTCGTAGGGCGATCACATTCTCGTAGGTCCGGGAATCGCCCATCACTCCCACGGCTTGCACCGGCAGCAGCACTGCGAACGCCTGCCAGATGTCGTCGTACAAGCCGGCCTCGCGGATTTCCTCGAGGTAGATCGCATCCGCCCTCTGCAGCATCCGCAGCGCCTCTCGCGTCACCTGCCCGAGAATCCGGACCGCGAGACCGGGCCCTGGGAACGGGTGGCGCCCGACGATTTCTTCGGGCAGGCCCAACTCGCGGCCTACGTGGCGAACCTCGTCCTTGAACAGCTCACGCAGCGGTTCGATGAGCTCAAACGGCAGGTCGGGCCGCAGGCCACCGACGTTGTGATGCGTCTTGATGGTGACCGATGGGCCACCGCGCGGCGACATTGACTCGATGACGTCGGGATACAGAGTCCCCTGCACCAAGAATCCCACGTCGTCGTCGACGTGCTTCGCTGCGTCCTCGAATACGTCGATGAAGGTGTGGCCGATGATCCGCCGCTTCTCCTCCGGATCTTCGACGCCCGCGAGCCGGGCCAGGAATCGCTCGCTGGCGTCGATCGTGCGAAGATCGATCCCGAGATGCGAGCGGAAGATTCGGTCAACCTGATGGCCTTCGTGCAGCCGGAGGAAACCGTGGTCGACGAATATGCAGGTGAGTCGATCGCCGAGCGCTCTGTGCACAAGGACAGCCGCGACTGCCGAATCGACGCCACCGGAGAGACCGCAGATCGCCCGGCGGTTTGGCCCGACTCGATCCCGGATCGCCTGCACTTGTTCCTGGATGAAGTGCCCAGCAGTCCAGTCCGGCACGCAGCCGCAGCTGCTGAACAAGAAGTTCCGAAGGATTTCGCCGCCTCGAGGCGTGTGCGCGACTTCCGGGTGGAACTGGACCCCGAACACCCTGCGACCGGGATCGGCGAACGCGGCGATCGGACTGTTTGCGCTGCACGCTGCAAGCAGGCACGTGTCCGGTAGCGCCGTGACTCGGTCGCCATGACTCATCCAGACCTGCGCTCGCTCACCGGCATCAAAGCCGTCAAACAATCCGTCCGGGTTCTTGATCTCGATCTCGGCCCGGCCGTACTCCCGTTCGCCAGCGGCCTCCACCTTTCCGCCGACCGCGAGGGCAATGAGATACATGCCGTAGCACACGCCGAGCGTGGGGATCCCAAGATCGACAACGGCTGGATCGAGCTGTGGTGCGCCCTCTTCGTACACCGAGTTGGGACCGCCTGACAGAATGATGCCCCTGGGATGACACTGCCGGATCTCATCGAGAGACTGCGGCGGGCGAATCTCACAGTAGACATGCATCTCTCGCACACGGCGGGCGATCAGCTGCGTGTACTGGGAACCGTAGTCCAGGATTAGGATGCCGTTGCTGAGATCGGCCATCATCCTCCACGCTCGCGGCTCACAGTCCTCCATCCCTCAACGTCTACTTCATCGAGCGTTCGCTCTCCCCACATCAGACGCTCCACCGACTCCCGTTGCCGTATCACGGCCCACCGATCTCCGTCCACCAGTACCTCCGCGGCGCGGGGCCGTGAATTGTAGGTGGAGCTCATGGTAAACGCATAGGCTCCGGCAGCCAGAACAGCGAGCAGTGACCCTGGTCGCACGCCAGGGAGATCCCGCCTGACACCCAGGAAATCTCCGGTCTCGCATATGGGACCCACGACGTCCACTGGCCCGTCATCTGCACCGTCTGATTTCACCACCCCCGTTGGGTCTCCGTCGCAGACCAACTGAATCTCATGCTCCGCCCGGTACAGGCTCGGCCGTAGCAGATCACTCATCCCCGCGTCCACGACTGCAAACTCTCTCCCGCCCATCCGCTTGCGATACAGGCAGCGCGTCACGAGTAGTCCGGCGTTGCCCACCAGGTAACGGCCCGGCTCCACCACCAGTGGCAAATCGGTGGACCGCGCGAGCGGCTGGATCGCCTCGGCGAACGCCACCGGGTCCAGGGGGCGCTCCGTGGTGTACCGGATCCCCAGTCCTCCGCCCACGTCAACGTTGCGCAGCGTGTGCACTCCGGCGGCACGAATCTCATCCACGATGCGCGCGAGTTTGTCCGCTCCCTCGCGGTATTCTCCCGACTCGAGGATCTGCGATCCGATGTGCATGCCGATGCTGTGCTGCTCCAAGGCCGACTGCCTCAGAGCCCACTGAGCGATCCCCATCACCTCGTCCATAGGTACACCGAACTTCATGCCCCTCCCGCCGGTCTGGGTGTAGGGATGGGTGTTCGTAGTGACGTCCGGATTGACACGGATACCGAACCGGGCCACGACCCCCTGCTCGTCCGCGATGGCCCTTAGCGCCCTTAGCTCGGCGAACGACTCGACGTTGACCACCCCCACCCCGGCCCGGAGAGCCGAGTCGAGTTCGGCGGGCGTCTTCCCTACCCCACTAAAGATGATCTGCTCAGGCTCGAACCCCGCCCGAAGCGCCCTTGCCAGCTCGCCGCCGGACACGATATCGGCTCCAGCACCGAGGCTGCGGAGAAGATCCAGGATGGCGAGATTGCTGTTCGCCTTGACGGAGTAGAAGACGTGGTGAGGAATCGACGCCAGCGCCCGGGTTAACTCACAGTATCGCTCCCGGATAGCGCTGGCGTCGTAGATGTACACCGGGGTCCCAACGTCGCCGGCGATCCGCGCGACGAGTTCCCGGCTCGCACTCAGTAGGCTCGTGCCCACACCGCCTCCGTCACCGACTTGTCGCCGCACCAGACACATGTCGTGGGCGCCGGATCAGACTGAAACTCCGGATCGGGAAGCGCGCGGATGGTGGCCTTCGTCCGCTGCTTGATCGCCTCCTCGCATGCGACGTCGCCGCAGAAGCCCCCGTATGCAAACCCGCCTGGGCCGTCCATGAGCTCAATGAGCTGATCCTTCGTCACTCCTCTGACCGAATTTTGCTCTCGGTACACCCGGGCGGCCTCGAGCAGGCCAGCTTGGATCTCGATCAGGGCGCGGGAGGTGACGTCCGTGATACCAGCAAGGGGAACCGGCGCCTTCCCACCGGTGCGCCGGGCCAGCACCGCCTGCTGTTTCTCGGCATCCCGAGGGCCGATCTCCAACCGCACCGGAACGCCGCGGCTCTCCCATTCGTAGTACTTCGCACCTGGCTTGACGCTGTCCCGGCCGTCCAGAGTGGTTCTCAGCTCAGCAGCCTGAAGCTCCGCCGTTACTTGGCGGGCCACCCTCAGGACGGCATCCTTCTCGTCGCCCGACTTCCAGATCGGCACGATCACCACCTGCTCCGGGGCTAGCTTGGGCGGACACACCAGCCCGACATCGTCGCCGTGGGTCATAACGAGCCCGCCGACCAGCCGGGTCGACACGCCCCAGGAGGTGCTCCACACGTACTCCAACCCGCCACTGGCCGTCTGGTACTGGGCATTGAACGCCTTAGCGAAGTTCTGACCCAGGAAGTGTGAGGTCCCAGCTTGGAGCGCCTTGTTGTCCTGCATGAGGCCCTCGCACGCGTAGGTCCGGACCGCTCCGGCGAACTTCTCCGATTCCGTCTTCACCCCCGTGATGACGGGCAGCGCCATCCACTCTTCCATGAACTGGCGGTACAGTCCGAGAATGAGCAACGTTTCTTGCTCCGCCTCCTCCTGCGTGGCGTGCGCCGTGTGCCCCTCCTGCCACAGGAACTCGGTGGTACGCAGGAACAGCCGCGTCCTCATCTCCCACCGCACGATGTTGGCCCACTGGTTCAACAGAACGGGGAGGTCACGGTAGCTCTGTACCCACTTTGCCAGCATCGCGTAGATGATCGTTTCCGAGGTGGGGCGCACCACGAGGCGCTCCTCGAGCTCCTTGCCCCCACCGCGTGTGACCACCGCCGTCTGTGGGGCAAAGCCCTCGACGTGCTCCGCCTCCCTCGCCAGGAAGCTCTCCGGGATGAACAGCGGGAAATAGGCATTCTCGTGTCCCGTCTCCTTGAACTTGGCGTCAAGGGCACCCTGCATGAGCTCCCAGATGCGAAAGCCACGGGGCCGGATGACCATACAGCCTCGGACTGGCGAGTAATCCGCCAATTCGGCCCGCATGATCACGTCGTTGTACCAGGCGCTGAAATCTTCCGCCCGGGGCGTGATTCGCTGCTCGTTGCTCATCCCTCGATAGTCCTAGATCGTTCGTGCGCCGAAGCCAGCACCGACTCTACCATCCGTAATCCTCCATCAGTCTCGACACCTCCACCCGCTCCTCCTCACCAGTCTCCAGATCTCGCACTACCACGACACCTGCAACACGCTCGTCCGGTCCTATCAGGACGGCCCGGCGCGCCGATCGGGCGGCTGCCAGCTTGAACTGCTTCGTGACCGACTGCTGCTTCAACGCAAACTCCACTGCCCTGCCCCGTTCGCGGAGGTCATGCGCTAGCCGGAGGACGTGCGGCAGGTCTTCGGCGGTGACCGCGACGAGGAAGGCGTCGAGCTGTGGCCCGGGCTGGGTGGAGGGACAATGCTGCTTGATGACTTCGCCGAGGACCACATCCCCCATTCCGAACCCGGTCGCCGGGAGGTCAACGCCACCCAATACCTTGAGGAGTCCATCGTAGCGGCCACCCCCGCAGATGGACCGCAGTGAGCGTTGCGCGTCGAACAGCTCGAACACGATGCCTGTGTAGTACGCCAACCCACGTACCACCGAGAGGTCGACGTCTACGAAATCAGCCAACCCCATCGCGGCAAGGGCGTCGACACACTCCGCCAGCTCGGCTCCCACCTCGTCATCGAGGGACGCGCCAGCCAGAGCCGCGCGAAGGGCTTCCAAGTCTTTGACTGTGCCAATATCGAGCACCTGCTCCGCTGCGGCTGCCGAGAGGTTCGCCTGTCGCCCCAGGCTCTCGACCAGAGCTTGGCGCTCCTCTCGGTCGAGCTTGTCGATATGGAGGTAGGCGATGGCGATCTGCGAGTCCGTGAGCCCTTGTGCCGCCAGGAGAGCATGAGCTACCCGTCGGTCGGAAATGCGCGCCCGGAAGTTCTGGTCGGTCAACCCGAAGGCACGAACCGCGTCAACGGCTGCCGCAATCAGCTCCGCATCCGCCAGGGGCCCGGGCTCGCCGACAATGTCCATGTTCAGCTGGAAATGCTCACGCAGCCGACCCCGCTGCTGTCGCTCATAGCGGAACAGCTGGGGTATCGAGAACCAGCGAATCGGCTTCTTGAGCGCCCGGGCCCGCAGTGCCACCATCCGGGCCAGTGTCGGGGTCATCTCCGGGCGGAGCGACACCGCCCGACCGCCTTTGTCAGCAAAGGTGTACAGCTGCCCGACGATCTCGTCACCGCTCTTCTGCGTGTACAGCTCGAGGGGCTCCAACGGCGGCCCGTCGTACTCCTCAAACCCGTACCGTGCGGCGACGCTGCGCCACACGGCAAACATGTGATTGCGAAAAGCGGTCTCGTCGGGGAAAAAATCGCGGAAACCGGGCAAACCCTGGGATTGCATCGCAACAATCTACCGGAGCGGCGCGAATCCGGGCAAGCGCGCCATTGCGTCTCCCACGGTGTGGAATGAGCCTGCCACGACGACGGTGGCTGCACCCTGCTGCACGCCCTGGAGCGCCCGTGCGAAGTCGGCCTCCACGACCGCACTGCTGAACCGGCAACCGGCAGCGTCGAGATCCCACCGTCGCTCAGCTGGCGCTGACGGGGGGCTGGTGAGCCAAACGGCGTCGACGGCCTCGCGCAGGAGCTCGATCATCCGCACCCAATCCTTGTCGCCGAGGACGCTGACCAGGGCATGCACGGGTCTCGGGGGCGTCAGCACGGAGAGTGCCTCGACCAGCGCTACCATCCCCCCCGGGTTATGAGCCACGTCGAAGATCCACTTCCCCCGACGGTCCAGGCGACCGGGAAGCCGAGCCGAGGCAAACCCTCGAGCCACTGCCTCGCCCGGAGGTTGGAGATCGTCTGGCAGGGCAGCTAGCACGGCCTGCGCTACTGCCGCGTTCCGCCTCTGGTGCGGGCCCAGCAGCCCAAGGGGGCCTTCGTAGCGGGCATCCGGTGGCACCGCGATCACGCGGGCGCCCGCTGCCCGGCCCGCCTCACGAAGCGTTGCGGTGAGCTGCGAATCCGTCTCGCCGATCACAAACGGCGCTCCGGGTTTCGCGATGCCAGCCTTCTCCATCGCTATGCTCTGGAGTGACGCTCCGAGATACTCGGTGTGATCCCGGGTAACGTGTGTCACCGCGCTGACCACGGGCTCGAGCACGTTGGTGCTGTCAAGGCGTCCACCGAGACCGACTTCCACGACGGCCACGTCGGCGCCCCGTGCCGCAAAGTCGGCGAAGGCGATGGCCGTTGTGGCCTCAAAGAAGCTGGCGTCGACCTCCTCGATAGCCTCCCTCAGGAACTCGGTCCACTGGGCAAAGGCCGCCCGAGTCAGCGGTCGGCCGTCCACCACCATCCGCTCCCGCACGTCCACCAGGTGAGGCGACGTGTACAGACCGGTCCGGGTCCCGGCTTGGCAAAGCGCTGCGGCAATCAGGACGGCAACCGACCCCTTGCCGTTGGTGCCGCCGATGTGTATGGCGTGGAAGTGGTGCTCGGGGTGACCCAACCGCTCGAGCAAGGCTCGGGTGGGCCCCAGGGACCAATCCTTATCGCCGGCAGAACGTGGAAAGAGGAACTGAACGGCTTCCTCGAAGGTGAGTGTCAGGTGGCGGCCCCCGCCGGTTCGAGTCCCTGCATCATCCGCAGCAGCCGCGCAGTGGTATCTCTTAGTTGGGGACGAGGAACCACGGCATCCACCATCCCGTGCTCGACGAGGAACTCCGCTGTCTGGAATCCCTTGGGAAGATCCTGGCCGATCGTCTGCTTGATGACGCGAGGTCCGGCAAAGCCGATGACCGCTCCCGGTTCGGCAAGGTTCACGTCACCCTGCATCGCGTAGGAAGCCGACACGCCGCCGGTCGTCGGGTTCGTCAAGATGGAGACGTAGGGGGTTCCCGCCTCCCGGAGCCGGGCCATCACCGCTGAGGTCTTCGCCATCTGCATGAGGCTGAGCACGCCCTCCTGCATGCGGGCGCCGCCGGATGCTGATACCAGGACCAGGGGCGCGGACCGTTGCACGGAGCGGTCAGCTAACCGTGCGACCTTTTCTCCCACCACGGAGCCCATGGACCCTCCCATGAAGGCGAACTCCATGGCGCCGATGTTGATCTCGATGCCCGTCAGCGTGCCACAACCCGCCACCATGGCATCCTGCGGACCTGCCTTTCTCTCCGCTATCACCAGGCGGTCGGCATAGCCCTCGAATTGCAGCGCATCCGCAGACCGCATGTCGGTGAACAGTTCGGTGAAGCTCCCGGCGTCGGTGAGGAGTTCGATGTAGCGACGTCCGGGGATCCGCCGGTGATACCCGCAACCTGGGCAGACTTGAAGGGCGCGTTCGAACTTCTCCGATATGTCGACATGACCGCAGACCTCACACTTGTCCCATGCGTCCGCCGGGATTTCCAGCTTCTCGCGCTGGGCCGTCCGCCGCCTGCGGTCCTTACGAAACCACGCCATACGGAAGGATCACACTCTCTGCCTCACGTCCGTGAGGCGGGATCACACAGCAAGGCATCAATCTCGCTGGTGCGCTCGGGGTGCGCCAGTCCCCAGCCGTACCGCTTCACAACGCGGCGTAGCCCGATAATCGTGATTCCCAGGCCATCCGTAGCGCCAAGCCGACGGCGACGAAACAGGTGACCAAGAACGAACCCCCATACGAGAAGAACGGCAAGGGAATGCCAACGATTGGCATGAGTCCAACCGTCATTCCGACGTTCACGAAGACATGCGTAAAGACCATGCTGGCGACCCCTAGAACCAGGACGGAAGAGTACGTGTCGGTCGCACCACGGGCGATGCGGACCAGGACCATCAATAACGCTGTGAACAGCGCGAGGATCACCAAGACGCCGATGAAGCCGAGTTCTTCACCGATGACAGAGAAAATGAAATCCGTGTGCTGCTCCGGGAGAAACGCCAGCCGCTTCTGCGTTCCCTCGGCGAATCCCTTGCCGAAGATGCCGCCAGATCCGATCGCCACCTTCGACTGAATGATGTTCCATCCCGTCGCCCGCGGATCGAGCTCCGGATTCAGGAACGACAGCAGGCGGTTCTGCTGATACGGAGCGAGCGTCTGCCACAGCTTGAGGACCACTACTCCCATCGCCACGTTCGTCAGCCATACCACCAGCCCTTCCAGTACGTAGGGACGAACCACGAGCAGGATCAGTGTCAGCACGACGATCCAGGCACTCCAGGGGTACTCATTGAAGCCGAGGAGCAGGCTTATTAACGGCGAAGCAAGTAGCAGCAGCAGCCACCCCTTCACGCCCACCCAGAACAGCATCGCGAAGAGAATGCCGAGGAAGACAATGGCGCTACCCAAGTCGGGTTGCAGCGCCACCAGCAAGAACGGAACGCTGACGATGACCAGGGACGGGACGATCTCCACCAGTGTTGCTGGCGCCTCGCGTTTCCCAGCGAGGTGGCGCGCCAGCATCAGGATGGTGGCGAGCTTCGCCGCCTCGACCGGTTGACCGATGCGGACGCCGCCGACGGCGAGCCACGACTTGGCACTCGCCGCAGTACCGGCTCCCGTCCCAACCAGCAGCGTGAGGATGAGTAGTGCTATCGCGATCCCATACGCGTAGGGGGTCGCCCACTCCAGGATTCGCGGAGACACCCGGAACATGAGGATGGCTCCCACGATTCCAAGGACCAGCCAGAGCAGCTGGCGCTTCCAGATCTCGGTCACAAACGACGGCACGTCGGTCTGCCCAGCGGAATACAGCGTGAGCATCCCCACCACGACCAGCACCGCTGTCGTGACCAGGAGCGATCTATCGAGTCGGTGTGCCTGCACTGACTGCTGTGTCGGCGGGAGAGCGGAAGAAGGAGGTGTCGGGGAGGATGGGAACCGGCTCCGGAGCCGAGTCGGCAGGAGTCTGGAGCTGGTAGTCCGCCGCCCGCGTGGGCACGGCATCGGGCCCGAGGAGATGCCGCGCAATGATCGGAGTGACCAGGCGCGCCACCGATGAGCCGTGCTCGGCGAATTCCACGATCGCCCCTACCACGATAACCGGGTCCTCCGCCGGCGCAAACGCGATGAACCAGCCGTGGTCCGGACCCTGCGGATTCTGCGCGGTACCCGTCTTCCCCGCGATTCGGAGATCGGCGATCCGTGCCGCCGCGGCCGTGCCGCCAGCCACGACCCCGACCAGAGCCTCTCGCAGACCGAAGATCGAGCTCGCCGAGAGCTGCAGGCTCCGGCTTCGTCCTGGCTTCCCAGGTACCAACCGCGGTTCCGGTGCCGTCCCCGAGGCGCTGGCAAGGGCAGCGTAGAACCGAACCATGTTGATCAGCGTCTGTGAATTCTCGCCTTGGCCGATCGCCAGGTTGAGCGTCACGGCGTTGGTCCAGCCCCGGGGACCGTACTGCCGGTTGTAGTACTCAGTGGAGGGTGGGAAGAGCGGCTGATACTCGTTGGGTAGATCCACGCCGGTCCGCTCCCGGAACCCCAACTCCACAGCATCGTGCAGCAGATTCTCGAGCCGCAGCTTCAGCCCGAGCTGATAGAAGTACACGTCGCAAGACTGCTGGATGGCCTCAGCCAGCGTGAGGTCACCGTGCCCTTCGATCTTCCAGCATCGAAAGTACCGGTTGTAGTACCGCATCCCGCCGGTGCATGAGATGTCCATCCGCGAGTCCATCGTGACGACCTCTCGCCGGAGGGCCATGGTTGCCATGGCAAGCTTCCAGGGCGACGCGGGCGGGTACCGGGCCTGCGTGGCCCGGTTGAACAGCGGGTATTCCTCCGATTCCCTCAGCTCCGTCCACCGCTCGGGATCGTACCCGCCAATGAAGGCATTGGGGTCGAAGCTCGGAGCCGAGTAGAGCGCCAGCACCTCCCCATTGCGGGGGTCCAACGCCACCACGGCGCCGCGGCTATCGGGTGGGAAGTTGTCTCGAATGTACTGCTGGAGCTCAATGTCAACGGTGGTGCGCAGGGTCTGGCCGGGCTCCGGTGCCAGGGTCGCTTCTTCCCGGGCCTCCCGGACCGTCCGGCCTAGCGCATCCACTTCCACGAACTTGAAACCATCCTGACCACGCAACAGGTCGTCGTATTGCCTCTCCAAACCGTCTCGCCCTACCAGTACGCCGCCACGGCGGACCTTCCCCTCCCGCACCTCCTCCTCGGTGGCTTCCGCTACGTACCCCAATAGATGCGCTGCGACTGGGCCATGAGGATAGTACCGCTTCGGATCGCTCTGGATCACGAGACCCGGGTTCCAGACGCGTTGCTCCTCCAGCGCGGACACCACCTCGAAGGCTGCATCGCGCTGGATCATCACCGGCTCCGTCGGTGCCTGCCGGTAACGGCGCTGAATGCTGGCGACGTGGGCTGAGTCGAGGGGTAGGATCGGGCTCAGTCGTGCGAGCACGGCAGTCAGCGACTCAGGGGACGACGCCAGCAGCGCAACGGAGTACCCCGGTACGTTCTCCGCCAGTACTGTGCCGTTGCGATCGACAATCAGGCCCCGAGGTGCCGGGAGGGGCACCTGTCGCAGGCGGTTCTCTTCCGACTGGAGTTGATACCGGGCGGAACTCACGACCTGAACGCGGAAGAACATGAGCGCGAGGATGCCGAACACGGCCAAGACGACGAGCCGCCCGACTCGCGCCCTGCGAGCAAGGTCGTGCGGGTGCTGCCAGGTCACTTGCTAATTCTAATCTGAAGCCAGCGGCGAAACACCAGGAGCACCAGCACCCCAACCACTGCGGTGGTGATGGCCTTCAAGGGGGACCAGAAGACCAACTGCCACCAAAAGACCGAGTCCTCCATGTGCCGACCGGCGACCATGACAAGGAGATCCCGGAGCCACGTTCCCCCAAAGAAGAACCCTGCGTTCACCAGCAGGTTCTCGGCAAAGAAGACCGCCTTGCCCCACGCTGCGAGATAACCGACGCACGTATGGGCGAGGGCAGCAGCTCCAAACGCCACCGGTGTGAGGGAATCCACCAGCAGTCCAACGAGAAAACCAGCCACCGCCGCCTGCCCGGGGCGCGCGCGGATCGCAAACACGAGGAGTGCTAGAAGGATGAAGTCCGGAGTGCTACGGAAGTCGCCGAGGAACGGGCGCAACGCGAAATGCAGCACCAACAGGAGCAGGAGGACAGCTCCCAAGCGGTACTGTTCGCGCCGCCGGGTCATGGACGCTCGAGGAACGCCTCCCGCACGTCGATTGCCGCGCCAGTCAGGATCACCACGTGCGAGATGGCTGCCGGGTGAACGGCGGGGCGTACGACGTAAGTCCGCGACCACCCCTCACGCTCTTCCCCGACCGCGATAACGGTCCCAATGGGAATGCCGCGGGGGTAGACGCCGCTGGGTCCACCGAGACCGGAAGTGTAGATCATCGTGCCAGGTTCCACCCGATCCCGATACGGCACCCCCCGGAGCTCGAGCAGCATCGTGTTCGGCCCCTCGGTGCCCCGCGGGGCCACGATTCCGAACACTGAGCCGTCGAGCGTCATGGCACTCACTCGGAAATCGGGATGCGTCCACAGCAGCGCCACCGACGTCGTGGCCGCTGGGCTGCGGATCACCCCCACCAGGCCGCCGGGGGCCACCACCGGGGCCTTCGGTGTCACGCCACTAGTCCGTCCGGCCGAAAGCACTGCCATGAGCCCGCTGGTGGGCGCCGCTTGGGGAAGCACTTCGGCAGACACATGGTGCGCCGGGAGTCGTGCCGATAGCGCGAGGATCTCCCGTAGTCGCTCGTTCTCCTCGTGGACAGCCTGGGCGGCCAATGCCGCCACGAGCGCCGAGTCGCGGGACCTGACCAGCCGCGCATACCGGCCACGAGAGGCCTTGATGAGCTCCGCCTGGTTCTGCAGAGCCAGAAACGGAGCCAGCACGGTTTCGCTGATGGTCAGGGAGACCGAATCCTGCACCGCCGGCGGGGCAAGCCGGGCGGCGACCGAGAGCACCAGGCAGATGGCGAATGCCAGCGTGTCGCGGCGCGACGAGAACCGATCGGGCGCAAAGCTCACGGTGCGTTACCTGCTGAGCACGGAGCGGTACTTCTCTGGATCCTCCAGGATGCGGCCCGTGCCCCGCACCACACAGGTCAGGGGATCCTCGTCCACTCGGACGGGGAGTGCCGTTTCCTGGGAGAGTGCTACATCGAGGCCCCGAATGAGGGAACCTCCACCGGCCATGACGATCCCCCGATCGACGATGTCGCTGGCGAGCTCGGGCGGCGTGATCTCGAGGGTGTGTCGCACGGCGTCAATGATCTGCTGGAGCGGCTCCTGCATCGCCTCACGGACCTCGCTGGAGTGGACGCGCACGACCTTGGGGATGCCGGAAACCAGGTCACGCCCCTTTGCCTCCATTTCGTTCTCGTCCTTCTGCGGCACGGCGCTGCCGATCTGAATCTTGATCGCTTCCGCCGTCGGCTCGCCAATGAGAAGGTTGTAGTTCTTGCGCATGAACTGGACGAGGGCCTGATCCATCTCGTCGCCGCCGGTCCGGATCGAGGTATCGCTGACGATACCGGAGAGGGCGATCACGGCGATTTCCGTCGTGCCGCCGCCAATGTCAATGGCCATGTTCCCCGTCGGGGTCTCCACTGGCAGTCCCACGCCGATCGCCGCCGCCATCGGTTCTGCCACCATGTAGACCTCTTTGGCGCCGGCCGAGTGGGCACTGTCGCGCACTGCACGCTTCTCGACCTCGGTGATCCCGCTGGGGACACAGACGATCACCCGAGGCTTCACCCGGAAGAAGTGCCTCTGAATGATCGTGGAAAGGAAGTAACGGAGCATCTTTTCGGTGACGTCGAAGTCGGCGATGACACCGTCTTTGAGCGGTCGTACCGCCAGTATCCCCTCGGGCGTCCGGCCGAGCATGCGCTTGGCTTCCAGCCCAATGCCCTTGACCTTGCCGCTGGACTTCTCCACCGCCACGACCGAGGGCTCGTTGAGGACGATGCCCTCGCCCCGCACGTATATCAGGGTGTTCGAGGTCCCCAGATCGACGGCGATCTCGTTGGCCGGCAGGATGTTGTCTAAGCTCAGCTTGCCCCAGCGCATCGGCTTCATGTTAGAGGAACTGGAGGTGGGGGGCGGGATGCGGGCACCCCCGACGGTTGAAAGCGCCCACAACATAACTGACACCCTAAGTTATGACAAGACGGGAACTTACCGATTCCCGCCGCCCCCACCCCACTCAGATGAGCACCGCCGGGTCGCTGAGCTGCAGCCCGAATGCCTCTGCCACGCCGGGATAGACGACCCTCCCGTCGATCACATTGAGGCCAAGGCAGAGGGCGTGATCCTCCTGGCACGCCGCCCGCCAGCCATCCCGTGCCAGCCGCTGGGCGTAAGGAAAGGTCGCGTTGGTGAGCGCTAGAGTAGAGGTGCGGGGCACACCGCCGGGCATGTTCGTGACGGCGTAATGAACCACATCGTCCACGACGTAGGTCGGCTTATCGTGAGTCGTCGGCCTGATTGTCTCGACACAACCGCCCTGGTCGACCGCCACATCGACGATGACGGCACCCTTCTTCATGCGCTTGAGGTCTGGTTGTTTCACTAGGTGGGGTGCCTTGGCGCCTGGTACGAGCACGGCTCCTATGAGCAGATCCGCAATCTCCAGTAGTTCCAGCAGGTTGTGACGATCGGAGTACACCAGGTCGACATTGGCCGGCATGACGTCAGACAGGTAGCGCAGGCGCTCGAGGGAGACGTCGAGTACGGTTACATGGGCCCCAAGCCCTGCCGCCATCTTCGCGGCGTTGGTTCCCACGACGCCGCCCCCAATGATCACGACCTCAGCCGGAAGGACACCCGGCACCCCGCCGAGCAGGATGCCCCGCCCTCCGTAGAAGCGTTCGAGGTACTTGGCACCCTCCTGCACGGCCATGCGTCCGGCGACTTCACTCATGGGTGTCAGCAGCGGCAACTCGCCGGAGGGAAGCTGAACCGTCTCGTAGGCGATGGCGATGGCCTCCGAGTCCATGATGGCCCGGGTCAATTTCTCGCTGGCTGCAAAGTGGTAGTACGTGAACACGACTTGGCCGGGGCGTAAGTGGGGCCACTCCTGCTCGATAGGCTCTTTCACCTTCAGGACCATGTCGGCCGTAGCCCACACGTCCTTGGCGTCCGCCACCAGCGTGGCACCGGCCGCCTCGTAGAGATCGTCCGCGAAACCACTTCCCTCTCCCGCCGTGCGCTGGACGAGCACGGTGTGACCGTCGGCGCGCAGTGCCTCTGCGGCTCCGGGCACCAACGCTACGCGGTTCTCCGCCGTCTTGATCTCCTTCGGAACACCAATGATCATCGGATCCTCGTTGCAAAGCTGGTGAGACTCAATTCGGCCCGAGCCACACAACGGTCTGTCGTGCCGGATCGAAGAACTCCTCCGCTACCGCGGCGACCTCGTCTCCCGGGATCCCGTCGACATCGGCAAGCAGCTGGTCGATGGTGCGATACGGCTCTCCATAGAGTTCGACTGTCGCCAGCCGGTACATCCGCGCTGTGGGGCTCTCCAGGCCGAGCGTGATTTGGCCCTTCAGCTGTTGCTTGGCTTCTGCCAGCGTGCTGCCGGACAGCCCTGCGGAGGCGAGGGTGTTGAGTTCTCCCAGAATCACCTCGACGGCTTGATCGGCTGTCGAAGGGTGCGTCCCCACGTAGACGCCCGTAACGCCGGTCTCGAGGTAGAACGATTGATACGTGGATACAGCATACGCGAGGCCTAGCTCCTCCCGGACCCGCTGGAACAGCCGGCTCGACATGCCACCGCCGAGCACCGTGTTCAACAACATCAGCGGCTCGCGCCGGGCGTCCCGGTACGCAAACGTATCGGTCCCCAACACGATGTGCGCCTGCGCCGTATCCCGCTGCACCCGCCGGGTCGTCCGGCCGGCGGCGGGGACTGGGGCGACCGCCGGCGGCTGCGGACCTGGGTCGTAGGTGAACCAGCCGCACTTGGCCGCGAGCTTCACCAGAAGCTCGTGATTGAGGCTGCCGGCGGCCGCAATGATTACGTGACGGGGATGATAGGCCCGGCGGTGCAAGGCCCGTAGATCGTCGGCATCCAGCCCGCCGACCGTGTCGCGCGTCCCCAGGATGGAGAATCCATAGGGATGGGTCGGCCACATGGTCTGTGCGTGCAGCTCGAACACGAGGTCATCGGGCGTGTCTTCGACGGTGCTGATCTCCTCCAGCACCACCTTCCGCTCCAGCTCCAGGTCTTTGTTTCGGAGTGCTGGGTTCCGGACGACGTCGGTCAACACGTCCAGAGCCCGGGGTAGGTCCTCGTCCAGCACCCGCGCTTGGTACGAGGTGTACTCCCGCGACGTGAACGCATCGAGGGCGCCCCCACGCACCTCGAGCTCGAGGGCGATGTCCCGGGCGCTGCGACGCTCGGTTCCCTTGAACACCATGTGCTCGAGGAGATGGGACACGCCCATCTTAGCGGCTTCTTCATGCACCGAGGCGGACTTTACCCAGATGCCGACCGCCACCGAGCGGACGCCGGGGAGGACCTCGGAAAGAACGGTAACGCCGTTCTCGGCGTTAGTGCGATACAGCCGCTCGTCAAGCTTGACGGTCTGCATCGCGGTGATCAGCGCCCGGCTGGACTAGTCTTCTCTAGCAAGGCCTTGCGTGAGAGCCGCATCTTCCCACGGTCGTCGATCTCCAGAAGCTTCACACGCACCTTGTCACCCTTGTTGACCACGTCCTCCGTGCGGCGGGTGTGCTCGTGCTGGAGTTCGGATATGTGGAGGAGTCCCTCCCGTCCGGGCAGAATCTCGACGAACGCGCCGAACGCCGTCGTGCTCTTGACCGTGCCTTCATACACTGCCCCCACCTCCGGTTCCTCAACGATGGACTCCACCATCTCGCGCGCCCGCTCACCAGCATCACCGTCCACCGATGAGATAGTCACGAGCCCGGAGTCGTCGACGTTGATCTCCGCACCGGTTTCTTCCTGGATCCCACGAATGACCTTGCCCTTCGGCCCGATGATGTCGCCGATCCGCTCCGGATTGATCTGAATCGTGATGATCCGGGGCGCGTACTTGGACAACGTGCCCCGGGGTCGCTCCATAGTCTGCGCCATGACGTCGAGGATATGCAGCCGTGCCTGTCGCGCCTTGACCAGTGCCTGACGAATGATCGTGAGGTCCAGGCCCTTGACCTTGATGTCCATCTGCACGGCGGTCACGCCGTCACGCGTCCCGGCGATCTTGAAGTCCATATCACCGAGGTGATCCTCGGTGCCGAGGATATCGGTGAGGACTGCGACTCGGTCGTTCTCCCTGATGAGACCCATTGCCACGCCGGCGCACGCCGCCTTCATCGGCACCCCGGCATCCATGAGCGCCAGGGAGCCACCGCACACCGTCGCCATCGACGACGACCCATTGGATTCGAGAATGTCCGATACCAGACGAATGGTGTACGGAAACTCATCGTAAGGCGGTAGCAGCGCCTGAAGCGCCCGTTCTGCGAGGCTTCCATGCCCGATTTCGCGCCGCGACACGCCCCGTACCGGCCGCACCTCACCGACCGAGAAGGGTGGGAAGTTGTAGTGCAGCATGAAGCTCTTGGTAGTTTCCTGCGCCACATCGATGTTCTCGATGCGCTGCTCGTCGGATACCGTGCCCAGCGTGGTGCTCACCAACGCCTGGGTCTGGCCGCGGGTGAACAGTGCCGATCCGTGAACTCGCGGCAATAGCCCCACGTCGCAGGTGATAGACCGAACCGTGTCGAGGTCCCGCCCATCGACCCGCTCCCCCCGATCGAGCACCTGCTCGCGCATGGTGGTGGCCTCGATCTCATCCAACACGAGCTTGATCCCCTCGATGTGGTCGGGGAATTCTTCGGAAAACCGGTCGAGGATATCGGACCGGACCGACGCCAACGCCTGGACCCGTTCGGTCTTCTCGGCAATGGTCAGCGCTTCCTTGACACGGTCGCCCGCAGCCTCCCGTACCTGATCAGTCACTTCCGCAGGCGGCTCCGACCTAGTCCACTCCATATTCGGTGCGCCAACTTCGGCCGTGACTTCCTTCAACATCGCCACCAATGTGGCGATGCCTTCCTGGGCGACTGCCAGACCGTCGGCAATCTCTTCCTCGGTCACCTCGAGGGCACCGCCTTCGACCATGGTGATCGAGTCAGCATCCCCCGACACGACCATGTCCACGTCGCTGAGCTCCAATTCCTGAAACGTGGGGTTGAGAATCCACTGGCCATCCAACCGGCCAACGCGAACCCCGGCAATCGGCCCTTCCCACGGCACCCGGGACAGCGACAGCGCGAGTGAAGCCGCCGTGATGCCCAGTACGTCAGCATCGTTCTCCTGGTCCGCCGAGAGGACGTAGACGAATACCTGCACCTCATGCTGGAACCCCTGCGGGAACAGGGGCCTGATTGAGCGATCGATAAGCCGCCCCGCCAGGATCTCTTCCTCGCCGGGCCGCCCCTCCCGCTTGAAGAACCCGCCCGGGATCTTTCCCGCAGCGTAGCTCTTCTCCCGGTATTCCACGGTGAGTGGGAAGAATGGGAGTGACGACTCACTGTCGGCGACCGTAATGGCCGCCAGCACCATGGTGTCGCCAAACTGCACCACGGCGCTCCCCGCCGCCTGTTTCGCCAACCGCCCAGTTTCGACGCGAACCTTCCGGCCGGCGAAGGGTCGTTCTACGTGCTGCACCTTGATCTTCCTTGTTGAGCACTGGAGGACATGCGGGGGCCTCCAGGGTGCTCGTCCCGGATGCCCCAAGCCGGCACCGAGCTGCTAGTGGCGGAGGCCAAGCTCCTCAATGAGTTGACGATAGCTGTCGAGGTCGGTCCTCTTGAGGTAATCCAGCAGACGACGTCGCGTACTCACCATCATTAGCAGCCCACGCCGCCCGTGGTGGTCTTTCTTGTGAGTGCGGAAATGGTCCGTGAGCGCATTGATGCGCTCGGTCAGCAAGGCAATCTGCACCCTCGCTGACCCGGTATCTGTCGGGTGCTTCCCGAATCTTCGGACCACCGCTTGCTTGTCAAAACTCATGAAAAGTGTATCCTCCAAAGCGCGGGCAGAGCCTGCCGGCAAAGCCCGTATTTTACGGTAACAGGCCAATTTAGCCGCCCTCCACGACACTGTAAAGACCGCACATGACGCTGCATCCCGAGGAACTCGTGGGCCGCACCGTCGGCCCGTACATGCTGGACGGCCTGATCGGCCAGGGCGGCTTTGCCTGGGTGTTCGCCGCCCATCGCACTGCCGACCGAGCACCCGTGGCGTTGAAGATCCTCAAGCCGCGGTACGCAGGCGACCCTCAGTTCGACAGACGGTTCCGCAATGAGTCCCGCGTTGCCTCGGAGCTCAGGCACCCCAACATCGTCCGGATCCTGGAGGTCGGCCAAGCTGACGGCTTCACGTTCTTCAGCATGAACCTCTATCCGGATTCCCTCCGCTCGCTGCTGGAGCGTGAGGGGCGGCTTTCCGAAGAGACTCTCGTGCGCATCGCCACAGACGTGACGGCGGGCCTGTTCTTCGCCCACGAGAAGGGGTTTGTCCATCGGGACATCAAGCCGGACAACGTGCTGCTCGCCGAGGACGGGACGGCCGTCATTGCCGACTTTGGCATCGCACGGGCTGTCTCGGGATACGTGTCGGCGACGGGCGTCAACATGACCATCGGCACCCCCCAGTACATCTCTCCGGAGCAGGCCCAGGGCCGCACCCTCGACGGGCGCAGCGATCTCTACGCCCTTGGTGTCGCCCTGTACAAGGCCACGACCGGTGAGGTGCCCTTCCGATCTACTGACTGGTTCGAGCTGGCCAGGATGCACGTGGAGGATCAGCCGGTGGCTCCCCGCAAGAAGCGCCCAGACGTCACTGCGCGGCTCGAGCGGGTGATTCTCCGCTGCCTCGCGAAGCATCCCGACGACAGGTACCCGTCGGCGCAGGTGCTGCATGAGGAGTTCCAGCAGCTCACGGATGCGGCCCGGAAGACCGAGACGTTCGGGATCGCGCCTCGAGCGACCTCCGAGCTGCTCGCGGCGCTCGCCGGGGACCGCGAACGGCCCAGGTGGCTCCTGCCGGTTCTGGCAGTGCTGGTGGTGCTGGTCGTGGCAGTGCTCGTCGTGCTGGTGGGGAGGTAGCCCCGAGTCCTGAGCCGATCAGCCCCCAAATAGCCTCAGAATGTCATTGGTGAACACCAGGACCATCAGGCCCAGCAGCAGAACCACTCCCAGTTGCGTCAGACGAAGCCGGAGTGCTAGGGAGAGAGGCTTGCCACGCACGCCCTCGGCGATGAGAAACAGCAGGTGCCCACCGTCCAGCACCGGGATCGGTAGGAGATTGAGAATGGCCAGGTTGACCGAGATCAGGGCCATGAACGCAATGAGCGGCCTGATGCCGACCCTGGCGATCTGGCCCGACATCTGACCGATCAGCAACGGGCCGGCGAGTTCCCGGGTGGAGATCTGACGGGTAATGATCCCCTTGAGAGTGAAGAGAACGAGCTCTATGCCGGACCAGGTGTCGCGGGCACCCTGCACCACCGCACCGCCAAGCCCATACTGCACCCGGTGGAGGGTGATGTCGGGAACGCCAAACCCAATCTGACCAACCGTTCGCACTTCTCCGCTGAGCGGATCTCGTATGGTCCGCTCTGCAGGAACGATGGCCCTTTCGAACAGGGAGTCGCCCCGGAGGAAGGCAAACCGCACCGTGTCGCCGGCCCGGTCCTCTACCAGCGGCGGGATGTCGTGCCATCCCCTGACGGTGTCGCCGTTCACGGCCACCATGAGGTCGCCTGGCTCGACCCCGGCTTCGGCAGCCGGCGACGCCGCAGCCACTGCCCCAGCCCGGGGCTCCCACGCCGGCCACATCGCCGACGCGATAGCCGCCCGTGCCTCGGTGTCTATTCCCCGAACCGGGAGAACGAGAGGTTCAATATCCCCGGCGAAATCCAACCGAAGCTCGGCTGAAGTGGGATCCAACACGGCCCGCATCATTTCCTGCCACGACCGCACCGTATCCCCATTCACGCGGATTACCGTCGCTCCGAACGGGACTTGAGCAAGTGGAGCAGCGCTGGACGGGAGGGCCGCCGAATCCACGCGTCCGACCGCCGTGGTCGCATCTTCCGTCCGGCCGTACGCCGCAGCCAGACCCGTGTAGGCAACCCACGCGAACAGCATGTTCATGGCCACGCCGGCACAGATGACTATGATGCGGGCCGGGAGGGGCTTGTTCTCAAACAGCTTGTCGGCGGGGAATTCGTCCGCCGTCTGCCCGCCCTCTATCGGAGCCATGGCTTCCTGCTCTTCCTTGCTGGCCATCTTGACGTAGCCACCCAGGGGAAACCACGCGACCACGTATTCGGTCTCACCCCGGCGAAACCTCAGGGGAGTCGGGGACCCGAACCCGATGGAGAACCGAGGGACGCCTACGCCCACGGCCTTTGCGGCCAAGAAGTGGCCCAGCTCGTGCACGAAGATCAGCACGCCCAGGACGAACACGAACGCCGCTATCGTGACAAGCAAAGCTCCTCCACCTGTTCGCGGGCCCACCGATCTGCTGCCAACACGGTTTCCAGGTCCGTGGCCGGCGATACCTCATGAGCATCGAGCACTGCCCTGATCACGTCTCCGATGGCGCCGAACGTGATCTTCTCTTGGAGAAACGCCTGGACGGCCACTTCGTTGCCAGCGTTGTACACCGTAGGGGCCGTACCGCCAGTGGCCCCTGCTCGCACGCCCAGGGTGAAGGCAGGGAAATCGTCATACCGCAGCGGCTCGAAGGTCAGCGGGCCGGCGGCCACCGGGTCGAATGGCTTCGTCCCGGTGTCCTCTACCCGCTGGGGATGCGTCAGCGCGTACAGGATCGGCAGCTCCATCGTCGGAAAGCCCACCTGCGCCAGCACCGACCCGTCCACGAATTCGGTGAACGCATGAACGATCGACTGCGGGTGCACGACCACTTCTATCGCCTGGTACCCCAAGCCGAAGAGGTGGTGTGCCTCGATCACCTCGAGTGCCTTGTTGGCCAGTGTCGCGCTGTCAACCGTGATCTTGGGACCCATGTTCCAAGTGGGATGCCGCAGCGCCTCGTTCGCCGTAGCGCTTGGCAGCTGGTCGACGGACCACTCCCGGAACGGCCCTCCTGAAGCGGTGAGGATCAGCCGCCGGAGCTCCACGGGCCTCCGGCCCGTGATGCACTGGAGCACGGCGCTGTGCTCGGAATCAACCGGCACGATCTCGCCCCCACCCTCCGCAGCGGCCGCCTGCACCAGCTCGCCCGCCATGACCAGCGTCTCCTTGTTGGCAAGGGCCACCCGCTTCCCGGCTCTGAGCGCCGCGAGGGTCGCCTCGAGCCCCGCCGCCCCCACGACGGCGTTCACCACGATGCCAACGTCCGGATGCGTCGCCGCCTCGATCAGGCACTCGGTTCCCACTGCGAGGCGTGCATTCCGTTGAGAGCTGGCACCGGCTTCCCCGTTCACCAGTCCTGCGAACTGCGCCTCCACCTCCGCCGCCTGCCGCAGCAGCCGGTCGGCGGAGCCATATGCCGTCAAGGCGACCACGCGGAACCGTTCCCGCTGGCGCTCGAGTACCCGCAGGGTACTGGTTCCGATGGAGCCCGTAGAGCCAAGGACAGCGATGCCAACCGTCATACGGTACCGAACAGGGTGAGCAGGAGTGCGGACGTCGGGATGACCCAATAGAGCGAGTCGAAGCGGTCCAGCACGCCGCCGTGGCCTGGGAAGAAGGAACCTGAGTCCTTCACCCCGACCTCCCGCTTGAGCAGCGATTCTGCCACGTCGCCGACCTGCCCCGCCATCGACACCACGCCTCCGAAGACGAGCAGGAGCCACGTGCTGATGCCGACGCCCAGGGGCGCCAGCACGATGGCTCCGTACAACGGAGCGAGCACGACGGCTCCAAGGCTGCCTGACACAGCCCCCGCCCAGGTCTTGTTCGGACTCAGGACCGGGGCCAGCTTGGGGCCCCCGATGGCAAAGCCCCCGGCCATGGCCAGGCTGTCGCAGACCCAGGTGAGCACCAGGGGGAGAAATACGATCGCTGTTGCGGCCCACGGCGAGGGCACGAGGGCCGAGTGCCGCAGCAGCAGCAAGAATGCCGGGAGGCCCCCAGCATAGACGGCCCCGAATCCAGTCACCGCCGCCGCTGCCAGGGGCCGGGCCGTGGGTGGGCGGGTGGCGGTGGTCGTTGCGACCAGGGCGATCAGCCAAGCCGTCCCACCAAGGACGGCCCAGCGAGTCTCGAGCGCCAGACCGTCGGGAAGCACCGCATAGCCCACCAACGGAAGTCCGGCGGCGCCGACGTATCCGGCAATGGGCGTAGGTCGCACACCTCCCCGCTCTGCCAGCCGGTAGATCTCCCGCGCTCCCGCGATGCCGAACACGGCAATCAGCCCTGCGAGCACCCAGCCCCCCAGGTATACCAACCCCAGCGCCGCAGGAATCGCCACCGCAGCCACGGCGACGCGGCGAGTCATGTTCCCGGACATCAGTGGAACCTCAACATTGCTGGGGTGGGCAGGCAATCGAGCGGTCGGGCGGTCGGACGATGGCGACCACCCGCTCACACCTCCATGATCTCCTCTTCCTTCGCCTTCACCAGGGCGTCGGTCTTTTCGATGGCGTCGTCATGCAGCTTCTGGATCTCGCCATCGCTGCGATGCTTATCGTCGTCGGAGACGTGCTCGACTTTCTTGATACCGCCGAGGGCGTCCTGGCGGGCGCGCCGAATGGCGACCCTGCCCTCTTCGGCGAGTTTGTGAACCACCTTCACCAGCTCTTTGCGACGCTCTTCGGTGAGCAGTGGGAGTGGGACGCGCACGACGCTGCCGTCGTTCGATGGATTGAGTCCCAGATCGGCGGTCATGATCGCCTTCTCGACGGCGCCGATGACGGACCTGTCCCAGGGCTGCACCGTGAGCAGTCGCGGTTCCGGCGCGGCCACCGTACCGACCTGATTGAGCGGTAGCAGCTGGCCGTACGCCTCTACCTTCACCGTATCCAGCAGGCTCGTCGTCGCCTTGCCGGAGCGAATGGTGGCGAGCTCACGCTTGGTGTTCTCCACCGCCTTCTGCATCTGCTGTCTTGCCTGCTTGGTAATCTCTCGTAGCTCACTCATCGGACGATGGTGCCGACACGCTCGCCTTGAAGCACCCGAGCGACCGCGCCGCGATTGTTCACGTTCATGACGATGATCGGGAGGTCGTTTTCCTGGCAGAGCCCGAATGCGTTCGCGTCCATCACTCTCAGCCCCTGCACGAGCGCTTCCCGATATGACAGTTCCGGAATGAATTCCGCCGACGGGTCCGTCTTGGGATCGGCCGAGTAGACACCATCGACGCTGGTTGCCTTGATCAACACATCGGCCTCGACCTCCAGGGCGCGCAGGACGGCGGCGGTATCTGTAGAGAAATACGGGTTTCCGGTGCCGCCCGCAAATAGCACGATGCGTCCTTTCTCGAGATGTCGCTGGGCGCGCCGCCGAATGTAGGGCTCCGCCAATTCCTCCATCCGTATGGCGGTCATAACCCGCGTGTGAACTTGTTTTCGTTCCAAGATGTCCTGCAGCGCCAGTGCGTTGATGACGGTGGCCAGCATCCCCATATAGTCCGCCGACACACGGTCCAGGCCCTGCTGACTTGCCACGGTGCCGCGGATGATGTTCCCGCCTCCGATCACCAGCCCCAACCTGACACCTAGCTGATGGACCGCGTGAATCTCATCGGTGAGCTGGTCAACGACGCCAAAGTCAAGTCCGTAACCCTGGTTGCCGGCCAGGGCCTCACCGGAGAGCTTCAGCAGTGCCCGCCGATAGGCGAGCTCGGCCATCATTCCTCTCCCAGCTCATAGCGAGTGAAGCGTCGAACGACGACGTTTTCGCCGACCTTACCCGAGATTTCCTTCACCAGGTTGCCGACGGTCTTCTTGTCGTCCTTCACAAAGGCCTGCTCGAGCAGCACGTTCTCCTTGTAGAACTTCTTCAGCTTGCCTTCCACGATCTTCCCCCGCACCTGCTCCGGTTTCCCTGATTCGGCAACCTGCGCTTCGAATATGGCCCGTTCGCGCTCCACGATCTCCGCTGGCACCTCATCGGTGGACACCGCGATGGGCTTGGCTGACGCGACGTGCATGGCGATATCCCGCGCCAGTTGCTGGAAGTCATCAGTCCGTGCAACGAAGTCCGTCTCACAGTTCACTTCGACGAGCACTGCCACCTTGCCGTTGAAATGCACGTAGCTCGCCACCACTCCTTCCTGTGCACTGCGACCGACGCGCTTCTCGGCCTTCGCAATACCCTTCCGGCGCAGGAGATCGACGGCCTTGTCGATATCTCCTCCGGTCTCCTGGAGGGCCCTCTTGCAGTCCATCATGCCAGCGCCCGTCCGGCTACGGAGTGCACTGACTTGTTTGGCTGAGATCGCTGTTCCCATGTGCCAATCCTAGAGTTGCTCTTAACCCGTACTCCTTACTCCTCACTCCTCACTCTTATCACTGTCGCGACGTGAAAACCGCCGCCTCAAGGCCGGCAACAGCCTGAACAGCGGCGGCGAGGTCTGGCTGGGGTGGTCAGCCGAACCGGCTTACGCCTGATCGTCGCCCGCGGCCGTTGATTGCGAACCGGCTTGCTCCTCTGTCGAGTCTGCGGTGTCCTTTGCAGCACCCCGCCGGGCTTTGGACTTGGACTTCGCCCGGTCCTCCGCAGGAGCCTCCTCCGGCGCAGCAGCGCCCGCCGCTTCGCCCTCGCCCTTGAGCCGAGCCGCAATGGCCTCAGGCTTGGGCCGCCGCTTTCTCCTCGGTCGCCGCCGACGCCGCGATTCTTCCTCGTCCGCCTCCTCGCGCTCGGTGCTATACGTCGAGTACGCCTCCGCTTCGCTGGCCACATCTCGCACCGGGACCTGCTTGCGTGCCTCTGCCACGATATCCACGATGGCCGCCGTAATGAGCGATACGGACCGAATGGCGTCGTCATTACCCGGAATGGGCACAGTTATGAGATCCGGATCGGCGTTGGTGTCAACGATCGCTACAACAGGAATGCCCAGCTTGTTCGCCTCCGCAATGGTGATCCGCTCCTTTTTCGCGTCGACCACGAACACAGCGCCGGGTAACCGGGCCATGTTCTTGATGCCTTCCAGGTTGCGGTTGAGCTTCACCCGTTCCCGCTCTAGGTGCAGACGCTCCTTCTTTGTGAGAAACTCGAACGTTCCCTCGTCCTGGCCCTGCTCGAGCTCTCTGAGCCTGCGAATCTGACGTTTGATCGTGTGGAAGTTCGTGAGGGTTCCACCCAGCCACCGCTCTGCGACCCAGTGCGCACCGCAGCGCTCAGCCTCCGCCTTGACGATCTGGTTGAGCTGCCTCTTGGTGCAGACGAAGAGCACGTTCTCGCCCTGCATTACGACGTTCCGGAGCAGGTCCTGGGCTGCCTGAAGCTGGCGCAGCGTCTTCTGAAGATCGATGAGGTAGATGCCGGAGCGCTCGGCGAAGATGAATCGACGCATCTTCGGATTCCAGCGGCGCGTCTGATGCCCGAAATGCACTCCCGCTTCGAGGAGATCCTGCAACTGCGGTTGGGTCATGTACCTCTTCCTAGGGTTATGCGTCCACCGCCTTCATCTCTCATGCCGATCCGCCGTCGGACGGACACCCAACACGAGATCGGGCGGTGTGAGTGATACAGCAGTTCGCAATTCGCAGTTCGTGGTCTCACTGTCTCACGAATTGCTGACCGCAAATTGCCAATAGCTCTCCTTACCGCTTCGAGAACTGGAACCGCTTGCGCGCCCCGGGCTGCCCCGGCTTCTTGCGCTCGACGGCCCGCGGGTCACGAGTGAGCAGGCCGTGCTCGCGGAGCTTGCGCCGATGCGTTTCATCAGCTCCCACTAGAGCGCGCGCGATGGCGAGCCTGAGGGCTCCGGCCTGGCCGGTCAGACCCCCGCCCCGCAGCCGAGCCTTCACATCGAACGCGCCCAGCGTATCCGTCGCCGTGAACGGCTGCTGAATGTGCTGGATCAAGGAGCGTCGGGGAAAGTAGTCCCCCAGGGTGCGCCCGTTCACGTCCCACTTGCCGGACCCCGGCGTCATGTACACCCGTGCTACCGCGGTCTTGCGACGTCCGATCGCGTGCCAGCGAAGTTCCGGTTCCGCTGCCGTCGTCATGCTCGTGCGCTACCTCACCTCAATCGGGATCGGGTTTTGGCCCTGATGCGGATGTTCTGGTCCGGCATACACCTTGAGCTTCTTGCGGAGCACCTGCCGTCCTAGTGTGTTCTTGGGCAACATCCCGTACACGGCTTTCTCGATGACGCGCTCGGGATGTGTCTCCAGCATGCGCGCTACCGGGGTGAACTTCTCGTGACCGACGTACCCGGTGTACCTGAAGTACTGCTTCTGGAAGAGCTTCTTCCCGGTCAGCCGTACCTTCTCTGCATTGATCACGACGACGTAGTCACCGCCGTCCATGTGAGGACTGAAGGTCGGCTTGTGTTTTCCACGAATCAGCTGAGCGACCCGGCTGGCGAGACGCCCGAGTGCGACGCCCTCGGCATCCACGAGGTGCCAACGATGCTGTAGCTCTGCTTTCTTCGGCGAATACGTCTTCATGACTCCGGGCGCATACCCGTAAACCCGTGTAAGTGCTTGAATTAAGACAGTCACGTATGCTAGCGGGCACCCGCGTGATGGTCAACCCTCCTGCTCACCTACCGCCACCAAGGGCATCCCCTTCTCCACCGCCTGACCTGCCGCCACGTGTATCGCTTGCACAACGCCCGGGCCCGGCGTCTTGATCTCGTTTTCCATCTTCATGGCTTCGAGCACTACCAAGCCGGCCCCCTGCTCGACACGTTGCCCTACCTCGACCTCCACCCGTAGCACCAGCCCTGGCATGGGAGCCTTGATGAGTCCGCCGGCGGCGTGCTTCGCCCGCTGCCCCGTCAGCTCGCGGACTTGGCGGGTGCGCTCATCCAATACCGCCACGGGCCACCACCGTCCTGCACACTGCACCTTCCAGCCGTCCGTGCCCCGGGTCATCGCGAAGGTTCGGGCCTGTCCGTTCACCACGAGCTGCCTGAGAGGCGTCCGAGGGATGGCCACGAGCGTCGCCCGGATGGGGCGCCCGTCCAACAGCACCGTGTTGCCCTTGACCTCGACCTGGACCGTCCGATCGGCAATGCTGACGGTGTACCTCACGACACCTCCAACAAGGCCAGGGTCTCCACGTGGCTGGTGTGGGGGAACAAGTCGTACGCCCGGTACGATGTCAGCTGCAGCGCGGGCATCCGCTTGAGGTCCCGGGCCAACGTCGCCGGATCGCAAGAGAGGTAGGCCACACGAGCACCACTCCTCCCAGTGGCCCAGGTCTCGAGATGCCTGGTCACCCGCTCATCGAGCCCCCCGCGGGGCGGATTTGCCACCACCGCGTCGGGCTCCGGCAGCTGGTGCAGGACCGCCTCAACGCGCCCCACCAGCCGGTGGATCTCGCCTGTGCCTTGAGGGCTGCTCTCACGCGCCCGCGCCCACTCCACCGCGCTGCGGTCCGCATCCACCGTCCAGACCTGGGCGCCGCGGGCCGCCAGGAGCTCTGCCGTATCCCCCACGCCACCGTAGAGATCCCACACGGTCTGCCCCGCGACTGACCCCAAGGCCTCCACTGCGTCTCCTCGAATGCGACGACCAAACCCTGGGTGCACCTGATCGAAGGCCAACGCTGGGAAGCCCCTGTGGGGACCCGCAACGACCCGCGGCGCTCCCAGCCGCGGGCACCACCACCATGAGACTCGGCTGTCACCGATGGCCTGTGCCAGCGGTCCCGCATCCCATAGCCGCTCGCTGCGGCCCTCCACCACTACGTGCAGTCCTCCGTCCCGATCCTCGCGGAGCACCAGGGTCGCCACTGAACGCGGCAAGAGATGCCGGTGGCTGCGAACCTGTCGCCAGAGCTCTATGAGTCGGCTCTGCGTGATCGGGCAATCGGCGAGGTCGAATACTTCTCCCGGGCAATCGAACCGGTGGAGCCCGATGGAGCGCCCCTGGGCCCTCAGCGTGATCTTGCTGCGATACCGCCAGGCCGATGGGCACGGGACGATCTCGGGATCCGCCACGCTGCGCCCGCCAATCCGCCGCACCGCGTCTCCCACGATGCGGCGTTTCACCTCCAGTTGGACCGATGGAGCGAGGTGCTGGAGCTGACAGCCTCCGCACCCATCCGCCACGTAGTGGCTGCAGGTGGCCTCTACTCGGCCAGCGCCGTGCGCCACGATCCGTCGTACTCGCCCCCGGGCATAGCGGCGCTTGCGCTGGACGATCTCGATCTCCACCACGTCGCCGGGCACCGTTCTGGGTACGAAGACCGCCATGCCATCGTCGAGGCGCCCCACCCCATCACCCCCCGCAGCAATTCGATCAATCTTCACAGCCGTCACCGGCCACCACGCAGCGCCCGGAGCCGAGCCATCTGCAACCACGCGCTCTCCGCTGGACCGCCATCGGTTCCGCCCGCGATCGGGACTGCGGCGGCGCGTGCCTCGTCTTCTGCCAGCGCCGCGGCTATGGCGACCTGCTCCAGCTCGCTGGCGTCGATTTCCGGCGAGAGCAGCGCGTCACCCACGCGATCTAGGTAGCCAACGTCGTACTCCCCACTCACGAACTCCGCTTCCTCCATGACACGCCGGTGGAACGGCTGAGACGTGGGAATTCCGGCGATCACCAGTTCGTCCAATGCCCGCCGCATGCGTCGGATGGACCGCTCCCGTGTCTCACCCCAGGCGATCAGCTTGCCGACGAGGGAGTCGTAGTACAGGCTAACCTCGCTCCCCGTCTCCACCCCGCCATCCCAGCGCACGCCCGGTCCGGAAGGCGGGTGCAGGTACTCAATCCGCCCGGTCGCGGGCAGAAAGTCGGCAAACGGGTCTTCGCTCGTGATGCGGCACTCGATGGCGTGCCCCCGGGGCCGCATGGGGCGTCCAGGGCACGTCATCGGCTCTCCGGCGGCGATCCGGAGCTGCTCGCGAACCAGATCGACACCGTACACCAGCTCCGTCACCGGATGCTCGACCTGCAGGCGGGTATTCATTTCCAGGAAGTAGAACTTGCCCTGGGGGTCGAGCAGGAACTCCACCGTGCCCGCGCTGAGGTACCCCACCGACTGGGCCGCGCGGACGGCGGCTTCTCCCATGCGGAGGCGCAGGTCCAGATCCACAGCTGCCGAGGGTGATTCCTCGATGAGCTTCTGGTGTCGTCGTTGAACCGAACACTCCCGCTCACCCAGGTGAATGGTGTGCCCGAAGCGATCGGCCAGCACTTGTATCTCGACGTGCCTCGGGCGCTGCACGAAGCGCTCCAGGTAGATGGAGTCATCGCCAAACGCGGATCGCGCTTCGGACGCTGCGTGAGTGAACCCCTTGTGGACCTCCTTCGCCGAGTGTGCTACCCGCATCCCCTTGCCGCCGCCACCCGCCGCGGCCTTGAGGAGTACCGGGTAGCCGATCTCCTCAGCGGCCCGCAAGGCGGCCTCCCCGTCGGCCACCGGCTCAGTGGTGCCGGGTACAATGGGAACGCCCGCCGCCCGCATGCGCCGGCGGGCCTCGGTCTTCTCTCCCATCATCTGGATCGCCGACGGGGGAGGACCGATGAACACCAAACCGGCCTGCTCTACCGCGTTCGCGAAGTGAGCCTGCTCGGCCAGGAACCCGTAGCCCGGGTGCACCGCCTCGGCACCGGTTTGCGCCGCCGCCTCGAGGAGGCGCTCGACATTGAGGTATGAATCTCTGGCTGGGGCTGGGCCGAGTTCCACTGCGGCGTCAGCAGCTTTCACGTGGGGGCAGACTCGGTCCGCCTCGGAATAGACGGCTACTGCCTCTAGCCCTTCTTCATGGCAGGCCCGGATGATCCGGAGGGCGATCTCCCCGCGGTTCGCCACGAGTACCCGTCTCACTGCCACGATCTCCCTGGCGGTTCGGCGGGTCGGCGGGTCGGCGGGTCGCCTCTCATCGCCATTCGAACCGCCGGTCCGCCGGCCCGCCGCCCTAGAGGCGGTCCGAAGCAGCGCCCACGCCTAACCGCCGACCCGCCGAACCGCCGAACCGCCTCCCTAGAGCGGAATGTTCCCATGCTTCTTCGGCGGGACGCTCTGTCGCTTCGTGAGCAGGGTCTGAAGCGCCGATATCAGGCGGGGCCGCGTCTCCCGAGGATCAATCACGTCGTCGAGGAACCCCCTTGCGGCAGCCAGATACGGGTGCGCGAACTTCTCCCGATAATCGGCGACGAGATCGTCGAGCTTCCCCTGGGGGTCCTTCGCCGCCGCAATATCGCGCTTGAAGAGGATTTCCGCCGCGCCTTTGGGACCCATCACCGCGATCTCCGCCGTGGGCCAGCCGATGTTGAAATCACCCCGCACGTGCCGCGAGCTCATAACATCGTACGCACCCCCGTAGGCCTTTCTCGTGATCACGGTCAACTTGGGAACGGTGGCCTCGGCGTACGCGTACAGCAGCTTCGCGCCGTGCTTGATGATTCCGCCGTGCTCCTGATCCATCCCCGGCAGGAATCCCGGCACGTCCTCGAACGTGAGCAGCGGGACGTTGAAGGCGTCACAGAACCTAATGAATCGCGCACCCTTGAGTGACGCTTTGATGTCCAGGACCCCAGCGAGCACGTCAGGCTGATTCGCAACCACCCCGACGGAATAGCCACCGAGCCGGGCAAACCCCACGATGAGATTGGTGGCGAAATCCCTGTGCACCTCGAGGAGATCGCCGTTGTCCACCACTCGGCAGATCACGTGGCGCATGTCATAGGGCTTGTTGGGATCGTCCGGCACCAGGGTGAGGAGTTCCTCGTCGCGACGATCGGCTGGGTCGTCGGTGGGATGCGCGGGGGGACTGTCGATGTTGTTGCCGGGAAGAAAGCTCAGCAGCCGGCGGACTCCCGCCAAGCACTCGATCTCAGAGTCGTGGGCAAAGTGCGCCACGCCCGACTCAGTGGCGTGAACATCCGCCCCTCCAAGCGTGCCGGGTGTCACGTCCTCGTGAGTGACCGTCTTCACCACGTTGGGCCCCGTCACGAACATGTAGGAGGTATCCCGCACCATGAACACGAAGTCCGTGATGGCGGGGCTGTAGACCGCGCCGCCGGCGCACGGCCCCAAGATGGCGCTGATCTGGGGGACCACACCCGATGCCAGGGTGTTGCGCAGGAAGATGTCGGCGTAGCCGCCCAGGGAAACCACGCCCTCCTGGATGCGGGCGCCGCCGGAGTCGTTGAGGCCGATCACGGGGGCCCCATTTTGCACCGCCAGATCCATCACTTTGCAGATCTTCTCGGCGTGCGCCTCGGCGAGCGAGCCACCAAACACCGTGAAGTCCTGGGAGAACACATACACCGTGCGTCCTTCGATCCGACCGTATCCCGTCACCACGCCATCGCCCAGGATCTTCTTGTCAGCCAAACCGAAGTCGGTGGAACGGTGAGTGACGAAGCGATCCAGCTCCACAAAGGTGCCCTCATCGAGCAACAGATCGAGCCGTTCACGGGCCGTCAGCTTGCCCTTTTCGTGCTGCTGGCGGATGCGCTCCGACCCCCCGCCCTGCTCCGACTCGGAGCGCAGGCGGTGAAGCGTATCGAGTTTCTTCTGGATCGTCACGGGGACTAGTAGTGTGGGACGCTGCGGCCCCGATGTGCCACCGGAATCCTCCGGCTCACTCAGTGGACTGGTCGGCGTCGCGCTCTGCGTCCGCCTCCGTCTCCTGTGCGGCCGCCTCAGGTTCGCCCTCGCCCTCCGCCTTCACGTCAGCGGTCTCCTCAGCTGCCGGTTCCGGCGCCGCCTCCGCTTTCACCTCCACACCGAGCTGGGCATCCTCCACCGGTGGCTTCTCAAGAAACTCCGTCGCCGCGAGAATGACACGGTGGTGAATGGGATCGACTTCCAGCACCTTCAACGCCGCCCCTTGTCCCACCTTTGTCACCTGCTCTGCCGACTTGCCTTCGGGCAACGGCAGCTGTGACTGCGGGACGAACCCCTCGAGATCGTTCCCCAGGTCCACCACCACCCCGCTGTCCTGGTAGCGGGCGATCCGTCCCTCCAGCTCCATGCCGACAGGGTGGGTCTCGGCGATACTGAGCCACGGATCCTCTTGCAGCTGCTTCAGTCCCAAGGAGATGCGCTTGTTCTCAGGGTCGATGTTCAGAATCGAGACCTCTACAGTGTCGCCCTTCTTCACCACCTCGGAGGGATGCTGCACGCGCTTGGTCCACGACATGTCGGAGATGTGGATCAGCCCGTCGATGCCCGGCTCGATCTCGACGAAGGCCCCGAACGAGGTCAGGTTACGAACCTTCCCCGTGATGCGCGTCCCCACCGGGTACTTCATCGGAAGCATCATCCACGGATCCTGCTCCGTTTGCTTCATTCCCAGGGAGATCTTCTCCTCCTGGGGATCCACCTTGAGCACCACCGCTTCGATGGTCTCGCCAATCGAAACCACCTTCGACGGATGACGGACGTTGCGGGTCCAGCTCATCTCGCTGATGTGCACCAGGCCCTCGATCCCCGGCTCCAGCTCCACGAACGCGCCGTAGTTCGTGATACTCACGACCTTGCCCTGGACACGGGCCCCCACCGGGTACTTCTCGGTGACATCCTCCCAGGGATAGGCGTGCAGCTGCTTGAGCCCAAGGGAGATCCGCTCCCGGTCCCAGTCGATGTCGAGCACCTTGACCTCGATCTCCTCACCCAGCTCCACCATCTCCGAGGGGTGCGAGACACGGCCCCAGCTCATGTCCGTGATGTGTAGCAGTCCATCGACGCCGCCGAGGTCGATGAACGCTCCAAAGTCAGTGACATTCTTGACGATGCCCTTCCGCACCTGGTCGACCGAGAGCTCCTTCATGAGGTGCTCGCGCTTGTCGGCCCGCTCCGCCTCGAGGATGACGCGCCGCGATACCACGATGTTGCGGCGTCGCTTGTTGAGCTTGATGATCTTGAAGCGGTATGTCTGACCCAGGAGTTCGTCGATGTTGGGGACGCGGCGGAGGGCGATCTGGCTACCTGGGAGGAACGCATCCACTCCCATCAGGTCCACCACCACCCCTCCCTTGATCTTCTTCTGCAGCGTTCCCTCAACCGGCTCGTTCGCTTCATACGCATGACGGATCTTCTCCCACACGCGCATGAAGTCGGCTTTCTTCTTCGAAAGCACGATCGAGCCTTCCTCGTCCTCCAGCCGCTCGAGGAGCACCTCGACCTCGTCGCCGGGCTTGATGGCCTGGGAATCCTTGAACTCTTCGACGGGGACGGCTCCCTCGGACTTGAAGCCGACATCTAGGATGACATGGCTCTCCGTCACACGAAGCACCTTCGACCTGACGATCTCCCCTTCCTGAATGCTCTGCAGCGTACCCTCGTAGAGCTGCAGCATGCGCTGGTACTCCTCATCGGAGTATCCTTCGTCGTAGAGGTCCTGGCGGACTGGGAAACCAGTGTTATCGGCGGGGGTCGCGGTCACCGTGACATCTGAGGAAGTTGCGGGTTCGTGTGGCAAATCGGCCATGTACAACACCAAATCACGGGTTGAGGTTCACGAGTGATAGCACGAACAAAAGCGAACGCCGCCCCCAACCACAGGAGCGGTTAGCCTCTCACGATAGACGCCCTGTAGCCCTATGTCAAGTTACTGGAACACGTTGCGAGCCAACGCAGCGATGTGCGCAACCTGCTCCTCGAAGGTCATGTCGGAGGTGTCGAGCACCACCGCGTCCTTCGCTGCCACAAGCGGAGCCACCGCCCTGGTGGAGTCGGCTTCGTCCCGGCGTGCCAGGTCCTCCGTAGCGCGGGCGATCTCGGCATCGCTGGTCTCGTGCCCGTCCTGCAGCAGACGGCGCCGAGCACGCTCCTCGGGACGCGCCGTGAGGAAAACCTTGAGGGCCGCGTCGGGGAACACAACGGTGCCCATGTCCCGCCCGTCCAGCACCGCTCCCCGAGGGTAACCCTCCACAGCCTCGCGGACTACCTCATTGACCCAGTCCCGGACCTCTGGGATCGCCGAGAGTTCCGACACTCGTGCGTTCACCCGCTCTTCCCTGATCTCCCGGGACACGTCCACCCCGGCGACCTCCGGTCGAAATCCCCTGGGGGTGAGGTCCAGGCGAACCGGTAGCGACCTGGCTAGCGCCACCAGTCTCTGGCCCCTGAACTCGACGCCCGCGTCCAAAGCCGCAAGGGTGAGAGCCCTATACAGGGCACCGCTCTCCACGTGGGGGACATTCATCCGCTTGGCAACCGCCTTCGCAGTGGTCGACTTGCCGGACCCGGCAGGTCCGTCGATGGTCACCACCCGAACAGTCATGGCCGCAGGACCGCAGCCAGGTCGTCAAAGAACCCGGGATAGCTCACCTCGGCCGAGTCGGATTCCGACAGCTCGACCCGGGCGCCCCGGACGGTGCCGAGCACCGCGAACGCCATGGTCAGCCGGTGATCCTGCGCCGTCTCCACGTGGCCCCGAGGTGGCGTCTCGGCGCCCACTACAACCAGGTCGTCCCCTTGCACCTCCGCCTGGGTGCCCACGGCTCGGAGGTTCCGGGCAAGTAGCCCGAGCCGGTCGCTCTCCTTGACTCTGAGCTCTCCCACCGATCGGAAGCGGGTTTCGCCTTCGCCCCGAGACGCCAAGACCGCAAGGATCGGCACCTCGTCGATGAGACTGGGGATCTCCTCGGCGGTGACCTCAGTGCTCCGGGGCGCCGCCGCACGTACCACGAGATCGGCCACCGGCTCCCCACCCGCCTGGCGCTCGCCGCTGCGCTCGGGGGATACGCCCATGCGCTCAAGCACGTGCAAGAACCCGATCCGCGTCGGATTGACCCCCATTGCCTCAACCACCAACTCTCCCTCCTCGGCGAGCACCGCTGCAGCGATGAGAAAGGCGGNNAAAGGCGGCGGAGGAGGGGTCGCCAGGAATGTCCAGCCTGAACGGCGGGAGGCCTGGCCAGGACGGTCCCGTACCACCGAACTTGACAGTGGTGCCGCTGACACGGACATCGAAGCCCAGGTAGTCCAACAGTCGCTCCGTGTGATCCCGCGACCGGACCGGTTCGGAAACGGCCACGGGCACGCCCCCAGCCAGCCCGGCGAAGAGGAGCGCGCTCTTGATCTGGGCACTGGCCACCGGGGTGTGATAGGTGAAGGGCCGCAGCCGACCACCGTGGATGCGCAGTGGGAGACCGTCTCCCCGCTCCTCCTCGACGGCGGCTCCCATGGCTCGGAGCGGCACGGTCACCCGCCGCATGGGCCGGCGACGAAGCGAGGCGTCACCGGTCAAGCGAGCCTCCAGTGGCTGCCCGGCCAACGCTCCCAGAAGGAGGCGCGCCGTGGTTCCCGAGTTGCCGCAGTGGAGCGTGCCTCGAGGAGATCGCCAGCGACCGCCCTCGACAGTCACTTTGTTTCCGGCGCGGAGCGGTCCCACCTGGACGCCCAGCTGTCGCAGGAGTCGTGCCGTGGTCCGGGCATCCCGCGCGGTCAGCGTCCCCTCGAGCTCCACCCGCGAGTGCGCCAGGCCTCCCAATATGAGCGCCCGATGGGTTACGCTCTTGTCTCCCGGGGGCCGAACTGATCCGCTGACCTTCACGTCTCGAACCTAGATCGCCAGCGGGCTCCGCTCTCGAGCCAGCGCCCGACGGTTGCACCGTCGCCGGCCTTGAGTGCGGTCTTGAGTTCGTCGAGGCTTTCCTGGGTGCCACTGAGGGCAGCCAGGACTTGGTCCCTATTCATCAATAGGACGTCGGTCCACATCTCGACGCTCGATCCTGCCAGCCTGGCGGTATCGAGTGCTCCCTGCCCGTACGCCGCGCCGCTGGGGCCCCGAGTTGCCAGCGCCGCTGCCAGCGCCGACGCAACGGCCTGCGGCAGATGGCTGGTCCATGCGAGGCGCTCGTCGTGTTGTGCGGCGCTGATGGTGACCGGCTGCGCTCCCATCACCCGCGTCCAGAAGTCGGCAACTTCCTGTGCTGCCCGGTCCCCACCCTCCACCGGTGTCACGTACACGATGGCATTGGTGAACCGGTCGGCATGGGCGGCGGCAGCACGGTCCTTCGGGCTGGGCGCGTAGCCCACCACTCGGAGTACGCCAGCTCGTGCCGCCCGCAACGCGACGGAGCCACCCATGGCACCGAGGCCGACTACCCCGAGGGTTGTGGGACGCAAGTCACGTCTCCTGCTGCGTCGGCCGCACCAGCAGTTCGTTTACGTTCACATGTTGCGGCTGAGTGACCGCGTAGTGGATCGCCCTCGCGATGTCTTCGGCCCGTAACTTCATCCTGTCACCCCAGCGCTGCTCCAAGCCGCGGCGGGTCTGCTCATCGGTGATGTGGTCAGGCAGCTCGGTATCTACTACCCCAGGCTCGATATCCGTTACTCGGATGCTTTGGGCGGGCGACAGTTCGTTGCGGAGCCCGGCGGAAATCGCCCTGACTGCGAACTTCGTAGCACTGTAGACCGTCCCGCCGGGGAACGGTCGGCGACCGGCTACCGAGCCGACGTTCACGATGTGCCCACTCCGTTGCTCCAGCATGGTCGGGAGTACGGCAGCCGTGCAGTGCAGCAGGCCCCTGATATTGACGTCTATCATCCGATCCCACTCGTCGACGTCGCGCTTCGCCACTGGAGAGAGCAGCATCACACCTGCGTTGTTGACCAAGATATCGATGCGTCCGTACCACTCGAGCGCCGTTGAAACCAGCACGTCAACTGCCGCCCGGTCTGTCACGTCGGTGGGGAGAGGTAGCGCCAGGCCACCCTCCGCTTTGATCTCGGTTCGGAGGGCGTCCAGACGGTCGGCCCGCCGCGCCGCCAGCACCACCGCGGCCCCGTCGGCTGCGAGCACCCTCGCTGTAGCCGCGCCGATGCCGCTGGACGCGCCGGTGACCATCGCAACTTTGCCGTCCAAGTCAGATCGGTGTTGCTGGCTCGTTCCTGATCCTCCCTCGGTAGCGGGCACTGGATGCCGCACTGGTTTATTCCGTGTGATGATTCGAGCTAGGGCAGAGGCGCTAGGCGAGGCTTCGGCGGCGCTACGCGCTATCCGTCTTGATCAGCGACAGCTTCATGTCGTCCGCGACCCGCGCTGGCGCCGCGGACACCCTCCGTAGTGCCCTCACCACTTCAGCCGAGAAGGTTCGCCCTGACCCCTTCTCGATCTCCTCAATCGTCGTCCACGGCGCGAATGGCGGTCGCAAGGGAGTCGGCATCTGCAGCGTCTCGAAGGCGTCGGCCACTGCCAGAATTCTAGTCTCCATCATGAAGCCCAGTTGGTCCACGGGCCAGTCGTCTCCCACGAGCTCGTAGTACCGCTCGTATTCCCGTAGGATATCGGTTGCCTCCCGCATGGCGCCTGCCAGTGGCAGTCCCGTGATGGCTCCCGGGAACTGGGACAGCAGACGCAGCAGTCGGGGATCCCGTGGCCCCACTTCGTGGAGCAGCGCCGCCACCCGCAAGTTCTCGAGTCCTTGCTGCCGGACTCCAAGTTCTTTACCCAGGAGCGTGGTGCACCGAGCCACCCGGTGGCTGTGCCCGCGCTGACTCTTCTCACTCGATTCGAGGTGGAACATCAGGAGCTCGAGCATCGCCATGTAGGCGCTCTTGAGATCGTTGAGACGCTCCTGTCGCTGGTCGGCCATCACCCCCACCACATAACCCGTGAGGACCAAGAACCCGGCCCACGGGATGAGGGTGAACAGAACGTTGGGGTAGAGCCCGGCACGACCTTCTAGACCCTCAACCGCCTGGAAGAAGGTGACTAGACTCACGATCAGGACCGACGACCAGACTGCGGTGTTTCTCCCCACGAAGAAGCCGGCGGCAATGATCGGCAAGTAGTAGAAGCTGAGGAATGCCAGCTTGTAGTCGACTAGCCAGTGAATGGCTAGAAGCGACGCAACGAGCCCCAGCACCAGCACGCGCTCAAAGTGGGCGACCAGGAACGCTCTTGCACCTTCGAGACCGACGCGTGCGGCCACGTGATTCCCCGATCTGGGATATCTACATCACGACAGCTACGGCGGGCGCCTCCTGAATGTGCCGGAAAGCAAGGCGCGGTCAAGGGGACATCACGACGGCTCGATGTTGCTCGGAACCAACGTTGTGTACACGCGACCAAAACGATCAGTCGCCTCTACGGTGATGGTCTGTCCTGTAGACGATACCGGGGCGTAGAAAAGGTGGTTGGTCGGAACGGGCTCCACCCAGGGACGGCGGCGCGGGAGCCGGGGGCCGGCGAGCAGCGACACGCTCAGCGGGTCGCGACTCAGCCGCCGTGCCATCTCTCCTTTTCGCTCTCCATCCTCGTACCACACCACGGTCCATGTCGGATCCCAATTCCATACGTTTGCCACTGTTTCGTCAGGCGCTGCTTCATTGGCACCCCGGGGATAGGCGCGAATCTGATACTCGAAGCCGAAGCCGGTACTCTTGTACCGCCACCCTACTTCCTGTCCACGGACCTCGTACACCGAGTAGCCCGACGGCGTCCCATCGCCGCAAACGGGGCCGGTCCACCACGCACCGCTGACAGACCCGTTCACGTGCTCGTGGATGCCGTGCTCGAAGACATGCTCGCTCTCGTGGGTATGGCCGCAGAGAACGTGAGCACTGAAGGGCTCCAGGAGCCGGTAGAGCGCATCTCGGTTGGTGACCGCGACGCTCGGTCTCGGCTGCCGCTCGCCAATCCTGAGATGCCGGGTTCCCAGCACCGGGATGTGTAACGCAACGATGACGGTGCCGCCGGGCTCCACGCGCCCAAGGTCGGCAGCCAGCCACGTGAGTTGATCGGCATCCACATACCCCAGGTAATCCCTGCCGTACCAGAACACGTCATCGAGGACCACGTAATGCACTGCGCCCCGGTCGAACGAGTAGTACCGCGGTCCGAAGTGGCGGGAAAAGGTAGCGGTCGAGGCTTCATCGATCTGCGCCTCTTGGTCGACGTCGTGGTTGCCCGCCACCTGGAAGAACGGAATGCCCATTCGTGACACGGCCCGCTCGTATTCCGGGAAGAGTCCGAGATTGTCGTACATGATGTCGCCGGCGGCGACCCCGAACACTTCTATGTCGCCCAGCGAGGCAACGGTCCCTAGAACATCCGGCACGGTCTGCTCGTGCAGCCACATCACCTCCTGCATGTTTTCCGTCTGCGGATCGGCGAGGAACAGGAAAGCGTGTCGCTCATCGGAGTGCTCCAGCGGCTCCAGCTCGAAGACCGCATCCATCTCTCCGTGCGAGTTCCGCGTCAGTGGTCGGTAGAAGCGTGCCGTGCCCGTGGGGTTCTGGGGGATCCGGTAGCCAGCTGGAATCGACACCGATATGAAGGCACGATCGTCGGTGGTCACCAACTCGAAGGTTCCATCGGCCGCCGAATCGACCACGGAGAGCCCGTCCGTCACCCTGACGCGGGCAACGCCCCTGCCCGATGCATGGACGCGACCGCGGACCCGAACGGGACGGATCGCGGACCGGCGCTGCGCGAGGTTGGCGTACGGGCCCGCCTGCACTAGCTCCGGAAGAACGACCGCTGCCGCACACGTGGCAGCGGTCGACAAGAACGATCGGCGATCGATCACCGGACTCCCCCCATGCCGTGTGATCCGTGGTGTACGCTTCATTCACTCCTCCGCACGGGTGGTTTGTGAGCCCCCGGCAGGTTCCACAACCTGCTCCCTAAGCCATCGCCTGGTGAGCCGAACCGGCGCCCTGCCCTGCTGAGCCTATCATGACCGCACCCGTGAGGCACCACGCCTGTGGCCTCTTCGGACCCCGATTGCGCGCTGCCCACCGCAAGATAGCTTTCCGCTGCACACCTATGATTACACGCGGATGACCTGCCATGCATGGTGACGTCGAGCCGCATCCCTTGCTCGCGGACTATACCGTCGTTGTCACGATTCCCGTGCAGTGGGGCGAACTGGACGCGTACGGTCACGTCAACAATACAGTCATCTTCCGCTACTTCGAGTCGGCCAGGGTGGCGTATCTGGATCGCTGCGGTTTTCTGGAGTCATACGACCGTGATCGTGTGGGCGCCATCCTGCACTCCACCGATTGCCGATTCCGGCGACCCGTTGGCTATCCAGACACGGTGCAGGTCGGTGGTCGTTCCGCGTCGGTTGACTCCGACCGGTTCACCATGGAGTACCTGGTCGTCTCCCTCACCGAGGGTGAAGTAGTGGCGGAGGGGACCGGTGTTGTCGTGTCATTCGACTACAACCGCCGCCAAAAGACCGCGTTACCCGAGCGCGTGCGGCGCTGGATAGCGGCAACCGAGCGCCACTAGTCGACGGTACCCAGGTTGCGCTCGGGGCATCGCACGCTGGTGGCTCCGTGAGCGTTGCGCGAGACCTCACCGTGAGCCTTGCGTGAGAGTTCTCCGTGAGCCCTGCGTGAGACCCCTTCGGAGATCGGTGACCCGGGCTCACAACTCCATCATAGAGCTCCAATTGCAGCAGTTCGTCCAGGCAGTGCTGCCCGACCTGACCGCGGGCAGCGGCGATCAGGGCGACCCAAGACGTCACCAACCGCGAAACATCCCCGTAAACCAGAGTGACAAAGGCTACTGCAGGTGAACAGTCGACGAGGCAGATTTGAGCGGCGAAAAATCGCAGCGGTGAAGGAGCTTGATGAAATCCCCTCTGAACCGGAACGGGACGTACACCCAGCGCGACTGGACCCGCGATCATCATGCAACCGTTGCCGGAGCCAATCCGGAGCCGTGTCCGAAATGCGGTCGGATGGGATTTTACGGTCCCCGGGCGCGGTCGGGAGATCAGTACTACCGCGCGTGCCGGTTCTGCGGGTTCTGGCAGGAGGTGGGTGGAGAGCCGCAGTACTTCGAGCCGACCGTCCACGGCTGCGGGAGTTGGCCCTCGGTGGCAGGCGCTCCGTACATCTGGTGGGTTCACCGGGACGCGACGGCCTATGTCTGCCCCTACTGCGAGCGCGACGTGGATGTCAAGTCGCACGAGGCCCGGAATCCCTATCTCCACCGTGATCACCCCTGGTGGAAGGTACCGCAGCGGAAATCCTACCGGCGGTACATGAAGTTCTGGGCGCAATGGTCAGCGGCGGCCGGGCGACCGTACCTCTAGAAGCAAACCGCAGGATCCAACCCTCAGTCGAATTCGTTGTTGCGGCGTCCCAGAAGTGTCTCATGCGCGCCACGCGCCGGTGGGTCCCTCCGCGGGCCGCGGTGCGCATTCACCTCCGGTGTTCGGTCCTGGGTGCCTGGTACTACGGGATGCACGAGGTCCGAAGATCCTGGTACCCATCACCGAGCACCCGGCGCCTCTTCGGTCACCCGGAGGCAACTGCTCCCAGCACCAGTCAAGGTACGGTCAAGCACCTCCCCCTGTGACTGCTGCAAGGCTGAGCAACCCCACGAGGATCAGCAGGTACGCGACACCGGCCTCCACCACCGTTACCACGAGCCAGATCAGGGCCGCTTCCCGCCACATGGATGAGAATACGATCTTGTAGAGGGCGATGGGGATAAGCACGTATGCGACACCGAAGGCCACGAGCGGGGGGGCCTGAAAGAACAGGCCGAAGATGAAGAAGCCAGCGAGCGTCAACGGCCCGGCGAGAAAAAGGGCGATAAACGCCTTGGTGTAAGTTGGACGGTGGATGTTGTTGATCTGCTTCGCGGTGAAGCCCGTGACGAAGACCGCCACGACAAAGAGGATGAGCGTACCGAGCCAGATGGCTTGAATGATCGTGCTCGGCCGTGGCTGGGTTCCCTGCTGGAGCATCGCGAGGAGACCGACGTCCATGGTGTGACTCCTTCCGTTCGAGGTACGGGACGGGACTGCCACTCGTGAACGCCCGCCCTCCTTCGCCACTCAGACAATCGCTAGTGCGGTGCGGGAGTGAGACCCTCCTCCGAGAGATCTGGCACCCACGACAGCATCTCTTCGACACCGTATTTCTCGTCCAGCCACCCTCCGAGCGCAAGCGCCAGACCCACGAGGATAGCCCCCACGACGACCTCAACGATCACCACCGCAATCCAGATGACAACAGCCTGCATCACCGTTGCCGCAAAAACCAGCTTATAGACGAGTATGGGAACGAGGACGGCGATGATCACCAGGAACAGGACCGGAAATCGCTCCACATAGCCGTAGGCCGCCGCGCAGGCCACCGCACCGACGTTCTTGAACACCGTAGCCCAGGTGGCCTTGGTATAGTCCGCATCGAACACGTCGAGCCTCTTCGCTACGAAGCCCGTGGTGAAGATGCTGACACCGAACATGAGGACGACAATGATGAGGAGTAGAAGAGCCTGGCTGACGGAAACGGCGAAGGCTGCGTCGTCCGCTTGTCCGACCGCTATGAGCAGCGGCAAGTCCATTGACAAGTCCGGGGCCTGGGTCGCGCCAAGATTGTGGCCGCGGCTGCCCAGCGCAAGAGTCGGGAGCCAGCACCCCATGCTCATTAAGAGATGTCCAGGTGATGAAACGAGCCGGAGTATGCAGCGGAGGATCAGCCGCAGCAGTTAGATGTCTTCCCTCTCCCACGCCGAGGGTGCAGACAGGGCACCGCTGCATGCCTTGCTCGGCGGATCCTCACCGTATCGCTGAAGCACGCGAATGAGTCGGCTATTGTCGATGTTGAACAGGTCCATGCCCTCGATCTCGCCGTGATCAGAGGTGCTGATGTGACAAACAACCAACCTGCGCGTGCCGTCGTCCGGTCGATAGAGAACCCTCGACCCCAGCGGAGCGGTGTTCTCGATTCCGGCGCAACCGCGCGATAGCGGCTGCTGAGACACCGGCAGGCCACTCACCCACACGCGGCATAAGCCCGGAGGCGGCAGGGCGCTACGGGCAATGTCCAGGCGAATCGGTGACGTGCCCTCTTCAACTTGCTGGCTGACGCAGGCGGCTGTCGCGCCGAGGCTGACCGCCAGCGAAAGCACTGCGGTCGGGGAGAGCCGCATTGACATCCTCCTCATGGTGGATGGCTACAACTGTGGCAAGCTAGCAATCGCCCTGCGCGCGTGCCAATGCGCGCGTTCACTGGATCGGCCAGCCGACTGCACGTGAGACCATCCGGGCCAGTAGGACAGCACTTCGGATGGCGGGCGTCGACACTTGTGGGACCGGGACACGCATCCTAGTCCCACCAGCAGTACAGCATCAGCGTCTCTCGCAGCTCCGCTGCAAGGTCCCGCACGGTTCCCGTACCCTGCGTCACGATGTCAGGACAGAACTCGTAGAAGTGTTGGGCCAGCTCTCGAGGGTCCTGAAGCTCGCCGCTGAATCGCCCCTCGAAGAAATCGTACCCGATGCCGGTGAGGACGAACGATTGCTCGCGCTCCAGTGCGCGCAGCCAGTCGATGATCTCTTCAGTGTCGATCTCGTAGTTCGCGCCGTTCGTGCCGACAATGGAGAGCACACGGTAGCGATCGCTCGTGGGCAACAGCGCCACGAGGTCGGGCACGCCGCCGATCCCAAAATGGCGCTCGTGCCGGAACAGGTAGAACCCCTTCTCCAGGAACTTCCCATGTACCGCGTCGAGCAGAGCTTCGGCAGCGGCCTCAGACAACTCGACAGCCACTCCGCCGGTCTCCACCTGATATCCCAGGCTGTCGTAGGTGAGGAGCGGGTTGGCCATCACACCTGTGATTTCTTCAAGCGCCCCCACCGCGGCATCGAAATCATCAGGCACGGTGAAATCCGCCCAAAGCGCGAACTCCGTGTCATCCAGGCCCCGCTCCGTGGGCACGCACCGATCTGGCGAGTCCCTCGATGCTGTGCCGAGTCAGGTTGAACAAGTCCTCCAGGAAGAGCCGATCCGGTGCCCACACTGTAGCGGAGTCGTGTTGGTTCCGCGGGAGCTAAGCAACGCGGAACTAGCGCGGATCGTCGAGACGCTGGCTAAGCTGGTCCTCGGAGGTGGCGCCCCGCCTGTGGTGACCGTGGTCGCCCATCCCGGTCAGGCCAGCCAAGATCGCACGTGCCCATCAACTGCTGCCGCTCAAGGACGGGAATAGGCACCAATCCCACCCTCCACCGCTGTTTTCACCGCAGATAGACCGGGCGCCAGCACCCAGCACCCGATCTGGCCCAACGGTCTACCGCTCATCCAGTCCGCCATGACGACCTCCTGCTGAATACAGACGCTTTGCGAAAATACGTGTCAAAACGAACGTTCAGCCGGTACCGTACATGTCAACAGCACGCAAGAAGAACGACGACCGCTACTATTCCGCTCTGAGTGCGCTCATCGGGTCAACTCTACTCGCTCGGCGGGCGGGGATGTACGCGGCAACCAGCGCGACGGTGCCAAGCAATATCGGAACGGCTACGAACGTGAGTGGGTCCAACGCTCCGACGCCAAACAGCAATTGGCCAAGTGCACGTGCTACGAGCAGAGCGAGCATGAGTCCGATGACGCCACCCACGGCTGCCCACTTCATGCCATTGCCAACAAGCATGCGCACCACCACCCTGCTATCCGCGCCGAGTGACATGCGTATCCCGATCTCACGAGTCCTCTGCGACACGGCGTAGCTGACGATCCCATACAATCCGACACTGGCAAGGGAGACTGCAAGCACGGCGAACGCAGCCAGGAGCAGGGCGGATAGTCGTGCAGGGAGCAGGAGAATCCCTAGGTGCCGCT
>WVYX01000037.1:65152-65497 GCA_011772755.1 Gemmatimonadales bacterium
ACGCGAGCCGGATCACGTGACGTCCTGACCACTACCGTCAGGAACGTGGTGTAGTCTTGGCTGAACGGTCGGTAGATGAACGGCCGCGGCGCCTCTCCCAGAGAGCGAACCTTCGCATCACTGGCGATAGCGATAACACGTAGGTCTTCCTCGTCGGAGCGCAGCAGCATGCGTCCGATGGCGTCTTCTCCCGGCCAGAACCGATGCGCCATTGCCTCGCTGATGACGGCCACCTGAGGCGCGTCCTCACGATCAGCTTCAGTGAAGTTCCGGCCGCGCAGAATCCGAATCCCGGTCGCGTCGAAGAACCCGGCATCCACCTGAGCATAGTCTATGTCATGCTCC
>WVYX01000037.1:65561-65878 GCA_011772755.1 Gemmatimonadales bacterium
CCAGTCAGGCCGACCGCCTCAACTCCCGGGATCCGCTCGAATCGCTCAAACAGTGTACGCAGGAATACGCGGCCCTCTTCTTGTGACAGGCGGTTGGACGGCAGTGCCATCTCGAACATCGCTGCCGGCTGCTGTCCGAACCCCGGATCAACAGCTTGCGTCGCCAGAAAGCTCCGCAGAAAGAGACCCGCTCCAACCAGCAGCACCAGGGACACGGCGATCTGCACGACCACCAGGACATTGCGCAGCGTGAGCCACCCAGCTCCTGCTCCCCCAGCAGTCTCGTCTTTCAGCATAGCCGCAACGTCTGCCTTCGA
>WVYX01000037.1:65969-66180 GCA_011772755.1 Gemmatimonadales bacterium
AGTGAAGCCGAGGACTCTCATGTCCAAGCTCAAGTCCAACTCTAGTGGAACCGGAAGCGGCAGGTCTGCCGCGAGCAGCAGTCTCAACAACCAAACACCGACCACGACACCAACTGCGCCGCCGAGGATTCCGAGCACCACTGTCTCCGTCAGCAGTTGCGCAACTAGGCCTCGCCGAGTGGCGCCCAGCGCCAGCCGCACGCCGATCTCT
>WVYX01000037.1:66299-66504 GCA_011772755.1 Gemmatimonadales bacterium
CGATCACATCTTCCGTTGGAACGAGGATTATGTCGGCCTCGGCGCTCCAATTCGACGGATACTCCTCTCGAAACAGTGCAGCCATGCCTGCAACCGAAATACGCGCCTGCTCGATCGTCGCCCCGGGCTTGAGCCGGCCCCTCACGAAGGTGGACTGGCTTCCCCGGTTCTCGAGTTGATTCCCTGTGCTCGGCTGGATCTCATT
>WVYX01000037.1:66599-66906 GCA_011772755.1 Gemmatimonadales bacterium
AAGTCCACTAAAGCGACCCCGGTAGCCCTCCGGAGCCACACCCACAATGGTGTAGACGCGGCTCGTGAGCCGGACCTGCTGCCCTACCACATCGGGATCCCCGCCGAACGCGCGCCTCCAGTAGCGGTGCCCAAGTACCACCACTGGATGTGCGCCCGCTGCTATGTCATCCTCCGGCAACAGCGTCCGTCCCAGTACCACACCGACCCCAAGCACGGAGAAGTACTCACCGGTCACCATCTCGGCTAGGAGCATCTCGGTCTCGCCGTCACGACCGGCTTGCACGAGCGTGAGCTGGGATCCCGCC
>WVYX01000037.1:67002-67243 GCA_011772755.1 Gemmatimonadales bacterium
CTCTTCGGGACGTTCGAACGGGTCGCTGCGCAGCAGCACCGCATTTACGACGGTGAAGATCGCCGAGTTCGCCCCGATACCCACGGCAAGCGACAGTATCGCGGTCCATGTGAAAGCCGGGCTCTGGATCAGGCGCCGCAGCGCGTAACGCACATCACGCAATAGCCTGAAAGCGACGGGATCACCCCTCCGCCACAGATCTTCGACGTGGCGCGTGCGTGCGGCATGCCCATGGCTCGCC
>WVYX01000135.1 GCA_011772755.1 Gemmatimonadales bacterium
TCGCCCTCTGGGCGGTCGCACAGGCGAGAGCGCGACGGTGGATGCCGTCCATGGGCGTCAGCCTCGTGCTGGTCCTGATTGTGAGCGCCGACTTGTGGCGCAACGGCCGAACGTTCTGGACCTACGGCCGAGTGCATGAGGAGCTCTTCATCTCAGATCCCGTGGTCGAGCGGCTCAAGTCCACGCCCGAACCGTATCGCGTGCTGCAGCTTCCGCCTGATATCTACCCCGGCTCGTCTCTGATGGCNNCTACTCGTGGGGGCCGATCTCTGGCGCAGCGGCCGGCCCTTCTGGACGTACAGTCGAGTCCACCAGGAGCTGTTCGTCGAAGACCCCGTGATCCAGCGGCTCAATTCCACGCCCGAACCGTATCGCGTGCTGCAGCTTCCGCCGGACATCTACCCCTACCCCGGCTCGTCTCTGATGGCCTTCGGCATTCCCCAGCTCCTTGGTCATCACGGCAACGAGCTGCACAGTTTCGACGAATTGTTCGGCGGGAAAAACCGGTGGTCCTACCTCCGCAGCATGAAGCTGTGGGACCTGTTTGCCATCAACCAGGTCCTGCTGCCGGCCGGCGTGGAGCTCGCCGAGCAACTTCCCGGGTTCAGTGGCATGTTCGACAGCTCCTTGACGGGCGCGCTCACGTCGTCGGGTGTGCGCACGGACCTGTACGTCCGCCGCGATCCAGCGCCCTATGCGCGGCTCGTCCCGGGGGCTGCGAAAGTGACCGACGAGCAGGCGATTGCCGCGATCCTGGATCCCCGGATCGACCTCTACCGCGTGGTGCTCATTGCCCCCGAGGCGCTGCTTGAACCACCTCCGCTCACGGAGGTGCCGGAACCGCTGTTGGTTGATGTGGTGTTCGATGAGTGGGAGCCCGGTCACATGAGGATGCATTTCTCGCAACCCGCTCCCCGGAACGCCATGCTGGTCGTGAGTGAGAACTGGTACCCCGATTGGAAGGCTAGGGTGAACGACGTTCCCGCCCCGGTCATTCGGGGCAATGTCTCACTGATTACTGTGCCCGTTCCCGCGGGAACGGACCGGGTGGAGCTCACGTTCGACAGCGCGGATTACCGGCTGGGGCGGGCGATCTCGTTCGTGGGCCTCGCTATCGTGGTAGCCGGCGTCGTGATCCCCGTCGTGCGACGGAGGCGCTCACGTGGCTGAGCGAGCTCTCGTCATCGTCCCGACCTACAACGAGGCCGCCAATCTCCCGCAGATCGTGCCTCGTATTCTGGAACAGGACGATCGCATTGACGTGCTCGTGGTCGACGACAACTCGCCTGACGGAACGGGGCAGGTCGCCGATGACCTGGCGCGACAGAATCCCCGGGTCCGCGTGTTGCATCGTGAGGGCAAGTTGGGGCTGGGCACTGCATATATCACCGGCTTTCGTTGGGCCCTTGAGCGGGACTACGAGTACGTCTTCGAGATGGACGCCGACAATTCCCATGATGCGAGGCATCTGCCCGAGTTCCTCGAGGCCGCCCAGGAAGCAGACCTGGTGCTGGGCTCCCGCTACCTGAACGGTCGGGTGACCGTGGTGAATTGGCCCATGCCGCGGCTGCTGCTCAGCTACTTCGCCAATATCTACGCCCGGGTCGTGACCGGTCACCGGATCTGCGATTCCACGGGTGGGTTCAAGTGCTTCCGACGTCGAGTGCTCGAGGCCATCGATTTGAGCGCGGTCCACTCGAACGGCTACTCCTTCCAGATCGAGATGAGCTTTCGGGCCTGGCGGAAGGGATTCCGCATCCGCGAGATCCCCATCGTGTTCGTCGACCGGATCGAAGGTTCGAGTAAGATGTCGGGGTCCATCGTGCGGGAGGCGATCTGGATGGTCTGGCGCCTGCGGTTCAAGGCGCTGTTTGGGAGACTGTAGGAGGGCAACTGGCAGTTCGCAATCTGCAGTCTGTGCGTGCGTCGAATTGCTGATTGCGAATTGCGGAGGCGGCCCCATATTGATTGCGCAGCGAAGTAAGCTCCAACCGGACCTCTGAGGCATGCTGGACGGAACAGTCATCTACAAAATGTCCGGCTCGGGCAATGACTTCGTTGTCGTTGACGGCCGGAGCGAGCCGATTGAGGTGTGGACACCGGAGAGGATTCGTGCGATCTGCGCCCGAGGCACGGGTGTCGGCGCTGACGGGTTCGTGGTGCTCGAACCCGGGTCCAAGCCCGACGCCGTACGGTTCCACTTCTTCAATAGCGACGGCAGTCGGGCGCCCATGTGCGGGAACGGGGCGCTGTGCGCAGCCCGCCTGGCATGTTGGCTGGAACTGGCGCCGGCCGACGGCATGACACTCGAGACAGACGCCGGACCCGTTGCGGCCCGGTGCCTCCCGGGCGACGAGGAGCGGGCCGAGCTATCTCTTCCATCTCCCGGGGAGATTACGAGTCCCGATATCCCCCTCGAAGCCGGCGAGCGCTCGGTCCATCTCACCACCGTTGGCGTCCCTCATGTCGTGGTGCTGGTCGAGGATCTCGCGAGCGTCCCGCTGCCGGAGCGGGGCAGGGAGCTCCGTTCCCACGCGGCCCTGGCTCCCGCGGGCGCCAACATCAACTTCGTTGCCAACGGGCACCGAGGCTGGGCCATGCGCACCTATGAGCGGGGTGTGGAGGCGGAGACGCTGGCCTGCGGTACGGGAGCAGTGGCATCGGCCGCTGTGCTGGCGCATGCCGGTGTCGCCTCGCTGCCGCTGGACGTGTGCACGGCTTCCGGGGCGCTGCTCACCGTGTCCGCCGATCTGGCGGCAACTGGCGCAGTCAAGGACCCTCGTCTGGCAGGACAGGCGCGCCTCGTGTTCCGCGCCGTGCTCGGCGCCTAGGCCCTGCCACGGCCGCCGAGTACCTGCCTGTTCGGCGAGCCTTCAGATCAATCGACGCTGTGGCCCGTATCCACTGGGTCTGCCGCAGTTGTCCTGCCCCGAGCAACCCCGGACGGTGTAGGGACTTAGAGACTGCCATCGGGACAAACCGAGAATTATCCACACATGATGATGCCTGAACTTAACATAACATCTCTTATACGTACTATGTGCTAGCTCAGAAAAAGGGCGAGAAACGCGACATTCTCGCCCAATCGCCCCGTTGGCGGCACCCGCCAATCAGCTTGCGGGTGCTCCGCTAGCAGCCTTCAACTCGGCCAGTCTGACGCGCGCCTCCATGGCACCAGGCGAGTCCTCAAAATCCCGCAGCACCCGCTCATATGCCGACACGGCGCGGGCCGTGTTGCCGGCAGACCGGAAGGCACGGCCGGAATCGTTCAGGTACTGCGCAGACAGGAAGCCGTACCAGGCAGCGTTGGCCGCGTTCTCGTATGCCTCCCCTGCCTGAGTCATTTCTCCCACGGTTTCGAGGGCCGTGCCCAGCATCGCGTAGGCTGGGGCCACGAACTGCTCATCCAGCCCTCCTTCGATGGCTTGGCGCAGCTCGTCGACAGCGAGGGTCGACTGGTCTTGGAGCAGGCGTATCTGGGCACGCAGGATGACAGCTTCATCGGCGGCCAGGGTTCCGCCGTAGCTGCTGATGAGCCTTGTAAGGTCACTGGCTGCCAGTGGCAGGTTCCCGGATTGTGCTGCCCCCTTGGCCCGTTCCAGCGCGTTTGCAGCCGCTGCGCCCTTGCGCCGCTGATACTCGATGACGAACCAGACCGATGCGGACATGACCGCTGCCGCTGCAACTGCAGTGATCACGGCACGCCGGTGGCGCTCGATCCATTCTAGTAATTGCTTGGCGGGATCCTTCCCGCCGGTCGTGTGCTGTGCGGGCACTTTCCTCGACCTGCTTCAGAGTCCAAACAGCTTCTGCGGCCCCTCGTTCTCCGCCCCGGCCCCTCCCAGCGGCAGGAGCGGCAGTTCCTGCCGCTCCTGCCGCCCGCTGCGGGTCCCTGCCCCATCTGCCACCAGTGCGGGGAGCGGTGGCGGGGCAGAATGCCCCTGGGGTGACTCGAACACCCGGCCAACGGTTTAGGAAACCGCTGCTCTATCCAACTGAGCTACAGGGGCGTGGAACACAGCAAACTAACCGAGCCGAGGCCGTGATCCAACTGAGCCCATCTGGCAGGGCGGCACCCGGCGAGTCAGCGGAGAGTACCGCTCTCCCCTCCCCGCTCCCCCTTTGGACGCGTGGTCCAGCTCCCTGCTGTGAGGCTTATGCCATTCTCACGTCGAGCGCCATGAGGCTCCAGATCGGTGCGTCCGCCGCCGTGGCGCTACTGCGCTCTGCTGCCCTCTCCTGCTGTCTACGGTGCCTGCGCCTTTGGCTTCCGGCCGGGCCTTCACAATTGACGTCAACGTCGCGTCACGCCAGGGTCCCAGCTCACAACTAGCTGATATGAAAGACGTTAGGGTCGACGTCGTGATGTGGAATATCCGCTTTATCCACATTTTCCACATATGCCATTCGCGGCCCGCGTTGCAGCGCCGCATCTAGCTGTTCGAGAACTGCGGGCGGACCGGACGCCACCACCTCGACCCGCCCGTCTGGCAGATTCCGCGCCCAGCCCCCGACGCCCAGCTCCTCGGCCTGGCGGAGGACGAACCACCGAAAGCCAACCCCCTGGACGCATCCCGAGATCAGCCAGCGGGCGGCGGAGATCGGCTCAGTCACTTCCCTTCCCTTCAGCGGTCTCGACGGCGGCCGCAGCCGTCCGCCTGCGGTGGCGGTACACGTACAGCGCGAGGACCACCACGACCAGAGGTAGGACCGCGACGGCTGCCCAGGAGGCATAGCGCTGCACTTCGGGGTGCTCGATCAGCTGATCGATGCCGGCCACCACCTCGGCGTGGCGTCCCACATACCATCCCACGTAGGTCAGCACTGCGCACCAGATGCCGGCCCCAACTGCCGTGTAGAGCGCGAACCGATCCAGTCTCATTCTGGCGAGGCCAGCAGGCACAGAGATGAGTTGGCGGATCACCGGTATCAGCCTGCCGATGAAGGTGCTGATCTCCCCATGCCGGCGGAAGAAAGCTTCAGCCCGGTCGAGGGACGCCTGGCGGATCAGGAGGAACCGGTGATACTTGTGCAACAACGGCCGTCCGAGGGCGACAGCGACGTAATAGTTGAACAGGGCCCCGATCAGGCTGCCCGCCAGCCCCGCCCCCAGGGCCAGCGGTGCGTTCATCCTGCCCTGTGCCGCCAGATAGCCTGCTGGTGGCAGGATCACTTCACTGGGAAAGGGAAAGAACGACGACTCGATCGCCATGAGGAGGGTGATCCCGGGATAGCCCAACCGAAAGATGGTTTCGGTGATCCAGGTGACGGCCGCTTCAAGCACGTGCTACTCGATGCCGTTGGTGCTGAAGCCGTGCTTGCCAATGAGTGGTAGGAATTGGACTTCGCCCAACCGTTCCTCCTCGAGTTCTCCGCCTCGCTTCGTGACGCGTCGCAGCTCTTGGGCCTGGTCCCGCTGGATGGGGATGATGATTCGTCCGCCTTCGGCGAGCTGGGAGACCAGGGGACGTGGGACATGCGGGCTCGCCGCCGCGACCAGAATCGCATCGTAAGGAGCCTCAGGCCGCCACCCCAGCGACCCATCGCCGACCACTACCATCACACCCGTGGTGCCTGCCTGGTCCAGCGCCTGGCGCGCCCGGGTCGCGAGCTCGGGGAGCCGCTCCACCGAGACCACCATTTGGGCCAAGTGCGACAGCAGCGCTGCCTGATAGCCGGAGCCTGTGCCGATCTCCAGCACTCGTTCGTGACCCTGGAGGCCCAGGGCTTCCAGATAGCGTCCTTGCGTGGTGGGCTGCGAGATGGTCTGCCCGCTGCCAATCGGCAGGGAGACGTCGTCGTACGCCCGGCTTCGCAATGCCTCTGGGACGAAGAGATGCCGCGGCGTCTCTCCGAACGCCCGAAGCACCGCCAGATCCCGAATGCCGTTCTGCCGCAGGCACTCGACCAGGCGGGCTCGGTAGCCGCCATAGGTATCGGCTAGGCGCCCAGTTGCCATCCTGTGACGTCTTCGAGCAGCCCGTAGTTCGTCAGATCGACATGCAGCGGGGTCACCGAAATGTAGTGATCCTGAATGGCTCGGAAGTCCGAATCCTCGCGACCCGACCACGAGATCTGTCCGCCGCCGATCCAGTATCCAGTCCGCCCCCAGGGGTCCTTTGTCCGCACCAGGGATTCCGAATACACCCTTTTACCCAGCGTGGTGACTCGGATTCCCTGAATTTCTGCGCCAGGGATTGGCGGTAGGTTCACGTTGAGGAGGGTCTCCTTGGGGAATTCCTTGACCTTGACAATGTCAGCCACGAGGCGCTCCAACCATGGTCGATGGCTGTCTAGCAGCTCGACGTTGTTCCCTGCCAGGGAGATGGCCACCCCGGGGATGCCTAGGGACAGCCCTTCCATCGCGGCCGCCACGGTCCCCGAATACAGCACGTCCTCACCCATGTTCGGCCCGTGATTGATGCCGGAGAACACGTAGTCGGGCTTTTCGTCGAGCAGCACACCCAGTGCGAGGAGGACACAGTCGGTTGGGGTTCCGTCGACCTGGAGCGAACCGTCGGGACGCCGCGAGGGGCGCAGGGGCCGGTCGAGCGTCAGCGAGTGGCTCGCACCGCTCTGTTCCCGATCGGGTGCGACGACCGTCACACTCCCCACAGTCCGGCATACGTCTGCCAGCACCCCGAGCCCTCGAGCCAGGATGCCGTCGTCGTTACTGATCAGGATGTTCAATTGGTACTTTGCCGTCTAAGATGTCGAGGATGGTGCGGAGTTGCGCGGTGAGATTCTCGATCGTTTCCCTCTGGAGGGCGTACCTCGCTTCGGCCTTCAGCTCTCCCGTCCGCCGGTATTGCTCGATGCGTCGCCGTGCCCCCTCGATGGTGTACTTCTCCGCATAGAGGAGATGCTTGACTAGCATGATCAGCTCGATCTCGCGCCGCTGGTAGACCCGGTTGCCCGACCGGTTCTTTGCCGGGTTCAGAAATCGGAACTGGCTCTCCCAGTAGCGCAGCACGTGCGGCTTGAGATCGGTGAGCTGGCAGACATCGCCGATGGAGAAGAACTCCTGGACCGGACGCGAGACCGTCATCGCCAGTTCTCCGCCTTGAGTTCCCGTTCCATCAGGTCCCGTACAGCCCGCTGCGGGGCCTTGCCCTCAAACAGGATGTTGGCCACCTCGCTGGCAATGGGCAGCTCGACCCCGGCGTGTTTTCCAAGTTGCACGGCTGCGCGAGCCGTGCGCACGCCCTCGGCGACGGTGCGGCGCGTGGCCAGGATCTCGTCCAGCGTCCTCCCTTCGGCCAACTCTATCCCGAGGGCGCGGTTGCGGCTGAGCACGCCGGTCGCCGTCAGGATGAGGTCGCCCATTCCGGCGAGTCCCGCGAAGGTCATCGGGTTCGCCCCCATAGCCTCACCCAGCCGGCTCATCTCAGCCAGGCCGCGGGTGATGAGCGCGGCCCGGGTATTGGAGCCAAGCTTGAGGCCATGCAACAGCCCGGCGGCGATGGCAATCACGTTCTTGAGCGCCCCGCCCAGCTGCACGCCGAGCAAGTCGTCGCTGGTGTAGACCCGGAAGTAGCCGGTGGAGAACGCCCGCTGGGCGGCCTCCGCGGCGTCGCGGTCCGTGGAGGCGGCCACGACGGCAGTGGGCTGTCGCTGGTAGACTTCCTGAGCGAAGCTCGGCCCCGACAGAGCCACGATGGGTGCCCCCGGCAGCGTCTCTTCCAGCACTTCGCTCATGGTCTTGAGCGAGTCCGTCTCCAGGCCCTTGGAGACACTCACCACCGTGGGCGGCTCTGCGCCATTGAGCTTCGTCCATACGTTGGCGCTGACCTCCCGCACCGCGTGGGACGGGGCAGCGGACACGATTAGTTCCGCGCCGCTCAAGACGTCCGCCAGCTCGCCGTGCGCCGTGATCCCCTCCGCGAGTCGCGAGTCCGCCAAGAACAACGCATTCACATGATCCCGGTTGATGGACTCCACCACTTCCGGTTCGTGCGCCCAGATCTTGATCTGGTGGCTCTGCGTCGCCAGGAGATCAGCGAGCGTCGTTCCCCAGCCTCCCGCGCCGATGACGGCGATTCTCATGACGCGTCCCGATGGGCCGCTCGGCGCCGCCGGCCGAACCGGTTCTCCGTCCCTGCGAGGAGGCGCCGTATGTTGCTGCGATGCGTGTAGACGATGAACGTAGCGAGCCCGATCCCCACGGCGAAGGTGTACACGTTGTGGGGATCGAGCAGACGCACGGCAACCGGAAACGTTGCCGCGCCAAGGATCGAGGCCAGCGAGACGAATCCGGTGAGGGCGAGTACGGCGAGCCACACCACCGCGCTCGCGGCGAGGGACGCCGGAGCCAGGGCCAGCACGACACCGGCGGCAGTTGCGACCCCCTTCCCGCCCCTGAACCTGAGGAACACGGGGAATACGTGTCCCGTGACGGCCGCCACGCCCACCAACAGCGGCATCCAGTCCTGCTCCACCCGTGGCATGACGAGGAGCACCGGCATCGCACCCTTGGCGACATCGAACAAGCCAACAGGGATCGCATACCTCCAGCCGAGGACGCGGTACAGGTTGGTGGCACCCACGTTCTTGCTGCCGTGCTCTCGTAGGTCCAGGCCGGCGCCGTAACGACCGGCCAAGTAGCTGGTGGGGATGGAACCCAGGAGGTATGCCCCGAGAATCCAGAGGGCCAGCGTCACCGTCTGCCCCGTTTCCGCCGGAACTTGATGCGGATAGGTGCGCCGGCAAACTCCCAGGTCTCTCGGAATCCGTGCTCCAAGTAGCGCCGGTAGGACTCCGGGATCGCCTCGGGGTGGTTCGTGACGATGGCGAAGGTCGGCGGTGTGATCGCGACCTGCGAACCGTAGTACAGCTTGACCTCCTGTCCGCCTCGCTGCGGGGGTTGATTACGGGCCACGAGCGCTTCCAGGGCTCGGTTGACTTCTGCGGTGGCGATTCGCCGCTCGCGAGCGGCGGCCACGTCGAGGATGAGATCCAGGATCTTCCGCGCGCGCAACCCCGTCAGCCCGGACACATATACGAAAGGCACTGCGCGGAGAAACGGTGCGCGTTGCGCTACCTGTTGCTCACCGCGGATCGCAGTAGTCGTGTCCTTCCCGTCGATCAGGTCCCACTTGGTGACCGCGACGATCAGGGCCGCACCCCGCTCCCATGCTGCCTGGGCGATCTTGAGATCCTGGGCGTGCAGGCCCGACGTGGCGTCGACTACCAGCACGCACACGTCAGCCTGCTCAATCGCGCGCTCGGACCGCAGGGCCGAGTAGAACTCGATCTCATCCTCTACTTTCGATCGCTTCCGTAACCCCGCGGTATCAATGAAGTTGAGCGTTCGGCCATGGTACCGCAAGGGGGAGTCGACCGCGTCACGCGTGGTCCCTGCCTCTGGGGCGACCACAGATCGTTCCTCGCCGAGCAGCCGGTTGACCAGGCTGGACTTGCCCACGTTGGGGCGGCCCACCACGGCCACATTGATGAGTCCTTCGGGCGGCTGCTCCGGGGCCTCTGGGAGCAGCGCGACAATTCGATCGAGTAGGTCACCACTTCCCGTCCCTTGGGCGGCGGACACAGGCTGCGGATCGCCCAGGCCGAGTTCATGGAAGGCCAGGTGAGAGACATTGTTGGGAAGGTCGTCGGCCTTGTTAGCCGCGACCACCACGCGGGCGCCGTGGGTGCGCAACAGCTGGGCGACTTCAAGATCGACCGGGTGAACGCCGGCATTGGTGTCCACCACGAATACCACGGCGTCGGACTGCTCGATAGCCAACTGGATCTGCTGGCGGATGCCGCTGTGCAGGGCATCGTCTTCACCGGCAAACCAGCCACCGGTATCCACTAGCCAGAAATGCTTGCCTCCCCATTCGGACGTAGCGAAATGCCGATCCCGGGTCACACCAGGACGATCGTCCACGATGGCTCGCCGGCCGCCGACGATGCGATTGAACAGCGTCGATTTCCCGACGTTCGGCCGTCCTACGATGGCAACCGTTGCCCGTCTCACACCACTGCACTCTCAACCAGAGCGTCCGTGAAGTGGTATGATAGCCGCACCTCCACTGGCACGGACGCCGCTAGGTCCTGGAAGGTCAGATCATCGAGGAACATGCCCGATTCGTTTGTGGCTTCAGCAGCTAGCAATGCAAGGTCCAGGTCGCCACGCTTCGCGAGCGCTCCAAGGAATGATCGCCCTGGCAAGAGACCAGCGGAGGTGACGGATGGTCCAAAGAGGTCATTGGAGAGGACGATCAGCTCGTAGATGCCTCCGGTTGCCTGGGTCAGCGCTTTCAGGACCTCCGGCATATGGCGACCCATCGCGGTACCGGTGAGCACACCTATGCGCACGCCGTCGAGATCCGGCAGCCGCGGCTGGGCTTCGGCAATGTGGCGCTGTAGATAGCGCACGCTCCCTACGCCGTTCTCGACCTGCTCGAATCCATCGTACGCCTCCGCCGGTGGGAGCGAGACGCCCGCGACTAGGTAGAGGTCGTCGGATCCGTACGCCCAGCGGCGGCCCCGCTCGGGCAGGGCCCGAGATGCAAGTGCATTGACGGCTGCGATTGCTGATCGGCATTCATCAGCCGTCGGCTCACGGACGAGCGCGTGTTTGCTGAATTCCGTCAAACCTACGGGGACGACGGAAACCGAAAGAATGGGCTCGCCGAGCCCGTAGAGATCGTGGAGACTCTGGACCAACACGTCTCCATCGTTGACACCTGGCTGCAGCACGACTTGGGTGTGGAACTGAATTCCATGTTCCGCGAAGTGGGCTAGCTGAGGAATGATGGCCGGCGCCCGCGGGTTGCGTAGTAGTCGCCGCCGGATGACCGGGTCGGTGGCATGGACAGACACGTACAGCGGGGAGAGGCGGTACTCGATGATCCGAGCGATGTCCTTTGGCTTCAGGTTGGTGAGCGTGGCGAAGTTGCCGTGGCGGAACGAGAGCCGGTAGTCGTCGTCTCGGACGTAGAGCGTCCCTCGTAGTCCCTCTGGTAGTCCGTCCACGAAGCAGAAGTCGCACCGGTTGCCACACCGCCGGATCCGCGGCGGCTCGAGCTCGACTCCCAGCGGTAGGTCCTCCGGGCGCTCGACGTCGTACTCGATGGGTGTCCCATCGGGGGAGCGGGCCAGTAGCACGAATCGCTCCTCGGCTGCCAAGAACTCCCAGTCGAGGAAATCTGCTAGCTCGCGTCCGTCGATGGATAGGAGCTCGAATCCTGGCATTATGCCGAGCTCGGCGGCGAGCGATTCAGGCTGCACGGCGCTGACTGTGAGCATGGGGCTTATGCTGACGAATCGGCGAATGGAATTGCGTGCTAAGATAATGGGGTGGCCGGAGTTCGGGGGGAGGGTCCTATCTGGATCCTAGGTCCTCGGTCCTAGGTGCTGGGGGGTGGGGAACCAGCGAATCTCCAGCACCCAGGACCCAGGACCCATGACGTAGGGCCGATGACCCAGAATCCTCCCTACCGGCGCCTGTACCGCCACGCTGCGGCGCCGCCGTGGGTGACCCGGACAGTGATCTGTTGCCGGCCACCGGGCTGGAGTGCCGGCACATCCATAGTTGCCGTGGCCATTACGTTCCCCCCATCGTCCAGGAAGTCGAATTCCAGAGTCGTAGCCGGCAGGGGGTGGGGCGTGATGTTAGCCACCGATCCGTTGACGATGGTTGAACTGGCGGTCGGTACCAGTTGGGTGATGGTGACGGCCCACCCAATACCCGTGTCCGCCAGGGCAACGTACTTGGCGGTCGAGTCGCGGTTGCCGGCGAGGTCCCAGGCAGCGGCCATCATACGCACACTCTGTGGATTGAGCGGGTCCACTTGGAGCAGCTGCCAGGCCGCTGCCGCGAGTTTGGCATCGTCTTGCAGGGTGTAGTATGCCCGACACATCATGAACAACGCGTTTCGGGCGTATGGATTCCGGGCCGTCGCAACCTCCAGCAGCTGCACGGCATGCATGAGGTGCGAGTCATTGTACAGCGCCACGCCGGCCTGGGTGAGCTCGTTCACGGAGACCTCGTCCATGCCCGCCAACCGCTGGATCATCGCTTCCATCTCAGCGCCAAGGCCCACTAGCGAGTAGCGGCGCAGCAGTCGCAGCGCGGTCTCGGCATCGTCGGAAAAGGCTTCCAGGAAGGCTTCGTAGGATCGGAGCGCGGGACCCATGGCCTGTGCTACCGCCGCACTGTCGGTTCGCAGTGCCTCCTCTGCGGCCGGCAGCGCCGCTCGTGCGGAGCTCAGCCGGGTGGCCAACATCGTGGAGTCCCGTTCGACGGCCTGTGCCACCTCCGGGCGCAGCTGCTTACCCGACCACTCGGCGATGAGGCCCGCAAGCATCGCGGAATCCCGCGTGATGGCACGCTCCAAAGAATCCCGCAGGATCCGCGTCCGGGCAATCTGGCCGGTCACCGGGCTCTCAAAGCCGACGGCGTCGTGCCCGCGGGCGAGTTCCAGCATCGCTTGCCGTTTGCGACGGCGATAGTTGGGGTCATCCCCAGCCAGCTCGATACCCCGCTCCAGGTATGTGCTAGCCGAATCAAGTCGCTTCTGGCTGGCGTACATCATGGACATGAACAGGGGAACGTTGGCGTCTTCCGGCTGCAACCTGCTCGCGAGGTGAAACAGGGCGACAGCCGAGTCGGCCTTACCGTCCTGCCAAGTTCGGAGAGCACTGGCTAGCACCTCCGGCTCC
>WVYX01000327.1:0-220 GCA_011772755.1 Gemmatimonadales bacterium
CCAAGGTATTCCTCATTCCCTTCTTCATGTTTCACTACGGGATGTTCACGGCGATTCACGGCGTTTTCGTGGTGGCGATCTTCGGTGGCGGCATGGTCGAGCTGTCCGGAGGGATGGACCTGCAGATCATATGGCGGATCCTGGTCGACTATGGCCTGCTCTATGCGGCTATGGCATTGGCGCTCAGCCATGGCTTCTCTTTCGGGTGGAACTACATCCG
>WVYX01000327.1:349-1926 GCA_011772755.1 Gemmatimonadales bacterium
GTCGTACTTCATGTCGTGATCATCGCTAGTGGTTTCTTGGTGATGGCTCTCAATGCCCCCACGGTCGGTTTGCTCTTGTTGGTGGTTCTGAAGGTCGGTGTGGACGTTCGCGCTCACCTGAAGGAGCATCGGAAGCTGGGGGCGTTCGGCGGCTAGCCCCAGCTCCTCGCTCCGGGTGCGTTACGGCGGAGATTCTTGAGGAAAGCGTAGGGGGAGCGGGTGGCCGAGGGGGCGGAGGGTGTGGGAGGGGCAGCTGACCGCCGATCCGCCGATCCGCCGATCCGCCGCAGTCTCAGGGCACGGATCTCCTCCGCAATGATGTTGAGCGTTCCGTCGTCTTTCGCGAGCGTTCCCAGGATCCACAAGAACGGTTCTCCACGGATCGCCACCCGGTCCCGGTCGTAGACGTTGGGCCGGACGATGGCATTCATCATCCCCGCTTCGTCTTCGAGAAGCACGAACACGTAGCCTCGAGCCGTCTCTGGCCGCTGCCGGGCGACCACTAGTCCGGCGATCTCGATTGCTGCGCCGTGTTCCAGCGCGTCGAGCCGGTCGCTCCGGACTACGCCTGGGGGTAATGCATCACGCAACAATGAGAAGGGGTGCCCGCTTGCAGCGAACCCCAACACCTCGTACTCCGCCACCAGCCGCTCGTCAGTCGCTATGTCTCCAAAGCGCAGGTGCTCGTACGGGTGTGTGAGTGGGAGCTCTAGTTGTCGGCGCACGCGCCCGCGGTCGGACCGTTCGGTCTTGGGCGGCAGCCAGAGTCCCACCTGCCAGAGGAGCTCCCGGCGGGTCAGGCCGAACGTATCGCAGCCGCCGACCCATACCAGGTTCTCGATGGCGTCCCGGGAGAGCTTGGGTGGTGCGCGGCGCACGAGATCGGCCAGACTCCGGTACCGACCGTTGCGCTCCCGTTCTGCTACGACGTCTTCGGCGACATCCCACCCGCATTCGCGGATGAAGCCGAGCCCGATGCGCAGCGTGCCGTCTTCCACCGTGCAGTAGACGTCGCTCTGGTTGATATGGGGTAACCGGATCTCCACACCATGCCGCGCCGCATCACGGCCCAGGGCATCCAGCGAGTAGAATCCCATCGGCTGGTTGTTGAAGAGGGCGACGTAGTACTCCACGGGGTGGTGGTGCCTGAGCCAGGCTGACTGGTAGGCGAGTAGGCCGAATGCGGCGGCGTGTGATTTTGGGAAGCCAAACTCCGAGAAGGCTACGACCTGCTCGAACACTTTGCGGGCGGTAGCGTCGGAGACGCCGTGGGTGCGGGCGCCTTTCAGGAAGTCCTCCCAGAAGTTCTCCATGAGCTCGCGGGAGCGTCGCCGGCTCATGGCCCGGCGCAGCGCCTCCGCTTGTCCAGCGGTGAAGCCAGCCAAGGCCTGGCAGACCTGGAGTACCTGATCTTGGTAGATGATGACGCCCAGCGTCTCCGCCAGCGCGTCCCTGAGCAGCGGGTGGTCCACCGGAGGCTCGTATGGAACGCCATGTTCTCGGGCGTGTCGCTGGGCTTCGCGCCGGCGGACGTACGGGTTCACCGCCCCGCCCACGATGGGGCCCGGCCGCACGAT
>WVYX01000327.1:1968-9132 GCA_011772755.1 Gemmatimonadales bacterium
ACCAGCTCGACACACTCTTCGACGAGGGAGAGCATCCCGAGCGCCAGGAAATCGATCTTTATGAACCGGGCATCGTCGCAGGAATCTTTGTCCCACTGACAAACGACCCGGTCGGGCATGGCGGAACGCTCGAGGGGCACGAGTTCGACCAGGGGCCGGCTCGAGATGATCATCCCGCCGACGTGCTGGGAGATGTGTCGTGGCAGCCCGGCGATCTCCTCAGCCAGATCGCACAGGTCCCGCCACAGAGGAGCGTCCACGCGAGAGGCAAATCCGGGAAGCTTGGGGAGTTCTTCTCGTAGCGCTGCTGCGGAGCGGTGCTCTGCGAGCCGCGCAACCTGTTCTAGCTCCCCTGGTGGCAGGTCGAGCGCCTTGCCGAGTTCCCGTACCGCCGAGCGCAGTCGGTAGGTGGGATACGAGCAGACCAGTCCGGTGTGCTCTTCGCCATAACGCTGATAGACGCGGCGGATGAGCTCCTCACGGATTTCCCGGGGGAAATCGAGGTCGATATCGGGAACGGATGCCAGCGTCTCGTTCAGGAACCGGCCGAGGAAGAGCCGGTTGGTCACGGGATCGATGTGAGACAGGCCGAGGAAGTAGCAGATGATCGAGGAGACGGATGAGCCGCGGCCGCGTCCGGGAAGCATGTTGCTCAGCGCCCGCCGTGTTCCCTTGCGCACGTCCGCTGCTACCTCCCGGGCTAGCTCGAAGAGGTCGTGGTAGACCAGGAAGAAGCCACACAGTCCATGGTGCGCGACGAGTCGAAGTTCTTCGTCTAATCGATGTTCGGCTTCGGTGCGGTGTGGTGAGTCGGGTGGATAGAGCTGTTCCAGCTTCGTACGGCATAGCTCGGCCAGTGCCCGGGGGGCGGTTTGCCGCTCAGCGCCGCGAAAATCGGGAAAGGTGTAACCCAAGTCTCTCGTAAGATCGAAGGATCGACACCGCTCGGCGATGACGAGGGTACTGGCCACGGCATCGGGGCGGTCGCGGAAAAGGGTGGTGACTTCCTCCGGTGGCCTGAGGTGAAACTCGCTGTTGGGCTTCCGTACCTCGTGAGAGCCGTCGAGGGTCGCGCGATGGCGGATGGCAACGAGGGCGTCGTGTAGCCGGTGCCGTTCCCGTCGGTGGTAGTGGACATCACCGGTGGCCACCACCGAGAGCCCCACAGTGTCGGCGATGTCCGACAGCGCCCGGCTGAGTTCTCGGTCGCCTCGCACGGCGTTGCGCTGTAACTCGACGAAAAACCCGGCAGGGCCGAAGACGGCGCGGCACCGCTCAGCGAACCGGCACGCTGCGGTGATCCCCTCACGGGCGAGCACCGTGGGGAGGAGGCCGTTGCGACATCCTGAAAGCACGATCAGTCCCTCGTGCCGCGCCTCCAGCGAAGCGAAGTCGAGCCGCGGATCGCGCCGGTCGTCGCGGCCCAGATGCGCCTCGGTGATGAGACGGCAGAGGTTCGCATATCCTTCGGGCGTTTCGACCAGCAGCGTCACGTGGGAGCCGTCCAGGAGGGTTACCTCGGCACCGGTGATGGGCTGGAGGTCGAGATCCTTCGCAGCCTGCGCAAAGGTCATGGATCCGTACACACCGTTGTGGTCGGTCAAGGCGAGGGCAGGGTAGCCCAACGCCTTCGCCTCGAGCACTAATTGCTCGGGGAGCGAAGTGCCGTCCAGGAATGAGAATGCCGAGTGGCAGTGCAGTTCTATGTACATGAGGGAGGGGGGAGGAGGGGCAGGAGGGGGAGAAGATCAATAATCGTCTCCCCCCTCTCCCCTTCTCCCCCGTCTTCATCCTCAGGGCATTTGTACAAACCACTGACCCGTCACCAGATCCTCAAACAACACCACGTGGCCTCCTCCCTCGAGAACGACCTCCACGTATCGGCGGGTGATAGGTTCCCGCCACCATTCGTCGTCGATGCGCCAGGTCTCGATGATCTCCTCAACCCTCCTTCTCCGCCCCACCTCGGGCGGTCCCGCACAACCACCCGGCGCCGCCCTGGCGGTCCCCCACCGCCCCGTACCGCTTCCCTGGCGGATCGGCGGATCGGCGCATCGTTCCAGGGCCATACTGCCATACTGCCGAACCGCCGAACCGCCGAACCGCCTAACCGCCGAGGTCAAGAGAGCAGGCTCGCCTCCCTCGGTTGTCCTACGCTTCCCTCCGTGCTCTTTAATTGCGATCGGAAGGCCTTGCTCACCCAACTCGACCTCCACTCGGTGGGGCACATTCAGGGCTCGAAGTCGATCAGTGCGTAGCGGCGTTCGGGTATGCGTGACCATGGTTGCACCTCGATGATGTGGTGGAGCATCGAGCGCTTGAGCCGGATTTGGATTTCGTGCGCTGCGGCATGGAGAGCGCGGCGGCGGCCGGCGCGGGCTGCGCTGGTGGCGTCACGGGCGAAGAGCTGCAGCTCGTCGGTGCCGGGAGCAAAGGCGGTGAGCTCCACCGCGAGATGTTCCACGGCACCATTGGGTGGCGTCTGCTCGAGGCGGACTTTGAGGGGTGCTGCGATGCGCGCTCGGTCGGCCGACGGATCTTTGAGTGTGACTTCGGTCATCCAGGAAGCGCCGTGCTCCAGCGCGGCCCGTGCTCGCGCCGCGTGCACCCGCCACCCGATGCGCCGCGGGTGCTTGAGGGCGCGCTCGATCAGCTTGTCCAGTGCGTGGACCAGCATGCCACGATCGGCGGCGGGTGCGGGGAAGTCGAGTGCTACGATGATGGGCTCGGGTCGCTCTCGCCCGGTAACCGGATCGGCGGCGTTCCCCGTCGCGAGCTGCCACGCCCGACTTCCCTCGTTACCGAACTGGGAAACCAGCGCGACTTCGGGGAGTCGGGCGAGATCGCCCAGCGTTTTGATCCCAAGCTGCCAGAGTCGGCGATGGGTGTCGGAAGCGATGGGCAAGACCGCGACGGGCTGGTCGGCCAAGAACACCACCCGTTGGTCGTCGGAGACGATGACCGGCTCACCAGGTTTCGCTCGGGTTGCGGCGACCCAGGCTACGAACTTCCCTCTGCCCCACCCCAACCGCATGACGGCAGCCCAACCGCCACTGCCCGACCCTTCCACGGCAGCACCGCCACCTCCTCCCCTCTCCGCCACGGCACCCAGTTGTTTCTCGGGACTTCCGAACAGTCTCTCCAGCCCGTCGACCCCGATAAACACCCGCCCGAGTTCCGCCGGCTCGATCACCGGACTCACGCTTTCCAGCGTGAGAAGGAGGCGGCTGAACTGCTCGTCGTAGTACACGGGGTCGGGTTCGCACAGGGTGAGGGGAGGGCAGAGGCCGATGGCCTGACTCACGGTCATGCCGGGTCTCACGCCCACACGCCGGGCGGTAGGCGAGACCTGCCACAACCGGCGGGTGTCGTCAGGCGAGAGCAGGGCGGTGGGTTTTACCGTCAGCTCGGGACGGCGCTGCTCTTCGCAACGCAGGGGGAAGAGGGGGATCCAGAGACAAATGGCCAGGTCGCTGGTTAGCCCCGCGTTTCTCGGCGGGTCGGCGGGTCGGCGGATCGGCGGTAGATCGGTGGTCGGAGTGAACGCTTCCCGCCTCCCGCTTCCCGTTTCACGTTCTACCGTGCTGCCACCCTGCCGCTTTGCTGCTGGGCCATGGGCCCCGGGGAGATGGAGGGGGATGGAAGGTGGTACGGGATGGGGCGGTACCTGGGCCATTGCCGTGAGCAGCCTATTAAACCGAACATTAACCGAAGATAGGGATACCGAATATATCCCGAAGACAGGGTGGGCGCAAGGGGTGGGTGGAAACTTGTAATTCCTTGTAATACTGGCACTTGCGGTGCCGCGGTCACGCCAGAGAACGGCATGACGGCATCGCGGTACGGTGGCAGCCCCGCCTGACCGCGCCACACCTCAGCGGCAGGAGCGGCAGGGCGCGAATGCTGCCGCCCTCTGCTCCGTCATGTAAGGTTTGAACCAGTCACGACGTTTCTATGAGTGGTGAACCAGAAAGCGCCACCGCCTCAGCTCACATGCGCGTGAGCACCGAGTCGCGTGAAGCCACGCTCATCGAGCGCGCCCGTGACGGGGAACCGGATGCTCTGGCCGCCCTGTACGAGCGGCACGCCAGGTCGGTCATGGGGCTGGCGCACCGGATCACCGGGTCGCTCGAAGATGCCGAGGATGTGCTGCATGACCTGTTCCTCGGCCTGCCCGAGGCGCTCCACCGCTATGAGGAGCGGGGGCACTTCGAGGGGTGGCTCAAGCGGGTGGCCGTGCGGATCGCGCTGGCGCGGCTGCGTTCCCAAAGACGCCGACGGGAAGTGCGAGTAAGTGGCGAGACCGTCTGCGCCAGCGGCGCGAGCGGTGAAGGAGTCGTGAACCGCACCGCCCTCGACAGGGCGCTGCGAGCGCTGCCGGACGATCTGCGTGTCGTGTTCGTGCTCAAGGAGATCCACGGGTACTCGCACGCCGAGATCGGGGCGCTCTTGGGGATCCGGACAAATACATCTGAGGTGCGGTTACACCGGGCTATGAAGCGTCTACGGCGGCTGCTAGGCGAGGAGCTATGAAGAAGTTGATTCATCCACTGTTCAGTGTGCTCAAACGGTACGCGGACGGTGAGCTCCGCGATCGTGAGCGTGCCAAGGTCGCCTCGCATCTCGTGGCGTGCGCTGCTTGCCGGGAGACTGTGGCCTCTGTCCGGGAAGTCAGTCGCGTGGCACGGGAGCTCCAGACCACCGAGCCTCCCGCAGGGTTACTTGAGCGGGTTCTCGCCGCGCGGGCCCGGGGCGAGCGTGTGCTGTTGCCAGCGGCCGAGCCGCGCAAACCACGTTCGCCGCCTGTGCGCGCGCCATTGGCTGCGGCGGCGCTCGTGGTCCTCGCGGCTGGCGTTGGCTACCTCGTTGTTCTGCCGCCGCGCAACAATGGGTCTTCGCAACCGTCGGTGGTCTCGTCGGCTGATTCTAGTAAAGGAGACTGTATGCCAACCTCGTCACTTGCCAGAATCATGGTGGCAGCAGGGATCGCCCTGTCTGCGGCGTGTGCCCAGGAGCCGACGGAACCACCCACCGAGCCGGCGATCGCCGTACAGGATCTTGACGCGAGCCGATTGGAGCCCGGCGTCTGGACGTACGGGCACGTGAGCATTACCGACGGCATACACAGGAGCGATCAGGGTTCGAAGACGCACGTGCTGGAACGGGCGGCGTACGTCGGAATGCCCGCGTGGCGCAGTGTGAGTGCGTGGAGAGGACAGCTAACTCACAGCACTATCGACACCACCTACCTAGAAGAGTCCAGCCTCGCGCCGCTGCACCAGATAGTCTATCTCGAATCGCGCCGGAGGATGGTGTCGGAAGTCCTTGTGACACTCGCGTTCAGAGGTGGTAGGATCATTGGCGCTGTTGGCCTGCGAAAGCCGCGGCAGGTCGACTCTCCGCTCCCGGATTCTGTATCGCCGCTTGTGACAGGGTTTGAGCACCTGGCGCTGCTGATTCGGCTGCTGCCGCTGACGCGCTCCTGGCAGGGGAGCGCCTCGCTGGTGACCTGGAGTCCTTCTCCTGCCCGGCTCATCTCGCCGGTGAGTCTGCGCGTAGTCGGTGAAGAAACGGTGACGGTTCCCGCGGGCACCTACGAATGCTGGAAGATTGAATACAAAGAGCGCAACTGGGACGACGTGCGGTTGTGGGTCAGCAAAGAAAAGCAGTGGATGGTGAAGATGCGGTTTCGGTTTCATGCGCCGTCGCCGGACTTCGTGCGGGAGGCGGTGTTAACGCGGTGGGACCCCGGCGACTGACCCACTCTCGGCAGTTAGGGGGCAGTGGCGCATCGCTGCCCCCTGCTCCTATTGCCAAAAGCTCAACTGCATCGCACTCCCCTCACCCTGTCCCCTCGGCTGTTCCTTCTCCGCATCCGTCTCGGGGATTCCGTACTTGCGGGCGATCCGCTGGAAGCGACGCGTGACGGCAGCGATGTACTTCTGGGGAGCGTTGCACTTGTCGTCGTACGCGGCCCGGTAGCGCTGGGCCAGCTTGGGGAAATGCCGCTCGACGATCGGCAGGAAGCGCTGTCGCACAGCCGGGTAGAGTCGTAGCGGGCTGGGATAGACGAACTGGGCCCCAGCCTGCTTCGCCGCGCGCACGAGCTGGTCGATCTGCCACTGGGAGTCCGTGATACCAGGCAGAATCGGCGCCACTATCACACCGGCCCGGACGCCTGCCGAGGTCAGCTCTTCCAGTGCCTTGAGCCGGGTGTGAGGCATCGGTGAGCGGGCCTCGAACAGCTTGATCACCCGAATGTCCGCGCTGACCAGTGAGATATAGACCGAGAGCCAATGCTGGCGCGCCAATTGCCTCAGCAGGCCAGTGTCGCGGCACACCAGCGGGCTTTTCGTGATGATCCCGATGCGAAACCCGCGCTCGTCCCGCAAGCGTCCCAGAACCGCTCGGGTAATCTGGTACTGGCGTTCCGCCGGCTGATACGGATCTGTCGCCGTTCCGATCACTATGCTTTGCGGGCCATCCCGGGCCGTGCGCCGGCGGATTCTGGGCAGATCTCGAGCGAGCGCGGCCAACACCGCCTGCCTCGACTTGACGAAGATCCGGTGCTCGAACCCCTCCAACCCCACCGGGCGCCGCAGGTCGTGAAATTCGTGCTGCGTGATACGACCGCCGTCCCGCGCCCGCTCAACTACGTAGCGATGTGCGTAGCGAGCATAGCAGTACGAGCAACCGAATTCGCAGCCGACGTAGGGATTGATCGACCAGAACCCCATGCCAGTGGATTCGGGGGAGTTCGCGGCCGACTGGACAGGGAGCTCGACGAACTTGGTGCCCCGGAGGCGCTCGTCCAACACGGGAAGCCTCCCGGAGCCACCGCTCCCGCGGCGGTCTGGCGGTCGGACGGTCGGGCGGTCGAGGTCCGTTCCGTCCTTGCGACGCTCCGTCCTTCCGCCGATCAGCCGCATCGCCCCCAGCCGCATGAAGGGCAGAACACGCAACCCGACGCGTGAACCAGGAGTGCCTGGCAGTCAGGACACGTCGCGTTCCCGGGTGTGCACCGGTGTACCTCGACAGGAGTAATCCGTTGAACCGACAGCAGTTCGGCGGTGCGAATCGGCAGTCGATTCGGGGTTTCTTCGGTCACGATACCCGAATATACACCGAACATCAGCGATCGCAAGTTGGGGCCGAGCCGAAGCG
>WVYX01000225.1 GCA_011772755.1 Gemmatimonadales bacterium
GGAGCGCGGTTGGAGTTCTGATCCTTTCGTCCTGAGGAACAGCAAGATCACGGCCGCCAACGTGGCGGCCCCCCGGTCTGTCACCTTCCTGCCAACTCCTCAGCCACCCCCACGAGTCCCACCACAACTCGGGCCAATCGCTCGTAGTCCACTTCGTCAGGCGTGTCGCTACCCGTGTGATAGTGGGGATACCGGAACGGCGCGGTGTCGGTCACCATCGCCGCCCGGTATCCCTCCCGCCAGAACGACCAGTGGTCCGACCAGTAGATCCCCGGCATGTACCCTGGGGCCGCGGCGGCCTCCGAAGGAAACGATGCGTGCGCTCGGAATGCACCGATTGAGCGGCGCACCAGAGCGCGGGATCTCAGATTGCCCACGAAGGCAATGAAGTTGCCCGTCCGGGGGTAGAGCAGGCCGAACGGGAAGGGATAGGCCTGGCTCCCCGCCGCGTCGGAGTAGTACCCGATGGTCTCCAACGAGAGCATCGCCACCACTCGTTCCTTCCGCCGCCGACACCGCCGAGCGTACTGCCGGCTTCCCATGTCCCCTGAGAAGTAGAACGGCGGCTCCTCGTTGACGAAGGTCACCAGGCGGAGAGTCCGTTCGAGCTGCCGAGCGGCAAGCAGGCGCCCAAGCTCCAGCACCGCCGCCACACCGCTGCCGTTGTCGTTCGCCCCCGGAGACCCCATGACGGAGTCGTAGTGAGCACCCACGACCACGATCTCGCCCGCCCTGGATTGGCCCCCGATCTCCACCTCGATGTTGCGCACATCCTTCCCGTAGACCTCGTAGCGCTGCGTGCCGACCTCATAGCCCAGCTCCGCGAAGACGGCTTCGATGTACTCGGCAGCAGCATCCAGCGCGCCCTTGCGCCACACGTTCCGCTCTCCGATCTCGCCAGCCAGCGTGTAGACGTGCTGGGTGAGCCGGTCCCGGATCTGCCGCTCTCGATCGCTCAGGGACGGCAGTCCGCCCCGGTACGACGCGCCGGGCATCGAGGTCATGTAGCGGATGCCCGCGATGAGTAGAATGACGATGAGGCCGGTGACGATGAGGAAGGTCATGAACGGAGGCTGTTAGATCCTAGTTCAAAAACATCTCCGCTATCCGCAGCGGCACCGCACCGAACCCCGCGCTGCCGATGTTCGTGGTCACCGCGAGCACGACCTTCTCGTCAGGGTAGATCAGCAGGAGGCAGTTGCCGCCCACCGAGCCGCCGCCGTGGGCGACGGTCCGGCGACCACCCCGCTCACGCACACTCCATCCGATACCGTAATTAGTGAGCTCACCACCTGTCGTCCGCTGCGACGTCCACAAGAGCTCGACGGTCTCGGGTGTTAGAAAGCCGCCCTCCAGGTGGGCGTTGGCGAAGCGCAACAGGTCTTCAGGCGTCGACAGGAAGCCGCCCCCGGCCCACTTGTAGCTGTTGTCCACGAACGGAGCGTTTATCACACTGCTGTCCGCCGCCCTCTCGTAGAACCCCGTGCGGCCGGGGATGATGCTGTCGGTGTGGTCCGCCACGGTCCGGAGCATGCCCAGGGGACGGAATACGTGCTCCCGCATGTGGGCGAGGAACGGTTCCCCCGACGCACCCTCGACCACCGCGCTCAACAGATTCCAGCCGTAGCTCGAGTAGCTGTACTTTGTGCCCGGCTCGAACAGCAGGGTGTCGTTCTGGAAGATCTCCAGCCCCTCCATGACCGTCTCATAGCGTTGATCATTGAGGAACTCCTGCCCGCGGTAGTGCCGGATCCCCGCGATATGCCCCGCCACCTGCCGCACGGTGATGGGCCACCGCTTCTGGGGAAACGACGGCACGTATCGTTGCACCGGCGCGTCCAGGTCCAGCTTCCCTGCCTCGTAGAGCTGCGCCAGCACCGCGGCCGTCACAGGCTTGGATATGCTTCCAATGCGGAACTTTGTTGTCGGGAGCACCGGCGTGCCCTGCTCGACGTGGGCGTACCCGAACCCCTCAGACCACACCACCTCCCCATTGACTGACACGGCGATGGACAGTCCCGGAATGTTACGTGTCCGCATCAGTGAGTCGATGAGCGTCCGGCTCGCCTCAACGGCGGCCGCGTATTCCCCAGCCGCCGGCGCCTCGGCGTAACGGACACCTGCCTGGGCGAGGAGGGTGCTTGGAGCGGCGACAATGGCCGCGAATAGGAGTGTGCGCGCACTGCTGGTCTTCAAAGTCATCGTCTACTCCTTCACTCGACTGTTCCTTCCCGCCTCCCGACTTCACGGAGTGATCACTCGCCCGACCAGAGCCCAAGTCGGTTCCCCATTCTCCACGACAAACCTACCACCTATGAGCACGTGCTCCACCCCACTGGGATACTGATGCGGCTCGAAGAAGGTGGCGTTGTCCTTGAGCTCCTCGAGATCGAGGACCACGACGTCCGCCACATATCCCTCGTGTATCAGCCCGCGATCCTGCAAGCCCATGATCGCGGCGGGCAGCGAGGTGGCCGACCGAACCGCATCCTCCACCGACATGATCCCGCGCTCCATGGCGTAATGACTGATCTTGCGGGGGAAGGTGCCGTAGACACGCACGTGCGTGAAGCCATCTTCGGGGAGGGCGACCCAGCCGTCGGTAGCGGTAGCGGTCCACGGTTGCCTGGCGTACGGCTCGATGTCGTGCTCGGAGAGGGAGAAGCCCCGGAGACGCGCACCACCCGGCCGCTCAGGCGATCCCTCGAGCTGCAGCGCAATGGCCATTTCCACCGGCGAGACGCCCCGCGCCGCCGCGAGATCCGCCAGACTCTTACCCACGAAGCTGGCATCGGGATACTCGAACACCACGACGTTGTCCGCGCCACCGCGCCGCGCGATCTCGTGGGCGATGTCCATCCGAACCAGTGCCGCCAGCGAATCGTTCTCCAGCGTCTGCCGCAAGCCACGGGCGAAGTCCCTGCGCTGCTGCCCTCCCTGCCCCCCCCGCTGCTCCTGCCGCCACACCAGCGCCCACACGGGAACGAGTACGGTATTCCCATCACTCCCCGTCGTGTTGTACGGATACTGGTCCGCATAAACCGACACGCCACGCGCGCGGGCCTCGTTGATCAGCCGGATCACCGTCCCACTCGCACCCCAGTAGTTGGCCCCCTTGGCCTTGATGTGGGAGGCCACCACCGTGGCACCCGTGCGCTCACCAATCTCGATAGTCTCCCGCACGGCGTCGATCAGGCTGGGTGGTCGTCCCTCATGCTGACTCGGCCAGTACCACATGGGGTCTGCACCCTCACTCCGCTCATGCGAGATGTACACACCGCCGTACGGCACGATCTCTTCCACGAGGGCAACGACCTCGTCAGCGGTGCTCCAGCGCCCCGGCACGTACTCCAGGCCCGCAGATATGCCGTAGGCGCCCTCGTCCATCCCTTGCCGAATGAGGCCGCGCATGCGTCGCACCTCGTCCGGAGTCGCCGGCCGGCGAAAGTCACTGCCCATGACCTGCTGGCGCACTGCCCCGTGCCCGACGAGCAGCGCCACGTTGGGCCCGAACTTCACGCGCTCGAGTTCAGCCTTCTGCGGTGCGATGGGCCACGGCGACCGGCCGTCCTGGTTCACCACCACCGTGGTGATGCCCTGCATTACCAGGTTCGGCGCGGCACGACGCCGGGCATCGCTCGAGCGGAGCCCCCGGGAGCCGTAGTCAGGGCCGCCGGCGTGGGAGTGGATGTCGATGAAACCCGGCACCACCACTTTCCCCCGAGCATCGATGGTACGCTTCGCCGCAGTCCCCGAGAGTCTACCCACCGCCACGATCCGGTCACCCCGGATCCCCACGTCCGCATATCGCCAGGGATTGCCGGTGCCGTCCATCACCTTGCCACCGGTGATCAGCAGATCGAGCTCCTGCGCTCGGGCTGGTGACGGGGTTACCCACGGCGTTGCCGCCAAGAACGTGACGAAGAAAGCGGTGAGTGTACGCCTCATGTAGAGACTCCTTGGACGTGCTAGTTGCGGATCAATGGTGAGCGGTGAGCAGTGCGCGGGGCCTTACGTCAGCCGGTTCAATTCCGAACGATTACAACCGGTACCAGAGCTTCATTACGAAAGGTCCAAATGCTGCCTCAGATGCACGTTGAAATCGTCCGGAGCTCAACGGGGTGACGTCTGCCCCCGCTCCCCGCTCCCGGCTCCCCTCCCACTGCACACTGCAAGTTCACGTCTTGCGACACCCGCGCACTGCTCACAATCACTTCCTGATAGTCGGATACTCGATGCCCAGTTGTTCAAGATACGTATCGTACCGCTTCGGATCGTAGCGTAGCTCCTCCAGCAGCGGCCGCCACTTTGCCATCGTCTCTCGGTTCAGGTGGATGGGCGGAGGTGTGCCCTCCGGGATCAGTGACACCCACTGGATGTCCTCCGTCTGCACCTCACGGTGGTAGCGCTTCGCCTCTTCCAGGAAGGCAGCGTCGCTGAGCAACTCGATCGCCGTCATGGCAATGACACGGCTGCCGTGATTCGCTCCCTTATGAGCGATCGGCGTCGCCATGGCGATGCCGCTGGACCAGTGGTGCCCCGTAGTGCCCGGAATATTCGACGGGTAGCGCAGTCGGACGGTGGGGATGTTCCAGGACACCTCAGCAATGTCGTCGCTCCCTCCACCCATCCCCTGACTGGCTTCCCGCAGCGAATCGATCTCCGTCCGCAGACCGATGGTATCCCTACCGAGCTCCCGCTGGACCGCCTTGGCCAGGGCGATGTCCGCCTCCGACCACTCCGGCATGCCCACCGCGACGATGTTCTGTTGCATCCGCTCCGCCATGGGCTTGTTTAGCGTCTGGGGCCATGCCGAGCCGAGGATGCGCTCGTCCACCGTGGTAGTGGTCATCATGGCCGCGCCCTCGGCCATGGTCTGGCCCAGCTCGTGGAGCGCCTTGATCCGCTCGTAGTCCAGCTCGCGGAAGTAGTACCACACCGACGCCTCCGACGGCACCACGTTGGGCTGGTTGCCACCGTTCACTACCACGTAGTGAGAGCGCTGATGCAGCCGCAGGTGCTCGCGCCGGAAGTTCCAGCCCACGTTCATCAGCTCCACCGCGTCCAGCGCGCTGCGCCCCGACCACGGGGAACCCGCGCCATGAGCCGACTTGCCGTGAAAGGTGAAGATGGTCGAAACCAGGCCCGAGCCCGTGATGCCGTAGGTTGTGGACATCCGGTTGCTCACGTGCGTCGAGAGCATCGCGTCCATGTCGGCGAACAAGCCGGCCATCACCATGTACGTGCGGCTCGCCACCAGCTCCTCGGCGACACCGGGGATCACACGGATCTCGCCCGGAAGGGAGTACCTCTCCATGATCCGTTTCACGGCGATGGCTGCGACGACGTCAACTGATGGGGCGCTGTTGTGGCCTTCACCGTGACCGGGACCGCCGGGAATCAGCGGATCGTGATACGCCACCCCGCGCTTCTGGGAGGTCTCGGGGAGCCCGTCGATGTCGCCCATGATCCCGATCACGGGCTTCCCTCTGCCCCAGCTTGCCACGTAGCAAGTCGGCATGCCAGCACAGCCCATCTCAATGCGGAAGCCTTCCTTTCGCAGAACACCCGTGACGTACTCCGCCGTCCAGTGCTCCTGAAATCCCAGCTCGGAGAAGCTGAACACCATGTCCACCATCTCCTGCGACAGCTCTTGCATCGAGGCCACCTCTTCCATGACCGCTTGCCTGAGCTGATCGGTGGAAGGCTGGCGTTGCGCGACGAGGGGGGGTGACAGCAGTGTTACGAGAAACAGTGCAGCAAGAAACGATCGCCGTAGCATGTCCGCTCAACCTCGAGACTCGGGAATGACAAAGCCTACAGTGCAAACCCCCGATACGTTAGGGGGAGGTAGGGAGCTGAAGGCTGATGGCCGACGGCTGACGTTGCCAAGGGCAGCACCGAGACGGCCTTACCGCCGGAGCCTGAGGTTCGCGGGAGAGAGCGGCAGGGACGGCAAGGGCGGCAGGAGCGGCAGGATCACCATGCCCCCCGCTAGTTGCAGTTGGCTAGTTGCTGCGGTTAGTTGGCCGAAAGCTGACGGCTCTAGTTCACAGCCCAAACCAGTACGCTACCTTCACCGCCAACACGTGCATACCGGGCGTCTGGAACGTGTCGCTGAGGGCGTCGGTCAGGTCGAGGGAGCCGTTGCGGACGCGGTCACGGCGATCCTGCTGCCACACCACGAACAGCGTCGAGCCGGGCAGGAATTCCCACCGTAGCACGGCATTGGTGCGGAGCGAGACCACCCGAAAGTCAGGCTCGGAGAACGTGAAGTCCACCGTCCCGTCACGGTCAACGTCCACTTCCACCGACTCATCGCCCCCCGGGCGGTTCATCCGATCGGGTGCTAAGGGATCCAGACGGTCGTTGTAGAGATCCGCCCGCGGGTCGGCCGCGAGATTCAATGTTTGGTAGCGGCCCGCCGAAACGAATGGCTGGGCATAGAACTCGAGGGACAGTCGCGGAGTGATGGCGAAATCCGCTCGCAGCGTCAAGGAGATCTCCCGGCGATCGATCTCGCCGAGCACATAGTAGGTCGAGTCACCCACGGTCTCCTGGGTGACGTACTGTCGGTCCGTGGTCCCCCAGCTCGCCCGCCCTTCCAGGCTCATGGAGAAACGCCCCGGCGGTCGCAGCCTGACGCCGCCACCGCCGCTCCAGCGACGCGCCCCGCTCACAGTCTCAACGGTGGTGCTGACTCGGAAGTTGGCCGAGACCGGCCGCCGGAAATCGGTTCGGCCTCCCACCCGCAGGTCCCATGACGCCGGCTCCTGGAAGGCCGGGCCCCCCCGCAGCAATCGGTTGGAGAGACTGGAGAACCTCCGTTCCACTCCCGCGTCGAGGCTCCAGTAGTTGAGGAAATCTGCCGACACACTGGTCTCAATGGACGTCCCTGTACGCTCCCACCCGTAGGTGAACTCCGCCTGCTGCTCCAGTCGCACCTCGAACCGACGGAACACCTGCCCAGGTTCGAGCCAGCGGAACTCCACCTCTGCGCGCTGCTCGTGCAGATCGACGCGCCTGAGAAAGCCAAGATCGTTCGTCTCAAACCCGGGGCTGCGCGTCCCGTAACGCAGATCCCAGGTGAGGAACCCGGTGACCTTGGCGAAGCGCAGGTACCCCGCGAACCCCGAAAGTGACGTGCGAGTGCTGTCCAACACGCTGTGGGTCTGATCCGGACGCTGGAAGTACCGGGCAGACTGCCGCTGGGTTCTGAGGATAGCATCCGGCGAGCCCTCGACCCGCGAGCCCATGAAGGCAAAGTCGTACTCGTAGCGATCGCCACCGAACCGGCCACCCCCGTCCATGCCGCCGGAGTACGCCCGACTGTGTAGCTCCCCAAAAGCCGGATCGTTCAGCCGACGCACCGTAGCGGTGGCGATAGCTCCGTAGGCGAGTCGCCCCTGCCGGAGCGCCCGCTCCGCTCGTACCACGGTATAGCTCGTGAGGGGCTCCACCGGCGCCCGACCCTCCACACCCGCAGAGTCAACGGTCTGGGCCAACTCCTTCGCCGTGACGGCCTGAGCCAGCCCGACCGACCACCCCCTCCCGATCTGCCCGCTCACCTTGGCGGCGCTCAGGATCGTGGTCTCCACGAGGTCTTCGGCGTAGCCCCCCTGGTCGCCGTCCGGCGAGACCTGGGGCGAGCGGCCGATCCGCCGCGTGTACACTAGACCTTCCTGACCACCCCTGCTGAAGCCGAACCGGCCGCGCTCCCCGGGAGCCAGCCCGAACTGAAACAGATTCGTGCCCTCGACGAAGAATGGGCGCTTCTCCGGGAAGAACGTCTCGAACGCCGACAAGTTCACCACAGCTGCGTCGGCTTCGACCTGGCCGAAATCCGGATTTGCGGTGAGATCGAGAGTGAGGCCGCTGGTGAGCCCCAACTTCAGATCAGCGCCCGCACGGAACGTGGAGCGCTGACCGGTAGCAAAGGGATTCCCTTCTTCCTCGGGCTCAAGGATGGTGTTGCCGGCACTATACGGCAGCAGCTCAACGCGCCGCGTTGCAGGCAGATCGGTGAGACCCACGAGCTGACCGTAGCGGGAGACCTCACCGGCCTGATCTCGCGGGAAGAACGGCCAGTTCACCTCCTCATTGCGACGGTTGATGCTGCGGCGGACCCGGACGCCGAAGACGAGGGAGTCCCGCTGAGAGAACCGAAGCTGGGAGAACGGGATACGCAGCTCCACCGTCCAGCCCAATGAGTCGGTCCGCGTGGCCCAGTCGAACACCGGATCCCACGAGTCGTCGCGACCAATGCCGTCGTCGTATATGAGGACATCCCGCCGGGCGCCCGAGGGGTTGATGCTGAACTCAAAGGCTGTCCGCTGATCGTAGTACGAATCGATGAACAGGCTGAAGTAGTCGGCCGAGGTGCGCTGATCGCGCCGCACCAGGCGGCCGTAGACCCGGTCAGGGTCCCGGTCGAAGCCGCGAAACGCCACATACAGATCCCGGTCGGTATACGCGAACCGCACCTCGGTGGACTCCGACGGGGCGGCACCCTCGACCGGATCGCGCTGGAGGAACTCGGTAAGTGGAGGCGCGTACCGCCACGCGATGTCCCCAAGACGCCCGTCGATCACGGGCGCGTCGCCGTTCACCCGGACAGCACGAGCCTCCTGCGCCGCCAGCCCTGTGGCGGAGGCACACGTGAGACCCAAGCTCAGCGCTGCGATGAAGCGCACCAGGCTCCTCGAGTTCGTTGTGACGGGTAATGAGCCGCATCCCGCCTGCTCCGAAGGGGAGGGGATCGGTCGGGATCCGGCCACAAGTGCTGACAAATTAATCGGCCGAGGCCGTTTGTCCACGCTACGCACGGGTGGGGGCGAATGTTGAACCCCCTCACCCCGTCCCCTCTCCCCCCTCTCCCCCTTCTCACCCTGGGTATATTCTCCCCGATGCCGGCCCCCACCTTCTCCACCTTCCTGTTCGATCTCGACGGCACCCTCATCGACTCCATCGATCTCATTCTCAGCTCCTATCGCCACACGCTAAAGACTCACCGCGGCCTGGTGCCCTCGGACGACGTCTGGCTTGCCGGGCTGGGCACACCGCTCCGGGCCCAGTTCAGCCAGTTCACTGACGACCCCGACGAGATCGAGGCGATGGTCGCTACGTATCGCGACCACAACTTTGAGCATCACGATGCCCTGGTCCGCGAGTTCCCCGGCGTACGGGAGGCCGTGCAGGCACTAGGCGACCGTGGTGCTCGCCTCGGCGTGGTCACCAGCAAGAAACGGGAGGGAACTCTCCTCGGGCTCCAGCGGTGCGGCTTTGACGGGCTGTTCGACGTTCTGGTGTGCGCCGACGATGTCGCGCGACACAAGCCGGAGCCCGAACCCGTGCTCCGGGCCCTGACATCCCTGGACGCTCAACCGAAGCACGCGGTGTTCGTCGGCGATTCGCCTCACGACCTGGTGGCGGGCCGCAAGGCAGGCGTCGCGACGGCAGCCGTTCTCTGGGGACCGTTCCCGCGTCAGATGCTCGAGCCCCACGATCCGGACTTCTGGGTGGCGGAGCCCTCAGAGCTGACCGCGATGGGCGATGGGTAGAGGACACTCCAATGGCAAGGGACCCCGGATACTTGTTCCTATATGGCACACTGCTTCCAGGGCGGGTGCCGCTGGCGCTCCGCAGCGCAGCGGCGCAGCTCGGCACACCCCGGCCAGCAATGGTGCGGGGCCGCCTGTATGACCTCGGTCGTTATCCAGCAGCCGTGCCGGACGAAGGCGCCGGTTGCTGGATTCGGGGCAGGGTCTCCAGCTACACGAACGGCGCGATCCTCACCGAACTCGACAGGTACGAGGGCTACGATCCTAGAAACCCAGCCGCGAGTCTGTTCGTAAGGCGTCAGTGTGAGGCGGTGTTGAGTGGCGGCGGGCGTCTGACCTGCTGGGTCTACGCCTACAACCGGGACCCCGGGGCCGGACGGCTGATTCGCGACGGAGTGTATAGGGGAGACCGGCTCCGGCAATAGGGTGACGGGTGGGGGGCAGAGGGCGGCAGGTGAGCTGCCACTCCCATCAGCCAACGTTTCGCCCAGCTCCCCTATCTAACAAATGGACACCTCTGCACTACGTCACCCGTGGGAGACAGATCGATGATCAAGACACGAAAGCTCGGCGTCACCTGGGCAGTGGCAGCCACGTGGGTGCTGGCAGGCACCTCCCTGCCAGCCCAGCAGACCCAACGCTACGAGGTCGCGGGCACCAACGTCGCCGTGTACAACCTCGTCGGCGAGGTCTCCATCGAGCCCGGCCGCGGATCAGCTGTGCTCGTGGAGGTGACCCTGCGGGGTCCCGACGCGGATGAGCTGCGGGTCGAGCAAGGACCGATCGGACGACGGGAGACGCTCCGCATCGTGTACCCCGCCGATCGCATTCACTACCCCGAGCGTCACTGGGGCTCCACCACGCTCCGGGTGCGAGAGGATGGAACCTTCGGCCACGATGAGCGCGGCCGCCGTTCCGGCCGGCGAGTCAGGATCAGCGGAAGGGACAACGGCCTGGAGGCCGCCGCCGACCTCAGGATCCTAGTGCCCTCCGGCCAGAGGTTCGACCTGTATCTGGCGGTGGGCGAGGTTTCCGTATCGAACGTGGACGGCAACCTGCAGCTCGACACCCACAGCGCTCCGGTGACCGCATCCGGGACCAGGGGCTCATTGATCGTGGACGTGGGCTCCGGCTGGGTGGACGTCTCCGACGCGGAGGGGGACGTAGACATCGACACCGGATCGGGGACGGTGGAGGTCACCAACGTTCGGGGTGACGAGCTCCGCATCGACACCGGATCGGGGGAGGCCACGGCGTCTCGGGTCGACGTCTCGTCCCTCTTCATCGACACAGGCTCAGGAAGTATCGATGTGAGCATGGCCGCGGCCGACGCTGTCCGACTGGACACCGGAAGCGGATCAGTAACGCTGGAACTCACATCCGACGCCCGAGATATCGAGATCGACACCGGCTCCGGCTCCGTCACCGTGTTCGTGCCCGAGTCGTTCGGTGCCCGGGTGGAGATCGAGACCGGCAGCGGAGGAATCGATCTCGACATGCCTCTGCAGGTCTCCAGGTGGGGACGGAGCTTCGTATCCGGCACCATCGGTGACGGCGGCGGGCGCCTCCTCATTGACACCGGTTCGGGAGGAGTGCGAATCCGGCGGCGTTGACCTCGACACCGTCCGACTACCTCGACGGTCGGGCGGACAGGCGGTCGGGCGGTCGGTGGAAACAGCATAGGAGAGGCGGCACGGCGATGAGCTGAGCGTCGTGCCGCCTTCGCGACCGCTCCCTGCTCCCCGCTCCCCCTCAGCTCCCCCTCCAATCCCACCTCCCCCACCATGTAGATTGCGAGACCGTGAACCTCCGTACCAGCATCGTCATCGCAACCGCCATCTCTTGCGTGGCCCTGGATCCGGTGCAAGGCCAGCACCGTGACGGTCCCAGCGTGGAGGCAGTGCGTCTCAGCACCGTCTCCGAGTCGGCGAGCATCCGCGTGGACGGGTCACTCGACGAGGACGCTTGGCGGCGGGCGCCGGTGGCAACCGACCTACGCCAGCAGGAGCCCCGAGAAGGAGCACCAGCAACCGAGAGGACCGAGATCCGGCTGCTGTACGATGAATCCACCCTCTACGTCGGAGTCGTGGCCCACGACACGCGGCCTGATGCGGTGATCGCCCGCATTCTCCAGCGGGATAGGGTGATGCAGGCGGGGTTCGACGGGCGTCCGGAGTTTGCCGGTGACGATGCCGTCGCCATTCTCCTCGATCCATTCCACGATCACCGGAACGCCGTGGTCTTCGCCACCAATCCCAATGGCGCTGAGTTTGACGCGCTGATTACGGATGAGGGCCGCGAATTCAATATCGACTGGCGCGGGGTGTGGCGGGTGGCGGCTCATCGCACGCCGGAGGGATGGTCGGCCGAATTCGCGATCCCCTTCCGTACCCTCCGGTTCCCCTCGGGAGGCGAGGGCACGTGGGGACTCAACGTCTACCGCATCATCCGCCGGAAGAACGAAGAGGTGCTGTGGAGCGCCTGGTCACGGGCGAACGAGGGTTTCGCTCGCGTGAGCCGCGCTGGCCATCTGCAGGGTCTGGCCGAGCTGCCCCGGAGCGGCCTCAACCTCGAGCTCAAACCGTACGGGCTAACCGGTGCGACACAGGAGTCGGAGGAACCCTCGGGCATTGACACGGAACCTCGGTTCGAGGCCGGCATTGACGTGAAGTACGAGGTGCGTCCCGGCCTCTTGCTCGATCTCACCGCGAACACTGATTTCGCGCAGGTGGAAGTGGACGACGAGCAGGTGAACCTCACCCGGTTCTCCCTGTTCTTCCCCGAGAAGCGGGACTTCTTCCTGGAGAATGCGGGAATCTTCGAGTTTGGCACCCGGGGATTCTTCGAGCCGCCCCCCTTCTTGCTGTTCTT
>WVYX01000253.1:0-266 GCA_011772755.1 Gemmatimonadales bacterium
GGCGGCTGCGGGCTGAACAACATCGGGCTGCTGATCCGCACCTGGGGCACAGTGACGTACGCGGACACCGACTACTTCTACCTGGACGACGGCTCGCTGCTCGACGATGGCTCAGGGCATGTGGGAGTGAAGGTCCTGGCGCCCGGGCTCACAATTCCTGCCGAGGGAACGCATGTTGAGGTCACCGGCATCAGCTCGTGCTTGAAGGTCGGCGATGACCTCCACCGGCTGATACGCGTGTGCGACCAGGCGGACGTTGTGGTGAT
>WVYX01000253.1:404-618 GCA_011772755.1 Gemmatimonadales bacterium
TGTCCTGAGCCTGCTCGCGGTGAGCCTGTCGAATCCGTCGAAGGGCTAGCGGCTAACTGCGAACGGCGTCCTTTCTCCATGTGAACCGATCCGCGGGCAGCGACTTCGGGAAGTCCGCCTACGGGGAATGGGGCGTAGGGAACGCCCGCCGTGGCGTTCCGGAATGCCGCGCACACGGATCGGCACGGCGACCGATCCCTACGGTTGGTCACCG
>WVYX01000253.1:763-924 GCA_011772755.1 Gemmatimonadales bacterium
ACTGCTCCCACGAACCACTCACTACGCCAGCTTCAGCTGCCCGCCGTTGGGATCCTTACCGTCGAAGGGGATGCTGAGGTGCTCGTACGCGAGGCGGGTCGCCTTCCGACCGCTCGAGGTGCGGATCAGGAAGCCGATGTTCAGTAGATAGGGCTCGACAA
>WVYX01000253.1:981-1241 GCA_011772755.1 Gemmatimonadales bacterium
TCCATCTGGAGCGTCGCAGCAAGGGCCTCGATCCCTACGGGCCCCCCGGAGTAGTTCACCGCGATGGTTGTCAGCACGCGCCGGTCAATGTCCGTTAGACCCAACTCGTCAACTCCTTCGAGCTCGAGCGCAGCCGCGGCCACATCTGCCGTAATGGCGCCGTCCGCCCTGACCTGCGCGAAGTCCCGAATTCGACTGAGGAGCCGATTTGCGACGCGCGGGGTAGCCCTGGACCTCTTTGCAATCCCAACTGCGCCGGA
>WVYX01000187.1 GCA_011772755.1 Gemmatimonadales bacterium
TGCTCGGGGCGGTGCTCAACGACGTGCGCAGCGGCGCGGTCTATCACTACTACTCATACGGTCTTCCGGGGTACGAGCATAAAGACGAAGAGGAAGAGCGGGACCCAAAGCTGCTGGGCCGGGTGGGATAGCGGGCAGCACGCTCAGTGGAGCTTCGTCTCGCCGAACGGCTGGATCCAATCCTCTGTGTTTGGGGCCGTCATGGCTCTTCGCATTGCCTGAGAAGCACGCAGGACGAGCTGCTCCGCTTCGCTTGGTGCCTCCCGGATCTTCGAGACCACTTCGTAGCCGCCTCGGATCTTGAACGACGTCCTTGCCAACGCCTGCCGGGTGATAACAGCCTGACGAAGCCGCTCGGCGAGCTGAGTCGCCCCGTCGGCGTCGGTGTCGGGTGCCAGGATGGCGAATTCGACCTCCCCCAGCCTGCCGATCGCATCCGAGCGCCGCCCGGCGTCCTTCAGGGCGACGGCCAGCGTGCGGACTGCCGCGGCCATGCCCTCGCAGTCGTCCTCGCAGCGGACGGGTGCCACCACTATGCAGGCCAGGGGTGAGCGATGCCGGCGAGCGAGCGCGCATAGCTCCGCGGCCCGCCGTCGAAGTCCGTGTGCGCTGTACAGGCCGGTCGCGAGGTCGACCAGCGACTCCCGACGCATCCGATCCGCCGCGGACTTCGCTCGCACGTAGTTGTGTAGCTTGCGAACGAGTTCCATAGCATCGATCGGGAAGCCGATCAGGTCCCATGCGCCTGCCTTGAGCGCTGCGAGCCGCTGCCCTCGCGTGGGAGGTCCGGCACCCGTGACGAGGATGGGGACGTCGGCCTCGAGCTGTTCGTCGGTTGCGAGTGCCCGACACAGGTCCACACCACTGCCATCGGGCAGGTCTCGGCTGATGATTAGGATATCGGGTGGCCGCGCCCGGATCTGTTCCAATCCGTGCTTGGCGGTGTAGGCGCGCGTGACGGTGAAGCCTTCGGGTGAGAGAACGCTGTCCAGCGCTCGTGCGGTCGAATCCTGCTCGTCGACGATCAGTACTACCACTGGCAAGCCCGTAGCTGGTCGGAGTGCCATTACTTTATCGACCTATTGTTCCAGAGTCCATGGCCACTCGTGGGTCAGACGGGAGGACCCGGCCCCGTGGATGGAGCGATGGCCCGCAAGCTGCGGGCGCGCGACGCTCGCGCACGCTGCGCAATCGTAGGTGCTTACATTGCACGTGGTTGTCCCCGCCATCCCACTACACTGGCGGAGCCCCAAGCGCTGCGGTGGCTCCACAACCGGTCACTCCGCTGCCGCAACCGCGCAACGTGACCCGCCGGCTCCGTCTGTGCCCGATCCCCCGGGCAATTACCCAACCCTTTACGGCTCAAGGTGTTGCGCCGCGCCGCCACAGCAGGTGTTTGGCGGGGCCTCAATCTTGACTCAGTGCAATGCCGGACCACTTAGCGTCAGGAGCGTTGCGTCTTGGAACTGTGTCGGCGCTGTGCGGCTTACTCAACCGATGCGCACAGGAGCACCACGAACGTCCCCGCGTCGTGCTCGGTCAAGGTGCCGGACCTCGGAGTCGGAAAGTGCGCGCAATGCGGTGCTGCAATCGTCCCCGACCACCTGTTCGAAGCAATGCTGGTCAAGCTCGCGCAGCTTTCACAGTTCCGCCTCGGCGCCCACGACCGCCCGCTCCTCATTTCATCCCGAGAAGACGATCGCTGATGTGCGGGATCGTGGGGTACGTGGGCAAGCGGCAGGCGGTGCCACTTCTGCTGGAAGGTCTGCGCCGCCTCGAATACCGTGGATACGACTCGGCCGGACTCGCAGTCCAGAACGGCTGTGGCGTCGAAGTGCTGAAGCTCGCCGGCCGTGTGCGGGCGCTCATTCGTGAAGCCCGGAAGACGGCTGTTGACGGTACCTGTGGAATCGCCCACACCCGCTGGGCCACGCATGGCGCACCCACGTCCCCGAACGCCCACCCCCACACCGACTGCTCGGGGACGATCGCGCTGGTTCACAACGGGATCATCGAGAACGCGGATGCGCTGAGGGCGCGGCTCAAGCAGGGCGGGCACCACTTCAAGACGCAAACCGACACCGAGGTCCTCGCGCACCTGATCGAAGAGGTTTCGAGCGGCAGCTTGGAGCAGCGGGTGATCAGCGCCCTGGGCCGCGTGGAGGGCGCCTACGGCATCGCTGTGATCTCGCAGGACGATCCGGGCAAGATAGTCGTCGCGCGGAAGGGATCACCCGTGTTGCTGGGTGTGGGCAATGGTGAGTTCTTCGTCGCGTCCGACGCGGCCGCCGTCCTCGAACACACGCGTTCGGTCGTCTATCTCGATGACGGCGATGTCGCGGTGCTCACCACCGATAGTTACCGGGTGATCGACGCGAGCGCCAGGGAGCAGCTCCGCTCGGTGGCCGACATTGACTGGGATCTCGGGGCTATCGAGCTAGGTGGCTATCCCCACTTCATGCTCAAGGAGATCTGCGAGCAGCCCGACAGCATACGGAGTACGCTGCGGGGCCGCCTCCTGTTCGAGCAGGGGGACGCGCGCCTCCACGGACTCAACCTCTCGCCCCGCGACTGCGAGAATATCCGTCGCATCGTGGTTCTGGCATGTGGCACCTCGTGGCATGCCGGTCTGGTGGGTCGCTACGCTGTCGAGGAGCTCGCGGGAATCCCCGTGGACGTGGAGTACGCTTCCGAGTACCGATACCGTCCACAGCTTGCCATTCGAGGCACGCTTGCGATAGCGATCTCGCAGTCCGGCGAGACAGCCGACACCCTGGAGGCGATGTCCGCCGCACGGGCGGCCGGAGGCAAGGTCCTCGGCCTGGTCAACGTGGTAGGGAGCACCATAGCCCGTCAGGCAGACGGCGGCCTGTATCTGCACGCCGGACCCGAGATCGGCGTCGCCTCCACCAAGGCGTTCACCTCGCAGATCGTGGCGCTAGTGTTGCTTGGCCTCCACTTGGGCCGACAGCGCGGGCTGTCGCTGGCACAGGGCAGGGAGTTGGTATACGAGCTGGCCCGGCTGCCCGAGCAGGTGGATCAGGTGCTCGACCTCGAGCCAGTGATCGAGAAGCTCGCCCGCGAGTACGCCCACGCCGACAACTTCCTGTATCTAGGTCGCGGCGTGAACTTCCCGGTCGCGCTGGAGGGGGCTCTCAAGCTCAAGGAGATCAGCTACATCCATGCGGAGGGCTACCCGGCTGCGGAGATGAAGCACGGTCCCATCGCCCTGATCGATGAGAACATGCCGGTGGTCTTCGTGGCCCCCGAGGATCAGCTATACCACAAGGTGCTGTCCAACATGCAGGAGGTGAAGGCGCGGGGAGGTCGGATCATCGCGCTCACCACTGAAGGGGCCGGCGACCTCGGAGCGCTGGCCGACCACGAGATCCAGGTTCCCAAGACGGTGCCGCTCCTCTCGCCGGTTGTGACCTCGATCCCGCTGCAGGTCCTGGCGTACCACATTGCCGTGTTGCGAGGGTGCGACGTGGACCGGCCGCGAAACCTGGCCAAGAGCGTGACTGTGGAGTAGCCCAGCCATGTGTGATTCCCGCACCATTCTACTCAGCCTACAGATCGTGCTGGGCGCCGTGCCCCCGCTCGCTGCCCAGGGGGAGCCCCAGTCCGATCCCCTCAGGATCGACGCCCCTCGGGAGCAGCTCGTGGTTCTACTGAACCGACTCGAACAGGCTGCCAACTCGCCGGCGTACAGCGACTACCTACGGTCGGAAATCCGCATGCGGGCTGCACGGCTACGCGAGCGTCTCGAAGAGGGTGATTTCAGGGTCGGCGATCGGATTCTGCTTCAGGTGGAGAATGAGCCGACGCTCTCCGACACCTTCGCCGTGAGTTCGGCACGGGAGCTCGTGCTCCCGGAAATTGGCGCTGTGCCGCTCCGCGGCGTCATGCGAGGGGAGCTGCAGCAGTACCTGACGCAGTACCTCGGCCGCTTCCTCCGCGCACCAAGCGTTACGGCGCATCCCCTGATCCGGGTAGGGATCTCGGGGGGAGTGGGCCAGCCGGGCTTTCACACCGTGCCGAGCGATATCCCGATAACCGAAGTGCTGATGCTCGCCGGCGGTCCGATCCCCGAAGCGCAGCTTGAGGAAATGCGGATCGAGCGGGGTGGTGAGGTGCTGTGGAGGCCCGACGAGATGCGGCAGGCCATGATTGATGGCTTGACCCTGGGGCAGCTGAACGTGCAGGGCGGGGATCAGATCGTCGTGCCGCGTGGAGGCACCGTGGGTGTCGAGCAGACGCTCCGAATCGGGTTCTTCATCCTCTCCCTCCCCGTGACCGTCGCTGCCCTCGCATCGATCTTCAAGTAGCGTCCATCCGCGGGGCGGGGCCGGGCTCTTGATGCAGAGCCTGCTGCGTCTCAGAGCTGTGGATCCCGGATTCGAGCCGGACCGAGTACTCAGCGTTAGGGTTACGCTGCCCGGCTCCTACCCGATTGCACAGCGGGCCGGGTTCTTCGCGTCCCTGCAGGAACGGGTCGAGGCACTTCCCGGCGTCGTGCGCAGCGGTGCCACGTTCATCGAGCCCCTCTCGGGCGACGATGCAACGGGAGTGGTGGCGCACGGAGATGAGGATCCCGAGACGTCGAGTGAATTCGTCGAGGTGCAGTTCCGGTTTGTGACGCCGGGTTTCTTCGAGACCATGCAGATACCTGTACTGGCCGGCCGTACGATCAGCGATATCGACCGGCCCGCCAGCTTCCCCCCCGAGGTGATCGCCGTCGCGATCAGTGAGACCCTGGCGAGGAGGGTGTGGCCCAACGAGGATCCGGTAGGCAAGCGACTTCACTTTGGGCGGGGTAGCGAAGCGGAGTTCGTCATTGTCGGCGTCGTAGGTGACATACGGGACAAGTACCTCGACGCTGTCCCGCCACCCATGCTGTACGGTCACTACGGCGTGCAGCCCATGCGATCGATGATCCTCCTGGTGAGAACGGCCATCGACCCTGTGGGCATTTCGCCCTTGATCCGTCACGAGATCAGACAACTCGCACCGAACATCCCCATCCCCGACATTCGCCCGCTGGAGGACCACCTGTCCGAGGCGGTGGCAGCGCCACGGTTTATGGTGCAGCTCTTCAGCCTGTTCTCCGGACTGGGCCTCATCATGGCCGCGATGGGCGTCTACGGGATCATGATGTTCCACGTCTCGCGGCGTACCCGGGAGATCGGGATCCGCATGGCACTCGGCGCGCAGCCCAGTGGTATCTTGCGTCTGGTACTCCTGCAGAGCTTGTGGCGAGCCGGGATTGGGTTGGCAGTCGGCTTGCTCAGTGCACTTGCGCTGACCCGCCTGATGAAGAGGCTGCTGTTCGAGACTACCGCGACGGATCCGGCCACCTACCTGGGCGTGGTGTTGGTGCTGATCGGAGTCCTCACGGTGGCGACATTGGTGCCGGCCGCCCGGGCCGTTGGTGTGGACCAGAAAGTGGCGCTGGCGGCGGAATAGCTGGATCCCCGGAAGCGCGGTGGTCGAGGCAGTGCCACTCCTCCGGTTGGCTGGGTGCCGTAACCCGAGCGTCGCCGATCTACTGCTGACTCAATTCATGCTCTCCGATCGGCTCGTCTCGCGTCGAGATGTAGAACAGCTTCGAGTCATCGCGGTAAAAGTAGCGCAGCGGCTTTTCGTTGCGCAGTAGATCGATTACGCTCAGATAGTCGTCGGCGTACATGTTGATGTAGAGGTGTTGCTGGCCTCCAATCACTGGCGAAGTGTTTCCCGGCAGGGGACCGGAGCCGGCGTAGAACCAGAGGTAGACTGTGGCGTTCTCAGCCACGATCACGATCTGTCGCGTTCGATCCCCCCAGCGAGTGATCACGCTCGCGAAATAACTCTCCAACTCACCGTGATAGATGTTCGGCATATTCCCCCTCCATCCAACGTCGCGTCAATCGCGATAGGAAGTCCGTTCGCACCGGTCCAAACCGCGAGTTTCTTGGCGTGTCCACACACCCGGAAAGGATCCCGCGTTGCTGCGCAGCGGCCGGGAGGTCCTACTCGACCACCGCGGCGCCCGCGGGGCGGCACAATCTCGGCACACATCCCGAAAGGGAGCACCACGATGGGGCAGCAATAGGAAAGGAGGGAGCCTGTCGGCTCCCTCCTTGTTGGGCCTCCGCCTCTCGGCGGGGCGGGTCAGCGGGCCGCTCGCTAGTTGAGCGGGCAGCCGTTCACGGCGTTGTTCGCCCCGTCCAGCTCGGTGGCGAGATCGATGATTTGGTTCGGATCCTGGCTGGCCAGTGCGGCGTTGACCAGGTCAACGATCTGTGTGACGCTGTAGCCGAATGCCACGTCGGGGTGCGCCGCGTTGAGCACCGAGGCGACAGCCGCGCGCAACAGAATCTCCGCCTTGTCGGCGACGGTTTCTCCACCGCCGAACCTCAGAGCCTGGAGTAGTGTTGCGTTGCCTATCAGGACATCGGGATCACCCGAATCCTGATCGGCCAGGTGGCTCGCGTACGGCTCATTACCGGCCTCGGAGAACAGACCCACCAGCTGATCATCCGGGCTGAAGCCGGTCGGCACCCAGGAGTCGAAGTGCTGATCCTGCTTCCAGTAGCCAGGCGTGCAGCCCTCGAGCGGGACGTTGCCGAAGTCGTTGCCGCCATCGACGTCCTGCGAGCTGAGGGTGATGTCGTACCCGACGGCTCCGTGGATATGCAGGTGGTCGGCGGTGTTGTCGAACTGCGAGCAGTTCGCGCCGGCAGTCGGGAAGAACTGCGCCCACCCGTCGAGCATCACCTCGCAAACGGTGTAGCTGCCCGGTGGCACGTTCGTGAACTCATAGTTGCCATTCACGTCGGTCGTCGTGGTCATCAGGACCACCGTACCGTCGCCGGCCGTACCGAACAGCTCGATCGTCCAGCCCTCGACGCCGGGCTCCCCGTCGTTGACGTGGTTCTTGTTCTGGTCCCAGAACTTCATGCCCTTCTTGACGGCCGGGAACCAGTTACCGAAGTCGTTGCCCGTCTCAGCCTCACCGGAGTCGAACGTCTCCTCATGGTAACAGGGGCTCGGATACGAGCAGGTCCAGCCCTCCTGCAAGACCTCGCGGACCTTCCAGGTACCCGGAACGATGCCGGTGATTTGGTACGTCCCGTCGGAGCCCGTCGCCGCCGACGGCTCGCCTTCGTCGAGGCTAGCGTTGTCGTTGTAGTCGACGAAGATCGTCCAGCCTTCCAATCCCGGCTCGCTGTCGTTCTGACCGTTGCCGTTCAGGTCGTGGAACTTCTTCCCCGACTTGGTGGCGGTCGTCCAGTTGCCGAAGTCGTTGTCGGTCTTCGCGCTTCCTGAGGTGAAGGTCTCTTCGTGGTAGCAGGCGGTCGACGCGACAACGCCCAACGCGTCGGGAGCACCGGGGTTGGGGAACGAGCAGGTCCAACCCGACTGCAGAACTTCGCGGACCTTGAACGTCCCGGGCTCGATGCCGGTGATGGTGTATGTACCGTCAGAGCCGGTCACGGCCGACGGCTCGCCTTCGTCGAGGCTACCGTTGTCGTTGTAGTCGACGAAGATTGTCCAGCCCTCCAGTCCCGGCTCGTCGGCATCCTTCACGCCATTGGCGTTCAGGTCGTTGAACTTCATCCCTGACTTGGTGGAGAACTTCCAGTTACCGAACACGATCTCGTGGGTCTCGCCCGGTTCGATCGCCAGCACATCCACGCTGACGGCCTTCTGCACCGGATCGAGGTAGGTGCCATCGAGCCGCGACGCACTCTGTACCCAGTCGGTGAGGAAGAACTCCTCGGCCGTGTAGGTGCCCGCGATGCCGGCGACGAAGGTCTCGGGCGTATAGAACGTCTGAGTCTTCGTGCCGCCGTCCAGAGGCTCGGTGTAGTCGAAGGGCCAGCCGCCGGCATCTGGATCGGAGCAGGCGCGGATGTCGCCCTCGTCGGTGCCGCTGGGGACGACACACTCATCCACCCCAATCTCCGGCTCGTCGGCGTCCCACATCCCGTTGCCGTTCAGGTCGTTGAACTTGCGGACCGTGATCTCGGCCGGGAACTGCTCGGTCACCTTGAAGTTGTCGGTCTTGGTGTAGCGGTTCGACGGCACGAAGCCCACGTCCGCGTCGGCGCAGAAATCGGGGCAGTCGTGCGGCCGCACCTTGCCGTTCTTGTCGGAGGGGATCTGGTTCAGGTCCGCGTTCTTGACGTCCACATACGCCTGGATCGGCGTCATCCACGCCTTGTACACACCGCCGGGATTCGGGGTCGTGCCGTAGGGCATCATCTGCACGACGATGGCGTCCTTGTCCAACCCGTGGTCCACGTCGGTGTTGGTGTCGTGGCGGCCGAGGCCGAAGAAACCCGGCACGTCCACGGGATCCGTTCCCGGCGTCCCGTCACCGTTGGGATCCTGGTGACACGGCTCCTGCGAGTAATCGAACTTACCGTTCGTCTTGGAGTCGGCCCAGTTGTCCGTCGTGGCAGCGGTGTAATCCACCACGGTGTTCCCATCGGGGTCCGTGACCGAGTTGTCGGTTGGCGCCATCAACTGGTCGATCACCCCGTCGGCGTTCACGTGCACGATGCGGCAGCGGGCCGGGTCCGCCGAAAGCAACAGCTTGCCCGGCGGATCGGTGATCTGGAAGACGTAGAAGCCCTCGTCCAGGCCAGCCGCGTGCGCCGGCGCGTTGGGCGGGGGGCCGCCATCTAGGTATACCTCGTTCTTGCCCTCGTAGCGGACGTTCTCGTTCACGATCCCGCCGTCCGGCGTGGTTGTGAAGATCGCGCCCGACCCGCCACCGGCCGGTGGCGACTGTGTCGATAACTGCGGCGCCAGGTCGTCCAAACCTGGAGCAACCGGCACTTCCTGGTCTTCGCCGCAGCTCCACCAGATGAAGGCTGCGGCCAGGACAGCGAGTGGTGCTATCCTGTGAGGTCGGCTTGCCATGCTCTCCTCCATCTTTGGTGAGGTAGTGCGTTGGTGGAAGTGGGAGGGATGAACCCTGCCCCGGGCCCGGCTTGCCAGCGGCAAGTTCGGTCGCGAAAAGCTATGGGACATGTCGTGTTTGGTCAATGGTCTGCCCACGGCCCCACCCCACACGCACCCGAGATTCCACACGCGCTGCACATGCAGGCCCACAGCCTTAGCCGGCTCGGACTGTGGCAGGAGTCGATCGACTGGAACTGCCGGTCGACCGACGCGGCGCTGCAGCGCCCGGCGGGTGCCGAGACCTCGCTCCACTGTTTCCACGCGTTGGACTGTTTGGCCTAGGCATTCCTCCAGGGTGCCGAGGATCAGAGAGCGCTGGACGTGCTGAAGGATTTGGAAGCCGTGGAGCCGCCGTAACAGGCTCGCATTGCCAGCGCCTACACCTTCGCAGCGGTTCCCGCACCGCTCGCGCTTGAGCGCCAGTTGTGGCAAGAGGCAGCGTCGAGTATGAGGCCGCCCTAGATGCAAGGCCCCAACCGACTGAACAGCCTGTACGGTGCGGGCCGGGCCAGCGAGCCGCTGCCGTACTGGCCGTGTTGCGCTGGGACTACCGCAGCGGTTACACGCGACGACCCATCCGCCTCGGCTCGGCGGTCGCGAGGAGCGTGGGGGCGGTCTGGTGGGGCTGGGCGCGTCAGTGCTTACCCGCCGCTGCGCCACGGTGCACCCCTTGCCCCCATCCCCCACGTCCGCTAACTTGGCTTCGCTATTGAGGTTACGGAACCCCGGGAGCCATGCCCAATTACGACTACCGCTGCCCCAAATGCGGGCACGAGTACAGCCGGTTCCAGAAGATCTCTGACGCCATCCGGGCCAAATGCCCCGAGTGCGGCGCCAGGGGTGAACGGCTGATCTCCGGTGGCGCCGGGCTGATCTTCAAGGGGTCGGGATTCTATATCACCGACTACAAGAAGGCGGGACAGAAGGACGAGAAGGACGAGAAGGGGGAGGAGAAAAAACCGGCAGAGGCCACGGGGGAAAAGAAGTCCGAGTCCAAGAAGAAAGACGCCAAGAAGCCATCCAAACCGTCGAGGGAGAAGTCCTGACCGTCGCAACTGAACGGCTCCGGGAAGCGCTGCAGACGGCGGTAGCCACGGTGGCGGCGGGCACTGCCGTGCCAGCGGAGGTCCGGCTGGAACGCCCCCGGGACCCCCAGCACGGCGACCTCGCTACGGGCGTGGCCCTCCAGCTCGCCAGGCCCCTGAAGAAGAAGCCCCGTGATGTGGCGCAAGCCATCGTCCAGCAACTGGACGCCCCCCAAGGGCTAGTCTCCAAGGTCGAGATAGCGGGCCCCGGGTTCATCAACTTCTGGCTCGCCGAAGAAGCCCTGTCCAACGTCCTGGTGACTATCCTCGAGCAGGGTGCTAAGTACGGACGGCGCACCGCGCACCCCCCACAACGCATCAACGTGGAGTTCGTCTCCACCAACCCAACCGGCCCCCTCCATGTGGGCCACGGCCGGGGCGCCGCCCTGGGCGACGCCTTCGCCGCCCTGCTGGAAGCCACGGGCCACGAGGTGACCCGGGAGTTCTACGTGAACGACGCTGGCCTCCAGATAGAACGCCTGGCCCGGTCCCTCTGGGCCCGCATCCAACAGGCCGTGGGCCGCGACGCCGGGATCCCCGAGGGTGGCTACCACGGGGAATACCTCGCAGAGCTGGCGAGCGAGGTGCTCGAGAGAGAGAGCCCTGCGTTCGCCGACCTCCCGGAACGAGAGGCCATCGACAGGTGCCGCGAGATCGCCGTGCGCCACGGACTGGAAGACCAGACCCGAGACCTGGAGGAATTCGGGGTCCGGTTCGACCTGTTCTACAGCGAGACGACCCTGTACCAGGAGCAGGGAATCGAGAAGACACTCGCCGAGCTGGAACGCCGCGACCTGCTGTACGAACGCGACGGCGCCCTGTGGCTCAGCACCGGTGCCCACGGCGACGCCAAGGACCGGGTGCTGCGGAAGCAGGACGGGTCGTACACCTACTTCCTACCCGACATCGCCTATCACCTCACCAAGCGGGACCGGGGCTTCCACCGGGCCATCGACGTGTGGGGCGCGGACCACCACGGCTACGTGCCCCGCATGACCGCGGCGATGAAAGCCCTCGGCCTTCCCGAAGAATTCTTCCACGCCGAGATTGTCCAGCTCGTCCGGGTGATGCGCCACGGCGAGGAGGTCCGCTTCTCCAAGCGCAGTGGCGAGTTCGTGACCCTGCGAGACCTGTTCGAGGAAACCGGCGTCGACGCCGCTCGTTACTTCTTCCTCATGCGACGAGGCGACGCCCAGTTCATCTTCGACATCGACCTCGCCACCAAGCAGTCGGAGGAGAACCCGGTCTACTACGTGCAGTACGCCCACACCCGGATGGCTGGTATCTTCCGCACCGGTGGCCTCGAGCCGACGTCGATCTCGGCGGAGGGGGTCGATCTCTCTCTGCTCAGCGAAGACGTGGAGCAGGACCTCATCAAGCAGCTGGGCCAGTACCCGTCCGTGGTGGAGGGCGCGGCCCGGGCCCTGGAGCCGCACCGGATCGTGGCATACCTGGAAGAGATCGCCCAGCACGTGAACGCATGGTACCACCACCACCGGGTGCTGGGCAGCGACCCGCCCCTCGAGCGGGCGCGCCTGGTGCTGGCTCGGGCATCGCAGATCGTGCTGGCAAACGGTCTATCACTCTTGGGGGTGACGGCCCCGGAACGGATGTGACGATGAGCTTGCTGGTGGTGGGGAGTGTGGCGCTGGACTCGGTGCAGACACCGTTTGGTTCGTACGAAGACGCAATCGGGGGCTCAGCCCTGTTCTTCAGCTACGCGGCGAGGCTGCTGCACCCAGTGCAACTGGTCGCCGTGGTGGGTGACGACTACCCGTTCGATGCCCTGGCGCGATTGGCTAAGCAAGACGTGGACATCAGCGGCATCGAGCGGCAACCGGGTGAGAGCTTCCGCTGGAAAGGGGAGTACTCCTACGACCTGCAGCACCGGGAGACGCTGGAGACCCGACTCGGGGTGTTCGCCGACTTCGAGCCCAAGATCCCCGAGGCGTTCCGCGACGCCCGCTACGTCTTCCTGGGTAACATCAATCCCGAGTTGCAGCTCAGCGTGCTGGACCAGATCCACCAGCCGAACCTGGTTGCCTGCGACACAATGAACTACTGGATCCACGGTACCCGGGACGTGCTGCTGGAGGTAATGCGGCGCACCGACGTGCTGATGGTGAACGATGCGGAGGCCCGGGAGCTGTCGGGCGACTGGAACGTCTATCGTGCCGCCCGCTGGATCGTGGAGCATGGGCCCTCGATGGTGGTGATCAAGCAGGGTGTGTACGGCGCGGTCTTGCTGGAGAACGGCCGCATCTTCTACGTCCCCGCCTTCCCCCTGGATGACGTGTTCGATCCCACGGGTGCGGGAGATGCCTTTGCCGGCGGGTTCATGGGACACCTGGCCCGGACCGATGACCTGTCTGCCGAGAACCTGCGGCGGGCCATGGTATATGGAGCGGCCATGGGCTCGTTCGCCGTGGAGCGGTTTTCCGTGGAGCGCTTCGACGAGATCGGCCCGGCAGAGGTAACGGCGCGGGTGAGGGAGTTTGCTGAGCTGGTCAGGTTTGAGATCGAAGCGGAAGCGGAGGCGGTGAGGAGTGAGGAATGAGGGGTGAGGTGTGAGGTGCGAGGTAAGCGGTATGAGGGAGTGGGGAGAAGGGAGCGGGGAGCGGGCTGTCGAAACCGCCGGCCCCCCAGCCGCCGACTCGCTGATCCGCCGATGCTGAGGTGCGGGGGAGCGGGGAGCAGGGAGCGGGCTGTCGAACCGCCGACCCGCCGAACCGTCGAACCGCCGATCCGCCGCCCTGAGCAGTGAGACAGGCAGAGTGACAAGAGCCGAACGTTACAAAGCCGCCGGCGTCGATCTCGATGCCGCTGATCAGGCCAAACGCCGCATCGCCGAGGCGGTTGCCTCGACGCGTACAGGCCTGGCCCGCGGCGGGATTGGTGCGTTCGGTGGCATGATCCGGCTGCCGCAGGGGGTGGAACAGCCGACACTGGTGATGAGTACCGACGGCGTCGGCACCAAGATCCTCGTCGCCATCAGAGCGGGACGCCACGACACGGTGGGCGAAGACCTCGTCAACCACTGCGTGAACGACATCCTGGTGCACGGCGCTACGCCGGTTGCGTTCCTGGATTACCTCGCCGTCGCCGACGTGGACACCGAGACCATTGCCGCGATCGTAGAAGGGCTCGCTCGGGCCTGCTGTGCCCACGACATGACGCTGGCCGGCGGTGAGACGGCCCAGCTTCCCGAGATGTATCAGCCCGGCCATTACGACCTCGCCGGTACCATCGTCGGCGTGGTCTCCGAGCAGAGCGCCCTTCACGGCGACGCCGTGGTAGTAGGCGATGTCCTGGTCGGTTATGCGTCAAGCGGGCTGCACACCAACGGGTACACCCTGGCACGCCGCATCGTGTTCGACGAGCTGGGCCTCGACGTGGACAGTGACATGCCGGGAATGGGCGCCACCGTGGGCGACGTGCTGCTCCAGGTGCACCGCAGCTACTGGCAGGCGATTGCTCCGGTTCTTTCACGGATGCACGCGCTGGCCCATGTCACGGGGGGAGGGATCCCGGGCAACCTCAGTCGCTCGCTGCCCGACGGGTGTGGCGCCGTCGTACGCCGCAGTGCGTGGCCCGTTCCGGGAGTATTCCCGCTGCTGCAAGACGCGGGGCGCGTCACCGCGGACGAGATGTACCAGGTGTTCAATATGGGGCTGGGAATGATTGGGGTGGTCCCGTGCGACAAGGTGGCGGAAGTTCGGCAGGCGGCGGATGGCGCCGGCGTGGGAACGTGGCCGGTGGGCGAGATCGTAGCGGGAGACGGTGTCCGGATTGAGTGATGGAGCGGTGAACGAACAGGAGGCGATGGCCCGGGCCATCAAGCTGGCCCGCCGTGGTTGGGGGCAGGTGGCGCCCAACCCCCTGGTGGGTACCGTGCTGCTCAAGGATGGTCAGGTGATCGCCGAGGGCTACCACGCCGGGTTCGGCAAGCCCCATGCGGAGCTCGCTGCCCTCGCGGCGTGTGGCGCTCCCGAGGGGGCCACCTGCGTGGTGAACCTCGAGCCGTGCACCCACGCCGGCAAGACGCCACCGTGCACCGACGCCCTCGTGTCGGCCGGAGTCAAGCGAGTCGTCTTCGGGGTGCGGGATCCCCATCCCGACGCCCGGGGCGGTGCTGACCGCCTGCGACAATCGGGGGTCGAGGTGGAGGAAGGCCTGCTGCGTGAGGAGGCCGCCGCCCTCAACGCGCCGTTCCTCTGGGCCCACGCGCGGCCCGAGCGCCCGTTCATCGCCCTCAAGGTAGCGACGTCCCTCGACGGCTTGCTGGCCGACCAGGGTGGCCAGTCCAAGTGGATCTCGGGCACCGAGGCCCGGGAGTTCGTTCACTGGCTGCGTGCCGGGTTCGACGCCATCGCGGTGGGTCGGCGCACGGTGGAAGTGGACGATCCCCTCCTCACCGTACGGGGACCGGTGGAGCCCAGGGTGCCTCCCAGCCGCGTGGTCATCAGCCGCAGCGGCATGCTGCGGCGCAACCGGCAAGTAGTGCGTACCGCGAAGGAGATCCCCACGATCGTGGTGACCAGCTCCCACATGCGGGACCAGACAGAAGCGGATCTGGCCAAGACGGGGGTCACGGTGCTGGGGGCGGATGGGATGGAGGAGGTGGCCGCCGCGCTGCGGCAAGCCGGCGTTCAGTCGGTGCTCGTCGAGGGAGGTGGCTCCCTGGCTGGCGCCCTGTTGGAGGCGCACCTGGTGGATCGGATCTACTGGATCCAGGCTCCCCTATGGCTCGGCGTGGGCGTGCCGGCGTTCGGCGACCGGGAGGGCATGCCGCTGGAAAACACCATCCGATGGGCAGTTACCGAGCGTCGCGGGCTCGGACAGGATACATTATTGGTGGTAGATCGGGAGCTATGTTTACCGGGATCGTGACGGCTTGCGGGACGGTGTCCCGGGTGGATCGGGACGGCGACCGTCTCGCTCTCACCATAGAAGCGCCGTATCCGGATCTGGCGGTCGGCGACAGCATCGCGGTGGACGGCGCCTGTCTCACCATCGTTGAAACGGGTGACGGTTGGTTTCGGGTCGAGGCGGTGGTCACGACTCGGGGGCGGACCCGGTTCGGCGAGATGGAGGTGGGTGAGCGGGTCAACCTTGAGCGAGCCATGGGTGCTGCCGATCGCTTCGGCGGCCATTTCGTCCAGGGGCATGTGGACGGGGTGGGGGAGGTGCTAGGAGTGCGTCCCGAGGCCGATGCAGTGCTGGTGGACATCGCGGTACCGGAGGATGTGGCCGAAGTGTCCGTGCTCTACGGATCCATCGCGGTGGACGGTGTGAGCATGACGGTCAACGCGGTGCCGCAGCCCGGTGTGGTGCAGCTCTCGGTGATACCCTACACGCGGGAGCACACGACGATGGGGTCCTACAGGGCGGGAGACCGCGTGCACCTGGAAGGCGATATGATCGGTAAGTACGTGCGCCAGCTGCTGGAGCAGCGTGGGGCACTGACGACTGCGGGAGGAGGAGATGCCGTTCGGAACCATCGAACAGGCAGTTGAGGATATTCGGCGGGGCAAGTTGGTCCTGGTGGCCGACGATGAGGACCGGGAGAGCGAAGGGGATCTCATCGGGGCGGCGGCGAATGTGACGCCCGAGATGATCAACTTCATGGCCACCCACGGGCGGGGTCTCATCTGTCTCACCCTGACCCAAGAGCGGTGCAAGGCGCTGGGCCTTCCGCAGATGGCGGAAGAGAACACCGATTCCTACGAGACCGCGTTCACCGTGAGCGTCGATGCGGCGAAGCGGTTCGGCGTCACGACGGGGATCTCGGCGGCGGACCGGGCAAAGACCGTGCAGGTGGCCATCGACCCGGCGACGGTGCCCTCAGACCTTCGTCGGCCGGGCCACGTCTTCCCGCTCCGCGCCCGGCCGGGGGGCGTGCTGCAACGGGTGGGCCATACCGAGGCGAGCGTGGACCTGGCGCGCTTGGCCGGTCTCTATCCGGGCGGGGTGATCTGCGAGGTGCTGTCGGACGACGGCACCATGATGCGTCGGCCGCAGCTCGAGCGGTTCGCCGGCACGCATGGGCTCACCTTCGTAACGGTGGCCCAGCTGGTGGCGTACCGGCTACAACATGAGCGACTGGTCCGGCGCGTGGCTGAGGCCCGGTTGCCCACCCGCTTCGGAGAATTCCAGATCATTGGGTACGAAAACGACGTGGACGATGCCGAGCACGTCGCCCTGGTTTACGGCGAGGTTGACGGTCACAAGAACGTGCTGGTGCGCATGCACTCCAAGTGCCTCACCGGTGACGTGTTCCACTCGCATCGCTGCGACTGTGGCCGGCAGTTGGCCACCGCGATGCGGATAATCGCCGAAGCAGGCGCTGGGGTGGTCGTCTACCTCGATCAGGAAGGACGGGGGATCGGTCTGCTCAACAAGCTTAAGGCGTACGAGCTGCAGGATAAGGGACACGATACGGTCGAAGCGAACGAGAAACTGGGATTCGCCCCCGACCTCCGGAACTACGGAATCGGAGCGCAGATCCTGATGGATCTCGGGCTCAGCTCGATCCGGGTGATGACGAACAATCCTCGCAAGATGGTGGGGTTGGACGGCTACGGCCTCGAGATCGTCGAGCGTGTGCCGCTCGTGTCCGATCCGACCGACGAGAACCGCGCATATCTCAAGGTCAAGCGCGATAAACTCGGTCACCTGTTCGCCCACTAGTGGCGTGCAACCGAACTGGAGTGTCCGGCGTTTCAACGCCGGAATCACTCCCGGGAAGCGTTATCTGACGAACTGCCTGATTGCGTTCTTCCCGGAGATGGGGACCAGCAAGTTGGTGCGGCACTAGCATGGTGGCCGCATCCGCTTCCACCGGTGGGCGCGACCGTCGGCGCGCCCTGATCGTCGTCAGCCGCTTCAATGAGGGCATCACCCGGAAGCTGTTGCAGGGGGCCCAGGCCGCCCTGGCCGAAGGGGGATATCCGGCCGATGCGGTAGACATTGTCTGGGTTCCCGGTGCCTTCGAGCTTCCCCTCGCGGTACATCGCGGTCTGGGAACTCAGCGCTACGCGCTGGCCGTGGCACTCGGCGCGGTCATCCGTGGAGAGACGCCGCATTTCGAATACGTCGCGGGGGCGGCGAGTCGTGGCCTCACGGACGCCACCACCCGATTCGGGATTCCCGTGGGGTTCGGAGTGCTCACTTGTGATACGCTGGCGCAGGCCCTGGCCCGCGCGGGTGGTGACTCGGGGAACAAGGGGGAGGAGGCGGCACGGGCGGCGCTGGAGACGCTCCGGGCGCTGCAACATTTCGACGGTCGTGCTGCGACCTGAAACCCGCACGCGGGCTCGGGCGCTGCAGCTGCTGTACGCCTGGGAAGTGCAGCAGCGCCCGCCGATGCGGCAGGTAGCCGACGGCCTGCTGCGCCAACACCCGGAGTGGGACCGGGCCGTGGCGGCAGCCGAGTCGCTAGCGGCAGCGGTGGCCGCCGATGTTGCGCGGCTAGACGGGGAGATCGAGCGAGCAGCCCATAACTGGCGCCTGGAACGCATAGGCACTGTCGAGCAGAACATTCTTCGGCTCGCCCTGTACGAGCTGTCGACTGGTGACGTGCCGCCGCGGGTGGCCATCAGCGAAGCCGTGCGCCTGGCGCATTGGTTCGCCGGGTCAAAGGCACCCTCGTTCGTGAACGGCGTGTTGGACGCTGTGGCGAGGCAGGTGGGTCGATTGTGAAGATCCTCGCCGTCAACTGGCTCGACCGGGAGAACCCCCAGGCCGGCGGAGCGGAGATCCACTTCTTCGAGATCTTCCGTCGGCTGGTAGCCCGGGGGCACGAGGTGACACTCATCGTGTCGGGGTGGAAGGGCGCGCCGCCCACGGTGAACCTGGACGGCCTCACCGTACAGCGGTTCGGCGGGCGGCACAGCTTCGCGCTCAAGGGGCGCAGGGCAGTACGGCGGGCGCTGGCGGCGGATCGGTACGACGTGATCGTGGAGGACATCAACAAGTTGCCGTTGTATCTGCCGACACTCACCAGGCTGCCGTTCTATGTGATCATTCCGCATCTGTTCGGCGCGACGGCATTTCAGGAAGCGTCATGGCCGGTGGCGTCGGTGGTCTGGCTCGCAGAGAAGCTGATCCCCTACGTGTATCGTAGGGCGGTGTTTCACGCCATCAGTGACAGCACCCGTGACGACCTAGTGCATCGGGGCGTGGATCCCGGGGCCGTTCGGGTGATCTACCCTGGGGTAGATGCCGAGTGGTATCATCCCCATCCTCACGGGGGGCGTGCGCCGACGCCGACCTTCTTGTACGTCGGCCGATTAAAGCGTTATAAAGGAGTAGACACCGCGCTCCGGGCGGCGGCCGCGGCACGGCAGCGTCGGCCGGACCTGCGCCTGGAGATTGTCGGGGCTGGTGACGACCGCCGCAGGTTGGAGCAGCTAGCGGCTGGTCTTGGCCTCGGCGACGCGGTGCGATTCCTCGGTTTTGTGAGCGAGGAAGACAAGCGTGATCTCCTGCGGCACGCCTGGGGGGTGGTGTTCCCATCTGCCAAGGAGGGGTGGGGCATCTCGAATGTCGAAGCTGCCGCTTGTGGCACCCCCGCGATTGCTTCCGACAGCCCCGGGTTGCGTGAATCCGTGCAACACGGCGAGACTGGAATCCTGGTTCCCCATGACGATTCCGATGCGCTGGCCTCGGCGCTGCTTCGCCTGAGCAGCGACGTTGGATTGGTGGAAACCTTGGGGCGGGCTGCGCGACGCTTTGCAGAGACGCTCTCGTGGGAGCGGGCAGCCGAGCTGACCGAGGCTCATCTGGCAGAAACGGTGGAAGGAGTGAAGTGATCTATGCGTACGACTGTGACGGCGCGTCATTGCGATATCCCAGCCGAGCTCAGGGAACGAGCGGAGACCCTGGTGGCCAAGGTGGCGAGGGCGGCACACCGGCCCCAACGGGCCGAGGTGGTGTTTGACACGGACCACGGACGCAAGGTGGTGGAGCTCCATCTCTATCTGCCGCGCGGACAGGTCAAAGTCGCGAGCGCAGAAGCAGACGACTTCCGTTCGGCGCTGGACAGCGCTGTTGCCAAAGTGCGTAATCAGCTGGACAAGAACCCGCGGCGCGCCTCGCGCCGCTCCGCCACATCGTAGCGTATGACCATGATCACCGTCCGGGATCTCCTGGAACGCAAAGGCGGGCCGCTGCAGCTGGAAGTACTCACCGGCGGGGACGGGCTCGACCGGGCGGTTTCGGTTCCGGAGGTGTCGAGCCCCGGACTGGTGCTGGCTGGGTACACCAAGCGTTTCGCCAGCGATCGACTGCATGTCCTGGGTGAAACCGAGATCACCTACCTCAAGGCGCTCCCCGCGGCAGATCGTCGGCAGGCGCTGGAAGTGTTCATGAGGCACGACGTGCCCTGTGTGTTCGTGACCAAGGGTCAGTCGGTGCCGCGGGAACTGCTACGGCTCGGCAAGGAGCGCGGCGTGCCGGTGATCCGCTCGAATCTCAAGACGTCGGAGTTCTACCGGCGCATTACGCCGTATCTGACGGAGATGTTCGCGCCGTCCACCACGGTGCACGCATCGCTGGCCGACGTGTACGGCGTCGGCTTGCTCTTCATCGGGCGAGCGGGAATCGGAAAGAGCGAGTGCGTGCTGGACCTGGTGGAACGGGGCCATCGATTGGTCGCGGATGACGTGGTGCACATTACCCAGCGGGCTGCGGATGTGCTCATCGGACGCTCCCACGAGCTGGCACACCGGTACATGGAGATCCGCGGGGTCGGACTGGTCGACGTCATGGCCCTGTTCGGCGTGCGGGCGGTGCGGCAACAGAAGCGCATCGAGGTCGTGGTGGAGCTGGTGGATTGGGACATCGAGCGCGAACCTGATCGCACGGGCCTCGCCGGCGAGACCACCACACTGCTGGACGTTGAGCTGCCGTTGGTGGAGGTCCCCCTCAATCCCGGGAAGAACCTCACGGTCATTTGTGAGGTGGTCGCCATGAACCACCTGCTACGGTATAGCGGCGTCGATTCGGCGCGCCAGTTCAATGAGCGGTTGCTTCAGCGGATGGCCGAGCAGGTGGAGCTGCGGGAGTACCTATCCGAAGACTATGAGTGAACCTCTGAAAGGCATCGTGGTCTCGCACGCCGCCCTTGCCTCGGCTTTCGTGGATGCCGTGCGGGAGATTACCGGCGATGAAGATGCCCTGATAGCAGTCAGCAACACCGGCGCGAGTCGGGAGACGTTGTGTGCCGATGTTGCTTTGGCTGTCGGCTCACAATCGGCGGTCGTGTTTGTGGACATGCCTGGTGGGAGCTGCCTACACGCCGTTCTCACCGAGACCCGCTCCAGAGGCAATGTTGCCGTGGTGGCCGGCGTCAACCTACCCATGCTGTTGGACTTCGTCTATCATCGGGACCTCTCACCGGATGAGGCGGCTGATCGCGCCGCGTCCACCGGTGGTCGGGCGATCCGGTCGCTGCACTCATGAGCATCTCGTTGGTGAGGGTCGACGATCGACTGATTCACGGCCAGGTCGTCGTGGGATGGGTGCAGGCGCTCGGTGCCAAGCGCATCGTGCTAGTGGATGACGCGGTCCGCGCCAACGAGTGGGAGCAGGAGCTCTACAGGCTGGGCGTGCCTTCGGGGCTCAAAGTGGAGTTCAAATCGGTGGATGAGGCTGCGGACGCAGTGATGGAGTGGGCTGGTGCGTCGGAGCGCACCATCGTGCTGGTCGCAGACGTCACCACCATCGTCAGGCTGTGTGGACGAACGGACATCATCGAGCAGGTGAACATCGGAGGGCTGCACGACGGCACGTCGCGATCACAGCGCTTGTCCTACGTCTACCTGTCCGAGCATGAGGCGAAGGAGCTGTCTCGCTTGGACGAGGGTGGCGTGAAGGTGACGGCGCAGGACGTGCCCACGGCGCGGGTGGTTCCGCTGCGAGAGTTGTTATGACTGAGAACCTCGGATGGCTGCTTGCCTGGGGCACCATTGTCGGCCTGGACCTCGTGAGCGTCTCACAGGTCATGATTGCCCGCCCGTTGGTGGCAGGCACGGTGGCGGGGCTAATCGCGGGCGATCCCGTGGCCGGCGGCATGGTGGGTGCAATCCTCGAGCTGTTCGCCCTCGACATCCTCCCGGTGGGAGCGAGTCCCTATCCCGACTATGGACTGGGTGCCGTCGCGGCAGCGGTAACGGTCGCCGGCGCACCGGGCGCGTTGGGAATCGGTCTCGCTGTCGGCGTGGGCCTGTTGGTGGCTTACCTGGGAGAGTTGGGCATTCGCGAAGTGCGGCGCCGCAACACGGCCGACGTGCGGCGGCAGCGGGGCGCCCTCGACGCCGGGGATCGCAGGGCGATGAGCGCGATCCAGCTGCGTGGCCTGGCGCGAGATGCAGTCCGTGCCTTCACGGTAACGGCAGCGGGGCTCCTGCTGGCTGCCGCGGCAAGCCGGTGGCCGCCGGTCACGGTGCGCGGCGCCGTGCTGGTCACCGTGGTGTTGATCGGTGCGGGCATAGGGGCGGCGGCAGCGGGGGCGATGCGCTTGAGCGGACCTGGCTTCGGCCTCCGGTGGTTTGCCCTGGGGCTCGTGGCCGGGGCCGCGTGGGTCATTGTCCTATGAATGGCCGGCTCCTGCTGGCGTGGCTGCGCACGTTACTGGTGCAGGCGTCCTGGAACTACGATCGCATGGTGGGAGTTGGGGCGGCGTACGCCAGCGAGCCGATGCTGCGGGATCTGCCCGGCGGCGTGGGCGGTGAGCGGTACAAGAAGGCCATGGCGCGCGCGGGCCAGTTCTTCAACGCCCACCCATACATGGCCGGAATAGCCATCGGCGCCGTGGCTCGAGCGGAGCACGAGGGAGTGCCGGCCGAATCGATCCGTCGGCTGCGCCACGCCTTGATTGGTCCTTTGGGCTCGCTTGGCGATAAACTGGTCTGGGCCGGCGTGCTCCCGGCGGCTGCCGGGATCGGGCTCGCCGTTGCGGCGACGGCGTCGCCCTTGGCGGGGGCCCTGAGTTTCCTAGTGGTGTACAACGTCGTCCACATCGCCGCGCGCGGGTGGGCGCTGCGGGCGGGCTGGCGCAGTGGGACACGGGTGGCGCAGGCGCTCACGGCCGGTGGGATTCAGCGTGGCTTACGCCTCGTGGGGCCGATCGCCGCCGTTTCGGTGGGGTTGGCGATACCTGTGCTCGCCGATTGGCTGGCGCAGGACTTCTCGACGCGGACGCGCCTGAGCATTGGGTTGGTCGCGGGTTTGGGCGTGGTGCTCTCCCGCTGGCTTGTGCCCACCATCGGTGCTCTGCGGTATGGGCTGATCGTCGCGGCGTTCGCGATCGTGGTGGGGTGGCTGTGGTAACCGTCGAGCGGTCGGTGAAGATCGGGAAGCGGCTCGGGCTCCACGCGCGACCGGCAGCGGAGTTCGTGAAGCTGGCCAGCAAGTACGTGGCGGAGATCTCGGTGGGCAAGGATGGCACGTGGGTCAATGGCAAGAGCATTATGGGGGTGATGACGCTGGCGGCGGAATACGGGAGCAAGGTCACCATTCGCGCGGAAGGTGATGATGCGAGTGAGGCGCTGGAGGCGCTCGTCGCGTGTCTCAAGAGGGAAGAGGTGCTAGAGTGACCGGCCGCCGGGTGCTGCGAGGCCTTGGGGTCTCTCAGGGGATCGCGATCGGGCCTGCGAGCGTCATCGTATGGGACCTTCCCACCGTCACTCGCCGTGTCGTCGCCGTCGAACTCGTGGAGACCGAGGTGCAGCGGCTGCAAGACGCAGTCGCGGCCGTGCGCACGCTGCTGGAGGATCTCCGCGAGCGAACCAGGCAGCGCGCCGGTCGGGAAGAAGCCAAGATCTTCGATGCCCAGATATTGATGCTGGAGGATCCGGATTTCCTCGGCGAGGTCGAAACCCTCATTCGAGAGAATCAACTCAGCGCCGAGCGCGCCTTCGAGTTCAAGACGCTGGAGATGCGGGCGCTGTGGTCCCAGTCCCCCAGCTTCCAGCTACGACAGCGGGTTGCTGACCTGACGGGTATTCAGGTGCCGGTACTGAACCATCTGGTGGGCAAGTCGCTACAAGCGGCGCTGAAGGACGTGGCGGCCCGACCGGCCATCGTGTTCACGCGGGAACTGACTCCGGGCCTCACCGTCCAGCTCGAGCGGGAGCAGGTTGCAGGGTTCGCGAGCCTTGAGGGAACCCGCACGGCGCACGCGGCAATTCTCGCCCGAAGCCTGCGAATTCCCTGCGTGATGGGATTGATCGGCGGCTTCGAGGAAGTGCGGGACGGGACCGAAGTGATCCTGGACGGCACTCACGGAGTCGTGCTCCTCGATCCCACAGCCGAGCAGCTGGCCGAAGCGCGAGCGGCAGAGGGATTGCGGCAGGAGTTGGCACGGGAAATGGACAAGGTTGTCAGCGAGCCTGCCGTGACCGCCGACGGCGTCGCCTTGGCTCTGCGGGGAAACGTGGACCTTCCAGAGGAACTCGACAGCACTGCGGAGCACGGTGCCGAAGGTGTCGGGCTGCTCCGCACCGAGTTCCTCATCCTGGGGCGCACCAAGCTCCCCGGAGAGGACGAGCAGGCCGCGTTCTTTGAGCGGGTGGCCAAACGGTTTCCGGCGCACCCCGTGATCATCCGAAGCTACGATCTCGGCGGTGACAAGTACCCGGCGCCGTTCCAGTCAGCGCCGGAGGCCAACCCGTTCCTCGGGTGGCGGGCGATCCGGGTGTGCCTGGATCAACCGGAGATCTTCCGCACACAGATTCGGGCGCTCCTCCGGGCACGCCGCCACGGGGATGTTCAGCTGATGCTCCCACTGGTCACTCAAGTAGAAGAAGTGGAGCAGGCGCGGGAACTCGTGGCGGAGACGGCGCGCGAGTTGCGACGGGAGGGCGTCCCGGCGGCACAGGACCTCCCCGTTGGCGTGATGATCGAGACACCCGCCGCCGCCGTGCTGGCCGATGAGCTCGCGCAGCGATCTGACTTCATGAGCATCGGCACCAACGACCTGACCCAGTACACGCTGGCCGTGGATCGCGGAAACGCACGCCTGGCCCGCCGCTTCACCCCGCATCACCCGGCCGTGGTGAACTTGCTCAAGCAAATCGTCGAAGCCGGCGAGCGAGCCGGGGTCGAGACCAGCGTATGCGGTGAGATGGCTTCAGATCCCATCTCGGCATTTCTGCTGCTGGGGCTCGGCTTTCGAGTGCTGAGTGTGGCTCCTCCCACACTTCCGTTGGTGCGCTGGCTGGTGCGACAAGTGGAGGTGCGCGGGGCGGAGCGTGCAGCGGAAGGAGCGTTGCAGGCGGCAACCACCAGTGAAGCGACCGAAGTCATCGAGGAGGCAATCTCCCACTATGTCGATCTGGAGCTGCTGCATGCGGGCCGGTTGCCGGGGGTGAACAGCGCCGCTACCTTGAAGTCTCCCTGATCGTACCACCCTGAACGACGGAGCTGGCTTGGCGTCCCATCGACTCATCTTCTCGTCGGAATCGGTCACGGAGGGCCATCCGGACAAGATGGCCGATCAGATTTCCGACGCGGTCCTCGACAGCGTCATGGCGGAAGATCCCAAGGGACGGGTGGCGTGTGAGACGCTGGTCACCACCGGGATGGTCGTGGTTGCCGGCGAGATCACGACCCGGATCCACCTCAACGTAGCAGAGATCGTGCGCCAGACGGTGGAATCGATTGGGTACGTGGACGCATCGTACGGGTTCGATTCCAACTCCTGCGCGGTCCTGACGGCGATCGACCCGCAGTCGCGCGACATCGCCATGGGCGTGGACACCGGCGGCGCCGGCGACCAGGGGATGATGTTCGGGTACGCCTGCGACGAGACGCCCGAGCTCATGCCACTCCCCATAATGTTGGCCCACCGCCTCACCCGACGACTCGCTGAAACTCGCAGAAACGGTGACCTCTCTTGGCTCCGGCCGGATGGAAAGAGTCAAGTCACGGTGGAGTACGTCGACGGTCGGCCGGTCGCGGTGAAGACGGTGGTGGTTGCCACGCAGCACGCCTCCGATGTAGGGACTCGCGAGATCGAAGAAGGCGTGCGGGAGTGCGTCATCAGGCCAGCGCTCGCTGAGTACTCGTTGGACACCAGCGCTGTGAGGTACCTCATCAACCCCACGGGACGCTTCGTCGTGGGTGGCCCCCAGGGCGACGCCGGTCTGACTGGACGCAAGATCATCGTGGATACCTACGGCGGTGCGGCGCGACACGGCGGTGGCTGTTTCAGCGGTAAGGACCCCTCGAAGGTCGATCGCTCCGGCGCCTATGCGGGCCGATGGGTCGCCAAGACGATCGTGGCGTCGGGCCTCGCCCGCCGCTGCGAGGTGCAGCTCGCCTACGCCATCGGGGTGGCGGAGCCGGTGTCGATCATGGTCGATACGTTCGGCACCGGCCAGGTGCCCGACGAGACCCTGGAGGCCGCCGTGCGAGAGGTCTTCGACCTGACTCCGCAAGGCATCATCACATCACTCGGTTTGCGCAACCCGATTTTTCGGGCTACCGCAACCTACGGCCACTTTGGACGCGCTCCCGAGGAGCGAGAGATACTCGGACGGCGCGTTAGCCTCTTCACGTGGGAGGATCCGAGCAAGGAGTCGGACCTCCGGGATGCTGTGCGGCACGCCGCTTAGCGAACCCACCTCGAGTGTTGTCCCTTCTCTTGACATTGGATCGCGAATGACGTCAGTGCAAACACATTCGACCAAAGCCGACGCCCACGACATACGAGACATCAACCTGGCCGACGAGGGGCGCAAGCGGACCGAGTGGGCCGAGCAGTTCATGCCGGTATTGCGGCTGATCCGGGAGCGTTTCGCGGCTGGGCGGCCGCTCGCTGGCAAGAAGCTGTCCGCCTGCCTGCATGTGACCACTGAGACCGCGAACCTCGCCATCACCCTGAAGGCCGGGGGAGCCGACGTGGCATTGTGCGCCTCTAATCCCCTCTCGACGCAGGATGATGCGGCGGCGTACCTGGTACGCGATCACGGGATCAAGGTGTACGCCATCAAGGGCGAAGATAAGGAGTCGTACTACCGACACATCCAGGCCGCACTGGCGCATCGGCCGGATATCACGATGGACGACGGCGCGGATCTGGTCGGGTCGATGCACATGATCGCCCTCGATCGACTGGACGACCTCGAGCCACCGGTACGCCGGTGGATCGAGGGGTTGAGCGCCGAGGAGCGGAAGCAGTTGGTTGCCAGCGTGATCGGATCCACCGAGGAGACCACCACCGGGGTCATCCGCCTCCGGGCGATGGCCGAGGATGGTGTGCTACAGTTCCCGGTGATCGCGGTCAACGATTCTCTGACAAAGCACCTGTTCGACAACCGATACGGGACGGGTCAGTCCACCCTGGACGGGATCCTGCGGGCGACGAACCTCCTGATGGCGGGGTCAACGGTAGTGGTTGGGGGCTACGGATGGTGTGGTCGGGGTTTCGCCATGCGGGCCCGTGGCACGGGGGCGGACGTGATCGTGACCGAGGTGGATCCGCTGCGGGCACTGGAGGCGCGGATGGACGGGTATCGGGTGATGCCGATGACCGAGGCGGCAAAGATCGGCGACCTCTTCGTCACCCTGACGGGGAATACCCACGTGATCCGCGTGGAACACATGCGACTCATGAAGGACGGAGCCATCCTCGCCAACTCGGGCCACTTCAATGTGGAGCTGGACCTCGACGGTCTGGCTAAGGTGGCGCAGGGGCCGCGACCGGTCCGGCCGTTGGTGGAGGAGTGGACTTTGGGCGGTAAGCGGCTTTTCGTTCTAGGGGAGGGCCGATTGATCAACCTGGCGGCGGCCGAGGGGCACCCGGCCAGTGTGATGGATATGTCGTTTGCCAACCAGGCCCTCGCGGCTGAACATTTAGTGAAGCAGGCGGGTACTCTGACACGGGCCGTCCACCAGGTGCCGGCGGATGTCGACCGGCAGGTCGCTGAGCTCAAACTGGCCGGTCTGGGCGTCACCATCGACGAGCTGACTGACGAGCAGCAGAAGTACTTGGCAACCTGGGATGCAGGAACTTGACGTCGCATGATTGAAGTCAAAGTCGCACACCTCGGCCTCGATCGGGCCACCAACACGCCTGTGGTGATCCTGCAGGAGAAGGAGGGAGAGCGTGTGCTGCCCATCTGGATCGGGCCTGCCGAGGCGAGTGCGATCGCCATGGAGCTCGGCGGTGTGAAGTTCTCTCGGCCCCTCACTCACGACCTGGTGAAGCAGATAGTGTTGGGGTTGGGCGCCGATCTCAAGCGCGTGCTCATCAGCCAGGTGAAAGAGAACACCTACTACGCCGAACTCCACCTCCATCGCGACGACCATGTCATCCAGATCGATGCCCGGCCGTCGGACAGCATCGCCGTGGCGCTGCGGCTCAAGGCACCCATCTTCACGCAGGAGAGCTTGCTGGAGCTCACGACCATCGATACGGTGGATCCGGTGACACCCGATTCGGATAAGATGGATCCTGAGTCGCTCAAGACCTACCTCGAGAACTTGGATCCACAAGATTTCGGCAAGTTCACTCCGTAGCGCGACGCTCGCCGGGTTTCTCGCCCTGGGTCTCGTGGCGCCGATCGAGGCTCAGGGCTTTCGTGTGACCGGCCGGGTGGTGCACGTCCGGGGTGGGGACTCCACAGCTCTGGCGAGCCGGTGGGCCGTGCTCCACCAGGTGGGCCCCACGGGGGGCGCGCCGGTGGACTCGCAACAGACGGACCGGGCCGGGCGCTACGCCCTCCACGCTCCGGCTGTGGACACGACCGCCAGCTACCTGGTGAGCGTGTACCACCACGGCATCGCCTATTTCACCAAACCCCTGCGACCGGCGGGCGCAGTGGGCACGGCAGACACGTTGTTCGTGTACGACACTGCCTCTGCGAGCCCGCCGATCGACCTCGGCGAGCGCCATGTGATGGTGCGCTCACGGGATTCCGACGGCTCCCGGCGGGTCATCGAGCTGCTCGTGCTGGTGAACAGGGGCGACAAGACTCGGGTCGCCGTCGACACGCTCCGGCCCGTGTGGCGTGGCGCGGTTCCGACTGAGGCCGTGCAGTTCGAGGTCGGTGCCAGCGAGGTGAGCGACCAGGCCATCGCGCGCCGAGGTGGCGCCGTTGAGGTGTTCGCTCCCGTCCCGCCGGGTGAGCGTCAACTACTCATCGGTTATGTGCTGCCCAGGTCGGTCAGCGAATTGGCGCTCCCGATCGATCAAGACACCGAGCGACTCAGCGTGATGCTGGAAGACACGGCGGCGGTGCTGCAGGGTGCCCTGGCGTTCGAGGGATGGGAGACACTGGAAGGTCTCGCATTTCGACGCTTTGCCGCGGCGCAGGTGCCCGCAGGCACTCCCGTGCTGATCCGGTTCAGGGCGGGGCCGCTGGCGCCGACTGCCGTCCTGTGGATCGTTGTCCCCCTCGCTACCCTCGCTCTGGTGGCGGGCCTCGTGCGGTGGTGGCGGCAAGCTGGCATTGAGAGCCCTGTGCAGGAGAGCCCCGCGGTGCTGGCGGGGCGTATCGCAGCCCTCGATGCGGCGTTCGCGGGCCGGGAGGACGACGACTACCGCCGGCAGCGGGCGGAACTGAAGCGGCGACTCGTCGAGGAGTTGGCGAGAAGAGAGAGCACCTAGCAATTCGCAGCTCGCAATTCGAATCGCTAATTGCGGACTGCTGGAATTGCGACTAGACTAAGAACCACGAAGAGCGAAGCAGCTAGCAGTTGGCAATTCGAATTGCGAATTGCGAAATCCGAGTTGCTTCAGTGCGAACCGATAGGCGGAAGCCGGTGAGAGTCCGGCGCGGCCCCGCCACTGTAACGGGCGTGCTGGTCGGCTCAACAGCCACTGGGAAACCGGGAAGGCGAGCCGACTGCCCGAAGCCAGGAGACGCCATCCGTTCGCGCCACCAATGGATCCCTCGCGGGAGGGAAGGTGGGCACGCGAACCAGGGACATTTCAGCCGCGTCCGCTCACATCCTTCCGGCCCGGAAGGATTGAGCGGTCTTGATTTGGAGACGTAGCCCCCTCGTACTCGGGGCAGCGCTCCTCACCGCCTGCGGTCCGAGCGGCTCCCCCTCGTCGGGGCCAGTGGTCGATGACGCTGGTCGGCCTGTCGCGCTCGACCGGCCGGCGCAGCGCATCGTATCTCTCTCGCCTGCCACAACTGAACTGCTGTTTGCCATCGGTGCCGGCGATCGCGTCGTGGGGCGCACCCGCTGGTGCGAGGATCCCCCCGAGGCAACCCGGGTCCCGAGCGTGGGAGATGGCCTCAATCCCAACGTCGAGGTCGTCGCAGCGCGCCGACCGGACCTCGTAGTGTTCTACCACTCCCCCCTGAATGCAGCGGCCATCGAGCAGCTGGCTGGCATGCGCGTCGCGACGGCGAGTCTCGAGCTGGATGGCCTGGCTGATCTGCGCCGCGCGGCGGGCATGCTCGGCGAGCTCACGGGTCAGCGTGCTCGCGCCGACTCACTCGTGGCAGCGTTCGATGCCGAGCTTGCCGAGTTGACGGGTTCACCGGTCGCCGAACGGCCCAGTGTGCTCATTCTGTCGTGGGCCAGCCCGCCCATCGTCATCGGCTCGGGGAGTTTCCTCAGCGAGATCGTGGAGCTCGCCGGTGGACGGAACCTGTTCGGCGATCTCCCTCAGCCGTCGGCCACAGTGAGCATCGAGACCGTGGCGGCGCGCGATCCCGACGTGGTCTTGGTGGTGGAGGGTGGGGAACGTCCGGCCTGGGCAGAGCGACCCGAGTGGCAAATCGTGGGCGCGGTGCGGGAGGGTAGCTTCGCAGTGGTGACGGGTACCGAGTTCGGCCGTCCCTCCTTCAGGGCACCCCGGGCGATCCGTCAGCTCCGGTCGGTCATGAGACAATGGGCCCACTGAGCCGCTGGTTGGTGTTGGGAGCGACGGCGGCCGTGGTGGCGCTTGCCGCGCTGGCAGTGGGGCCGGCTGAGCTCTCTCTGGTGGAAGTGTGGCGCGCCCTCCTCGGGACGGGAGACGTCACCGCGGTGGCGATCATCCGTGACCTGCGGCTTCCTCGGGTACTGCTGGCCTTCCTCATCGGGGGAAGCCTTTCGGTGACCGGCGCCACGCTGCAGGCGCTCGTGCGAAACCCGCTGGCTGACCCCTACCTCTTGGGACTCTCGGGTGGCGCGGGTCTCGGCGCCGTGGCCGCGATCGTGTTGCACGTCGGCGGAGCCTGGGGCGTCCCGGCAGCAGCGCTGGTGGGAGCGCTCCTCGCCATCGCCTTGGTCTATCGCATTGCGGTGGTGACGGGAAGCGTGCTGGACGCCCGGGTCCTGCTCCTCGGAGGTGTGGTGGTGGGATCGTTCGCTGCGGCGGTGATGGGTGCAATCATGGCGGTCTCTCCGGCGCCGGAGGTGCATAGTGCCGTGCTGTGGTGGCTGGGCAGCTTCGATCGCGCGTCGTGGCAGTCCCTCGGGATCTTCGGCGCATACGCAGTCATTCCGCTGGGTGTCCTCTACAGCATGGCTCGCCCACTGGATCTCCTCGCCTTGGGTGAGGAGTCGGCGCGCTTTCTCGGCGCCGATGTGGAACGGCTCAAGCGGGTGTTGTACTTCGTCGCCTCCGTGCTCACCGCGGCGGCGGTATCCATCTCCGGCATCATTGGTTTCGTTGGGCTGGTCATTCCCCATGCCATCCGGATCCTGTGGGGTCACACACACCAGGCGCTGCTTCCCGGCGCCTTCCTGCTTGGTGGGGCGCTCATGGTGCTGGCGGATGCGGTTGCACGCACGGCCTTCGCGCCTCTCGAGCTACCGGTGGGAGTAGTGACGGCTCTGATCGGTGTTCCCGTCTTCATTGTGCTGGTGAGGCGATGGGCCAGATGATCTTCGAGACACGGGGTGTCAGCTATCGGTATCCCAGTGTCGTGGGCGAGGCCGTTCGAGACGTGACACTGTCGATTGCCGCCGGCGAGCTGGTGGGGATCGTGGGACCGAACGGTAGCGGGAAGACCACGCTCCTTCGTCTTCTTCTGGGCGTGCTGCGGCCCCTGGCAGGCGAGGTGCTCGTGGCAGGCCGGTCGGCGGCGTCGTGGAAGCGTCGGGAGTTGGCCCGCCTGGTCGGCGTGGTGTCACAGCGTGAAGAACCGGCGTTTCCCCTCCGTGTGCGGGAGGCGGTGCTCTTCGGGCGGTATCCCCACCTCGGTCCCCTGGGTGCTCCCCGCGGTCATGATCTCGCCGCCGTGGAGCAAGCCCTCGAGCGGTGCGACGTGGGGCACATTCGCGACCGGTGGATCGCCACCCTCTCTGGTGGCGAGTGGCAGCGTGTCCGGATCGCTCGGGCTCTGGCTCAGGCACCCAAGGCGCTGGTGCTGGACGAGCCCACCGCCAATCTCGACATCCGGCACGAGATGGAGGTGCTCGAACTGGTGGCGGAACTGGTGCGCGACCAAGGGCTGGCCGGTGTGTTGGTGACGCACCATGTGAATCTCGCAGCGCGTTTTGTCGACCGGATCGTCGTGATGGTCGAAGGCGCCGCCCGGGCTGTTGGGCGACCGGAAGAGGTGCTTCAGGGAGGCGTTCTCGAAGAGGTCTTCCGCTGGCCCGTGGCTCTGTCGCCGTGGCAGGGAGTGCCGCAGGTGATCCCGCTACGGCGGTGGGAACAGCGTGAAACCTGAAAACTGAGATGTGAAGCGTGAAAGGAGAAACATGAAAGGTGAGATGCGAATGGTCGCACGCCGTCACGTTTCACATTTCACGATTCACACATTGCTTCATGCCGTCATGCCGTTGTGCCGTACTGCTGTGATAGGAGACCCAGACTCATGACCCGATCATCAATCGTGCTCAGCATCAGCGTTCTCGGTGCCGTCGTTCATGTGTCGCCCCTCCAGGGCCAGGAGCCGCGAGACACGGTGCAACTCGGCCCGGTCGTGGTCACCGCGACGCGCCTCGCAACCCCCCGGGCCTCGATCGCGGCAACTGTGACGGTGTTGGACGGAGATGAGCTTAAGGCGAGAGGCATCCGGTACGTGATGGATGCCCTGCGCGAGGTGCCGGGCCTCACGGTGGTCCAGTCGGGGTCGTTCGGCTCCCTCACGTCGGTGTTCTTGCGCGGCGGGGAGAGTGACTACGTGAAGGTCCTGGTCGATGGCGCCCCTATCAACGATCCCGGTGGTGCTGTTGACTTCGCCAACCTCACGACGGACAACGTCGAGCGCATCGAGATCGTCCGTGGCCCAGTGAGCGTGCTGTACGGATCCGACGCCGTCTCTGGTGTCGTCCAGATCTTCACCCGACAGGGCCGGGGCAGTGCACGGGGAGAGCTTGGCGTCCGGGGCGGAACCTATGGGTCACTGGACGTCGACGTTGGCCTCAGCGGCGGGACCGAGAGTGTGAACTACGCGTTTGCGTTTGCCCGTTCCACAACCGACGGGTTGCATCAGTTCAACAGCGACTACGACAACACCGTGTGGAGCGGCCTCATACGAGCGCGGCCGGATCCCCGTACCGACGCCCAGCTCTCGCTACGGTATTCGGACAGCGAGTTCCACTTTCCGACTGACGGCATCGGCGAGGTCGTGGACGAGAATGCGTTTCGGCTGCAGGACCGGCTCACGGGCTCCCTGGACATCGGCCGGTCTCTGACCGATCGGCTGGAGGCGCGCCTGCTCCTGGCGCTCAGTGAGACCGACGGCGGCCTGGACGACCGGGCCGACGGCCCCAGCGACACCCTCGGGTTCTTCGGCTTCTCGAGCGTGCAGGCCGTCGCCCGACGCAGCGCTGACCTGCGACTCAACCTGTACGCGACCGAAGGCAACGTGGTGACCGTCGGCGCGCAGCTGGAGGAGGAAACGGAACGGAGCTTCAGCGAATCACACAGCCAGTTCGGCAGCTCCACCGCCTCCCTGGACGTGAACCGCTCCAACTACGGGTACTATGCGCAGGTGCATGCGACACCCCTTGCCGGTCTGGGGATCACCTTCGGGGCCCGGCTGGAAGACAACGAGCGGTTCGGGTCGTTCTTCACATATCGGGGTGGAGCCACCTACCGACTCGCGACTGGGACGCGTGTGCGGGCGTCCATCGGCAAGGCCTTCAAGGAGCCCACCTTCTTCGAGAACTTCGCCGATTCTCCGTTTGCGCGGGGGAATCCGGATCTCGAGCCCGAACGCACCACCAGCTGGGAAGTGGGTGTGGAGCAGGTGCTGCTGCACGGACGGCTGAGGCTTGCCGCCACGTACTTCGAGCAACGGTTCCGCGACCTCATTCAGTTCACGTTCACCGTGCCAGCTCCGGGTGATCCCAACTACTTCAACGTGGCGGCCGCGAACGCATCCGGTGTGGAAGTGGAGATCCGCGCCGTCCCGCTGCCCGAATTCACGGTCGGGGGCAGCTACACCCGTCTCGGGGCCGACGTCGTTGACGCGGGCTTCGATGCCGGTCCGGGAGCAGGATTCGTGGTGGGCGAGCGACTGCTCCGGCGACCGACCCACACGCTGGCCTTCGGCGGGTCGTACCGGTTCCTCGGGAGGGGATCCCTCTCGACCAGGCTGAGCTACGTTGGGAATCGGGACGACCGGGATTTCTCTACGTTTCCGGCAACCCCTGTTGTCCTGCCCGGTTACGTCAGAGTGGACGTCGCGGCCGAGGTGGGCGTGGTGCAGCGCCGGGGCGCGCTCCCAGGCTTCACGGCCACGGTGCGGGTCGAGAACCTGTTTGACGAGCAGTACGAGCAGGTGTTCGGGTTCCCGTCGCCGAGGAGGACGGTCCTGGTGGGGGGAAGGGTGGGGTTCTGAGTGGTGTGAGGTGCGCGGGGAGCGGGGAGCGGTCCTAGGTCCTCGGTCGTCGGGGCCTGGGGATGGGTGTTCGGGAACCGGGATCCGACCTGAGCACCTCCTAAGACCTTAGGACCTACGACCGCTCCCCGCTCCCCGTTGGTATCTTTGAGCCCATGCCCCCCGTCTCCACCCCCGCCGTTGTGCTCCACGCGTTTCCCTACGGTGAAACCTCCAAGATCGTGCGGTTGCTGACGCTGGAGCATGGGGTCCAGAGCGCGATTGCAAAGGGGGCGCGGCGACCCAACAGCAAGTTCGGAGCGTGCCTGCAGCTGTTGAGTGAGGGAACGGCCCAGCTCTATCTCAAACCGACCCGAGAGCTCCAGACGTTGGCGGAATTCGATGTAATCGTTCAGCGTCCCGAGTTGGCACGGGATGTGGATCGGTATGCTGCCGGGGCTGCCCTGGCGGAGCTGGTCATGCGATTCTCCCCGGCAGAGCCTCATCCGGAGATCTACCAGCTGGTGGTGGCTGAGCTCGACCATCTCGCAACGGTGGCGAAGGAGGAGTTGGATGCAGCGGCCCTTGGAGCGTTGTGGGGGACGGTGTGCGCTCTGGGGTTCGCGCCGAACATCGGCGTGTGCGCCCGGGACGGTGCCGAGCTTCCAGGTGGCACGGTGGCGTTCTCCGTTGCCGACGGCGGGTTTCTGTGTAGACGTTGCGCTCGGGGAACGGCGACTTCCAAGCTCACGGCTTCGGATCGCCAGGTGCTCGAGCGACTGATTACCGGGCGGAGAGCGGAGATCGGTAGCTTGTCACCACGTCACGCGGCGGCACACCGGCGGCTGTTGGCCCGGTTCGTCGAACGGCACGTGGCCGACGGTCGTGAGCTCCGGGCACTGGACTTCTGGCAGGGGCACTCGTGAGTCGCCACATCGTGATCGGGACCGCGGGGCACGTGGATCACGGGAAGACGGCCCTGGTCAAGCAGCTTACCGGGATCGACACGGACCGGTGGGAGGAAGAGAAGCGTCGGGGAATCACCATCGATCTCGGGTTTGCGGTCCTCGACCTGGGTGACGGTCTCACCGCCAGCATCGTCGACGTGCCTGGCCACGAAGATTTCGTGCGGAACATGGTGGCGGGCGCCACGGGCGTTGACGTGGCACTGATGGTCGTGGCGGCCGACGAGGGCATCATGCCGCAGACGGCGGAGCACCTCGCGATCCTCGAGTTCCTGGGGGTGCAGACCGGGGTGGTGGTCGTCTCCAAGGCGGATCTGGTGGACGAAGAATGGCTCGAGCTGGTGCTGGGTGACGTTGCGGGCCGCATGGGTGAGTCACCGGTGCACTGGGAGCCACCTGTTGTTTTTTCGGCGATCACCGGCAAGGGAAAGACGGAGTTACGGCGAGCGCTGGCACAGGCAGCGGAGCGCGCGGTCCAGCGATCCACGGATGACCTGTTTCGGATGCCGGTTGATCGGGTGTTCAGCGTCGCCGGTGCTGGCACCGTTGTCACTGGGACGACCTGGAGTGGCTCCATCGCGACGGGTGATTTGGTGCGGGTGCTTCCAGGAGGCGGGAGAACCCGGGTGCGCAGCGTCGAGGTCCACGGACAGTCTCGGGAGCGGGCGGAGCCCGGTCGGCGAACGGCGCTGGCGCTCCCGGGCTTGGGCAAGGGCAAACTGGCCCGCGGGTGCGTCGTGGTGGCGGACGATGCGTGGCAGGAGAGTTCCACGCTGGACGTCCTGCTGACATTGCTTCCCGAGGCTCGAGCCCTGACGCAGCGGTCCAGGGTGCGCCTCCACGTGGGGACCGCCGAGGTTATGGCACGGGTCACCCCTGCCGGGCGGGAGATCGCACCCGGGTCTACGGGGGCAGCGCGACTTCGTCTCGAGAAGCCGTTGGTTGCCCGTTGGGGCGATCGGGGCGTGGTGCGCTCGTACTCGCCGGTCACCACGGTCGGTGGATGTGTGGTTGTGGATCCATGGCCGCCGCCCCGGCCGCGGCGCCCGGTCCATGTGGTCGATCGCGCGGTTGCTGGACCGGCCGCACGGGTGCGGGCCTTCGTGGAAACCGCGGGGCACCGCGGTTTACCCATCTCCCATCTACCGGTGCGTGCCGGGATCCACCCGGGGGACCTCGAGTCGGTGGTGGCGCAAGCCACCGGCGATGGCATCGAGAACGCCGCTGCCCGCCTAGTGGCGGCCACCGTCGTGGAACAGGCCCGTGCGGCGACCCTGGAGGCCCTCGCGGGGTATCACCAACAGCATCCGCTCGAGCCGGGCATGCCCCGGGAGCTGCTACGGTCGGTGGTGACGTCTCCCGAGTTGGCCGACCATGTACACGATCGGCTCGCCCGGGAAGGCCGCGTCGCTATCGAAGGCGGCACAGCTCGCCTGGCGGACTTCCGGCCCCGGCTCTCGGACCAGCAGGCGGTATGGATGGAGCGGGTCCGGGCTGCACTGACGGCGGCTGGTTCTCGTGGTCGGACAGGGGCGGAGCTTGCCGACGAGGTCCCGGCGGAGGCTGCGCTCCAGCTCGCCGGGTACCTTGTGCGACAGCACACAGCGGTCCGGGTCGGCAAGGACCGATATTATGATCGGAGTGCGTTGGACCGACTTCGCGACGACATAGTAGATGAGGTCGGGAAGCTCGGTCGGGCGACGCCGGCCCAACTCCGGAAGCGGACAGGACTTACGCGCAAGTACCTGATTCCCGTGCTGGAGTGGCTGGACGGCGCTGGCTACACCGTGAGGGAGGGGGACACTCGACGGGTGGGTCCAGCGGCTTCCAGACTGCAATAGGATGCTTGACAAGGGTCGGTGTTATCGCGTAACTTGTAGTCAATTGGGAACATACGCACTCAAGCCGAAGGGGAATCATAACCGAACCTTTTTCGTCTGATAGGAGCTTGACATGAGGCTGTCGGCCTGGGCAGCAGTAACGCTCGGGCTCCTGATCGCTGCACCAGCGGTCGCACAGGCGCAGGACACCACGGCTGCCCCGCCGACGGTGCAGCTGCACAGGAACTACCCGAATCCTTTCAATCCCGAGACGACGATCCCGTTCTCGCTGGATCGCTCTTTGTGGTCGAGCGGCCGGCCGCCGGTGGTGAGTCTCAGGATCTACAACATCCTTGCCCAGCTCGTGGCGGTGCCGATTCTCCAGGGTACCGGCGAGCTGCTGGACAACGTGTCGCTTGTCTGGAACGGGACGGGTGACTACGCGGGGTATTGGGATGGGAAGGTTCTGGGGACCAACCGGGAGGCCGCGTCAGGGGTGTATGTCTACCAGCTGACGGTGAACGGGAAGACGGTCTCCAAGAAGATGACCATCGTGAAATAGAGGAGCCCGCGCACGAGCCCAACGCAATGTGAGAGATGTTGTACGACGCGCCGGCAGCACTGCCGGCGCGTCTGTCTTTCTGGCATAATTCGGTGCCGTTTGGGCGCGATCCCTCGGCACGTAGGTTGCAACACTGCGGGTTGGTGGTGAGTTGTTGGCGGTGTGTTGTTGGTGGTGTGTGGTTGGCAATCTCTGATGACTGAACGCTGAAGGCTGAAGGCTATGAGGATATGCTCCGACCCGAACGATTGACAGTCAAAGCCGGTGAGGCACTGCAACAGGCCACCTTGAGTGCGAGCGCCCGTGGCAATCCGGTGGTCAATGACGCGCACCTGTTCCTGGCGTTGCTGCAGCAGGAAGAGGGCATCGTCGTGCCGGTACTGCAAAAGACTGGGGTCAGCGTCACGGAACTCCGTGCGGATGTCGAGCGGGAGCTCGAGCGCCTGCCAACGCAGACTGGCGGATCGAGCCCGTCCATGGCCCGGGAGCTGAGCGCGGCCCTGGATCGGGCCGATGCTCTCGCCCAGGAGCTGGGCGACGCCTACGTGTCCACGGAGCACCTGTTGGTGGGCTTGGTGGATACTAAGGGCACGTCCGCCCGCGAGTTGCTCAAAGCCCGTGGCGTTGACAAGGACGAGCTGCTCCGGGCGCTGGAGGCGGTGCGGGGCAGCCATCGGGTAACCGACGTGGACCCCGAGCAGAAGTACCGGGCCTTGGAGCGGTTCACCAGGGACCTCACCGACCTAGCACGACGCGGCGACCTGGACCCAGTCATCGGGCGGGACGAAGAGATCCGTCGCGTGGTTCAGGTCCTCTCGCGGCGCACCAAGAACAACCCCGTGCTGATCGGCGAGGCCGGCGTCGGGAAGACGGCGATCGTCGAGGGGCTGGCGCAGCGCATAGTCGACGGTGACGTACCGGAGTCTCTCAAAGGGAAGCGGATCATCGTGCTCGACATCGGGCAGCTTCTCGCCGGAGCGAAATACCGCGGGGAGTTCGAGGAGCGCCTCAAGGCCGTTCTGAAGGAGATCACGAGTCAGGAGGGCAAGTTCGTCGTCTTCATCGACGAGCTGCATACGATAGTGGGTGCGGGAGCGGCGGAAGGGGCGGTGGATGCCTCGAACATGTTGAAGCCGACCCTTGCACGGGGTGAGCTCCACGTGGTGGGAGCCACAACCCTCGATGAGTACCGCAAACACGTGGAGAAGGACAAAGCCCTGGAGCGGCGGTTCCAGCCCGTGTTTGTGGGCGAGCCGTCGGTGGAGGACACCATCGCGATTCTCCGGGGACTCAAAGAGCGCTACGAGGTTCATCACGGCGTTCGGATCACCGATGCTGCACTGGTGGCGGCGGCGATGCTGTCCGACCGGTACGTGGGCGACCGCCATCTGCCTGACAAGGCCATCGATCTCGTGGACGAGGCGGCGAGCCGCTTGCGCATCGAGATCGACAGTCTGCCCCAGGAGATCGACGAGGTCGAGCGCCGCAAGATCCAGCTGCAGATCGAGGAGCAGGCGCTCGCCCGAGAGAAGGATCGGGAGAGCAAGGAGCGGCTCGAGGCGCTTCGCAAGGAGCTTTCCGAGCTCGACGAGCGCGCGCAGGCCATGAAGGCCCAGTGGCAGGCCGAAAAGGCTGCCATTACGCTGCTGCGAGAGAAGAAAGTAGAGCTTGAGGATGCACGGATCGAAGCGGAGAAGGTGACGCGGGACGGTGATCTCCAGAAGGCGGCCGAGATCCGCTACGGTCGTGTGCCTGAGCTCGCGGCGGAGATCGAGCGTCAGAAGCAGCGGCTGGATGAGATCCAGGCGAACGTAAAGTACCTCAAGGAAGAGGTAGACGCGGAGGACGTGGCCGAGATCGTGGCCCGCTGGACCGGTGTCCCGGTAAGCCGGATGCTGGAGTCAGAGCGGGAGCGCCTCACGCGGTTGGAGAGCGAGCTGCACCGCCGCGTGATCGGCCAGGACGAGGCGGTCTCGGCGGTGGCGAATGCGGTGCGCCGATCCCGGGCCGGACTTCAGGATCCCAACCGGCCGATCGGTAGCTTCATCTTCCTCGGTCCCACCGGCGTGGGCAAAACCGAGACGGCCAGGGCGCTGGCTGAGTTTCTGTTTAGTGACGAGCGTGCCATGGTGCGCCTCGACATGTCTGAGTACCAGGAAAAGCACACCGTAGCCCGGATGCTCGGGGCGCCCCCTGGGTATGTTGGCTACGAGGAGGGCGGTCAGCTAACCGAAGCGGTGCGACGTCGGCCGTACTCGGTGGTCCTGTTCGATGAGATCGAGAAGGCCCACCCAGACGTCTTCAACGTGCTGCTGCAGATTCTGGATGACGGCCGGCTCACCGACGGCCAGGGTCGCACGGTGGACTTCAAGAACACGGTGCTGATCATGACGTCCAACGTCGGTGGCCAGTGGATTCTGGAGTACGGTGAGCGGGAGTGGGAGAAGGCCGAGGGGCGCGTGATCGAGGCCTTGCACCAGACGTTCAAGCCGGAGTTTCTGAACCGGGTGGATGACGTCGTGGTGTTCCGGCGGCTGGGCCGGGAAGAGTTGATGCTGATCATCGATCTGCAGCTCGCCCGAGTCCAGCAGCTTCTGGCCGACCGGCGACTTCGGGTCGAGGTAACTCCTGAGGCGAAGGCGCTGTTGATCGCGGAAGGCTTCGATCCGGTGTACGGCGCGAGGCCGCTCAAGCGGGTCCTTCAACGACGCATCCAGAACCCGTTGGCCCTGGCCGTTCTCGAGGGTGAGTACGGGGAGGGCGACCTGGTGCGGGTGACGCCGTCGGGCGACGGCAAGGAACTGGAATTCATCCGCATACCGGCGTCGGGGGCGCCGGAACCGGAGCCGGCTGGGGTGTCTGGCTGATCTCTGTGCCCTCGGTGTTCGGTTCTCGGTCCCGGGTGGTCGGTCCAACGCCTGCCCGCACCGTTTTCGGCACCCCTTCTGCAGCGCGCCCCAAGTGTGCGGCGCTGAAGCGTCGGCTCGGCCGCCTTTCGGCGGGCGCGTGCTAAAGCACTTGATTGCTACGAGGCGCCGTTTACGTCGCATCGGCGCGCCAGCGCCGCCGAGCCGGCGTTTCAACGCCGGAATCACTCGACGCGACGACCAGGGGTGTTTGCGTGCATTCGATTACACCAGTGGCAGCGTGCTGAGGAAGAAGGGCGGTTGGCGCGCGATTGGCGAGTGCATCCGCGGGCGATTTCGCACCTGCTTGCGGCGGACGTAGATTCGTGAGTATCCGGTGCCGAGTCCCGAGAACCTCGTCCTCAGCCCCGAGCACCGCATGACTCCTCCAGTTCCCAAGCGCCCCCCGACGTCGCCAGCCGACCGCCTCGGCATGGATGCCGCCCTCGCGGAGGCGCGGAAGGGTGCTGCTGCGGGTGAAGTTCCCGTCGGCGCCGCCGTGGTGTTCGACGGGCGTGTCGTCAGCAGGGCCCACAACGAGACCATCGCCCGCCGCGACCTCACGCAGCACGCCGAGCTCCTTGCCATGCGTCGCGCCCTGGAGGTGCTGGAGACGGATCGCCTGGAGGGCGCGACGTTGTACGTCACCCTGGAGCCGTGCGCCCAGTGCGCCGGCTCCATTGTGCTCGCTCGGGTGAGTCGAGTGGTGTTCGGGGCGTACGATCCCAAGGCGGGTATGGCGGGTAGCGTCGGTGATCTCCTGCGGCATCCCAAGCTCAATCATCGGCCCGAGGTGACGGGTGGTGTGATGGAGGAAGAGTGTGGTGGCGTGCTGCGGGAGTTCTTTGAAGCGCGGAGGTGAGGGCTTTCGGGGCCTGTTTCCCCCCCTGGCGGGTTCTTCTTACGTCTATCTCACGGCAGGCCTTGATCGGTGGGAACCCGGCACGGCTATCTTCAGCTTCTGCATTCGAGAGCCCAGTGTCTTGGCCACCCGTGCCATCCTGGCCTGCCGCTTGCGCAGTGGTGTGAGCGGTCGTAATCGTGCTTGAAGTGAGTCACCCAAGGAGCGGCGATGGGAAGCAGGCATGCCAACGCTGACGAGGTTGGCACTGGGGCGGTGACCATCGGTGTCGATCTTGGAGGCACGAAGGTCGAGGCCGCCGTAGTCACCTCCTCCGGCGAGATCGTCGGGGGAAGCCGTCGAGCCACGGGAGCCGAACGGGGTCCCGAGGGTGTCATGGCAACGCTCACCGCCTGCGTGCTCGACGGATGCTTGCCGGAACTGAGCGACCCGGTGGCCGCTGTGGGGATCGGCGTTGCGGGGCAGGTCGATCCGGCGGCGGGGACCGTGCTGCACGCGCCCAACCTGAGATGGGACGATTTTCCGCTACAAGCACGGCTGCGAGAGCGGCTGAACATGCCGGTGTTCGTCCTCAACGACGTCCAGGCAGCCACATACGGCGAGTGGACCCATGGGGTAGGCCAGGGTGTCGACGACCTCGTGACGCTGTTCGTCGGTACCGGCGTCGGGGGTGGTGTGATCTCGGGTGGCCAGCTTCTCCGCGGTTGCAGTGGCAGTGGCGGCTAGCTGGGCCATATCACCGTCGACCTACGGGGTCCGCCATGCAGTTGTCCCAACCACGGGTGCCTCGAAGCTTACGCTGGCGGGTGGGCCATTGCGCGGAGGGCTCAGGAGGTGGTCGTCGCCGAGCCGCAGGAGGGTGCGGCGTTGCTGTGTCTCGCCGGTGGGGAAGCGCGCGTGATCACGGCCGCCACCGTGTCCCGGGCCGCGCGCGCTGGCGATCCGCTGGCCCGTCGGCTGGTGCAAGAGGTCGCCGAAGCGCTCGGTGCCGGTGTCGCTTCCATCGCGAACGCCTTCAACCCGTGCCTCATCGTTCTGGGGGGAGGCGTCACGGACGGATTGCCGGGCCTCGTGGACTTGGTGCGCCAGCAGATCGAGGCGCGGGCCCTCGCTGTCGCGCTGCGTCAGCTCGAGATCGTGCGGCCCGCGCTTGGCAAGTATGCGGGGACTGTTGGGGCCGCCGCGTGGGCGCGGCACAACGTGGAGTGAGGTCATCCGTATGAACCCGCTGAAGGTGTTGCAGCAACAGGGGCAGTCGGTGTGGCTGGATTACATCCGACGCACACTCATGACCAGCGGCGAGCTGGCGCGGCTGGTTGAGGAGGACGGGCTCCGGGGGGTGACCAGCAACCCGACCATCTTCGAGAAGGCCCTTGCCGGAAGCGACGACTACGACGAAGCGCTCGGCAGCATGCTGTTTGACGATCGTCATGCAGACCCCCAGGCGTTGTACGAGGCCCTGGCCATCGAAGACATACGCATGGCCTGTGACATCGTGCGGCCGGTGTACGAGGAGACGTTGGGTGCCGATGGCTTCGTGAGCCTCGAGGTCTCCCCCCGGCTCGCCCATCACACGGCCGGGACGGTGGCCGACGCGCGGCGGTTGTGGCGGGCAGTGGACCGTCCGAACCTGATGGTCAAGGTGCCGGCCACCGAGGAAGGCATTCCCGCTATCGAGACCCTCATCGCCGAATGCATCAACGTCAACGTGACGTTGATGTTCTCGCTGTCCCACTACGACGCCGTGGCGCAAGCATATCTGAGAGGCCTGAAGCGCTCCTCCGATCCCGGTCGCGTGGCTTCCGTCGCTTCCTTCTTCGTAAGCCGCGTAGACACAGCGGTGGATCGTGCATTGGATCAGCTAGGTACCCCTGAGGCGAGGGCGCTACAGGGCAGTATCGCCGTTGCCAATGCCAAGCGAGCCTATCAGCGGTTCCTAGAGATCTTCCGAGGCGAGTCGTTCGCAGCCTTGCGGAACCGCGGCGGTCGACCGCAGCGGGTCCTGTGGGCCAGTACCGGTACCAGGAATCCGGCCTACTCCGATGTGCTCTATGTGGAAGAGCTGATCGGTGCGGACACCGTGAACACGATGCCCCCGGCGACCCTCAACGCGTTCCGCGATCACGGGCAGGTCCGGCCGAGTCTGGAACAGGGGGTCGAAGAGGCCGAGGCCTCGCTGGCGAAGCTTGCGGAACTGGGCGTGGACCTGGAGGCGATCACCGAGCAGCTCCAGCGCCATGGTGTAGCGGCGTTCGCCGGCTCGTTTGAGAAGCTCGTGACGGCGTTGGAGGAAAAACGGAAGGTGCTGCTTGCCGCGCAGCAAGATCGCCAGCAACTGAGCCTGGGTACCTATCAGGAAGCCGTCAACGCACGAGTGAGGGAGTTGCACCACGCTCACGTGTGCAGGCGGCTGTGGGAGAAGGACCCCACCATCTGGTCTGCCACGCCTGCGCCGGAGCTCACGGACCGCCTTGGCTGGCTTGCGCTGCCGGAATTGATGCACGAGCAGTTGGATGAGGTGCAACGCTTCGCTGCTGGCGTTCGGGAGGAGGGACTGCCGCACGTCGTGCTCCTGGGGATGGGCGGCTCCAGTTTGGCGCCCGAGGTGTTCGCCTCGACGTTTGGCAGCGCGCCGGGATGGCCCGACCTGATCGTGCTTGACAGCACGCATCCTGCTGCGGTGCACGCTGTCGAGCGGCGCATCGACCCGAGCGAGACGCTCTTCGTGGTTTCCAGCAAGTCGGGAACCACGCTCGAAACCCTTTCCCTGTTCCGCACCTTTTGGGATCGTGTGGGCGGAAGCGTCGACGATCCAGGTCGCCGCTTCGTTGCAATCACCGATCCGGAAACTCCCCTCGAGCGGTTGGCCCGCGACCGCGGCTTTCGCAAGGTGTTCCGGGCTCCGAAGGACGTGGGGGGACGGTACTCGGCGTTGTCGGTATTCGGCTTAGTTCCGGCGGCACTGACTGGTATAGACGTCCACCTTCTGCTGGACCGGGCCTGGACCATGGCAGAGGCCGGCGCATTTTGCGTCGCCGAGGCCTCCAGTCCTGGCCTGGTGCTCGGAAGCGCGCTGGGGGAGCTGGCGCAGGCCGGCCGCGACAAAGTCACCTTCTTCACCTCGTCCGCTCTCGCGAGCTTCCCTGCCTGGTTGGAACAGCTCATTGCGGAGAGCACGGGCAAAGACGGGAAGGGAATCCTGCCCGTCGAGGCTGAGGCGGCGACATCGCCCGACGTGTACGGTGCGGACCGGGCCTTCGTGCTGTTCACACTCGAGGGGGATGAGGATGCCGAACTCGAGTCACGTCTCACTGCTCTCGAGGCAGCGGGCCACCCGGTTGTCCGGACGCGTCTGGATCAGAAGGCTGATTTGGCTCAGGAGATGTTCCGTTGGGAGGTTGCCGTGGCGGTCGCCAGCGCGGTGCTGGGGATTCACCCCTTCAACCAGCCAGATGTCCAGCTGGCCAAGGACCTGGCCCGCCAGGCAATGGCTGCCGGAGCCCAAGCTAGGGGAGAGACTGGGGGGGAGGGCAGGGCAGAGGCCTCGGCCGATCAGCCGGACGGCCTGGTAGAGCAGGCGGCGGACTGGCTCGGAAGGGTGAAGCCAGGGGACTACGTAGCGCTCCAGGCATACCTTGCGCCGACGCTCGAGACCGCTGATGCCCTTCAGGAGATTCGCATCGCCCTGCGAGACCGACTCAGGATTGCCACCACCCTTGGCTACGGTCCGCGGTTCCTCCATTCCACGGGTCAGCTGCACAAGGGCGGGCCGAACACGGGCCTGTTCTTGCAACTGGTGGACGAGCCTGGGGAAGACTTTGCCGTGCCGGAAACCGACTACACGTTTGGCGCTCTGATCCGGGCCCAGGCGCGGGGGGACTACGGGGCACTGCTCCAGCGTGGTCGGCGGGTCCTTCGGGTGAACCTCGGATCTGACGTCGCGGCCGGGCTGGCAAGGCTCCAGGAGGTGCTCCGATGAAACGGAAGGACGGATCGGCGTGTTGGGTAGTCGGTGTTAGGCGCCGAGGTGTTCTAGGGGGCTGACCTGGTGTATCCCTAGGGCCCAGTACGCAACACCAGCAGCGACCGTCCGCAGCCCCTCTCTCTAGAGGAGATTAGACATGGAACTCGGGATGATCGGCTTGGGCCGAATGGGTGCCAACATGAGCGAGCGCTTGCTGGCGGGCGGCCACCGGGTGGTTGCATACGACCGCAACCCGGAGCCGGTGCAGCGGCTAGTGCATAAGGAGGCGGTGGGTGCGGATTCCCTGGACGTGCTGGTCAAACAACTCGAGGTGCGGAGAGCGGTGTGGCTCATGGTGCCCGCCGGTGATCCCGTGGATCAGACCATTGAGGCGCTGAGGCCTCTGCTGGCGAGAGGAGACCTCATCGTGGACGGCGGCAACTCCTACTACAAGGACACGCTTCGCCGTGCCGCAGACCTGGAGGCCGACGGACTTCACCTCGTCGATGTCGGCACCAGCGGTGGAGTGTGGGGACTCACCGAGGGCTACTCGCTGATGGTTGGCGGTAGCGAGGAAGCAGTGGAACACCTACGTCCGGTGTTCCAAACCTTGGCGCCGACAGCGGATCATGGCTGGGGACACGTAGGTCCGAGTGGAGCCGGCCACTTCGTGAAGATGGTGCACAACGGCATCGAGTACGGGCTGATGCAGGCCTACGCCGAAGGGTTCGCGCTGATGAAGCACAAGGAAGAGTTCGAGCTCAACCTGCATCAGATAGCGGAGATCTGGCGGTTCGGCAGCGTTGTGCGCTCCTGGTTGTTGGATCTGACCGCCCGAGTCCTGGCGGATGACCAGACGCTGGGCGACATCGCGCCCTACGTCGCCGATTCCGGGGAAGGGCGGTGGACGGTATTTGAGGCCATTGACCTGGACGTCCCGGCCCCGGTAGCTGCGCTCTCGTTGATCCAGCGTTTGCGGTCCCGGGATAGTGAGTCCTATGCCGACCGGCTGCTGGCCGCGATGAGGAATCAGTTCGGCGGACACGTGGTAGGGCGGGAGGGGTAGCGCGTGACCACCACTCGGGTGGAGCCCCACACGTTCGTCATTCTGGGCGGCACCGGTGACCTGACACGGCGCAAGCTGCTTCCTGCCCTGTGCACCTTGGCGCGGAAGCAACTCTTGGGTAAGCGTCACGTCGTTCTTGGTGTGGCCCGCGACGAGGCGATGAACGACGAGGGATTCCGGCAGTGGGCGAGGGAGGGGTTGGTTGAGGCCGGATTCACCCCGGAGGGCATCGCAGCGTGGTGTGACAGCTGCCTGCATTATCAGTGCATCGGGCGTGGCACAGCCCGAGAATATGCGGAACTCGGAACGCGAATTGCTGGCCTCGATAGCGAGCACGACCTTCCCGGGAATCGCGTGTTCTATCTGGCGTTGCCGCCGGGAGCGTATCCCGGCGCCATCACGGGGCTCGGCGAAGCAGGTCTCAACCGGAGCGCAGGCTGGACCCGCCTGGTGATCGAGAAGCCGTTTGGCCGAGATCTGGCATCGGCCCAGGAGCTCAACGCGGTGGCACACCGCTACTTCTCGGAGTCGCAGCTGTATCGCATCGACCACTATCTCGGCAAGGAAACGGTTCAGAACCTCCTCGTCTTCCGGTTCGCCAACGCGATCTTCGAGTCGCTGTGGAACCGTGATCGCGTGCGGAACGTCCAGATCACGGTTGCGGAGAGCCTCGGCGTCGAGCTGCGCGCCGGATACTATGAGCAGGCTGGGGCGCTGCGTGACATGGTCCAGAATCACGTCACGCAGCTGGTATCGTTGATCGGCATGGAGGTACCGGCGACGTTCGACGCCGAATCGGTGCGCCACGAAAAGATCAAGGTGCTACGTTCCATTTCTGAAATCCGCTCTGAGGATGTCGTCTTCGGCCAGTACAGCACCGGACAGATCAATGGCAAGCACGCGGCCGGGTACCTGGAGGAACCGGGTGTCGCTCCGAATTCGCGCACGGAGAGCTACGTGGCCATGCGCCTGTCGATCGATACATGGCGCTGGCAGGGCGTGCCGTTCTACGTGCGCACCGGGAAGCGGCTATCCAGGCGACTGACCCAGATCGCGGTGACGTTTCATCGGGCGCCGATCTGTCTGTTCGAGTCGCTAGGAGGGTGTGACACGAACTCCAACGTGCTTGTGCTCACCTTGCAGCCGGACGAGGGTTTCGCGCTGTGCTTCGATGTGAAGGAACCCGCCACGCCGTTTCGACTGCGCACGCTACCCTTGCACTTTCACTACCGAGAGGCTTTCGGGGAGATTCCGGACGCCTATCAAACGCTGCTGCTGGATACCCTGACCGGCGACCAGACGCTGTTTGTGCACGGTGACGAGGCCGAGGCATCGTGGCGACTGTATGGCACCCTCTTGGATCAGAAGCCACGGGTTCACTCGTATCCGGCCGGAAGCTGGGGACCCGTCGAGGCTGATCGCCTGTTGGGAGGGGGCGGTGACGCATGGCACGGGCCGGTTGACGTGGTGAGGTAGAGCATGGAGACACGCGTTCTGATTTTCGATGATGCCGCCGCTCTTGCCGAGGGAGCTGCCCGAGAAGTGGTTCGGTCCACCCGGAACGCCGTGCGCCGCCGCGGACGATGCGCGCTGGCCCTTGCTGGAGGCGGCACGCCGCGTCACCTGTACCAGCGGCTGGCGTTGCCCCCACACCGAGGGCAGATCGATTGGGCGAAGGTGCAGTGGTTCTGGGGAGATGAGCGTTGTGTGCCACCGGATGATCCGTCCAGCAACTACCGGCTGGCGAACGAGATGCTGCTATCCAGAGTCTCCATGAAGAAAAAGGCGGTGCACCGCATCCGGGGCGAGTTGGATCCCGCCAGGGCGGCTACGCTCTATGAAGAGGAGATCCGCAGGACCTCGGGTGAGAGAACCCCACGCTTCGACCTGATCCTCCTGGGCATGGGGTTCGATGGCCACACGGCGTCGCTCTTTCCGGACACGCCCAGGCTGCGGGACGAACGCCGGCTGGTGGTGGCAACCAGGAGTCCGTTGCCGCCCGCCAGCCGGGTGACGTTCACCCTGCACCTGATCAACGCGGCACGGAAGGTCGTCGTCCTGGTGCAGGGAGCAGCGAAGGCTCCCGTCTTGGCCCGTGCGGTGCACGGAGTGGCCGGCGACCCAGCGGCGCCGCTACCAGCGGCCCTGCTGCGTCCGGCTCGCGGGAGCCTGCTCTGGTTCGTGGACCGCGCCGCTGCGGCGAGGCTGGTGCCCTAGGCCCTGCGAACCTCGAACGTCACACTGTAACCAGCGGTAAGGCGTCAGAACACCAGCTCCGGGCGCACCGTCACGATCAGCGTACCGCCACCCCGCAACAGCTGGGCGTTCCCCACCACGAATCGCTGTCCGGAGCGCGCGATCAGCGTCGTCTCCAGCGCCCCACGCCGCAAGCTCCGCACACCGACGGTGAGCTCGACTGTACCAGAGTCACCCACGGCGCGGACGTTTCCGATCCGAGCCGTAATCATCCAGGCATCATCGGTGACTTCACCTTGCTCGCCCACGACCTGCTCCACGTGACTCCTCTGGGTACCTCCGATGTATGCCTCGTTGAGGAGCCTGTATCCTCGGTATCTGAACAGCTTCCGCAACTCGGCTTCCACGTCGGCGATCGCCGAATCGGTGGTCGTGGCACCGTCCGCCTCAATGAGCTGGAAGTGCAGCCGCACCCGCGGTTTCGGTCTGTCGAACTGGGCGAGCACTCGGGCGATCTTCTCCAGGTTGTCCGGGGTCTCCCGAACGGTCAGCGTATTGCCGACGGCGCTCATGGTACCCGCTCCCTCGGGCCGGTCGCTGTAGATGTAGGGATCTACCATCCGCTCCGCCTCATTCGCGTCGAGGTACTGGAGCTCAAACGTACGGGTGTCGAGCGTCGGTCCGCCGCAGGCGGCCGTTCCGATTGCAAGCATCAGCAAGGCGGATTGTTGGAACCGTCTCATGATTCACTCCTGCTCTAGAAGAGCCACACGACCACGATGTTGGGGTTGTCGGTTTGGAAGATCGCCACGTTCTGTCCCGCGGGAGCCTGCACGCTCGGCGGCGGCAGCGCGGCTTCGGCAACGGGACGCGTGGGCTGCGGTGGCATAGGCGGGCCACCGTTCTGGACCAGTAGCATTGCAACTACACTTGCCGCGGCGAGTGCGGGAACCGCTCCCACCAGCAGGCGCCGCCGCCGTCGCCTCGCAGCCCCTTCGGCTGTCCGGAGCGCGTCATCCACGGCAACCCGCGGGCGCTGCTCTGCGAGAGCCCGCCCCAGCGCCCGCTCCTGTTCCAGGATGAGTTGGGCCACCTGACGACACCGGGCGCACGTGCGAACGTGGCGACTGAGCTCGCAGTCACCCTCGCCCCGGAGCTGCGAGAGATCCGCCTCCAGCAGCCGCTCCCGGGCTTCGACACACGTCATCGGTACGCCTCCTCCATCAGTTCGGGGTGCTCGGCCATGATTCGCCCTCGGATGCTGCGCCGAGCTCTGAACAGATGCGCTCGGACTGTCACGGGGTTCATCTGGAGTATCTTGCCCACCTCGGTGGGTGTGAGCCCTTGGAGGTCCACCAGGTCGAAAACCTCCCGCTGCCGATCCGGTAGCTCGTCGAAGAATGACTTCACCAGTTCCATCACCTCCGCCTGGTGGATTGCCTCCAACTGGTCCTCTGTTTCCTCGGGGCTCGCCGCCGCCTCCCAGCGCGACGCCACCCGCTCCTGTCGTTTGCGCCGCCGGTGGAGGTCGGCCGCAGCGTTGCGCGTGACTTGATAGAGCCAGGTGGTGAAGCGCGCCTGCGCCCGGTAGCGTGAGAGCTGGCGATGGAGCCGCACCAGCACCTCTTGCGTGACATCATCGGCATCGTCGGGATCCCCCGTTTGGCCGAGCGCCCACCGATAGATCTGCTGATAGCACGCTCGTACCAGCTCCCGGAACGCCTCCCGGTCGCCGGCCTGCGCCTTCCGGACCAGCGGTGTCACTGCCTGACTGAGGCGCAGGGTGTCGCTCAAGAGCGCTCCGGAGTGGCCCGTTTGATCATGAGACGTATCCGGGGAATGGGGCGTTTACTCGGCTCTACGGCTGGGTGTGACGTGTGGGGTTCCAGGTACCAGGTACGAGATACGAGGTGCGTGGTGAGCGGTACGCAGTGCGCGGTCCTGGGTCCTAGGTCCTCGGTCCTAGGAGGTGCTCAGGTTGGATCCCGGGTCCCGAACACCTATCCCAGGTCCCGACGACCAAGAACCTAGGACCGCTCCCCGTGCACCGCGCACCCCTCACAGCTCGCCGTCCAACGCCTCCCGCACTCGCACCAGAAGCTCCGTGAGCGTCCAGGGCTTAGGCAGGAAGGGAACCGTGGCGTCGAGTGTCGCACCGGCTCGGATATCCCGCGCCCCATAGCCGCTGGTAAAGACGAACTTCGGCGCGGGGCTCTCGCTGCTGATGGCGGTGTACAAGTCGGGGCCGCTCATCTTGGGCATCACCAGGTCTGTGATCACCAGGTCGATGTCGGCCTTGTTGGATATGAACGTGTTCAGCCCTTCCTCGCCATCGGCGGCCAGCAGCACTCGGTAGCCGAACCGCTCCAGCGTCCGCTGTGCCACCCGGCGGATCGGCTCCTCGTCCTCCACCACCAGGACCGTCTCGGTCCCCTGGTGCAACGCTTCCTCGGTCGCCGTCGCCGCGGCCGCCCGTTCCGGTTCATGGACACGGACGAGATAGACCTTTACTGTGGTGCCTTCCCCTGGCTCGCTCTGGACGTCGACGAAGCCCCGTTGCTGTCTCACCAGGCCGTAGATCATCGCCATGCCCAGGCCGGTGCCAACGCCTGGTTCCTTGGTGGTGAAGAAGGGCTCGAAAATCTTGCGTCGCGTGCGGTCGTCCATGCCCATGCCGGTGTCGCTCACCGCCACGCACACGTACTCCCCGGGTTCTCCCCAGCCGTGCTGCGCCACGTGATCGTCATCCAGCCAGGCCCGCCGGACCTCGATGCGAAGGAGGCCTCCGTCCGGCATCGCGTCCCTGGCGTTGGTGGCCAGGTTCACCAGTATCTGCTCGATCGTTCCCGGATCCGCTTGGGCGTGGAGACGTGGCGACTCGCAGAACACACGAACGTCGATGTCCTCTGGGAGCAGCCGCCGTAGGCTGACGGACAACCGTGCCACGAGCTGGCCGATGTCCACGGGCTTGACAGAAAGCAGCTCTCGGCGGCCGAAGCCGAGTAACATCTTGACCATGGCGGTGCCGCGGCGGGCCGCGGCTCGGAGCTCCTTGAGATCGTGTTCGGCATCTTTCTGGTCCGACGGCAGGGCGGCGCCGACCAGGTCTGCATTCGCAAGAATGATGGTGAGGATGTTATTGAAGTCATGGGCGATGCCGCCGGTGAGCTGGCCGATCGCCTCCATCTTCTGTGCCTGCCGAATCTGTTCCTCCAGAGCCCGTCGCTCTGTCACGTCGTCTGCGATCATCTCGAAGCCATCGAACTCTCCAGCAGGGTCTCGGAGCACCCGTCCACTCAGCCGGACAATCACCTGCTCCCCGTCCTTACGCTTCCACTCGACTTCCAGCTCGTCAACGGCGTCGGTGTCCTTGTACTCCTCGACCAGCCTGGCCCGCTCCGTTGGGTCCACGTAGACATCCCGGGCCAGGTCGAGTGCCAGTAGCTCATCGGCCGACTCGTAGCCCAGCATCTTCGCCATCGCCGGATTGGCGGCGAGGAATCGGCCGTCGGCACTAGATCGGTAGATGCCATAGGTGGCGTGATCCACCAACGTGCGGTATCTCAATTCCGACTGCCGCGCTGACTGCTCCGCCCGCTTGAGGTCGGTGATGTCGAGGGCGATTGCCAACACGTACGGCTCACGCTCACCTTCCTGTCGCAGCACGTTGCGGTACGCCCAGATACGTTGCTCTCCCGACTTTGTCACCACCCGCATGACACCCTCGTCCCAGCCTTCCTGTCTGATGCGCTGGAGATACGCGGGAAGCTCCGAGCGCACGTCTGGTGCCAGGATGTCTACCAGGTTCAGTCCCACACCGAACGGCGGCTCGTGGCCGAGGGATCTAGCTGCCTCCGGGTTGGTGGCGAGGATGGTGCCGTCGAGGTCGTGAATCGCGATGAGCCCATGGCTGTGCTCTACCAGATCCCGGTAGCGTTCCTCGCTGGCGCGGAGCGCCTCTTCCGCCTGCTTGTGGTCCGTGATGTCCCGACAGACGATCTGGAGAGCCCTCGGGGATCCCTCCCGCCCGGGAATCACTCTGACCCGCTCGTGAACCCAGAGGACGGATCCGTCCTTGCGCACCTTGCGGAATCGCAATTCCTCTGTTTCGCCTTCGCCCTTGAAGATTCCCTCGACCTGTTGTCGAATGCGGGGCTCATCGTCTGGGTGGACTACCACCCACACTGGTCCCCCGATCAGCTCCTCTCTGGTGTAGCCGAGGTGCTTCGCCCCCGAAGCGTTGGCGGACAATACGGTACCGTCCTCGGACACCGTGAAATACATGTCAGGGGCGTTGTCATAGAGATCCTGATACCGCTGCTCGCTTTCCCGCAGCGCCTGCTCGGCCCGCTTGCTCTCGGTGATGTCCCGGGCAATGCCCACGAAGCCGAGTGGTGTGTCCTGCTCGTCCTTGAGCACTGATGCGGTCATCCAGGCGGGAAAGCTTCGCCCGTCCTTGCACACATGCCCGACCTCTCCCTCATGCGCATCGGCGTGCTTGAGGCGCTCCAAGAACGGGACCACGTCGCCGGCATACTGCTCGTCGGTGTGAAAGATGCGGATGTGTTGGTCGACAACCGCCGGGAGCCCGTGCTCGGCGTAGCCATGCATGCGCAACCAGGCCGGATTCGCGAAGCGGACTACGCCGTCCATGTCGGCCACGCAGATGCCGTCGACCGACTGCTGGACCGCCCGCTCCAAGCTCAGCAGGGTTTCGCCAGCCTGCGCGAACTCCACGGGCCGATGCTGGTACTGCAGCAGCTGCTGGCGTAGGTCTTCCAGCTCGCTAGTGAGCTGC
>WVYX01000294.1:0-8675 GCA_011772755.1 Gemmatimonadales bacterium
CGCCGGATCGATCCCTCCGATGCGGGCGCCCACAACAACCTCGGCGTGCTGTATTACCGCAAGGGCCTGGTCGAGGACGCGATTGCCGAGTTCCAGCGTGCCCTGGAGCTCGATTCCAAGATGCAGGTGGCCCACCGCAATCTGGAGATCGCCTACGCCCAAACCGGTTACTACGATCGCCGCATTGCGGAATTCAGAGAACGGCTGCGCACCGACCCGGACGACCCCGGCGCGCGATGGGAACTGGGGCGAGCCTATGCCTCCCTCGGCCAGTATGATGCAGCCGCCGACGAGTTCCAGGCGCTGGTCGCGCGCGATCCGGCCAATGTCGCCGCGCTCATCCAGCTCGGGCTCGCGGAGAAGAACCGCGGCAAGCTAGACGCCGCCACGGAATGGCTGGAACAGGCAGGATTCCTCGATCCCGAGAGTAGCGTCGTCCACCAGTATCTAGGGGAGGTGCTGTACAATCGAGGGCTCAGCACTGAAGCCCTGGCGGCCCTGACTCGAGCGGTCGAACTCAATCCGGAGAATGCTGGCGCCCAGTACCAGATGGCCTTCGTGCTCGGTGACCTGGGTCGGCACGAGGAGGCGCGTGCTGCGACGAAACGCGCCATTCAACTCAACCCCACCTTGGGCCGCGCCCAGACCAACCTCTCGCTCGAGCCGCTGGCAGAGCAGCGCGCGCGCGCCGCGGCGCTGGCTGAGGTGGAGCAGGTGCCGGCGGGCGCTCTGGCGCATTACAACCTCGGTCTCGCCTTCCGGCAGCAGGGCTACTACAACGAAGCACTCCGGGAATACCGCCTGGCGCTGGAGCGAGGAGAGGACCGGCGGTTGGTGCTACAGGCTGTGGCGGAAGTCCAGCTGCTCAAACGTGACCATGTCGCCGCCCTCGAGCTCTACGATCGGCTGGTCGCCGAACTGCCGGACTCGGCAAAGCTGTGGAACGAGCGCGGCGTCGTGCTGCACCAGTTGGGGCAGTTCGATGAGGCAATCGAGTCGTACCGCCGGTCACACGAATGTGATCCGGAATACCCCCTGGCGCAAAACAACCTGGGGATCGGCCTGGCACAGGTAGGGCTGACCGAAGAGGCCATTGAGTTGCTGCGGGATGCCATGCTGCACGGACCCGACCTTGCGATTCCGCGCCTCAATCTCGGTCTCCTGCTGTTCAACTTGGGACGCTTCCAGCTGGCAATGCAAGTGTATCGGCAAGTGCTCCAGATCGAGCCCACCTCGGCAGTGGCCTGGAACGGGATTGGCCTCGTGCTGACGGAAATCGATCGCATTGCTGATGCCCGCAACGCGTTTGCCAGGGCGGTGGAGGCCGATCCCGATTCGGCTGAAGCGCACTACAACCTGAGCTTTGCGCTGTCGCGCCAGGGCGACTACGACGGAGCACTGCGTGCGGTGACGCGAGCGCAGAACCTCGATCCCTACTACGTGCCACAGAAGTTTCGCCTCGCCATCGACCTCCAGTATGAAGATCCCACGATTGCCATCGTGCCCGAGATTTCGGGGGATGTGGTGACGGAGCTGTCGTCGCAAGGGATCGCATTCGATACCAGTCTGCTGGATAACCTGTTCGCGGAGCTGGAGGGGGCGGAGACGAAGCCGGCGGCGGGACGTGCTGGTGATCGTTTCGACCTCGCCCGCGACTACCTGAACAAAGGGCTCTTCGAGCTCGCCGCGGCCGAGGCCAATCGGGCGGTGGACCGGGGCGCGAGTGAGGCCGACGCCAACGTGTTGCTGGGTGAGATCTACGCCCGGCGAGGACTGCACGGCGAGGCACTCGAGCGGTATCGCTCCGCCCGCCATCAGGAGCCCCAGCGGTCGGACGCCCGCCTGGGTGAGGTTCGGCAGCTCCTGGCCCTGGGCCGCGGCGCCGAGGCAGCGGGCGACGCCGACGCGCTGGCCGACGAGTGCCCCGACGACATCGACGTGTTGGTGACCCAGGCAGAGGTGCGCCTGGCGGCGGGAAATCCGGCTAGCGCCCTAGACGCGCTCGAGGCGGCCCGGAATCGAGCACCGCAGCGCGCCGATCTCCTCAAGCTGGAAGGGGACATCGCCGTCGGGATGGGTGACCTGACCACCGCCAGGCAGGCGTACGAAGGCGCCCTGGCCGTAGACCCCCGACTGGTCCAGGCACAACTGGACCTGGGGAAGGTGCACGAGGCGCGGCAGGATTGGAAAGCCGCGGAGAGCGCCTACCGCGCAGCGCTGGAGAGGCTCCCCACGTTCTTCGACGCCACCCTGGCCCTCGCGGAACTCCACCGGAAAACCGGCTCTCCCGGTGAGGCCGTCAACCTCCTGGTGGATGTCCTGACGGACGACCCATCTTCCATCGAGGCGCTGCTCGCCCTCGGGATAGCGCTCCTCGATGATAGTCGACTTGATCGGGCGCTCGAGGCCTTCGACCGCGTACTGGCGTACGACCGTGAGCACCTCGCTGCCCTCTTCTATGCTGGCATCGCCTACGCCCGGCAACGACGCTACCGCTTGGCCGTGGAGCGGTGGGAACGCGTCATCAGCATCGATCCAGCGGGTTCCTACGCGCAGCGTGCCCGCAAGCATGCGCGCACGGCTCTCGATCTGCAGCACATCTTCCAGACCGAGGCCGCCTAATTCATGGCGATCGAAGGCCCGCTGAAGGAACTCGGCATCCACGACGTCTTCCAACTGCTGGACCTCAGTCGGAAGACCGGCGTGCTGACCGTCACCTCGACCCTGCGACATAACAAAGGAACGGTCTATTTCGACAACGGGGCGGTCGTGTACGCGGCGATTCAGAGCAATCCCCATCCGCTCGGTGAACTGCTGCTGCGGGCGGGGAAAATCACCGAAGCAGACCTGCACCGGGCCCGTGACATGCAACAGCAGGGAGACAAGCGGCGCCTGGGTGAGATCCTGATCGACATCGGTGCGGCCTCCCAGCGCGAGCTGGAGCGGCAGGTCTCCTTCCAGGTCGAAGAGGTGATCTTCGAGGTCATGAACTGGCGCGAAGGGTACTTCTCGTTTGTCGAAGGCCCGCTGCAGGAAGTGCCTGCTGACGCCACCGTACGGATATCCACCGAGTCCCTCTTGATGGAGGGAGCGCGCCGGATCGACGAATGGTCCCGCATCGAGCCCAAGATCCCTCACATGGGTGTGGTCCCTGGCCTGGCACCAGCCGCGGGCGGGGACCACGGTGGGTTGGATCTCCTGCCCGCCGAATGGGAGGTGCTGGCCGCGGTTGACGGAGACCGGGACCTGCGGGCCATTGCCGAAGCGCTTGGGCGATCGGACTTCGACATCGCCAAGACCGCGTTCGGCCTGGAAAGCGCGGGCCTCATCAGCATTGCGCGGGGCAGCCCCGCCGCCGGCCGGTCGACCGGGGAAGGCGAGGATCTGGAAGAGGTGTTGCAGCGTGCCGCAACGGCCCTGGACGGTGGCGACGTCGCGTCGGCTCAGGCGTGGGCCGACTCGGCGCACGCCCAGTTCCCCCACGAGCCGGCGGTCCACGTACTGCTCGGTCACTTGAGTCTGTTGGGGAACCAGCCCCCCGAGGCCGAGCAGCATCTCCGCCGGGCCTTGCGACTCGATCCCCTCGTGGCGCCGGCGCACCGATTGCTGGGTGATGCGCTGGCCCGGCAGGGGCGGTTCGGCGAGGCCATCGAGTGGTGGCAGCGATGGCTGAAGATCGGTGAACAGAGCGAGGAGAATCCAGAGGAGTTGCGGCGGGTGCGCGAAGCGGTCCAGGCGGCCGAGACCCTGGGAACATTGTTACGGGGTCCAAGTGGCTAGCGACATCAAGGCCCTGAGTGCTGAGCTGGCGCGGGATCCCTCGAGCCTGGTGTTCCTGGAATTGGGGGAGGCTCTGCGCCGTCGTGGGCAGACGAACGCGGCGACCCGCATCGTGGTGAATGGTCTGGAACACCACCCGGATCTCATCGACGGGCACGATCTGTACGCTCGCATCTTGCTGGATGGTGGGGAGTACGGCTCGGCTCGCGAGGTGTGGTCCAGGGTCTTGGAGCAGGATCCACGCCATCTCGGAGCGCACAAGGGCATGGGGTTTCTGTGCTTCCGGGCCGGTGACCTGGACGGGGCACTGGATCACTTGGAGCTGGCGCTTGCGGCCGATCCGGCGGACCAGAGCGTGGTGAGAGGGCTGCATACGGTCCGGAACGCCCTGGCCGAGGCGGAGGCCATGGCGGACGGCGTGTCCTCGGAGCCGGTCTTCGCTGGGCTCGAAGGCGCCGACCGCGGAATGCTGCTGGTAGACGACCGGGGGCTGGTACTGGGTGGTCGCTTGCGGGGGGTCGGAGGCCACGATGTCTCGGAGCCTGTGGCCGCGTATCTCGCCGGTGCCGCTCAGGAGGCGGAGCGGACCGCACGGATGCTGCAGCTGGGCGATTGGCGATGGATCGTGGCGGAGGGCCCCGAGGGGAACGTCTACGTGACACCGCCGACTGAGGAGACGCTGTTGCTCATCGTACGTGACCGGAGTGTGCCCTCCGGACGGCTGGCTATGCTTGCCGATCGGGCCGCCGATATTGCCCGCCAGTGGCTTTCGGAGCAGCAACTGTGACCGGGCCATTCCGCCAGGCCTTGGACAACATCACCCGCGTGCGCGGTGTGCGCGGTGCGATGCTGGTGGCGGGCGAAGACGGGTTGATCGTGGCCGAGTCACTCATGGAAGGCGTCCGTGGGAACGCCGTGGCGGCCTTGGCGGCAAGCCTCGCGAAACGGTTCCGACAAGCGATGGAATCAGCGGTTGGCGGGATCCCCCACTTCCTGCACCTCCAAGGTGATGGTGGGACTCTGGTAGTGGTTCCGGCGCCCGACGGCGTGCTGGTGGTGGCGGTCGGGGAACCGCACATGAACGTCGGCCTGGTGCGTCTCGAGATGCTTAGGGCAGCGGAGGTGGTGACGTGAGACAGACTCGCGCGGTCGAGTCGTGGACCCTCGCGCCCCTCGAGAGGTTCATTGCGGAGTCCGGTGCCCGCCTTACGCTCCTCATGACTCCGGCCGGGCAGGTCCTGGCGCAACATGGATTCACGCGCGCCGTCGACGTGATGGCGGCGGCCGCCCTCGGAGCCGCCATCGTAGCCTCGACCGGTGAGATCGCGAAGATGCTCAACGACCAGGAATTCACCGCGCTCAATCACCAGGGCGTGCAGCACGGCATCTTCCTCGGTGGGTTCGATACGCCGCGCGGGCGGCTGCTCGCGCTAGTAGTTTACGGACCGGACTCCTCGGTCGGGTTGGTGCAGTTATTCTTCGAGGAGCTCGTAGAGGATTTGGCGGCCGCCGCTCCGGTGGAGGAGAAACCCAGAGCGGTGTTGGCGGCGGATTTCGAGCGCGAGCTGAGCGAGAGCTTGGCGACCCTGTTCGGACAGTAGCCGTGTCACTAGTCAACTTCACCACCCGAGAGATCACCTGTAAGATCGTCTACTACGGGCCGGGGCGGTCCGGCAAGACGACGAACCTGCAGTACATCTATGGCCGGGTGCCCGACGACCGGCGCGGCCGCATGGTATCGCTCGCCACACGTACCGACCGGACGCTGTTTTTCGATTTCCTCCCCCTCGAGCTCGGCAGTATCTCCGGGTTCACCACGCGCTTCCAGCTCTATACGGTGCCGGGTCAAGTGTACTACAACGCGACGCGGAAGCTCGTGCTGCAGGGGGCAGATGGGGTGGTCTTCGTCGCCGATAGTCAGGCGCGGCAGCTCGACGAGAACATCGAGAGTCTGCAGAATCTGCAGGCAAATCTGCTGGAGCAGGGCGTCGACGTGCGCGAGGTGCCGTTGGTCTTCCAATGGAACAAGCAGGACCTCCCCCGCGACCTCGTACTGGCCCCCAATGAGTTGGACGAGGCCCTCAACTTCCGCAGTGCCCCGACGTTTCCTGCCGACGCCCTCCGAGGTAGCGGGGTGTTCGAGACCCTCAAGGCGGTGTCGGAGCTGGTGCTCGGGAAGCTGAGCCAGGAGGCGCCGGCGTGACTGAGGACCTCAACCCTCGGTTCAGCTTCGACAGCTATGTGGTCGGCGCCGGAAATCGGCTCGCCGTCACGGCAGCCCGCACGGTTGCCGAGTCCCCTGGGACGGCGTACAACCCCCTGTTCATTTACAGTGCCAGCGGGCTAGGCAAGACGCACCTGCTCATGGCGATTGGGCAGCTCGCAAAGCAACTCGGTGCCTCGGTCCAGGTGGAATACGTGACCCTGGACGAGTTCGTGGAAGCCTACCACGCGGCCGTGGCGGCGGGGCACAGCGAGGCGCTTCGGAATCGCTTTACCGGCGTGGACGTCCTGTTGGTCGATGACGTGCAGTTTCTCACAAACCGGCGCGAGATGCAGGCCGAGCTGATTAGGATCACCTCGCAACTCCAAACCGCCGGCAAGCAGATCGTCCTCTCGAGTGACTGTCCACCGTCGGACATTGAGGACCTCGACGAGCGTCTCCTGGCTCGCTTCGGCGGCGGGTTGGTCGTAGACATCGGCGCGCCGGACTACGAGACGCGGCTGGCGATCCTCAGGCGACGAGGGGAGGAGCGCGGTGCCCAGTTCCAACCGGGTGTGTTGGAAGCTGTCGCAGACTTCGAGGTGCTCAACGTTCGGGAGCTGCTGGGGCTCCTCAACCGGCTGGTGGCCTACCAGGCGGTCAGCGAATCGGCGCTGACGCCGCAGGCGGCCACGGAGCTTCTCGCTGGTGAGGTCCCCGCCAAGGGTGAGGGTGCGGCGGCGGAAGTGGCGGAGCCTGTGCCCGAGCTCATGGCAGACGAGTTTGCGGACTTCCTTTCGGACGTGAGTCACACGGTTGCCGAGCAGGTAGAGGTGTGGCGGTCACGGCTGGGTGACGCCATTCTGCGGTGGCAGGCAGAGGGTTACCGCACCATCCGACTCGAGGAGTTGCTGCAGCAAGAGGTCCCCGCTTCCGCCGAGCACGCGGTGCGCGAGTACGAGCGAGACATCGAACGCCTGCGCTCATCGCAGATCACGATGGCCAAGCTGGACGCCGAGCGCGCTGAGGATCCGGTGTTCTACGACCCCGATCGGCTGGACGAAGCGGACGCCATGGTGCAGGCCGCGCTACAGGAGATTGGGCCACCGCCTGGGCCGTCGGCAGCCTGGTCGTTCGACTCGTTTATTGGCGGCGAGTCCAACAGGCTTGCCCTAAACGCAGCCCGCACCGCCGCGGAGCATCCTGGGGCACGCTATAACCCCTTTGTCCTGGTGGGACCCACGGGTGTTGGGAAGACCCATCTCTTGCATGCCATCGGTCACCACTTGGCCTCCCAGCCCGATGTGATCGTGGCATGTCTGTCCGCCCAGCAGTTCCTCGATGAGCTCGTGCAGGCGATCGATGCGAACAAGGTGGACCTGTGGCGGTCGCGCTACCGTAGGGCCTCTGCGCTCTTGCTGGACGATGTGCAGCTGCTCGCTGGGAAGGAGCGATCACAGGAGGAACTGTTCCACCTGTTCAACACGCTGTTGGACGCCCAGTGTCAACTGGGCTTCACGTTGACGGTCCAGCCGTCCGAGACGGAAGGGCTGGAGGAGCGCTTGATCTCGCGATTGGAGGGTGGGCTGGTGGCGGCCCTCAAGGGGCCTGATCGAGACCTCCGCCGAGCCATCGTCGTCCGAAAGCTCCAGGAACAATCGGGTCACGCGGACGACGAGCTGGCAGATTACCTGGCCGCCAGGCCCGCCGAATCGATTCGGGCGGTACTCGGCACGGTGCAGCGGGTGTTCAGCGCCGCCGAGGCTCAGGGGGTCGCACCCAGTGCGGCCATCGCCCGCGATGTTATCGAAGGAGTGGTGCCGGCTCGACCGCGGCCGTCGGGGGGTGTGAGGACGAGCGGCGTGATGGTCTCTCCGACGGGTGGCATCCGCAGTCGTGAGAAGACGGTATGGGCATGGCCAGATCCCGTTGAGCGGATCGTCGAGGAGTTGGTGTAATGGCAATCAGGGGTAGCCTCAAAGAGGCGTCACTGTCGGACGTGCTCCAGCTCCTCGCGCTGGGCCAGAAGACCGGATGCCTGTCGGTGAGCGATCGCAGCAACCTGGGACACATCTATTTCGACAGGGGAAGGATCACGTTTGCGTCGTTGGTCAACCGCCGCGATCGAATTGGGGACCTCCTCCTGAAGAATGGAAAGATCACGCGGGAGCAACTCGACGCCGCGATCGAGCAGCAGGGGCGCGAGCGGGACAAGCGCGTGGGGGAGATCCTGGTAGGGATAGGAGCCGTCTCCCGGGAAGACCTCGAGCACTACATCCGGGTGCAGATCGAGGAGGCGGTGTTCTTCCTGTTCACATGGTCTCGCGGGAACTTCAACTTCGAGGCCGACGTAGTTCCCGAGGCGCAAGATTTCCTGGTATCGATCAACCCCGAGTCACTGCTGCTGGAAGGCGCGCGACGGGTCGACGAGTGGAGTCTGATTGAGAAGAAGATTCCCTCGTTCGACATCATCTTGTCTTTGGACAGCGATCGCATCGACGCGTCCGACGTCCGGTTGACTGAACAGCAGCAGCGCCTCCTGCCACTGCTGGACGGCACCCGCGACGTGAGCCGACTGGTGGAGGACTCCGGACTAGTCGAGTTCGAGGTCGGCAAAGCCCTCTACGGACTGATCACGGCGGGGTTCGTCCGCCGCACGGGGCGGAGCCAGGCCGCCCCCGTCTCGCGATCC
>WVYX01000294.1:8736-9476 GCA_011772755.1 Gemmatimonadales bacterium
TGTGCTCTACAACCTGGCCCTCAGCTATGAGAAATCCGGTCGCCTGGACGAAGCGGAAGGAGCGTACGCGGAAGCTGCGGCCAAGGCGCGCCGTGACCCGCGCGTCTTCACCGGCTGGGGCATCGTCGCGCTGCAACGTGGTGACTTCGAGGTGGCCGCTGGGAGGCTGGACCGGGCCCGGGAGGTCGGCGGCGACGAGGTGCCGAGTGCGATGTGGTATTGGGCTCGGGCCCTTGCGGCGGCAGCGGTGGAAGACCTCGACGCTGCGGCGGCGCTGCTTCAGGAGAGTCTCGAGCGCTACCGAGAGCACGTGGTCCTGCGAAACAATCTCGCGGTGCTGCTGGAGATCCTGGGGAGAGTCGATCAGGCGGAGGACCTGCTGCGTTCTGCCCTGGCAGAAGACCCGTCGCTTCCTCAGCTGTCAAAGAATCTCGGTGACATTCTCTACCGTGCTGCTCGGTACGACGAGGCGTGGGAGGCGTATCACCGGGCCGTGAAGCTCCAGCCGAAGCTCGGTGATGACGTGTACTTCAAGTTAGGGAACATTGCGTACAAACGGCTGGATCGCGAGTCGGCCGCCGACTACTGGCGGAAGTCGCTAGAGCTGAACCCGCGGCACGAGCTGGCACGAACCAATCTCGAGACGGTGAGCGCGTTGACGTGACCGACGCGGAGCGCGATCCCGAGCTGCTCGAGCTGCTCGGGAAAATCGGCCGCGCGCGCGGCTTCGGATGCGAGGC
>WVYX01000294.1:9525-61352 GCA_011772755.1 Gemmatimonadales bacterium
ACGAGTACGATCGGCTGCTGGACACCCTCACCATCAACGTCACGAAGTTTTTCCGCAACCGCGAGACATGGAGTGTATTGGCCGACCGCATCCTCCCGTCCCTCCAGAGGCAGCGAGGGGGGCGGGTGCAGTGCTGGTCGGCGGGGTGCGCGTCGGGTGAGGAGCCGTACACGCTGGCCATCCTGCTGCTGGAGCTCGGCTGTCACGCGCCTGGAGCGTCAGGAGGAGAAGCGCAGGTCGACGCTACTGACTTCGATCGAGTGAGCCTCGCCCGCGCCGAGGAAGGGGCCTATCCCCCTGGCGCCTTCGAAGAGATGTCTGCCGAGCTGGTCTCGCGCTACCTCACCGGCGATGAGCCCCGTCATCTGGTGCCCGCGGTGAAGGCGCTTGTCCGCTTTCAGCACCACGATCTGTTGCAGGAGCCGCCTCCCCGTCCGCCGTACGACCTCATCATCTGTCGCAACGTACTGATCTACTTCGACCGTCCGACCCAGGGACGGCTGCTGGAGAAGTTTGTGGACGCGCTGCATCCGGGAGGCTACCTCGTCCTGGGCAAGGTGGAGACCCTGGTGGGCGAAGCGCGCACGCGTCTCGTTCTCGAGGACGCGCGGGAGCGAATCTACCGACGGCCGTGAGTCAGGAGGATACGGTATTCGTCCGGATGGGCGAGTTCGCCCTGGCGCAGGGGAGGGGGACCCTCGCGGCCCTGGGGTTGGGGAGTTGCGTGGCGGTGATTCTACATGATCCCACGGTGCAGGTTGGGGCCCTGGCGCACGTGTTGCTCCCTGTCCAGTCGCTGTCTCGACTCCACAGCAGTCCGACTCGGACGGCGGACATGGCCATCCCGCTGGTGGTGGCACAAATGACCCAGCGTGGCGCCAAGCTGGAGAGCACCGTTGCCAATCTGATTGGTGGAGGCACGATGTTCGGGGACCTGTTGCCGGCGGGGAGCGTGCATATTGGAGAACGCAACGCGCAGGCGTGCCGCGACACGTTGCGGGAGGTCGGGATTCCGGTGGTTGCCGAGGCCGTCGGTGGGCGATCCAGCCGGTCGGTGTGGTTCGAGGTCGGCTCGGGCACGGTCACCGTGCGGGTGGTGGGGGAGGAGCCGGTCGTACTGTGAGTCAGATGCCTTTGTGCTCTTCGCAATTGGCAGTTCGCGGTTCGTCGCGAATTGCACGGAGCTGTCATTGGCGGTCAATGGGCAACGCGCCATTGCCAGCTTGTCGCAAACTGCGAATTGCTAACGGCGAATCACTACAGTGGCTGCCACCGTCCTAGTAGTCGATGACAGTGCCCTGATGCGGCGTGCGCTGTCGGACGTCATCGAGGAATCGGGCCGGTTTCGGGTGGTGGCCACGGCCCGCAATGGCCTCGACGCCGCCGCGAAGGTGCACCGCTTCGAGCCCGACCTCGTGACGATGGATATCGAGATGCCCGAGCTCGACGGCCTCGGCGCCATCGGGTACATCATGAGCGAGGCGCCTCGACCCATCGTTGTGGTCAGTGCCTATGTCGGGCCGGGAACGGAAGCGGCGATCCGCGCGCTGGAGCTCGGGGCCGTGGAGGTCGTGGCCAAGCCGCGGGATGCGACACGACGAGGAGTGGACACGCTGGGGCCTGCTCTGCTGGCGGCCCTTGAGGCGGCCCAAGCTGCGGATCTGAGCCGGATGCCGGTGCTGGCGCGGGTGCCGGAGCCGGCGCGGCGCCCGTCCCCGCGGGTCGGCGTGACGGCACGAGCGCATTTGGCGGTAGCACTGGCTGCGAGCACTGGAGGGCCGCGGGCGCTGGCCGAGGTGGTCCCCAAGTTACCGGTGGGCAATGAGGCTGCGGTACTCATCGTCCAGCACATGCCTCCGCAGTTCACCCGCAGCCTGGCCGAGCGGCTCGACGCCTCGAGCGCGGTGCGCGTCGTGGAGGCAGACGATGGTGTCCCATTGCTGTCGGACACAGCGTACGTTGCGCCGGGTGACTATCACATGCGGGTTGCCGTGGGTGCGGACGGGCCGGAGGTGCGCCTGAGTCAGGACCCGCCGGTGTGGGGTGTTCGTCCTGCTGCGGATCCGCTGTTCAAGTCCGTGGCGCACTCGTTCCAGTCGCGGTCGTTGGGCGTCGTGTTGACCGGGATGGGCCGCGACGGGGCGGAAGGCCTGCGGGCAATCCGCGAGGCGGGCGGCGGTGGACTGGCGCAGGATCGCGACACCGCCGTGATCTTTGGAATGCCGCAGGCCGCCATCGCGGCTGGAGGTGCCGAGGAGGTCGTCCCCCTCGGTGCCATGGCGTCCCGGATTGAAGCCCAACTCAAGCGGCGCCTGAACGCATGAAGGGCTATCTTTTGGTGGAGGCCGAGGGCACCCGCTACGGTCTGCGACTGCAGGACGTGCAGCAGGTCATGGAAGCGGACGACGTCCACCCGGCGCCGAGCGTGCACGCTGCGGTGTTGGGCGTCATCAGCCACGGTCATCGGTTCATGGCACTAGTGAACCTCGCGGCGCTGCTCCAGCGGGCTCCACGGTCGGCCGGGGGCGGTTCTATCGTGGTGGTGGTTCAGTGCGGCGGAAAACCCTTGGGGCTGTTGGTCGACGACGCCCTCACGGTGGAGCGAGACCAGCCCGGCCCACTCCCAGAGGGGTGGGAGCTGCCGTGGGCCTCAGGGGTCGCGCGGTATGAGGGTAGGTTGATTCCCATACTCGACATGGACGCAGTTGCCGAGCGACTGGCACCAGCTGCCGCAGGCGAGCAGGCATGAGTGTAGGCGACGAGGTCCAGCTGGTCACCTTCCGACTGGGTGGGCAGGATTTCGCCTTGAACATCTTTCAGGTGGAGCGGATCCTGCGCTATCAGACACCGGCTGCGCTGCCGAAGGCTCCAGCGTACCTCGAGGGTGTTGTGTCGTACGGCGGCGCAGTGGTTCCGGTGGTGGATCTGCGGAAGCGCGTCGACATCGATGCGCCCGTGCGAGACGACACGCGCATCATGATTCTCGAACACGACGGTGGGAGAATCGGTGTGGTGGTGGACGCGGTGCTGGAGGTGCTCAAGGTTCCGGCGCAGCGCGTGTCGCCACCGCCGCCCGTGGTACAGGGGCTGGCCGCCGAGTACATCAGCGGGATCGTCTCATTGGAGGATCGGACGATCGTAGTGATCGCCGCTGGCAGACTGCTTTCGTCCACAGAGCGTCTGGCGCTGGAGCAGCTGACGGTGGAGGCGGCTCATGACTGATTCGATCATCACGGCGCTGCGCACGGCGTACGACGGGATCGCTCAGCGCCTCGACGCGGTGCGGGGTGCGGAAGATCGCGACCGCGTCAAGCAAGATATCATCGCGCTCTTCAAGCAGGTCGATCAGGCCATCGCCGACATGAGTGCCTTGAAGGAGGACATTCGGGTGCTGGTGGACCGGTACAAGGAGCTGGTGCAGGCCGAGAGCGGAGAGCAGGTGCCCCAGTTCACCGGAAGCGCCCCGGCGTTGCACGTCGACCACATCGGTGCGTCAACCTTCATTGAGAAGGGGTGGAGTCTGATTTCCCTGGGGGACTATCCCGGGGCGATTCAAGCTCTCAACAAAGCGCTCAGGCTTTCCCCGGGCGAGACACAGGCGGAGTCGCTGCTGGGTTGGGCGCAGATGCTCAACGAAGAGTACGACGCGTCTCTGGCTACCTTTCAGAAGGTGCTCATGAAGGAACCGGCCAACTCGCTGGCGCGCATCAACGTCGGGTACATCTGCCTGAAAAAGGGGATCTTCGGTGAGGCCATCGAACATCTCTCCAAGGCCATCCGCCTGGACAACGACAAGAAAGCTACGCTGTATGCCCACTACTATCTCGGGCTGGTGTACCTCGAACGAGATATGTACGAGGACGCGCAGACGTTTTTCGAGAAGACCTTGAAACTGGGTCCGAACCTCATCGAGGCATACTACGAGCTGGGCCGGGCCCAGTGGTTCGCCGGGGAGCGGGAAGCTGCGCAGCAGACGTGGGAGCAGGGGTATGAGGCGAACAGGTTCAACCCGTGGGGTAAGCGGTGTAAGGAGACGCTCGACCTGGTCGCGCAGGGTCAGGAGCCCTCACGCTAGTCGCTCTGCTCTGCCTGTCGGTGCAGGCTCAGGAGCCCGCGGTCGTCCACGTGGGCCGGGTCTCCGCGGTCTATTGGTCCGGGGAGGAGGCGGCAGCAGTCGCCTTGGCCGAATTCGCAGACCGCGCTGGCCCCTGGCCGGGCATTCCCAACCCACCTCAGCATCGCATCCGACTGATCGTCGCGCCGAGCGCGGCCCACTTCGACTCGCTCACCGCAGGGCGGCTACCGGAGTGGGGAGCCGCGGCTGCGTTCCCTGCCTCCAATACGATCGTGTTGGTACTGTCACGTGACCACCAGCGGGTGCTGCGCCACGAGCTGGCGCATCTCGCGCTCCATAGCGTGGTGCGGCGGGTCCCCAGGTGGTTCGATGAAGGGTACGCCGCCCGGGCCGCTGGCGAGTGGGACCGCATGGATGTGTTGCGAGTCAACTGGGCGCTGTTGCGCGGCTTGTTGCCATCGCTGGAGGAGCTCGACCGGCACATCCGGCAAGGAGCAGCGGTGGAAGCCGAAGCATCGTATGCCCTGGCCACCACCGCCGTGCTGCTGCTGGAGCGACTGGGAGGGGACCGGGGGCTGGAGCCGCTGCTGCAAACCCTACGAGGTACATCGGATTTCGATCTCGCCCTGCGGGCGACCCATCAGATCACGCTGGGTCAGTTCGAGGAGATGTGGCGGCGGGACTTGCGCAAACGGTACGGCTGGTTGCTGATCTTCAGCTCGGTGACGGTGTTTTGGGCCTTCATTGGACTGCTGCTGGCGGCGCTGTGGGCTTGGCGACGCCAGCGGGACCGCCTCCGTCGGCAGGCGCTCGACGAGGGCTGGAATGTGCCGGAAGACTTGTGGAAGCCAGATGGGAGCCCCAATAGTTGACGGGTTCGGAACCTCGGTTTAGGCTGAGTGTCTATGTTACATAGCATGGGGTCGCCCGCTCGGCTGCGCTTTCGGGGCAGAAACCTGGTCCTGTTGGCCGCCGCCATCGTGTCGCTGGCCGTCGGCTACGCGCTGTTGGCCCAGGGGTCGACCACACTTGCCCCGATGCTCCTGGTGTTGGGCTATTGTGTGCTGTTTCCGCTGGGACTCGCGCTGTAGGTGACGGGTATGCGGGCGAATAGCTCAGGGGTCCAGAGCGCCTGCCTTACAAGCAGGAAGTCGGGGGTTCGAATCCCTCTTCGCCCATGCGCAGGCGCCGAATAGGCTCGGGCAGGGGTGCCCAAGTCCCCACATCCGGAGGGCGTAGCGGTGCAGTCGACAGGTTTTCAAGTCCGTAAGGTCCTGGCAGCGCTCAGCGTGGTCGTCGCGGTTGCGACGGTGACGACGAGTGCCGGCGCGCAGCTTGCCGTGAGCCGCTCAACGGAGCGTGTGCTCTTCCTGATCCCGCGGCCGGACAATCACGACGACTCGGCGTACGTCGTAGAGCTCGCGCTAGAGACCCGCCGCCGCATGGCGAACAAGTACCGGCACAAGGTCGTGGTGATCCCGACCCAGGATATCTGCAGAGTGCTGGAGGAGTCGGCCTACGCGTGCGACACCATTCTCGGGCCCGCTGACGGTGATCGGCTGGCCCGAGCACTGCGATCGGATGCGTATATCGACGGTCGGTTCTGGCGTGAGCGAGCGGTTCCCATGGCTCGGTTCCACATAGTCGACATTGGCCGATCAGGGTTGTCGGGCTGGCTGACCGTGCGGGGAACGGCAGGCGATCCGGCGAGGCAGTTTGCGGAGATCGTCGCGGATTCGCTGCAGAACCCGGTGAGAGCCGCCGAACTCGCCCGGGAGTGTGGCGAGCGGCGGGATCGGGGCGACTTCAGGGCCGCGAAGACGCGTGCCGAACGGGCCTTCGAACTGTACCCGAACCACCCATCAGCGGCGTTCTGCGCAGAGGTGGTCTCGGAGGCGCTGCAGGAGCCGGTCGACAGCCAGATCGTGATGATGCAGCGTGCCACCCGGGGCGATTCGCTCCTCGCCCGGGCCTGGGAACGGTTGGGACGCCTGTACCAGCAAAAGGGCGATTCGGCGGGCGCGCTGTCTGCGTTCGTCAACCAGGTCGGGGCAGACCCCAGGGACCGGCAGCTCAGAAAGGGCGTGATAGCCGGCGCCCTTATGCTGGGCGAGTATGAGCAGGCGCGGCAGCTAGCTGATGATTGGCTGGAAGCGAACCCCGGTGACCTTGAGTTCCTGCAGCTCAAAGCGCGCGCCTGCGTGGAAGGGGGGCTATTTGAGTGCGCCCTGGACGCGCTGGCGACGCAGTACGAGCTGGATAGCAACTTGGTGGGCGACTCCGTGTTCTACCAGCAGATCATCGGAGCCGCGCAAGTGCTGGTGGACACCGCCGCGGAACTCCGGTGGTCAGGGGAAGCCGTGGCGCACGTGCCAGAATCCATCTCCTTGTTGCGCGCCCACGCCGCCGCCCTGGCCGCCTCCGATATGAATGATTCTGTCCTGGTGGTATACCGGCGGCTCCTTACAATGGATTCCACCGACGTCCGGAGCGCCCTGGCGGGGGCCGACATCTTGCTCGAAGGACTCACCATTGATACGGCGACGCCCATGGACACGGCGAGGCTCCGCCAGGCCGGGGAGTTCTTGGAGGCCGCTACGGCAGCGAGTCAGGACACCTCAATCCTGATGAACGTTGCGGTGAAGTACTATCAGACCGGTTCGGCGATGATCCGGGCCCAGCGAGATGCTGGGCTCGCCATCGACTGGTTGCACAAGTCCCTCGCCAACGATCTGCTGGGTCGATTGGTGCAACAGGCCAACTTCTTCCTTGGCCTGGGATACATGTTCCAGATCTTCCAGCTCGACCCGCAGGTCATGGAGGAGAAGTCGTGCGAGCTCGTGGGCCAGGAGGCGGAGCTAATCGCCCTTGGTAAGGAGGCGATGACCATCGGCGCCGAGCTGTCGCCGCAACAGGCTCAGGCGTACCTGCAGCGGTATCAAACTATGGAGGATCGCATCCCGCAGCTCCGTCGGGCATTCAACTGTTCCTCGCGGTAGCTGGCGCTTGAAAACGGACTATGGCGACTCTACATTGCGGAGCTGCGTTGGTTCGGGGCTGTAGCTCAGCTGGTTAGAGTGCCGGTCTGTCACACCGGAGGCCGCGGGTTCAAGTCCCGTCAGCCCCGCTGCACCCATGGCAATACAGTTTGTTTCGGCCCCGCGCGCTTCGCCCGCGGGGCCGTTCGTTTGGTCCCTCGGCGACCATGACCGCGCTCCACGCCCCCGTGCTGGCTGATGCTGTTTGCCGCCTGGCCGCCGGCTGCCACCGCGTGGCGGACGGCACGGTGGGCGGCGGCGGGCACGCCGAACGCCTCCGGGTAGCCGGTGTGCAGCTTCTCGCCATCGATCGGGACCCAGGGGCGCTCCGGCACGCGCGGCAGCGCCTGGGTGATGCTGGCGTGTCGTGGGTGCAGGGGCGATTCGCCGATCCCATGGTCCTCGCGACAGTGAGCCGGTTCCACCCCGATTTCGTGCTACTCGACCTTGGCGTCTCCTCCCACCAACTCGACACTGACGCCCGGGGGTTCTCGTTTCGCCCAGGTGTGCCGCTGGACATGCGGATGGACCCCGCCGGTGAGTCTGCTGCCGATCTGCTAAACCGACTGCCTGAGCCCGAGTTGGCTCGCGTGTTCCGGGAGTACGGCGACGAACGGCGCGCCCGCCGGCTCGCCGCAACTCTGGTACGGCGTCGGCGACGCAAACCCTTCGCCACCAGCGACGATCTCGTGAGGGCGATCCGTGCCACCCTCGGTCCGCGCACGGGGCCGACCGTGTTCGCCCGCCTGTTTCAAGCGCTCCGCATCGCCGTGAACGATGAGCTCAACCAGCTGCACACCGCGCTTCCCGCCCTCCGTGAAGCACTGCAGCCGGGCGGTCGCCTTGCCGTCATCAGTTATCATTCTGGAGAGGATCGCATCGTGAAGCACCTCTTCAGGGACTGGGCCCGTGCCTGCGTCTGCCCTCCGCGGCAGCCGGTGTGCACCTGCCGCGGGCGGGCGCTGGGGTGCGTGGATCCGCCGAGACCGATCGTCCCGACCAAGGCCGAAGTCACTGCCAACCCGCGCGCTAGGAGCGCCAAGCTCCGGGCATTCCGAGTTGATGGCGGCGCCTAGGGGCCGATTCTGGGTCATGCTCTGGCTGCTGTTCGTGCTCGCCGTACTCGCCTGGGTGGTGGCCCGGCAGACGTCGGCGGTGGTCACGGCGGGTGAAGTGGAACAACTCCGCAACCGACGTTCGTACCTCGAGGCGGAGCGGGCAGAGCTGCTGCGTCGCATTCGCAAGGCAGCGAGTCGGGCAGTGCTCGTGCCCCGGGCGGAATCACTCGGCCTGCGCTTGCCCGTGGACAGTGAGATCGTCATTCTCCAGGCGCCTGCCAAGGAAGGACGATAAGCGGTGGCAAAGCCCGTGGTGAGGCTTCGCGCCGTTCAGGTGGCGTTTGGCCTCGCCACCTTGGTCCTCGTTGCACGCGCCGCCCAGGTGCAACTGCTGCAGGGTGCTCGCTACGCCAGGATCGCCCGCGCACAGCGGACCGAGCGAATAACCCTGCCAGCGCGGCGCGGGACCATCTATGACCGCAACGGGACGCCCCTGGTGCTCACCCAGGAGGTGTTCCACGTTGGCGTCGCTCCCAACGAACTGCGCGATCTCGAGGGAGACGCGCGCACCATTGCCGCGGCGCTGGGGTTGAATCTCAGCGACGTTCGGGAACGACTGTTGCGGCGGTACGGGTATTTCCACGGCCCGTTCACCCCGCTTCAGGTAGAGCCCCTCCGGGCCATCCGAGGCGTCCATCTCGAGCCCGAACTAGTCCGGTTCCGTCCCGATCCCGAGCTGGCCCAAACGGTCCTCGGCCGGCCGGGGGCGGACGGTCGTCCGGCGAGCGGCATAGAACGGGTCCTCGATACCGCGCTGACGGGCGTTGACGGCAGCGCGGTCGTGCTGCGGGACGGCCAGGGACGTCGCTACGAGTCGCCCTCGCGCCTCAGTGCGTTCCCTGTGCCGGGGTGCGACGTGTACCTGACTATCGACGCCGAACTCCAGGAAATCGTCGAACAGGCGTTGGCTGACGCCGTCGAGCGGTATGACGCAGAGGGCGGTGACGTGGTAGTCCTCAACCCAGAGACCGGCGAGATCCTGGCGGTCGCATCACGCGTTGTCAGCGGAGCGAGCTCGGCGAGTGCCTTCACGAGCGTGTTCGAGCCGGGGTCGACAGCGAAGCTGTTCGTGGCAGCCGCGCTGCTGAATGACGACCTGGTTGATCCCCGGGACACGGTGTGGGCAGAGGAGGGAACCTACCAGCTGGGTGGCCGGACCATTAGTGATGATAATCCGAAGGGCTGGCTGACGCTCGAGGGGGTGATCAAGTACTCGAGCAACATCGGTATCGTCAAGTTCGCCCGGCGGCTAACGCCAGCGGCACACTACACGATGCTGCGGGACTTCGGACTCGGCACGCCGACGGGTGTCGAGTACCCCACGGAGTCACCGGGCATTCTCAAGCCGCCGCACCAGTGGAGCGGAACTACGCCGGCAAGCCTGGCGATTGGGTACGAAGTCGCAGTTACCGTGCTGCAGCTCACCCAAGCCTATGCCGCCATCGCGAACGACGGGATACTGATTCAGCCCACCTTGGTCCGGGAGGTCCGCACCCCAGCGGGAGAGGTGGCCTACCGCCATGTCCCCGAGCCGGTGCGGCGTGTCGTCCGACCGGAGGCGGCAGCAGCCCTTCGGGCCATGCTGCACGGGGTCGTCTATCGAGGTGGCTCCGGTATGACGGCCGCGCTTTCGAGCTACCAGCTGGCTGGCAAGACAGGCACGGCTCGTCGTGCAGGCCCACAGGGCTACATTTCGGGCTCTACCACAGCCAACTTCGCGTCGCTGTTTCCCGCGCATGATCCGCAACTGGTGATGGTGGTCAGGCTCGATGACCCCAAGGGGGTATACGCGCGGCTCACGGCGGCCCCAGTCACCCGGGCGGTGCTGGAGCAGCTCCTCGCGGCTCGCACCGGCGCATTGGATCGCACGAGGCTCACGCTGACCCAGGCGCCGCAGCGGCTCGACACGACGACCTTGGTCGGAGGCGCGCCGCGTGTCGTGGCGTGGCCCATGCAAGTGGGGGCCGAATCGCTTGCGCCCCGACCCGTGCCGGACGTCATGTGGCATTCGCTGCGGGATGCCGCCAGGCAGCTCCACCGCGCCGGACTCCGGGTGCACGTGACAGGGTGGGGTGAGGTCGCCAGCATCGACCCGCCGCCCGGCACGAGTGTCCTGCCGGGCACTTTGGTGCGCGTCACCGCCCGCCAACGTGGGGGTAGCGGGAGACGGTCGCCATGACGGTCCTCGAGTCGGTGCTGAGCACGCTCCGTGAAGCGGGGCAGCTGGTGTCGGCTCCGGAGCAACTGCCGGACATTGCTGGCGTGACAGAGGATTCCCGCCGCGTGGTGCCCGGCTGTCTGTTCTGTGCGGTCAAAGGCACCGCGCTCGATGGGCACGAGTACGTCGCCGATGCCCAAGCCCGCGGCGCTGCGGCAGCCTTGGTTACGCGACCTGTGGGAGTTCCCATTCCCCAAATCGTGGTGCGCGACTCCCGTTCTGCCGCGAGTCTGGCGGCCCGAGAATGGTACGGTCGACCGGGAGACGGATTGGAGATCATCGGAGTCACCGGCACCAACGGCAAGACAACCACTGTGGCTCTCCTGCGCCACGTCCTGAGCACGAGTCGATCAGTGGGATCGGTTGGGACGCTGGGGGCCTTCGACGCAGCCGGTCAGGCGCTCGAGGGGTACGGCACGCTCACCACCCCCGGGGCGGTGGAGCTGCAGGCTGTGCTAGCGGAGCTGAAGGCAGGCGGCGTTGGAACGGTAGTGATGGAGGCGTCGTCCCACGCCCTCGACCAGCGGCGACTCGAAACCCTCAGCCTGCGGGCCGCGGTGTACACCAATCTGACCCACGACCACCTCGACTATCACACCGATTTCGAGGCGTATCGGGCTGCGAAACTGGCGCTGGCCAGATACGTGCCCAGCGGTGGGTTTGAGGTGGTAAACGGAGACGACGAGGCTTGGCGTGCGCTGCCGCAGCGGGAAGGCGTTCGACGGGTGCTGTACGGTCGAGGGTCGGGCGTCGAGGTGGGCGGATCCGATGTGAAACTGGGAAACCGCTGCTTGTCCTTCACGATGCGGTTGGAGGATGCCGCGCACCGCATTACGCTGCCCCTGCTGGGCGACTTCAATGTGAGCAACGCGCTCGCGGCAGCCGCCGCAGCGTGGACGCTGGGGGAGGAACCCCAGGCCATCGCCGCTGCCTTGGCCGCTACGCCACAGATTGCCGGGCGCATGGAGCAACTGGTGGCGGCGGACTTCGTAGTGTTGCGGGACTACGCACACACTCCTGACGCGCTGGAGCGGGCCGTTGTAGCGCTGCGACCGATTACTACCGGGAGGCTGATCGTTTTGTTCGGAGCAGGGGGAGATCGTGATCGTCGCAAGCGCCCGGTGATGGGAGGCGTGGTGGCGCGGGGTGCGGACCTCGCCATCGTTACATCAGACAATCCGCGTACCGAGGACCCGGATCGGATCGTGGACGATATCGAGGCGGGGATGGAGGGTAAGGCGCACCTCCGCATCACGGACCGTCGCGACGCGATCCATCAGGCAATCGCCCTTGCGCGTCCCGGTGACTGCATCTTGCTCGCCGGGAAAGGGCATGAGACCTACCAAGTGATCGGTACCGAACGGCGTCCCTTCGACGAGCGTGAGATCGTTCGAGCGGCCCTTGAGCAGCGAGCGTCGGCATGAGTGACTGGACGAGCGAGCGGGTCGCCCGAGTCCTCGGGACCCCTTCCGCCCCGCAGCAGTCCTTTCCCTCGATCAGCACCGATACAAGGAGCATGGAGCCGGGTGCGCTCTTCGTCGCCCTGGTCGGGGAACGGTTCGATGCCCACGAGTTCCTGGGGGAAGCGAAAGCCCGGGGTGCGTCCGGGGCGGTGGTGCGCCGGGGGACGCCCCCCGTTGATGGGCTTGTCTTGTTCGAAGTGGAGGATACGCTGTCAGCCCTCGGGGCCCTGGCGCGCGACCGCCGTCACGGCATTCGGGGTCCGGTCGTCGCCGTCACCGGCACCAATGGCAAGACGGCGACCAAGGAGATGCTGGCCCGAGCGGTTGAGACGCGGTGGCATACTCACGCCACCCGGGGCAACCTCAACAACCTGGTCGGTGTGCCGCTGACGGTGCTCTCCGCTCCAAGCGGAACCGAGGCTCTTGTGGCGGAAGCGGGCGCGAGTGAACCGGGAGAGATGGCCCGACTGAACGCCATCCTTGAGCCCACGGTAGGTGTCATCACCAACGTTGCCGTGGGCCACGTGGAGGGGTTCGGTTCGCTGGAGGGGGTGCTTCGGGAAAAGCTGGCGCTGCTCCAGAACGCCCCGGTGGCGGTGGTGGGCACGGAGCCGCCAGAGTTGGCCCGAGGCGCGCGTGTGCCCGACCGGCATGTCGTAGTAGCGGGCACATCGGAATATGCCGATGTGCGCCCGGACGCATGGCGGCTGGACGATGGGGGCAAGGTGCAGCTCGCCCTCCGTGGGGTACAGGTGAGCCTTCCGCTGGTGGGTCGGCACCAAGTAGACAACGCGATGATCGCCCTCGCGACCGCCCTTGAGCTCGAATGCGATCTCGCAGCCGTGGCCAGCGCACTGCGGGACGTGGCCCTCCCGCCCGGTCGGTGTGAGGTCCTCCGCCAGGGCGACCTAGTGGTGCTGCACGATGCCTACAACGCCAACCCGAGTTCCCTGACTGCTGCGCTGGCCACAGCGGAAGTGCTCCGTGGTGACCGCCCTCTGGTGGTGGTCCTCGGTACGATGCTCGAGCTCGGAGATGAGAGCGCGGCCCTACACGCCGAGGTGGCTGACCGAGTCATGGCGGCCTCGCCGATCTTGGTGGCGGTGACAGGCGCGTTCGTCCCGGCATTCCGGCGTCACGCCTCGGCACTCGGTGACCGGTTGCTCACGGCCGACGACGCCGCCACCTTGGGAGAGCTCCTGGCGCCCCGGCTAGGTGGTAACGAGTTTGTGTTGATCAAGGCCTCGCGCGGGGTGCGGCTCGAACGCGCGATTCCCTACATACTTCCGGATAGCGACGTCCCGTGCTCTACCATCTGCTAGCGCCCCTCGGCTCCAAGCTCATAGTCTTCAACATCTTCAACTACATCAGCTTCCGTGCTGCAGGGGCGGCGGCCACCGCGATTGTGCTGAGCTTCGTGATAGGGCCCCGCGTCATCCGACTGCTCAAGGGGCTGGACGTCGGCCAGGTCGTCCGTGCTGAAGCCCCCAGCTCTCACCAGGCAAAGCGGGGCACGCCGACCATGGGTGGGATCGTGCTCCTGGTCTGCACCCTCATTCCCACGGTGCTCTGGGCGCGCCTCGATATTCGCTACGTAGTGGTGGCGGCCATCGCGACGCTCTGGATGGGAGCCATCGGATTCGTGGATGACTACCTGAAGTTCGTGTCGGGAAAGCCCCGGGGCCTGGTAGCCCGGCACAAGTTGATCGGGCAGGTAACCTTCGGCGTTGTGCTCGGCACGTACGTGCTGTTCTACCCCCTCGTAGCCACCATGCCGGCGAGCGCGACCACAGTGCCGGTCTTCAAGTATGTCGTCGTAGTGTTCCCGGCGCTGTTGTATGTCGTCTGGGTGTCGCTGGTAGTGACCGGGACGAGCAACGCGGTGAATCTCACCGACGGCCTCGATGGCCTCGCCACCGGGCTGACTGCCATCGCAGCCGTGCCGTTTGGCATCTTCGCCTATCTCTACGGTCGGATTGACGCGGCCGAATACCTGTTCGTCCACTATCTGCCTGGTGCCGGCGAGCTCGCCATCTTCTTCGCCAGCCTCGGCGGCGCGGCCATTGGCTTCCTCTGGTTCAATGCTCACCCAGCACAGGTTTTCATGGGCGACACCGGGAGTCTGGCCATCGGCGGGGCATTCGGGACCGCGGCGATCCTCCTGAGGTCGGAGTTTCTTTTGCTCATCGTTGGTGGTGTGTTCGCTGCAGAGGCGCTGTCTGTGATCCTCCAGACCGGGGTGTTCCGGTGGCACAAGGGCCGGCGCGGACGAGAGTACGCCGATCAGCACCGCGTCTTTCGGATGGCACCGCTGCACCATCACTTCGAAAAGCTGGGATGGCCGGAGTCCAGGGTGGTGATGCGCTTCTACATCATCGGCATCCTCTGCGCGTTGTTCGCCCTGTCCACTCTCAAGATTCGATGATCCCGGCTTCCTGGCGGCGCGGGGAGATTGCCGTACTTGGGCTGGGCAGAAGCGGCATGGCCGCGGGGAAATGGCTCGCGACCCACGGCCTCCGGGTGTATGCCTCCGATTTGGCCGACACGCCGGCGCTGCGCGAGGCCGCTGCTATGCTGCGAGAGGCCGGCGTGGCAGTGGAGCTCGGTGGGCACGATGTCGGACGGATCCGTCGTGCGGCCGTAGTAGTCGTGTCGCCGGGTGTGCCTCCCGACGCGTTACCGGTGGTCGCCGCCAGGGAGGCCGGCGTCGCGATCGTGTCGGAGCTGGACTTGGGCGTCCGGATCCTCGAGGGTTCACGTCTTCTGGTGGTTACCGGCACGAACGGCAAGACCACGACCACGGCGCTGCTGGCGCACGTCCTCCGAGAAGCGGGGCTTCGGGCAGTCGCCGCAGGAAACATCGGTCGTCCCCTGGTGGATCTGGCTTCCGACTCACCAGCGCCGGACTGGATCGCGGTCGAAGTCTCGTCGTTCCAGCTGCACGACTCTCCGCACTTGGCACCGGCGGTCGGGGTGGTGACGAACCTGGCGCCGGACCATCTCGACCGCTATCCCAGCGTGGAAGCGTACTACGCCGACAAGCGGCTGCTATTCCAGAATGCCACCGATGACTCCGTGTGGGTCTTGAATGGGGACGACGCCGCGGTGCTGGAGCTTGCCCACGGTGCACCGGGGTCGCATCGGCACTGGAGCCTGCGCGCACGGAGCGACGGGTGGTTCGATCGCGATCGTGAAGCGCTGATGCTGGGAGGCCGGGCACTCCTCCCCAGATCCGAATTTCCGCTCTTGGGTGACCATAACGTCGCCAATGCCCTCGCGGCCGTGCTGGCGGCGGCCGCCGTAGGTGCGAAGCCGACTGAGATCGCCGCTGCCCTCGCCAGTTTCCGACCGCCACCGCACCGGCTCGAGCCCGTACGCACGATCAACGACGTCCTGTGGATCAACGACTCCAAAGCGACCAACGTGTCGGCAGCCAGCGTCGCTCTCCAGGCGATGGCCCGACCCTTCGTGCTGATCCTCGGCGGCCGCCACAAAGGAGAGCCGTACACTGCGCTCGCGCCATTGCTCAGAGACCGATGTCGTACCGTGGTCGCGTATGGCGAGGCGGCTGCATTGGTGTCAGAGCAGCTTGGCGGTGCGGTGCCGGTGGAGGTGAAGACCGCGTTCGATGACGCCATGTATCGGGCGGCGGAGCTCGCGATGCCGGGCGACGCGGTGCTCCTCTCGCCCGCATGCGCGAGCTTTGACCAGTTCGGGAACTTCGAAGAGCGGGGTGATCGATTCCGCGCTCTCGTGGAGGGAATGTGAGGCGGGCGCCAGCGTCAGCGATCGGCGTGTGGGAGAGCCGGCTCATTGGAATCGTTGCGGCCACCTTGGTCGTGTTCGGCATTGCGGCAGTGTACGGGGCGTCGAGCATCTGGGCGGCGCAGAACGGCCACCCGGGCGGAGTTTTCGCCCTGCGGCAGCTCCTGGGAGCAGTGCTCGGCATGGCGCTCCTGGTCGTCGTCGCCCGTCTCGACTATCACATCCTGCGGCGCTATGCGTGGCCGCTCCTGGGCCTCGTGGCTGCGTTGCTCATCGTGCCCCTGTTGCCCTTCACCCGCGCCATTGCCCCCGAGCTGAATGGTGCCCGTCGCTGGATCACTATCGGGCCGGTGTCGATTCAACCGTCGGAGCTGGCCAAGCTCGCTGTGGTCGTGTGGGCGGCGATGCTGGCGGCGAAGAAAGGTGAGCTCGTGCGGGAGTTCCGTCTCGGCGTGCTGCCGTTTCTTGTGGTCTTGGTCCCGGTACTCGGCCTGATCGTGCTGGAACCCGACCTCTCCACCGCAACGGTCGTGGCATTGCTCGCAGGTGTAGTGCTGTTCACCGCCGGAGCCCGCATCGGTCACTTCCTGGTGCTGGCGATGATTGCGGTGCCACTTCTCTGGCACGAGGTAGTGTCCGTCCAGTATCGGCTGTCACGTATGGTGAGCTTCTTGAGCGCCGGCGGGGACGTGGCCGAGTCCAGCTGGCAGATCGAACAGTCGCTCGTCGGAATTGGGGCAGGGCAGCTCATGGGCGTGGGCTTCGGCGAAGGACTGCAGAAGCTGGGCTATCTGCCCTATGCCTACTCCGACTTCATCTTCAGCACGATCGGCGAGGAGTGGGGATTCCTGGGGGTGATCCTGATCGTGGTCCTGTTCGGCCTGTACTTTGGCCTCGGGCTTCGCATCGCCCGCACGGCACCGGACGCGTTTGGCATGCTCCTCGCCACGGGCCTGACCGCCATGATCGGGCTTGCAGCGATTCTCCACATCGCCGTCACCCTCGCTCTAGTGCCGACCACCGGGTTGCCGCTGCCGTTCATCTCCTACGGTCGCTCCAACCTCCTGGTCTCGTTGTTCGCGACGGGCGTGATCATGAGCGTTGGGAAGCGCCGCGTTGTTCGAGGGAGTCGCCGGTGATCCGGGTACTCATTGCCGGTGGCGGAACCGGTGGCCACCTCATGCCGGCCCTGGCCCTTGCCGAAACCTTCCGAGCAGTCCGGCCGGACGCCGAGCCCGTGCTGGTGGGCGCTTCCCGGGGGGTGGAGGCCACGCTGCTGCCCACCCGTCCGTTCCGCCACTACCTACTGCCGGTGGAGCCGATCTACCGCCGCGCGTGGTGGAGGAACCTGCGATGGCCGGTGATCCTTGCGCGCCTGCTGGGGGCTGGCGCCCGGGTGCTGGACGCGGAGCGTCCGGTACTGGCCGTGGGAACCGGCGGGTATGCCGCTGGGCCGGTGCTGGTGCAGGCCCTGCGTCGCGGGATACCACTGGCCCTTCAGGAGCAGAACGCGTTCCCTGGTATTACCACGCGCTGGCTGGCTTCCCGGGCTCGCCAGATCCACCTGGGCTTCCCGGAAGCCCGGAGGTATCTCAAGCCTGGCACGGTCACTGAGGTGTACGAGCTCGGTAACCCGATCACACCGCCGCCGACTCCCCGACCGTCACAAGCAGAAGCCCGGGCACAGCTGGGTATTCCCGATGATGTCCCCGCCGTGTTCGTCATGGGGGGGAGCCAGGGGGCTCGGAGCATCAATGCTGCGCTGGCTGCGGCGCTGGACGCTGGCCGGCTCGACAATCTGACCCTGTTGTGGAGCACGGGGTCGGGCATGTGGGACCAGTTCCGGCGATACCACCAGCCGCCGACCCGGCTGGTGCAGGCGTTTTGGGACCCCATCGCCCAGGCATACGCCGCGGCGGACCTCGTGGTTGCCCGGGCCGGAGCCATGACCACGGCGGAGCTCTGCGCCTGGGGCCTCCCCTCCGTTCTCATCCCGCTCCCGTCGGCTGCGGCAGGCCATCAGAGGCGCAACGCCGAAGCCCTGGCCCGGGCCGGAGCTGCCGTGCACCTGCCGGAGTCGCAGCTGTCGGCGCCGGGGCTGGCGGGGGAGGTCCGGAACCTGCTTGAGGCGCCGGACCGGCTCGCAGTCATGGGCCGGGCGGCGGGGGTCCGGGGACACCCGAAAGCAGCCGAAGATATCGTGCGTCGGATGCTCGCCCTAGTGAGCTAAGTCCAAAAACTTTCGTAACTTTCGGCATCTCCTTATATTAGCTGCCCACAGATGCACCTTTTTGCCCCGGAGGATCCCCGGCCCATTCATTTCATGGGGATAGCGGGCGCCGGGATGAGTGCGGTGGCACTCGTCGCCATGCGCCGCGGGGTGCCAGTCACCGGATGTGATACACACCCACATGGTGCCGCCGAGTTGGCCCAGATGGGTGCCCGAATATCGGCAGGGCATGACCCAAGCCACGTAAGTGGCGTGCGTGCGGTGGTTTACACCGCCGCGGTCCGGGGCGACCATGAGGAGTTGGAGGCCGCGCGGGCCGCCGGGACCCCTGTAGTGCCCCGGGCGGAAGCCCTAGGGGAGGTCGCAGCGGGGGGAAGACTGGTCGCAGTGGCAGGCACCCACGGCAAGACCACGACCACTGCGATGGTTACGGATGCCCTGGTGGCGGCGGGGGACAATCCCACTGCGCTGGTGGGGGGCCGGGTAGCTTCCTGGGAAGGAAACGCCCGCCTGGGCGACGACCGGCTGTTCGTAGTGGAGGCGGACGAGTACGACCGTTCGCTGCTGGCGCTGAAGCCGGCTGTGGCGCTGGTGAACAACGTGGAGGTCGATCACCTCGAGTGCTATGGGTCGCTGGAGGCTCTCGAGGCGGCGTTTGCAGAATTCGCGGGGTGCGCCGGTCGAGTCATCGTTGGTGCCGACGATGCCGGTGCGACCCGGGTGGGCCGGGCGATCGATGTTCCGGTGTGGCGAGCGGGCTTGGCCCAGGATGCCGACATTCGGCTCAGTGAAGTGCGCCGGGAAGCCAGGGCCAGTAGTGCTCTGGTGTCGCTCCCTGATGGTCGAGTGGTCGATCTGGCGCTGCGTATCCCAGGTCTGCACAACCTGCGCAACGGTGCCATGGCGATCGGGGCGGTGCTGGCGCTGGGTGCCGATGTGGAAGCGGCCGTCGCCGGCCTGGCTCGGTTTGGTGGTGTCGGGCGGCGGTTTGAGGTGCTCGGAACAAACCGCGGCGTCACCGTGGTGGACGACTATGCTCACCATCCCTCGGAGGTGGCAGCCACCCTGGCGGCGGCGCGGCAGCGATTCCCTTCGGCGCGGGTCGTGGTTGCATTCCAGCCACACCTGTACTCCCGCACCAAGGCGATGGGGGAGGCTATGGGCATCGCGCTGGCCATGGCGGACCTGGCGGTGGTGACGGACGTCTACCCGGCTCGAGAGGAGCCCATTCCGGGTGTGAGTGGCAAGATCGTCGCCGGGGCGGCACGTCGAGCAGGTGTCGAGGTGGAGTGGGTGCCGGATCGAGATCGTCTCGCGGCCCGGCTCGAGGAGCTGGTCGCCGACGGTGATGTGGTACTCACCCTGGGGGCGGGGGACATCACTGAGGTTGGGCGTGACCTGCTGCGGCGCCTGGCCGGTGCCGCGGCGTGAAGCGTCGACTGGGGCTGTTGGGAGTGGGGGCGCTGGCCGTCGTGGCGGCCGTGGTGATCGCCCCTTGGGTGCTGCGTGGTGTGGACTTCTTCAGGGTCCGACAGGTGGAACTGGTGGGCCTGAGGTATCTGGCCCCCGAGCAGGTCCTGGAGGCCTTGGCGCTTGCACGCGACCGCAATCTCTTCGATGACAACGGGGAGGTTGCGCGGCGGGCGAGTACGTTGCCGGGCGTGGTCGCCGTGCGGATCGAGCGACGCCTGCCCGGCGTTCTGAGGGTGGTGCTGGTGGAGCGAACCCCGGTGGCATTTGCCCCGGGCCCGGCGGGTCTGGTGCCGTTGGATGGCAATGCCCATCCCTTGCCGTATGATCCAACGGTCACCGGGTTCGATCTCCCGGTGGTGGAGCGGCCGGATACGGTTCTGACCCGTACCCTGTCGCTGGTCCGGACCGCCGACTCATCGCTGTTTCGGCGCGTCGACGCAGTCAGCCACGGCGCGGGCGAGTCGGTGATACTGGAACTCGGACAACGGCGGGTGCTGTTGCAGGCAACGTCGACGGTAGAAGAAATCCGGGCTGTGGAGGCCGTGCGGCGACATCTCGAGCGCACAGGGCGCCCGTTTGTGACCCTGGATGCCCGGTTCGCCGGTTGGGTGGTGGTGCGGCGGGGGCGAGTGTGAAGCAGACGCTGGTGGCTGGACTGGATCTCGGAAGCACCAAGACGTGTGCCGTCATCGCCGAAGCGATCGGCGATGAGCGTTCACTGCGTGCCAAGATCCTCGGTGTGGGACTCGCACGCACGACAGGGCTGCGGCGCGGCGTCGTGCGCGATATCGAGGAGACGACTCGCTCGATCGTCAGTGCGCTGCACGACGCTGAACGGATGGCCGGCGTCAAGGTACCGGCCGTCTATTGCGGGGTCGCCGCTGAGAACGTTCGGACGCAACTCACCAACGGTCTCGTGTCGGTCGCGGGTGACGAGATCAAGGCACAGGACCTGAAGCGCGTCCACGAGGTTGCGCTCTCGGTGAGTCTCGGCGACGAGCACGAGCTGTTGATCCCGATCCCGCAGGAGTACACGGTCGACAAGCAAGGCGGGATCAACGATCCCATTGGGATGACGGGGATGCGGTTGGAAGTGGAGATGCGCCTGGTGGCGGTTCATAGCCAGGCGGCGCAGAACTTGAGGAAATCGGTGGAGCGGGCCGGGTACCGGGTGGCGGAGCTGGTGCTGGAGCCGTTGGCGGCCGCACATGCAGTGCTGACGGAAGAGGAGAGAGAGTTGGGCTGTGCGGTGGTGGAGTTGGGTGGTGGTTCGACCACCGTGGCGGTGTTTCACGATGACAAGCTTCGGCACCTGTCATCGGACCGCTGTGCGGGCTCCTACGTGACGAGCGACCTGGTCCACGGCCTCAGCGTCACGCAAAGTGATGCCGAGCGCTTGAAAGAACGCTGGGGAGTTGCGTACACTCCTCTGGTCGGTCCGGATGAGATGGTCGAGCTACCCGGGACGCCGGGACAGGGCCCGCGTCAAGCGAAGCGGGAGCTCATCGCCCATATCATCCACCAGCGGATGGACGAGATTTTCGGTCGGGTGCTCGACGAGGTCGAGCAGGCAGGATACGGTGGCCGCCTGGCCGCCGGCGTCATCTTGACCGGCGGCGGCGCGCATATGACGGGGGTGGTGGAGTTGGGGCGTGAGGTGTTTGCGATGCCGGTGCGCAAAGGAGTCCCGGAGCGCAGCATCATGGGGCTGGTGGATAGCGTGCAGGCACCGCGGTACGCCGTACCGGTCGGGTTGGCGCTCTACGGTGTGCGCAGCCGCGTGGAGAGCCAGATGCTCGGCGACACGGCGGTGAAGAAGGTGCTCGGGCCGGTGAAGCGCTGGCTACAGGAGTTCTTCTAAACAGGCGCGAACGAGGGACCCATGGTCTTCGAACTTGAGGAAAAGGTCTCAAAGAACGCCCGCATGCGGGTCACGGGTATCGGTGGGGGTGGCGGGAATGCCGTGAATCGCATGATCGATGAACACCTGACGGGCGTGGAATTCATCTCCATCAACACCGACGCGCAGGCCTTGTTGCATAACAAGGCCGATGTGAAGGTGCAGATCGGCAAGAAGCTCACCCGCGGCCTTGGTGCGGGGGCCCGTCCCGAGATCGGTCGGCAGGCGATCGAGGAGAATCGTGACGACGTGCTGCGGGTGCTGGACGGTGCCGATCTCGTGTTTGTCACCTGCGGCATGGGCGGCGGCACCGGCACGGGAGCTGCGCCAGTCATTTCGCAGCTGGCTAGGGACGTAGGATCGCTGACCGTAGGAATCGTCACTAAGCCCTTCCTTTTCGAGGGCCGCAAGCGGATGCGTCAGGCGGAGATCGGGATCTTGGAGATGCGCAAGCACGTGGACACCATGATCGTGGTCCCGAATGAGCGGCTCCTCGCGGTGGTAGGCAAGAACGTGCCGTTCCAGGAGGCGCTGAAGAAAGCCGACGAGGTACTGCTGCACGCGACCCAGGGGATCTCGAACCTGGTCAGTGTCACCGGCCTGGTCAACGTGGATTTCGCCGACGTCCGCACGGTGATGCAGAACGGTGGCTCGGCGCTGATGGGCATGGGCACCGGGCGTGGCGAGGACCGGGCGGTCGAGGCAGCGCAGCAGGCCATCACGAGCCCCCTGCTCGACAACGTGTCCATCAGCGGCTCCAGCGGCGTGCTCGTCAACATCACTGGTGGTGAAGACATGACCCTCGGTGAGGTGAACCAGATCAGCGAGGTCATTCACGACGCCGCCGGCGATCAGGCTGAGATCATCTTTGGAGCGGTGACCGACCCGGCGATGGAAGGCGAAGTCCGCGTGACGGTCATCGCCACGGGCTTTGACAAGGCGCTGGGGCAGGAGGTCAGTCCGTTCAGCCGCGCCGGCACGCCTGGGGTGCTGCCATTCCCGCAGCGTGCTTCGCGGTCCGCAGCGCCGAAGACCGGGCCTGCAGTCCCGAAGCCGCAGCCGACACAACCCGACGCCGAAGTTTCGGAGATGGAGATCCCGACGTTCATTCGTCGGCAAATGGACTAATGGCTCCGAGGGCCGTCACCCTCGTCACGGTTGGCCTCGCCCTGCTCGTGGCCGCGCTCTGGACGGCTGGCGAAGCCTGGTCGGCACGCCGGCTGCCCGTGGCTCCCCCGATACTCGTTACCGCTGCGTATTCCGAACGGGCCGACACCCTTCGCCGCAACGAGACTTTGTCTGACCTCTTCGCACGCCACAACATCGCCGGCCAGCAGCTCGTCAATGTGCTCGACGCGGCAGAGGGCATTGATCCGCGGCGGGTGCAGGCCAATCAGGTCCTGACCTTCCGCTACCCGATCAACGTGTCGCAGCCCGATCGGGTCACGATTCGGCTGGGTGATGACCGTATCCTGACGCTGCTGCGCGACTCGGGCATCGTGTGGCGCGGCGAGTCTGAGGAGATCCTGTGGTCGGTGGAGGTCAGGCGCGCCATTGGGACGATCCAGTCGTCGCTCTACGTCACGATCGACGAGCTCATTCCCGATTCCGTGCTGCCGGCAAGTCAGCGTCCGCTGCTCATCTGGGACCTCGCTGACGGGGTCTTCGGCTGGACAGTCGATTTCACCAGGGACAACTACGAGGGCGACAGTGTCCGAGTACTCTTCGAACGACTGACGTCGCCCCAGGGTGATGTGCGGTACGGCCGCATACTCGCGGCGAAGGTGCAGACTCGTGGCGTCGAGAACACGGCGTATGTGATGACCGACCGAAGCGGCGGCAACGCCTACTACGATGCCAACGGAACGTCGCTGCGCCGCGCGTTCAAACGGTATCCCGTGTCGTCGTTCAAGTACATCTCGTCAGGGTTCTCGCGGCGCCGTTTCCACCCGGTTCTGAGGCGCCACCGGCCGCACCTTGGGGTCGACTACGCAGCAACAACCGGCCGACGCATCGTTGCCACGGGAGATGGCGTTGTGATACGGGCGGGTCGCTGGGGCGGCTATGGGATCATGGTGGCTATCCGCCATCCCAAGGACATCGAGACGCGGTATGCACACATGAGTAGGCTGGCCCGTGGGATTCGCCCGAACGTCCCTGTCAAACAGGGGCAGGTCATCGGGTTTGTCGGGATGTCCGGCCTGGCGAATGCGCCCCATGTGCACTACGAGTTCCTGAAGAACGGCAGGCATGTCGATCCTCGCGATATCCGATTTGGCGGAGGCGCCCCCCTGCCGAAGAACCGTCGTGCCGAGTTCGAGTCCATCCGTGCGTACTACAATGTGCTCCTCGCAGCTCCTCCCGGATCCACCGTCGCCGCCGGTATCGACTGACCTCAGTCACGGGTAACACAATTCGTGGATATTTACCCCGCGATCGACATCAAGGGTGGCCGCGTCGTTTGCCTTACCGGCGGAGGGGAGGCGGCTGCTGCCGCGCTCCTGACCGATCCGGTGGCCCAGGCCGAGGCCTTCGCCGCCGACGGGGCCCGCTGGCTGCACGTGGTGGACATAGACCGGGCGTTTGAGACCGGCCTGGACAACATCGGGCTGGTGCGACGCATCTGCGGGCTCAGCGGAGTCGCCGTCCAGGTAGGCGGCAACGTGACTACGTTCCGCTGGGCCCAGGACGCTCTGGATGCGGGCGCGGACCGGGTCGTGCTGGGCTCGGCTGCCGCCCTGGATGAGGCCCGGTTCGAGGCGCTGGTCGGCCAGGTCGGGCCTGACCGCGCGGCGCTTGCTGTCGACGTCCGAAGTGGCGTGGTAGCCCTCAGGGATAGCTCCGCACCCGTGCCACTCACCGTGGACGAGCTGGTGGGGCGGGCTCGCGCCCTCGGCGTGTCGGCCCTGATCCACCGAGACCTCGCCCGCGATGGGCTCCTCGCCGGTGCGGACCTGGAGGGCGCCGCCGCCCTGGTGCGTCCGGACTGCGAGGTCATCGCAGCCGGGGGTTTAGCGGACTTGGGCGAGGTCCAGTCGGCCGCGCGACTGGGGTTGGCGGGCGTTATTNNTCGGCATTGCCGGCATCGCAATGGCCGCACTCCGGACCGTGGGTCTCGGTGCGCTGATTCTCCTTTTCGTGAACCCTGCCCGCAGCGTGCGTGTCGGCGGGGGGCCGCCGACCGTACTCCTCGACGTCTCACTCAGCATGGATGCCGCTGGAGGGCACTGGCAGGAAGCGCTCGATACGGCTCGGGCGCTCGCCGGCGACGGAGGGCTGGTGCTCAGGTTCGGTGCGGGCGTTGCGCCGTTCGACACGCAACCGCCCGTCGAAGGCGTCACTCGGCTGCGCGATGGGCTCACGGCCGCCCGTGCCCGAGGAGCGCCCACGGTAGTGGTGACGGACGGCGAGATCACCGACGCGAACGCCCTCCCACCCACGCTCCTGCTGGGCACCACCTTCGTGCTCCTTCCGCGGGACACCGTGCCAGGAGCTGCGCTGCTCGACGTGCATCTCCCGAACAGGGCGCAGCGGGGGGACTCTGTCGCGGTGTCGCTCACGGTAGGGACGTGGGGAGCGCTGCAACCGCCTTCGGCAACGGTGGAAGTGCACCAGGGCGAGCGGCGGCTGCTGGCCCGAGAAGTCGATCTTCCCGCCGCTCCAGGGACTGCTCGGCGGCGCATCGTGCTGCGTCCCAATCTGCTGCGCATCGGTGAGCACGTCCTCCGGTTCCGTCTCGTGGTCCCGGGCGACCACGAGGTGCGGGACAATGAACGCCTTCGCGTGATAACGGTGTCAGAGCAACCCGCCGTGGTCGTCATCGTCGATCCAGCCGATTGGGAGGGTAGGTTCCTGGTTCGGGCCCTCGCCGATGTCGCCCGCACGACGGTGCGGGGTTATGCCCGCATCGGTGCCGACAAGTGGATCGAGATGAGATCGCTCAATCCGGTGTCGGAGGCCACGGTGCGCTCTGCAGCGCGCAGTGCGGGATTGTTGGTTCTCAGGGGCAGTGGCGAGGCTGCGGTGGGGGCGGGGCGGCGCGGGCCGGTGTGGCACTGGCCCGCGGGAAGTGGCACCCTGGCCGAGTTGTTTGCCGGCGACTGGTACGTGAGCCGGGAACTCCCGGTGTCGCCCCTCGCGGGGCGGCTGGCGGCCGTCGAGTGGGATTCGCTGCCGCCGCTCACGGGGGTAGTCCCCTTGGTGCCGGGCGGCCAGGAGTGGCTCGGCCTGTGGGCGCGGCAGGGTCGTCGGGGCGCCGCACGCCCGGTGTTGGTGGGCGTGGATTCCGCGGGGATTCGCGAGCTGACCACTGCGGGTGCGGGGCTCTGGCGCTGGGCATTCCGGGGTGGTGCCGCCGGGGAGGCCTATCGGACGATTCTTGCCCTCGGGGCAGACTGGCTGCTGCAATCCAGTGCCATGCCACGGGCGGCGCGGCTCTCCTCCGCCACGGTCGCGGCCAGGGGTGTCCCGGTCGTGTTCCGCTGGCGGGGCGATTCCGTGCCGGATTCGACGGTAGTGGTGATCGAAGGCGATGATGGGCCCCGGCGCGTGGCGCTCGGGTTCGACGCGGACGGCGTCGCCCTCGTGAGCCTCGAGCCAGGCATCTATCGCTGGACGGCTCCTGCCCTGGGGGGAGAACGTGGGCTGGCGGTCGTGGAACCCTATTCCGATGAGTTCCCCCCAGGGACCGTGGCGAGCCTACCGCCTCGCAGCGGCGGGGGGATGGTGCGGCTGGAGAGCCATGTACGGGATCGGTGGTGGCTCTTCGTCGTCGCGCTGCTGGCGTTTGTGGGAGAGTGGGCCTGGAGGCAGCGCCGGGGGCTTCCATGAAGGCTGGTCTGTGGCGACGTATCAAGGCGGTTGCCCTCACCGACGTCACGGTTCTGGTGCGTGGGCTGGATCACGACACCTTGGAGCAGGTTGAGCGCATCCTCGTCGAAGCTGATTTCGGCATCGCTGCGTTGCAGACCGCCGCAGAGCTGGAGCAGCAACTGCGGCGCGGCGTGCTCAAGACGCCGGATGCCGTACGCAGCTGGCTCAAGAAGCAGATCGCCGGATTCCTGCCCGACAGTGACGACATGGTCGAGCTGCACCTGGGTGACGGTGCCGGTCCGGGGGTCGTTCTCGTGCTGGGTGTCAACGGGGTGGGGAAGACCACGTTTATCGCCAAGCTCGCACACCGCCTGATGGGACACGGCAAGACCGTCCTGCTAGCGGCAGCCGATACCTACCGTGCGGGAGCCAGCGAGCAGATCCGCGAATGGGGCAAGCGCCTGGGCGTGCGATGTATCACGGGCACCTCGGGTGGAGATCCCGCTGCAGTGGCGTTCGATGCGATAGAGGCGGCGAAGGCGCGAGGTATCGACGTAGTTCTGGTGGATACCGCGGGACGACTGCACACCCACGGTGACCTCATGGATGAATTGAAGAAGATCGCCCGGGTAATGGCGAGGCGTCGCGAGGGCGCGCCCCATGAGAGCCTGCTGGTACTCGACGGCACGGTAGGACAGAACGCGCTGCAACAAGGTCGTGCCTTCACGGACGCGGTGCCCGTGTCGGGTCTCGTGATCACCAAGCTGGACGGGACGGCCAAGGGCGGCTCCGTGGTGCGCCTCCGGCACGAGCTGGGGATCCCCATCAAATTCGTTGGGGTGGGAGAGCGCCTTGAGGACCTGGAAGTCTTCGATCCGGAGCAGTTCACGGAGCGGTTGCTCGCCGACTGATGGTGCTGAAGCTCGATTCTGCGGTGCAATTCCTCAAAGGTGTGGGCCCGCGCCGGGCCGAAGCCTTCGCGCGGATCGGTGTGCGCACTGTCGAAGATCTCCTGTATCACGTGCCCCATCGGTACCTCGATGCCACCACGGTGACCCCGATTGCAAGGGCCGATGTCGGAAGTGACGTGACGCTCGTCGGGCGGGTGCTCTCCACTGCGGTGGTGCCGACGCGCCGGCGGCTCAGGATCTTCCGTGCCGTGCTGAAAGACGCCTCGGGCGTGATCGAGTGCGCCTGGCCGGGTCAGGCCTTCCTTGATCGGGTGATCAAACAGGGCCAACTGCTCTTGGTGACCGGGCCCATCAAGTACTACCACGGGCGACAGGTAGTTCCCCGCGAGCACGTGATCCTGGGAGAGGAAGGGGAGGAGGGGGAGGTGGGGGAGGAGGGGATGGTGTTGCCGGTGTATCCCGCGACCGAGGGGCTGAGTCACCGGCAAATCCGCCGGCTCATTGGGGACCACCTCGACGAGATGGTGAGCTGCGTCGAGGACAGTCTGCCCGGAGACCTCCGCCGGGCAACCGGCACGCCAGCGCTCAAGAACGCATTCCTTTCTTTGCACCGTCCGGCTGTCCCAGGGGAATGGGAGACCGGGCGGCGGCGGCTCGCCCTCGACGAGCTGTTCGATCTCCAACTGGTCGTGGCCCGGGCGCGACATCTGGCCAAGGGGGCGCAGAAAGGACCCCGCTTCGAGATCAAGAAAGAGCTCACCACCGCGCTGAAGGGTGCGCTCCCGTTCGAGCTCACGCCTGGTCAGAAGCGGGCGATTCGGGAAATCACCGTCGACATGGTGAGCGAGGCGCGGATGCATCGGCTGCTCATGGGGGAGGTGGGGACCGGCAAGACGGTCGTGGCCCTGTTCGCGATGCTGCTGGCAGTGGAGAACGACTACCAGGCCGCGTTCATGGCTCCCACCGAACTGCTCACCGAGCAGCACGGGCAAACGCTCACCAGCCTTCTCGCGCCCCTCGACATCAGGCCTGAGATCCTGCTCGGCAAGTTGTCCGCCTCGGAGAAGGCTGCGATTCGGGAGCGGATTGCCGCCGGGGGGTCCCGGGTCATCGTGGGGACGCACGCCTTGATTCAGGAAGCGACGGATTTCCGGCGGTTGGGACTGGTGGTCATAGACGAGCAGCATCGCTTTGGCGTTGAGCAGCGGGCAGCGTTGATCGAGAAAGGTGAAGCGCCAGACGTGTTGCTCCTTTCGGCGACCCCAATTCCGCGCACGCTGGCCCTGACCTTCTACGGCGACCTGGATATGTCCGTGCTGAGAGAGAAGCCCGCGGGGCGAGGGGCGGTGAAGACCGGGGTGCGCTCCGGCAACGACCGAAGGAAGATCTACCGGTTTCTCGAGCAGACCTGTGCGGCGGGCCGGCAAGCGTATGTGGTGTACCCGGTCATCGCGGAGTCGGAGCGGATGGATCTCAAGGCGGCGACCACGATGGCCGAGGAGCTGGAGCGGCAACTACGGCCCCGAACGGTCGGCCTGGTCCACGGCCGCATGAAGCCCGACGAGCGCGACGCGGTGATGCGGCAGTTCCGCGACGGGGAGCTCCAGGTGCTGGTGGCGACGACGGTGATCGAGGTCGGCATCGACGTCCCCAATGCAACGGTGATGGTGATCGAGCACGCCGAGCGCTTCGGCCTGGCTCAGCTTCACCAGTTGCGAGGCAGGGTGGGGCGTGGGGCGGCAGAGAGTCACTGTGTGCTGCTCACCGACGAGGCCTCAGCGCGGGAGCGCCTCAAGCGCTTTGCCCGGATCTCCGACGGCTTCCGGATCGCCGAGCTGGATCTCAAGGAGCGGGGCATGGGCGAGCTTGCCGGGACCCGGCAGGCCGGGGGGTTCAACCTGCGCTACGCGGACCTGGCGCAGGACGAAGACCTGGTGGTGGCCGCCCGCCGCACGGCACTGGGCCTCATCGCACGGGACTCGACTCTGTCTGCACCGGAGCACGCGACGCTGCGGCGGCGCATCGAGCGGCGCTACGAGCGAGGCATGGAGCTATTTCGGGTGGGCTGAGGCATCCGGCGGTACTCCGCGCCCTGCTTCGTCTCCGGCGGTCCAACCCCGCCTCCACCCGCAGCCCCGGGCGGTCCGGCGGTCCGCCGGTCCCCCACCACTCACCGCACCCGCCCTGGCGGTCCCCGCCTCCGCCGACCTCAGTCCCGGCGGAACGACGGGACGATGATGGGTCGTTCAGTCGCTCCCCGCGTACCGTCGCCCGTGTTCCCGCCCGCCATGGCTAGATTGAAATAGGTGCATCCTAGCGGGGTTTCGGGGTATGTGGCCGAGGCTCGTCGGCTTGAGTGTGCTGTCCGTCCTCCTGGCCCCCCTCGCCTGTTCCGACTGGCCCGTCATAGGCGAGAGCCCGTTCTACTACTACAATCGCCGAAAGATTGAGCTCGTGTCCGCTCCGGAGCTCCTGTCGGGTGTGCTGGAGCGGCGTGAGGACGAAGCATGGCTCCTTGACTTGGCTAGCGCCTTTGGGCTACCTGAGCCGCAGATACGCCGCCGGACTCGGCGAGGTCTGGCTTGGTTCTCGCTCGACTTCGGTAGCTCGGCTTCGCCGGTCCAGCTCTCGCGGTTTCGCCGCGTTGTCATGGTGAATCGACGGCTGAGGACCTTCTACAACGGCTACCGGACGCTCAACGGCTCACGCGTCATTCTCACCGGTGACATCGTGGCGCGCCTGAAGGAGTCAACGACCCGTGAGCAGATCGAGGCATTCGTCCGCCGCACGGGAGTCGAGATTGCGGAGTTCTCAGAGCGGTTTCGGCGCTATGTCTTTTCCACCGTCACGCGGGGGCAGGACCCCCTAAAGATTGCGAACTCCCTGCACGAAACAGGCTGGGTCACGTACTCGACTCCGGACTTCGTCACGGACATCAACCCGTTTCCCTGACTGGCCCGCCGCCCGGCTGCCTACCACCGCTGTAGCCTTCCGTTGGTTGACATATCAACTATCATTGATATATTACCACCCATGACCAAGCAGCAGTCCACCGATCTGGCTCGTGCCGTCAGTTGCTGCCGGGCTCTCTCCGACGAGACACGACTACGCATCATCCACATGCTGGTAGGTGGCGAGCGGTGTGTATGCGAGCTCGCCGAGGAGCTCAAGATCCGCCAGCCGCTGCTCTCCTTCCATTTGAAGACTTTGAAAGAGGCGGGGCTGGTGCGCGTCCGGCGCGACGGGCGGTGGATGCACTACACGCTGGATCCAGATGGGCTCGAACAAGTGGGAAGCCTGCTGTCCCGTCTGGCGACTGACCACCGGGAGGCAGGGGTCCCGCTGCGGACGTGCTGCTGAGCCACTGCCGGGCAGGTCAAGTCAAAGATCACTGGACGTGAAGGGATAGTGTCATGAAGAAGGAGTTGAAGCAGGTCGTACGGGAGCGCTACGCGGATGCGGCGCGCAGAGCTTCGGAGGGGAAGCTAGTGGACTGCTCGCCCGACTGCTGCTCGCCCGAGGAGCATGCCCTGCCGATCATCGCCAACCTCTACGAGGACGCCGAGGTTGCCGACTTGCCCCAAGAGGCGGTCAATGCCTCGCTGGGGTGTGGCAATCCGGCGGCCCTCGCCGAGCTCCATCCGGGCGAGGTTGTGCTGGATCTGGGGTCGGGGGGTGGGATTGACGTGCTGTTGTCGGCGAAGCGCGTGGGGTCCACAGGGAAGGCCTACGGCCTCGACATGACCGATGAGATGCTGGAGTTGGCGCGGGAGAATCAGCGCAAGTCGGGGGTGGACAACGTCGAGTTCCTCAAGGGGGACATCGAAGACGTCCCGCTGCCCGACTCATCGGTGGACGTGATCATCTCCAACTGCGTGATCAACCTGGCGGCTGACAAAGATCTCGTGTTCCAGGAAGCCTTCCGGGTGCTCAAGCCGGGGGGGCGCTTCGCTGTCAGCGATATCGTAGCTTGCACATCGATCTCGCCCGAAGTGCGAGAGAACCTCGAGCTGTGGTCGGCGTGCGTCTCCGGGGCGCTGGATGAGGACTCCTACCGGGGGAAACTGGAAGCGGCTGGCTTCCAGGGAGTGGATCTCGAACCGACCCGCGTGTTCACCATAGAGGGAGCTGGTCAGTTCATGGGCGCCTTCGTGCGGGCGAGGAAACCGTAGCGGCTGGCGCACGGGCGTAGTAGTGGCGTAGGGGCGTAGCATGCTACGCCCCTATTGCTTAAGCGCCTACTGCCTCATCCGCCTTGGCGGCCAGGACGAAGTCGCTCTCGGTGAGGCCGTCGATCTTGTGGGTCCAGATCTTGAGACCCACCTTGCCCCACGCGAGATAGATGTCGGGGTGGTGTCCCTGATCTTCGGCGATGCCGCCCACTTTGTTGGTGAACGCCAGCGCTTCAGCGAAGTCGCGGAACGAGTACTCCTTCTCGAGGTGGTGCTCGTCCATCACCTTCCAGCTACCCCCCAGTTTCTCCAGTAGGACGTTGATCTCCTCGCCCTTGAGGGGTGGGATCCCGCCCCTGCACGGCACGCATTGCTTGGCTGCTAGCTCACTGGCCATCGAAGCTCCTCCGTGGTTGTTGGTGTGTGGATGGGTCGGGTGGGTGCCTCCGTGCGCCGCGGTCACATTGGCTGCGGGCCCTGGGTCCTCGGTGTTAGGTGCTAGGGTCCTTGGGGGCTGACCTCGCGTACCCTAAAACCCAGGACCCAGCACCCAACACCCGCCGTAAATGCGACCGACGCGCGCTGGACGCCCTTTGAATGCTTGCTTTGGCTCTGGCAGAGGCCCCTAGAACCTCACTCTAAACCCTAACTCCTGCGGGCCGGTGAAGAGTTCCAGCGGCGTAAGGGGGATGTTCTTCGGTTCCTGTTTCCGATAGATCAGGTCGATCACAAACATGCCGCCGGCTGCCACCAGAGAAAGCTGGCCGCCCAGCAAGTACCCACGAGCCCGCCGCCTGAGTTGGGCGTACTCCTGAAACATCGCCTCGGCCTCAGGGTCGGCATAGATGCTGGATCGCTCATCGGCTGCTACGCGAAGGGCGCAACGGGATGGATCTCCCTGGCAGAAGCCCTCGAGGCGGTCGAACGTATCGTTCGCTGAGTTGTGGTTTGTGACGGCGAGGCCGATGAGCCCCCCGGCAGCGGCCAGAGCCGCCCAGCGACCGTAGTGGGAGACGGTGGCGAACCAGGGACGTCCGCTTGGCGGCTGGTGAGTCTGGGCCGGAGCCGCTGTCGGTGCCAGCGCGACTGACATGCCCCCTAGTACGACGAGCCACGCCGCCACCCACCGCTGCGGTGTGCCGGTGCGGATGAGGCTGGCCGAGCATCCCCCTTCTGCTGTCACGCCGTCATGCCGTCCTTCCGTCGTTCCGTCTGCCGCTCCTGCCGCCTCATCGCTCCCTCTCCTCCCCCTCCTCCTCCCTCTCCTCCCCCTCCTCCTCCCTCTCCCTCCACGCATGTATTCTACCCCTTCCATCCGCTACCAGCACCATCCCCTGATCCACGATCGGCGGCTCCTCGATGGGGGCGTACACACGCTCGCGCCAGTGGCGATCGTCCGAGCCACTGGTGAGCAAGATAAGCTCCCCCTCGATGGTGCCGATCAAGACACCGCCCTCGATCGGTGTGGGCGCCGCGCGCACCGGAACTTGGAGGTCCACGGACAATGCACTTCCCGGGTCGCCAAGCGGGATCTTCCAAAACCTCCCCCCCATGGTTGCGGTGAATACCGTGTCTCGGGCGATGACTGGACTTCCAAACACTGGTGCCGCCACGGATGCTCTCCACCGGCGCACCAGGGTGCGGGGGTCGAATGCGGCCACATAGCCGGCGGGTGAGCTCACTACCAGCAGACTGTCCGAGATCGCCGGGGGACTGAACACCGGTCCTTCGGTCGCCCCCCGTGCCGACACCTGACCATCGAGTTGCGTGACGAGGAATAGCGAGTCGTCGGTCGCAACCACGACGTTGGGGCCGACGATGCTGACACCCGCCCGGAGCGGCGCTCCGAAGCTTCTGCGCCAATCAACATCCCCGTTCGAGGGGTCGAGGGCGTAGAGCCAACCTGCGCCCGTGGCGGCAAACACCCTCCTGTCGGAGATCGCGATCGGCCCCACCACGGGCCCGACGAGACGGGCCCAGGTTCGCTTTCCGGTGTGCAGGTCATACTGGTAAACTCGGCCCCTGACATCGCCACTTGCCGTGTACACGCGGTCATGCGTGAAGAGGGGGCCAGTGGCTCCGGGGCCGTCCAGGCGGGCGCGCCAGGCTCGCTCCCCGGTGCGCCGCCGCAGCAGAGTGAGCAGGCGATCGGATGATTGCACCACGACCACGCTGTCGCCCAACGCCAACGCGCCTGCCGCCGATTTGCCGGTCCCCGCCGTCCAGGCTACCTCCAGGCTCGCCGGCAGCGTCTGGTCCGCTGAGGGCGCCCGGGTGAGGTCAGCCAAGTAGGTGGGCCAAAGCCGACCTTCACGATCGGGGGCGGGCACCCGCCGCGGAGCGCACCCCAGCGCGTTGACAGTGATCAGAGTCGCGGCTACGATTTCGGCCCAATGCCGCGCGAAGTGGGAATCCAGCACCTTCCTCGACACGTCGGGGAGGAGGTGACCGTCCGCGGGTGGGTCCAAACGACCCGCTCCAGCGGGAAGATCGCGTTCGTGGTGCTGCGGGATGGGACCGGCTACCTGCAATGCGTCCTCTCCAAGGCTGAGGTCGACGAAGCAGTCTGGGAGGCCTTGCGGCAACTCACGCAGGAAGCCTCGGTAGCGGTGACCGGGACGGTGCGCGCTGATGAGCGATCACCAGGGGGCGTCGAGCTCGGTGTCACCGGGGTGACTCTCCTCGGGGCCAGCGTGGATTTTCCCGTCACTCCGAAGGAGCACGGCACCGCGTATCTGCTGGAACACCGCCATCTCTGGCTGCGCAGCCGACGCCAGGTAGCCATCATGCGGGTGCGGCACGAGGTCGTGCAAGCCATTCGGGACTTCTTCTACGAACGCGACTTCATCCTGGTGGATACTCCGATCCTCACCGGCTCCATCGGGGAGACCGCAGGGACGCTGTTCGAGACGGAGTACTTCGACCTGGGCACGGCCTACCTGGCCCAGACCGGGCAACTCTATAACGAGGCGGCCGCAGCAGCCCTCGGCAAAGTGTACTGCTTCGGACCCACCTTCCGAGCGGAGAAATCGAAGACCCGCCGCCACCTCACCGAGTTCTGGATGGTGGAACCGGAGATGGCGTGGTACGACTCGGACGACAACATGCGGCTGCAGGAAGACTTCGTGTCGTACATCGTGGCGCGGTGCCTCGACCGCCGAGCAGCCGAGCTCCGGGAATTGGAGCGAGACATCACTCCCCTCGAGCGTGTGACACCCCCGTTTCATCGCATCTCGTACGACGACGCCGTTGCCAAGCTCCAGACGCTCGGTTCAGACCTGCGGTGGGGTAAGGACTTGGGCGCCGACGACGAGACCCTGCTCGCCAACACGTTCGACCGCCCGGTGTTCGTCTACAACTACCCCAAGGCCGCGAAAGCGTTCTACATGAAGGAGCACCCTGATGACCCCCGGCTCGTGCTCGCCAACGATTGTCTGGCTCCAGAAGGCTTCGGGGAGATCATCGGCGGGAGTCAGCGGGAGGACGACCACGACCGCCTGCTTGCTCGCATCAAACAAGAGAACCTGCCGCTGGAAGCCTACGGCTGGTATCTCGATTTGCGGAAGTACGGCAGCTTCGTCCACTCAGGGTTCGGCCTCGGCGTGGAGCGCACGGTCGCCTGGATCTGCGGCATTCCCCACATCCGAGAGGCGATTGCCTTCCCCAGGATGCTGACGAGACTTTATCCATAGGAATTAGCAGTTTGCGATAAGCAATTCGTCGAATGCTAATCGCTCGATTGCTAATCGCTAATTGCTTCCCTTCGCCTCCTCCCACAACTCTTCCAGCACCTCCAACTCCGCCCGCCCGACCTCGATCCCCCGCTCGCTTGCGAGTTCCTCGAGCCGCCTGAACCGTTCGCTGAACTTCGCGTTCGCCTTCTCCAGCGCGGCACGCGGGTCGCAGCCGAGCTTCCGCGCGAGGTTCACCGCGGCAAAGATGAGATCCCCGATTTCCTCCTCGAGCTGTTGGGTGGCGTCTCCCTGTTGGAGTTCCTGTTCCAGCTCGCCGAGTTCTTCCCGCAGCTTCACCAGCGGCCCGCGGGCGTTCCGCCAGTCGAATCCAACCCCGGCGGCCCGTTCCTGTAGTCGAAACGCCATGATGAGAGCCGGCAGGGTCGGGGGAAGGCCGTCCAGCACACTTGGCCTATGCTCGCCGTGCTCCGCGAGCTTGGCATACTCCCAGGTGGGCTTCTCCTGCCGCTCCTGCCGCCTCTGCCTCTCCTGCCGCTTGCCCTCCTCCGGAAACAGGTGAGGATGCCGCCGCCACATCTTTTCCTCGACGGACCGGGTGAGATCCTCCGCGCCGAATCGCCCCATCTCTTCGGCCAGGACAATCTGGAACGCAACATGGAGGAACAGATCGCCCAACTCGGTCTCGATCGTCTCGGGGTCGGCCTTGGCGATGGCGTGGTCGAGTTCCAGCGCTTCCTCGACCAGGTATGGTCGAAGCGTTTCTGGTGTCTGCGCGGCGTCCCAGGGACACCGCGTACGCAGGTCGCGCACCAGCTGCACAATGCGTCCAAGCGCCGATGGTTCTTGCATTTGCATACTCGCGCCGGTACAATACGCGTCCGTCTGTGAACGTGTCAACGACGCAGTCAAAAAACCGCGCGTGGGTGGCGATTGACCTGGCAAACCTCCTCGCCAACGCGCGCTCGGTGCAGGCCGCGGCGCACGGTGCCGCGCTTCTCCCCGTGGTGAAAGCCGACGCCTATGGGCTCGGCGCGATTCCAGTCGCGCGAGCGCTGGACGCGCTCGATCCATGGGGATTCGCCGTGGCCACGGTGGGCGAAGCGATCGGACTGCGCGATGCCGGCGTGGATCGGGCGATCCTGGTGTTCACGCCGGCGTTCGCGGACATGCTTGAGCTGTATCGGGAGTACCACCTCACGGCGGTCCTGGACGATCCCGCGGTGGTGGGGTCATGGAATCAGCCGTTCCACCTCGAAATCGACACGGGTATGGGCCGCTGCGGTGTCCGCTGGGATGTCCCGGAGGTCATCGCTGCGTTCGCCACACCCCATCTCGAAGGCGCCTTCACCCACTTCTACGCCGCTGATGAAGGACCGGAGACGGTATCGATCCAGTGGAGCCGGTTTGCCTCGGGGCTCGAGGCATTGGGGAACCGTCCCAGGCTGCTGCACGCCGGCAACAGCGCCGGTGCATGGAGGCTCCAGGAGCGCCTCGACCTGGTGCGGCCGGGGATCTTCCTGTACGGAGGCCAGCACGCTCCTGACCTGACTCCCCCACAGCCCGTGGCGACTGTCCGGGCACCGGTCGTGAGCCTTCGGAGGCTGCCGGCAGGGGCCACGGTCAGCTACGGTGGGACGTGGAGGGCGCCCCGGGAAACGACCGTCGCCACCCTGGGCATTGGCTACGCTGATGGAGTGCCGCGTCTGGTGGCCGGGCGTGCGCAGGTTCTGGTGAACGGTGTGCGCCGGCCCCTGGTGGGCCGCGTCACCATGGACTTCATCATGGTGGATCTCGAGGAGGACGCTGAGGGTGTAAGCGTGGGCGACATTGCAACAGTAGTCGGACGCGACGGCGACGGCGAGATCACTATCGATGAGTTCGCCGAGTGGGCAGAGACCATTGCCTATGAGGCGCTCACCCGGTTCGGCGCACGCCTGCGACGAGAATACGTGGACGCATGAAGCGGTGGGGCGAGGGGCGCGTCGCCCTGCTCATCCTCGATGGTGTCGGCATAGGTGCGGCCCCAGATGCCGCCAAGTTCGGGGACGAGGACAGCGACACCCTGGGCAACCTGGCCCGCGCCGTCGGCGGCTTCGAGTTGCCGTTTCTCGAATCCCTGGGGCTCGGGTGCTGCCGTCCCCTTGTAGGGATGAAGTGCGACCACCCTAGGGCGGCCCACGGCATCGCACTGCCACGCTCTCCTGGCAAGGACAGCACCACAGGACACTGGGAGATCTGTGGCTTGGTGTTGGAGCACCCGTTCCCCACCTATCCCAGGGGCTTTCCCCACAGCGTCATCGCGGCGTTCTCGAAGGCGACCGGCCGCGGCGTCCTGGGGAACAAGCCCGCCTCGGGCACCGCGATCATTGAGGAGTTCGGGCAGGAGCACCTGTCGCGGGGCGATTGGATCGTCTACACGTCCGCGGACAGCGTCTTCCAGGTTGCTGCCCACGAGGAAACGGTACCGCTGGAGGAGCTGTATGATGCGTGCCGCATCGCCCGGGAGCAGGTGCTGGTGGATCAGCACGCCGTGTCGCGAGTGATTGCGCGTCCGTTCGTGGGCCATCCTGGCGAGCTTCGGCGCACCGCGAACCGCCGAGACTTCTCGCTCGAGCCCCCGCGCGCCACGCTGCTGGACCGCCTTGCGGACGCGGGGATCGCCCGGGTGGGCGTCGGAAAGGTGGACGACCTCTTTGCCGCCAGGAACATTAGCAGCACGCACACGCCCACTAACGGCGACGCATACCGGCTCGTCGCAGAGGCGTTGCACACCATGGATCGGGGACTACTGTTCGTCAACGTGATCGAGTTCGACCAGACCTGGGGGCACCGAAACGACGTACCGGGGTTCTACCGGGGGCTGCAGGAGCTCGACCGGGAGTTGCGGCGACTCGTGGACCTGCTGCGAGAAGGCGACCTGATGCTCATCACGGCGGATCACGGCAATGATCCGACGACCCCATCCACCGATCACTCCCGTGAGGCCGTGCCCGTGATGGCGCTGGGCCCCGGGGTGTCGCCAGCCCCTCTTGGCTCCCGGGAGACGTTCGCCGACGTCGGCGCGACAGTGGCTGAGTATTTTGATGTTGAGGCAAACGTGGGTACTTCTTTCCTACGGCAGGTGGTCCCGTGACCGACCGGCTGACGGCAGCAGCGCGGGCTGCCCAGGCCAACGCCTACGCTCCGTACAGCGGTTACAGGGTGGGGGCGGCGCTCGAGGCGGAGGATGGCCGGATGTTCGCGGGTGCCAACGTCGAAAGCGCGTCGTACGGTCTGACGAACTGCGCTGAACGTGTTGCCCTGGGCGCCGCCGTGGCGGCAGGGGCCCGACGGTTCACCCGCATCGTCGTGGTGACTGATGCCTCGTCGGCGGCTTCGCCATGTGGCGCGTGTCGGCAGGCGCTGGCGGAGTTCGGACTCGACCTGCTGGTCGAGGCTGTGGCTGCCGACGGTTCGCGACAGTGGCGTTTGAGCGAGCTGCTGCCCGATGCGTTCGGGAGAGCGGACCTGCCCACGTGAGGAGGGGTAGGGTGATGGGTGGCGGATGCGATTGTCAGGGCTCGAAGGAGCGCATGTGATGTGGGTGTCTAGGCGCTACATCTGGTGCGGCCTCATAATCGCCCTCGCGGTGGCTTGTCAGGAGAGCATCACGGCGCCGGGGGCGTGCCCGGACTACTGCCCGCCCAGCCGGGTCGATGTGTTCGACAGCATTCTCAAGAGCAGCATCGATCGGGACAGCTCCTTCCGGGGATATGTGCCCGCCCATGCGGCCGAAGGGCTGCAGCTGACCACCCAGGGGTCCTCTCTCGAGAGTCGCGCCGTCCTGCGGTTCTTCCGCTTCCCCGAGGAGCTCACCCAGGGCGTTGTCGGCGCCGGCGACTCGATTGTCGGCCTCGACTCCCTCCGGCTCGATGTGGCCGTGCGCCGGCGCTCGCCTGACGTGCTCGGCATGGAGCTCGTGGTCCACCGGCTTCCGGTATCGGTGGATTCTCAGACCACGTACGCGGATGTGGTGCCGTTTTTTCACGACAGCACGATCATCGCGACGCTCGCTGTTCCGGATACCTTAGCTTCGGGAAAGTTGTCTGCGCGCCTGGATGCCAGTGCGTTCCCGACATTTGAGTCCGATAGCCTGCGCGCGGCGGTGGGCGTCGCCCTCCGCGCCGACTCGGCTGGGTTCCTGGAGCTGGGTACCCTGGAGTCAGATCTACCTGCTGTACTGAATCGCTTCGTCAAAGTCGACTCGGCGGGTGGCGAGACGGCCGAGGGAACTGATGCCAGGCCGACGGAGCTGGACAGCTACGTGGCCCTCGCCCCGCCCAGTCCGGGCCCAGACGCGCTCGCGGTGGGAGGGATCCCGTCTGCCCGGGCAATCCTGCGCTTCGACATGCCACGGGCGATCGTGGATTCCTCCGACGTGGTCCGCGCCACGTTGATTCTGGTACCCGATGGTGCCGCGTACGGAGCGCCCGGAGACACCTTCAGCGTGCGGGCGGAGGGGCTGACAGCCGATTTCGGGCCCAAGTCGCCGCTGGTCCCGCCAACCGCCGAAACCATTGCCCTCGGTGCCGCGCGCGTGGGGGTCGGCGCTAGCGATACCGTGCGAATCGACATCACCCACCTGGTTCGGCCTTGGCGGGTGGACACGCTCCTGGCGCGCTCGCTGATGCTGCGGATCGTTCCCGAGGGCGCCATCCTGGGGGAGATCCGTTTCGGCTCCAGTCGCGCCGCGATCGGAGCACCAGCCATCCGCGTCACCTACATGCCCCTGTTCCCAGGGGTAAGCCAATGAAGCGCAGAGCGCTGGCCCTCCTCGCGCTGGCCGCCGCGTTCTCGCCGGCCGACCTGGAGGCCCAAGCCTCCGTGTACAGCGTGCTGGGGATTGGATTCCCGGGTCGTGCCGTCGGCGTGCGAGCACGATCCCTGGGCGGGGCAATCGAGGCCCTCGATCCCGGGTCAGCGGTGAACCCGGCTGCGGTCGCTGGCTTCCGGGCGCTGCGGGCCGTGGTGACGACCGGCAGCACCTTCCGCCGGTATGAGACCGACGGTCTGGCGGTCGAGGGACTGCGGGACACCCGCTTCCCGTTCGCCGTCATCGGTGGGCCGGTTGCCAGAACTCCGGTGTCGTTTGCGGCGAGCTACGCGCTCTACGCAGACCGGACGTTCGATCTGCAGACCGGCGATACCCTCACTTTGCGTGGTGCTACTGTTCCAGTGGGCGACCAAATCTCGTCCGACGGCGCCGTCACCGACCTGCGGGGCGCTCTTGCCTGGGTAGTATCGAGATCCCTCCAGGTCGGGGCTGGGGTGCACATCATCAGCGGATCCACGCGGGAGGTGTTCGACCGGGCGTTTGGGGACACCAACTACACCCGAGTTCGACAACAGACGGAGACTGGCTTCTCGGCCGTCGGGTTTTCCGCCGGTGTCACGGCAGCCCCGACCCCCTGGCTGCGTCTTGGAGCCGCGGTTCGGACCGACACCCGCCTCGCAGAGACTCGGGGTGGTCTCGTCATAGGCAGGGTGAACTTACCCACCACGGTGAGCGGTGGAGTGATCCTGGGACTGACTCCGACCGTCCGGTGGTCCCTGGGCGTGACGTGGCGCTCCTGGTCGACGGCGGCCGACGACGTTGCCGCCCACAGTGGGGCAAGTGCGTTTGACACCTGGGAGGTGGGATCCGGCATCGAGTTGGGGGCGACGTCGCGGATCCCCCTCCGAGCGGGATTCCGGTACGCCGAGCTGCCGTTCAGTCCCACGTCGGAGCAGGTCCGGGAAATCGACCTCGCCGCCGGAGCTGGTGTCCCGTTCGCGGGGAACCGGGCCGCGTTCGAGTTTGCGGTCGAGCGCCAACTCCGGGACGGCGGCGGTGCCACCGAGCGGGCGTGGTTTCTCTCATTCTCCCTCTGGCTGCGGCCGTGACGCTGGTCTACCTGCACACATTCGGCTGCAAGGCAAACCAGTACGATTCGGAAGTCGTGCGGCAGGCCATTGAAGCCGCTGGAGCCACCGTGGTGGCGGACCCAGGGCTGGCGGACGCGGCTGTGGTGAATTCGTGCACCGTGACCCACGTGAGCGAAGCGAAGATGCGGGGGTTGCTCCGTCGCCTGGCCCGGAGGAATGGTGCGGTCCGGACGGTGGTCATGGGATGCGCCGCAGCGCTGGACGATGGCACGATCGCCGGGTTGCCCAACGTCGCTGATGTACTGGGTGGTGCCGATCCAGCGCTGGTGCTCGAGGCACTTGGTCTACCCAGTCATCCGGCCGATCCGGTCCTGCGGAGCTTCGCTCGCGGTGCCCGGGCCTGGCTCAAGGTCCAGGACGGGTGCGACGAGCATTGCACCTTCTGCGCCACCACGCTGGCTCGGGGTGCCAATCGGTCACGCCCTCCGCATGAAATCCTCGAGGAAGCCGAGGGGCTTGCCGCATCCCACGCGGAGCTGGTCCTGACGGGCGTTCATATCGGCACCTACGGACGAGACCTGCCTGAGGGGATCACGTTGAGCACCCTGGTGGAGCGGTTGATCGTCCACGTTCCCCACGTCCGCATTCGGCTGTCGTCGGTCGAGGCGACGGAGGTGGACGATCGACTCGCCGACCTGATGATTAACGCACCCAACCGCCTGGCGCCCCATCTCCATGCGCCGCTGCAGAGTGGGAGTGATCGCCTGCTCAGGCTCATGGGTCGCCACTGGTACACGGCTGACAGCTACCGGGCCCGGATGGGGTGGCTCGCGGCACGACTCCCCAGGTTCGGACTCGGCGCGGACGTCATCGTTGGTTTCCCCGGCGAAACCGCCGAGGATCACGCCTGCACGAAGGCCCTTGTGGAATCGCTGCCGTACACGTACCTGCATGTGTTTCCGTATTCGGAGCGGCCCGACGCCCCCGCGCAGAGGATCGGCAGGCCGGTGGATCCCGGCATCGCGGCCCAGCGGTCGGCAGAGCTGAGGGACCTCGCCGCGAAGCAGGGCGCGATGTATCGTGCCGCCCGGAGCGGAGGTCGAGCGGATGTTGTTGTGCTCCGCCGGTCGGGTGGACGCTTCGAAGGGCTGACGGAGGATTACTTGACGGTCTACCTTCCGAGTGATCGAGTGCCGCCGGAGCGATTCGAGGGCGTCGTAACCCTGAACGACGACGGCACCCTGCAGGTGTCGCTGTCTGCATCCGCTGCTGCTGCCGCTCCTGCCGCCGCTCACGCTGGGCGGGGAGAGGGGCGGGATAGCATATGAAACGCGTCTACATCGAGACCTACGGTTGCCAGATGAACGTGGCCGACACCGAGCTGATCTTGGGGCAACTCGGCCAGGACGGCTACGTGGCAACTGAGGATCCCGACGCCGCCGATGTGATGCTGGTGAACACATGTGCCGTGCGTGACAACGCCGAGCTGCGGGTGATCGGGCGCATGGGCGAGCTCAAGCGTCACAAACGGCCGGGTGTTGTCCTCGGCGTGGTGGGATGCATGGCCCAACGACTCGGTGAGACGCTGTTCGACGAGGCTCCGCATGTGGATCTCGTGGTCGGGCCAGACGGCTACCGTGGGCTACCCGAGCTCATCGCCGGCGCCGCCAATGGGACGCACGTCTCCGATGTGGAGTTCAAGTCGTGGGAGCACTATGAGGATGTCCCGCAGCGGCGGGTTCCGGGCCGCGTTGGGGCGTTCGTGACAGTGCAACGGGGCTGCGATTATCGGTGCACCTTCTGCATCGTTCCGATGACGCGTGGTCGGGAGCGGAGCCGCAAACTCACAGATGTTCTGCGGGAGGTGGAAGACCTCGCGGGCCAAGGAGTGACGGAAGTGACGCTCCTCGGTCAGACGGTGAACAGCTACCACGATGGCGAGCATGATTTCGCAGACCTCCTGTGGGCCGTGGGCGCCGTGCCGGGCATTCGGCGTGTGCGATTCACCAGCCCCCATCCCAATGACTTCACCGACCGAGTTATCGACGCGATGGCCGAGGTGGCGACCGTGTGCGAACACGTCCACCTTCCGGTGCAAAGCGGTTCGACGCGGGTGCTCAAGCGGATGGGGCGGCGTTACGGTAGGGAGGAGTACCTGGAGTGTGTGGACCGTCTCCGCAGCGCCATCCCCGGACTGGCAATCACCACTGATATCATCGTGGGCTTCCCCGGCGAGACCGAACACGATTTCACTGCCACGGAAAGTCTGGTGCGGCAAGTGGAGTTCGACGACGCGTTCACGTTTCGGTTCTCGCCCCGGCAGGGCACGGGCGCCGTTCGCCTGCCCGATCCCGTCTCCCCAGAGGTTGCGGGCGACCGCCTGGAGCGGGTCATCGCGACGGTGCGCGACATCGCCCGGCGCAAGAACCTCGCGCTGGTGGGAGCGAGGCAGGAGGTGCTGGTGGAGAAGGTCGCTCGCCGCGGTGGCCTCTTGCAGGCGCGGACCAGAACCAATAAAGTCGTGCTCGTTGACGGTCCGCGGGAATGGATCGGAGCCTACCTGGAGGTGCGCCTCACCGGAACGACCGGCGCTACGTTCGCCGGCGTGCCCGTCACTGCGCAACGGGAGCTGGCCATCGTGGGATGAAGAACGTCATCGAGCTGATCGTGGTCCAAGAATACGAGCGGTTGCTGCCGGCGGTCTCGGACTTCTGTGGTTGCGACCTGTGTCGCGAGGACGTCCTGGTGTATGCCCTCAACCGCCTCACGCCACAGTACGTAACGCAACCGACAGGCGAGATTCTGACTGGCGTGGCAATGCAGGGGGACCAGGCCCATGCGGACGTTGCCGTGGTGTTGTTGGACGGGTTCCGCCGCGTGCGAGCCAACCCCCGACCGGGTCACGAATCGCGGAAATAGGATAGGGCGGCGATGGCGCCGCCTATCGTTCAACTGGCGCTAGCGTACGGGGCCGGCCTTTGGGTCGGCCTCGTTTTTTTGATCCCTGCGGCAGTGCTCTTGCCACTTGGTGCCGTTGTGGCCCTGGTGGCCTGGCGGTTCGGTTGGCCCGGCACCTTGCTCGCGGCGCTGGCTGCGGGTCTCATGGCCGGGGTGGTTCGTGCGCATGGAGCCGCCGGTGCGTGTCGGGCAGTCTGGCTGCCCGGTCGACAGGTCGCGACGCTGGCGGTGCACGATGCCAGTGGAAGCCGTGGGATCACGACAGGCACCGTCTTGCATGTGAGGCAGCGCTGTGGCGGGAGAGTGCGGCTGCGCACCGGCGGCCAACCGTTGCCCGCAGGAAGTCGAGTCGTCGCCGTGGGCATGTACCGGTCGAGCGGGGTGCTGCGCATTGCCCACGTGCGGGTGTTGAAGGCTCCTCGTTCCTGGCGGTTCCAGCTACGGGACGCTATCGCCCACCGTGTTCGCCAGCTGTATGGCGAGCGGGCCGGGTTTGTCGAGGCGCTGGTCCTCGGTCGGCGGGATGACATCGCCCCGACCCTACGGAAGGACTTCGCCGACGCCGGCCTCGCGCATCTCCTGGCTATCTCCGGGCTCCACGTCGGCATCGTTGCTATGTGGCTGCTCATGATCGCGAGGCACTGCGGTGCTCGCCACTCCGCCTGGTTGTGGAGCCTCACCGCCACCTGGTTGTATGTGGGCCTGCTCGGCTTCCCTGCACCCGCCACTCGCGCGGCTGGGTTCGTGACCATCTATGGAGTTGCACGTGTTCGACAGCGCCACCCGCCGCCCTCCGCGGTGCTTGCCGTGGCGGTACTGGTGGTGCTGGCCATCGAGCCCGCAGCGGTCACAGCCGTGGGCGCGTGGCTGTCCGTCGCTGCGGTGTGCGGTACGCGGCTCGGAACCCAGTTGTTGCCAACGCGGCTGCGCCGACGTGCCATCCCCCGTCTGGCTGCAGCATCGGCCGGGGCCACCGTCGCAACCGCGCCAATCACGGCGTACGTGTTCGGAACAGTGGCGCCCGCGGGGCTCGTCGCGAATCTGGTTGCGGTGCCGCTGGCCGCCGTGGTCGTTCCCGGCGTGTTTGGCAGTCTGGTCACGGGTGGCGTACTGGCGGGGGGCACTGGTCTCGTGCTGGCGGTACTCGAACGCGTGGCGGCGTTTGCCGCTGACCTGCCTGGCGGCCATCTAACTGGGACCCCAGGGCTCACCTTCGCCGCACCGTGGGCGGCGCTGGCCGGCGGCATCGTCTGGATCGTTCGGCGGAGGCCTCGATGGGTGGTTGTTCGGGCGCGACTCCTGGCCGCGGGCGCAGCGGCGTGCTGGGTGTTGTTTGCGCTGGCGGTGGGCGCTGCCCGTGATCGGGGCGACGAACTCGTCATCCACTTCCTCGACGTGGGGCAGGGCGACGCCATCGCCATCCGCACACCCAGGGGTCGCTGGCTCCTAGTGGACGGCGGTCCCCGCGGCCCCGAGGGCGACGCGGGGCGCAGCGTGGTGGTGCCGTTTCTCCGGCGAAGTGGTGCCCGCAGGCTCGACGCGATCGTCGTGTCTCACGGAGACGCGGATCACTTGGGCGGCATCCCTTCAGTGCTGCGGGCCTACCCGCCCGCACTCGTGCTGGAACCTGCGCAGCCGTTGGGCAGCCGCTTGTATCTGGAGTATCTGGCTGGGCTGGATGGTGCCGGCATCCCGTGGCGCGCCGCGCGGGTGGGTGACACGCTGTTCGTGGATTCGGTGTCCCTGACGGTCATGCATCCCTCGACACCATGGATAGCTCACCAGTTGGAGCCGAACGAGAACTCCGTCGTCCTGCGGCTGAGCTACCGGTGTCTTGATGCGATCCTGGCAGGGGACATTGGGTGGCCGGCGGAGTCGACCCTGGCGGCGACCATCGGAGAGGCGGACTTGTTGAAGGTGGGACATCACGGTTCGGCCGGCAGTACGACCTCTCGGTGGCTCGACGCTGTGCGTCCCAAGGCCGCGGTAGTAAGCGTGGGTCGCAACAGCTACGGTCATCCCGCCGAGGAAGTGTTGCAGCGGCTTGCCGCCCGTGGTGTCCACGTGTGGCGTACGGACCGGGGCGGAACGGTGACAATCCGCACAGACGGGCGCTATCTTGAGGTTACTCAGGGCCAACCGGAAACACTTCTGGGGAAGGTGCGGTGCCAGATCCGTCAATTGTCACGATCGAGCGGTTCATCTTGGAGCAGGAGCGGCTGTACCCGGAAGCAACCGGTGAGCTTACCAGCTTGCTCTACGATATCGCCTTCGCGGCGAAGGTGATCTCCGGCTACGTGCGGAGAGCCGGACTGGTCGATGTCCTGGGTGCGTACGGGAAGGTGAACGTCCAGGGGGAGGAACAGCAGAAGCTCGACGTAATCGCCAACGAGACGATGAAGCAGGCGTTCTACCATACGGGCCGGGTCTGCGTCATGGCCTCGGAAGAGGACGAGGATCCAGTCCCCGTGCCCGTGTCGAACAAGCAGGCGAAGTACGTGCTGATCTTCGACCCGCTCGACGGCTCATCCAACATCGACGTGAACGTCTCCATCGGCACTGTCTTCTCCGTGCACACTCGTGTCACCGAGAGTGGCTCCGGCACGCTGGAGGATTGTCTGCAACCGGGTCGGGATCAGGTGGCGGCGGGATATGTGATCTACGGGTCGAGTACCGTGCTGGCGTACACAGCTGGGCACGGCGTCCATTTGTTCACGCTCGACCCCACGATTGGCGAGTTCCGGTTGGCCGATCACGACATCAAGACGCCTGCGGTCGGCAAGTACTACTCCATCAACGAGAGCTACTACCAGCGGTGGTCGAACGGGTATCGTCGAGTGGTGGACACGTTCAAGGGGGTGGAAGACTTGGAGCAACGGAAGAACGCACGCTACATCGGATCCCTCGTTGCCGACTTCCACCGCAATCTGCTGGCGGGTGGCGTGTTCATGTATCCGGCGGACTCGAAGTCACCCAGTGGCAAGCTGCGCCTGCTGTATGAGGCGGCGCCCTTGGGGTTCATCGCCGAGCAGGCGGGCGGGGCTGCGTCGGATGGACGCACAGCCATCATGGATATCGAGCCGAAGGAGTTGCACCAGCGCACGCCGCTGTTGATTGGCAGCAAGGATGATGTGGCGTTCGTCGAACGGACCATCGCCGAGGTCGACGCGGCAGCGACAACGTGACGGAGGAGCGCCGCACTACTTCGGGCATCCCGCTCAAACCGGTCTACGGGCCGGACGACGCCCGGCGTCTTGACGAGACGCCGGGCGCGTTTCCGTTCACCCGGGGCATTCACCCTGACATGTACCGAGGCCGGCTGTGGACCATGCGCCAGTACGCGGGCTACGGGACCGCCGAAGAGACGAACCGGCGGTTTCGGGAGTTGCTCGAGGCTGGGCAAACGGGCCTCTCCGTTGCGTTCGATCTCCCCACGCAGATGGGTTACGACTCCGACGCCGCCGTGGCGGAGGGGGAGGTAGGGCGTGCCGGCGTCGCCATCGACACGGTGGACGATCTCGCCCGGCTGTTCGAGGGGATTCCCTTGGACAAGGTATCCACCTCGATGACTATCAACGCCACGGCCGCCATCCTTCTGGCCATGTACATCGTGGTGGCGGAGGAACGTCGTGTGCCGCGTGCCGCTCTCCGGGGAACCGTTCAGAACGACGTGTTGAAGGAATACATCGCCCGGGGGACGTACATCTATCCTGTGGAGCCGTCGCTCCGTCTCATCACCGACATCTTTCGGTTCGTCGCCCGCGAAGGCATGAACTTCAATCCCATCTCCGTGAGCGGGTATCACATGCGGGAGGCCGGGTGCACCGCGGTGCAGGAGGTGGCGTTCACCTTCGCCAACGGGCTGGAGTACCTGGATCACGCGAAGGCGGCCGGGTTGGACGTGAATGCCATCGCGTCCCAGATGTCTTTCTTCTTCGCGGCGCACAACGATCTGTTCGAGGAGGTGGCCAAGTTCAGGGCGGCACGGAGGCTGTGGGCGAAGCTCCTCCGTGAGCGGTACGACGCCAACGACAAGGCATGCAGGCTCCGGTTTCACACGCAGACCGGGGGCTCGACGCTCACGGCGCAGCAGCCCTTGAACAACGTGGTGCGAGTGGCGGTGCAGGCCTTGGCCGCAACCCTGGGCGGCACCCAGTCCCTCCACACCAACGCCTACGATGAGGCGCTGGCGCTTCCCACCGCAGCCTCGGCGCGGTTAGCGCTGCGGACTCAGCAGATCCTGGCCCACGAGTCTGGGGTGTCACACACGGTGGATCCGTTTGCCGGCTCCTATTACGTGGAGTTCCTCACCGATGAGGTCGAGCGGCGCGCGTGCGAGCTGCTGGACGAGGTGGCCCAGCTGGGCGGCGCGGCTCGGGCCATCGAGGCCGGGCATTTCCAGGACGCCATTGCCCGGGCGGCGTACGAGCATCAGCGGGCGGTGGAGCGGGGGGAGCGGGTCGTCGTTGGGGTGAACGAATTCACTGAGGACGAGCCGCTGCCGCCGATTCCGGCGCCGGACTATTCCGAGCTCGCCGAGCGCCAGAAAACGCGGCTCCGTGCGTCACGCGCCCAGCGGGATCCGACGACATGCGACTCGGCCGTCGCCGCGTTGGCCGAGGCCGCCCGGGGAGACACGCCGCTGATGGAGCTGATGGTCGACGCGGTGCGGGCCAGAGCGACAGTGGGGGAGATCAGTGATGCCCTGCGGGCGGTGTGGGGGACGTTTCAGCGAAGGGCGGCGTAGGGGTCTCTAAGCACCGTCATTCGACGCCAACCCGCTGGAAGACGTCACGCACACTCGGCGCATCGCCGCCGTGGTGCTACGTGGTCGCATATTCGATCGGGCTGGGCTCGACGATCTGCTCGCGCAGGTGCAGGCGGCGCCCGACCGGCGCGCGAACGACTGGCTGCGACAGCCGGCCCGGTGGTAGCTGCCGCGGATTGATCGACAAGTGAACGCGGATTCTTCTCGGTGTAGGGGCGTAGCATGCTACGCCCCCACAAACCGTCCACGGACCGATCCGCGTTCAGAGAATCATCCGCGGCAGTGTGAGCGCCGGAGGGGACTCACCGGCGCGTGTGCTGCGAAACGAATCTCTGGCTCGCGACACTAGCAGCGTGCTGAAGAACGGGCGACTGAGGCCACGCCTCCTGTACCCGCTACCGTTCCGTCTTCAGCGCCTGGTAATGGCCGAAGTCGCGAAAGGAGACGTGCTGTCGTGAGGATCCACCTCTGCATCGCCCTGGCACTGGCGTCGGCGACACCGGCCGCGAGTCAAACGGTCCGCCTCGACTTACCGTCGCCCTACCTCGCCGGGTACGCCCGTGCCATCAAAGGCGAGGAGCTGACCTACCATTCTCCCCTTCCCACCGTCGACCGCTCGCTGCTGGTACGATCGCTCAACCGGGCTTACGACATCGCCTGGGAGACGGCAGCGGTGCCGGACGACTTCGTGGGCGATACCGCGGTCTTCGTGTTCATGGCGGGCATCGACGTCCACCAGACGCCGCGACAGTTCGACCTGTTCGTGAACGGGCGCGAGCTGCTCCACATGCGGAATCCCCGTCAGGCTGAGCCCGGGGTGATCGGCTNNTAAGTACGGTGACGCGATGGGCTTCATGTTCCTGAGTGCGCCCCGCAGGCACTGGGAACGGAGCCGCTCGCTGCAACTCCGCGTGGCGGGCGAGAGTGCGGGGGCCCGCACCTGGTTCATGGTGTTCATGGAGCCCATCGCGCCGCACGTCACCTTGCGCAACGCCCCAGCGCTGCTCAGAACCGAGCGCGGCGCGCAGCAGGCGGTCCGCGTCGACGCGCTTCACCTCGAATGGCGCGGTCGCCTCAGCATGGCGAGCCCCCTCGGCCGGATCGATACGGCCCTCACCCTTGGGATCAACCGGCTGGAGATCCCCGTGGCGGCGGTAGAGCGGGACGTGAGCGTNNGCCGATGGACGTCTACCTGCTGCACCACACCCACCTCGACATCGGGTACACCCACCACCAGGATGACGTCGAGCGGTTGCAGTGGGAGCACCTGGAGAATGCCATTCGATACGGGGAGGCGAGCGAGCAGTTACCGGACGGCGCCCGCTTCGTGTGGAACCCCGAGGGGCTGTGGGCGGTGGAGTCCTATCTGGCCACCCATGGAGCGGAACAACGGGAGCGGCTGCTGGAAGCGATCCGACGAGGATGGATCCATCTCGACGCCATGTTCGGCAACCTGCTGACCGGCATTACCTCGTCTGAGGGGTTGATGCGGAGCCTCGAAGCCGCCCGCAGCCTGAGCGCGCAGACGGGTGTGCCGATCCGCTCGGCGATGCTGAGCGACATCCCCGGGTTCACGTGGGGGCTCGTCCCGGTCCTCGCCCAACACGGCGTGGAGTACCTCTCCATCGGCCCCAACTTCGGGCACCGCATCGGGTACTTTCTGGACACCTGGGGCGACCGGCCGTTCTACTGGGAGTCGCCGTCGGGCCGGGAACGGGTGCTTACCTGGGTATCCGCTGCCGGGTACGCGTGGTTCCACTCCGGACTCGGCTACGAGCGGATCACCACGCTACTGACGCCGGAGAACGTGTTCCGGTACCTCGATCGGCTCAGCGAGAACGGCTACCCCTACGACATCACCTACATGCGCTACAACATCGGGTCGGACAACGGGCCACCCGACCCGAACATCGCCGAGACAGTCCGGGCGTGGAACGAGCGCTATGTGTCGCCGCGGCTCATCATCAGTGGGACCACGGGGCTGTTCGAGGCGTTTGAGGAGCGCTACGGCGGTGAGCTGCCCGTCTATCGGGGTGACCTCACGGGCCACTGGGAGGACGGCGCGGCCTCGTCGGCGCGGGAGACCGCCCTTGTCCGGCGCACCGCGGAGTCCCTGGTGCAAACCGAGGTCCTCGCGGCGATGCTCGGCAACAAGCTTCCCGAGGAGGACTTGTCCCGCGCCTGGCGCAACGTGGCGCTGTTCTACGAGCACACCTGGGGGTCGTGGAACAGCATCAGCGAGCCGGAGGCGGAGTTCACGTTGCGTCAGTGGGCCACGAAGAAGGCGTTTGCCGACTCCGCCGCCCGGTTGGCGGAGCGATTGCGCCGCCGGGCGGAGTCCCGCCGGTTCGATCCCTCCTCCAGGGGCCAGGCCATCGCGGTCTACAACACGTTGAGCTGGCCACGGACCGACGTGGTGACGGTGCCCGCCGCGCTGAGTGTCGCAGGTGACCGCGTGGTTGACGCAATGGGACGAGTAGTGCCCTCGCAGCGCCTCAATACGGGTGAGCTGGCTTTGCTGGCCGAGGCAGTGCCCGCGTTCGGCTCCAAGCGCTACGTGATCGAGGGTGGTGAGGTGCCGCTACGGGGCGACGCCATGGCGGGCCGCAACGTGATCGGTAACCACCGTGTTCGGGTCGAGGTCGACACGCTGCGCGGGACCGTCCGCTCGCTGCGTTACGCACCGGCTGATCGTGAGCTTGCCGGCGATGCGGCGCTCAACCAGTACCTCTACGTGAGTAGCCGCGATCCGGCGGACTGGACGACCAACGGCCCCGTCACGGTTAGGGTCGTGGAAGCTGGACCGCTGGTTGCCGCCATCGAGGTGCAGGCCGACGCGTCGGGCACGCACCGCGGCATCAGGAGTGAGATCCGGCTCTACAGCGGTCTCGATCGAGTTGACATCGTCAACCGCGTCGACAAGGCGTTGGTGTACGATCCCGAGGCCGTGCTGTACCGCTTCGACTTCGATTTCCGGAGTCCGGAAGTCAGGGTGGACGTTCCCTGGGGCTCGTACCGCCCGGAGGCGGATCAGCTCCCCGGCTCGTGCAAGAACTACCTCAGCGTGCAGCGGTGGGTCGATGTCCACGACAGGGAGGTCGGGGTCACCGTGACCACCATCGACGCTCCCATGATCCAGCTTGGCGCGATCCGCACCGATCCCATCGTGGCCGGTTGGGACCGGCACCTGGCGCCGAGCGGCACGTTGTACTCCTATGCGATGAACAACTACTGGGAGACCAACTATCGGGCGGGGCAGGAGGGGGCACACGAGCTGCGCTACTCCATCACACCGCATCTGGCGTTCGACGAGGCTGCGGCGGAGCG
>WVYX01000200.1 GCA_011772755.1 Gemmatimonadales bacterium
GCTCGCGATGCTCCACCTCCTTGGTCAGCTCGGCCAGGATGTATTTGGCGTCGCCGACGACCGGGATATCGACGCGGACGTTCTTCGAGATGCTCGACGGGTCGATGTCGATGTGGACGATCTTCGCGTGCGGGGCGAAGGTGGCGAGCTTGCCGGTGACGCGGTCGTCGAAGCGGGCCCCGACGGCGACGAGCAGGTCGCACTCCTGGACCGCGTAGTTGGCGTACGCCGAGCCGTGCATCCCGAGCATGTCGAGCGATTCGGGCCTCCGCTGGTCGTAGCTGCCCAGGCCCAGCAGCGTCATGGTGACGGGCAGATGGGCCTTCTCGGCAAACGCGCGAAGCTCCCCGGCCGCGTTGGCGCTGATGACGCCGCCGCCGACGTAGAGGACGGGCCGCTCGGACCTGTCGATCGCCTCGGCGGCCATCGAAATCTGGCGGGCGTGGCCCTTCGTGCGGATTCGGTAGCCCGGCAGGTCGATCTCGGCCTTGCCGTTGCAGGGGCACTTGCCGACCGAGATGTCCACGGGCAGGTCGATCAGGACCGGCCCGGGCCGGCCGGTGGAGGCGATGTAGAATCCCTCGCGGATGGTCCGCTCCAGGTCCCGGATGTCCTTGACGATGGAGTTATATTTCGTCACGGGGCGGGTGATGCCCGTCGTATCGGCTTCCTGGAAGGCGTCGTTGCCGATCAGCTCGGTGCGGACCTGGCCCGTGAGCGCCACGAGCGGGATCGAGTCCATCATGGCGGTCGCCAGGCCGGTAGTCAGGTTGCAGGCCCCCGGGCCGCTGGTAGCGATAACGACGCCGACCTTGCCACTGGCCCGGGCGTAGGCGTCGGCCATGTGGCAGCCCCCCTGCTCGTGGCGCGGGATGATGAACCGGATGGGTGCATCGTAGAGCCGGTCGAACAGGGGCAGCACCACCCCGCCCGTGTAGCCGAACATGGTATCGACGCCGAGGTCGACGAGGGTGTCGACGACGATTTGGGCGCCGGTCTTGATAGTGGAGGTTGCCTCGGCGGCGGGAGCCGGTGCTTGGGACTTGACTGGCATTGCATCTCCTTTCGTGGCAAAAGAACCCGTTGCGGTTCATTCCTTGATTCAGTTACTTCGACTTCCCCGGCAGCGATTCTACAATCCGCGTGGTCGCAAGAGGACTTATAGGACCTCGGGGCCTAAAGAACCTGTGGCTGCGCCGCGCCGGGCGTCACAGGGCGCGCCAGAAGTAGCACGGGCATCTTGCCCGTGAGTCTCACGAGCGTCTCGCCCGTGGGAAGACAAAGTCTGCAGGGCCAAAGCCCGCCCTGAGCAAGATCGAATGGGACGGCTCTGCGACTGGACTCGGGGTCCCCAACGCACAATTCCGCGTTGGGGAGCCCCTCCCAAAACGCGAAGCGCGTGTCTTTGGGATCCCTCACGGGCGGGACGCCCATGCTACTTGGGAGGATTGCGGTGCCGGTCTCGGGGATTGCGCGTTCGGCCGCAGGGGCCGCAAAGGCAGGAACACTATGCATACTCTGTACCTTTCCTGATCAACGCGTCGGGCTCCTGCCGTGGCACGGGCATCTTGCCCATGATCCTCAATCCATGGGCACTCGCGCCCATACTACTCAGAAGCCCTTTGGTCATTCCGGCGGATTATGGCTTTTTCGGCCTTCCGGGCGGTCAATCGCTCCTGCTTCGAAGAGCCACCGGCCCACCCGAAGATACACACCTCTGCCACAACTCCGTAACCATCCCACACCCGGGATGGACCAGGGTCGTGCCACGACGTACTTCGCGGGCACAAATCAAACATTAGCATACCCCTCGCCCGTTGT
>WVYX01000224.1:0-8818 GCA_011772755.1 Gemmatimonadales bacterium
GCGACACGGAGGCTGAGCTGACCGGCAAGACGTTTGACGGGAGGTCGATCAAGGGCAAGGACGCGATCCGGACGGTCCCTCCGGAGTGAGGCTGCTTTCTTCACGCTCGATCCTACAGGGATCGTGGTGAGCTGAAGTAATGTTGGAGGGGTCGCTGTTTGGAGCGGCCCCTCCTTGCTTGAGATGATCCGCGCCAGTCTCGTGGGTGCGGCAGACGCACGGAGCCGAGCCACCAGTCCGTAGTCTGCGCGATGGATCGAGGTTTAGATCCTCCGTCCGCCCTGTGGATTCCGCCATGATGCGCCGACGCCGTTTGCACAGGAATGTGTGGAGGCTCGCCCCAACGGTGGCCAAGCCACGAAGCGCCTGGTGCAGGATCTAGATCCCCTCCTGAGTCGTATTTGGTTCCTCCTGTCTATTCCGATTCTTCCATTCGCACACAAGAGTAACAGTAGCACCTGCCAGAGCGGTCAGCACCCACGCGTCACCGGGTGACTGTGATGGAGACCTACCTGTAACAAGAGACACGTAGGACGACAGATCGACCTGTCTAGACGGATCACATGCACCCGGCTCGACCGGCGGGTGCGCCGCGCGTGATCTCGGACCTAGCTGCATGTGAACTTCGCGTCCTTCAACCATGGAGGTAGTAGATGAGAACTTCCCCCAACCATCACCGTTTTCACGTTTGAAGGAGAAGGATTATGAAGAAACTATCAGCCTTACTCCTGTGCGGGGCGATAGCCGCGTTGGCCGTTGGGTGTACGGACGACGCCGAGAAGCCGCCCACCTCACCGGAGTTCACATCGGCAGCACCTGACGCAGTCGGTACACCAGCAGATGTGGTAATGGCCACGAGTCCGGTAACGTCGGACGTGGTGCTGGCGCCCAGCGCGACCTCGTCTTCGAACGGCGGACCAGCGGTCGGCGTCCTGGCATACTGCACAGATTTGACCGGCTGGGTTGGGGCGCAGAACACGGCCAATACCCTCATCGCTGATGGGCGGTTTGGCCCCGTGACCGTGATCGATGGCGATGTTGCTCAGCCCACGGCACAAGACCTTCTGGACGACTTCCAGTGCGTGATCGCGATGACTGACAGCCGCTGCGGCGTTCCCATCCCGCAGTCCATCGCTGACGCAGCGGCAGATGCGATGACCGGGTTCGCCCAGGCGGGTGGCGGAGTCGTGCTATCCACCTTCGGATTCTCGCACCGTCCGAGTGGAGGCATCGGATTCGGTGCCTCGATCTTCGGCGCGGGCCTGAGCCCGTTGCAGCAGGCAACGCCCTATTGGAATGCGTCGGCCGGTGCCATCGACGTTGCAGGTGCATCCACGACCCCGCCGTGTGACCAGCTGATGGCGGGCGTGACGAGTCCGGTTTCCTCTAGCTACGCCAACTACGTCTCGCTGTCGAGCGGTGCGACCCTCTGTGCATCATACACAAACGGTCGCGATCTCCTGGCGATCAACGCAGCCGGCAACGTCGTGGGCCTCAACACCTTCCCTGCGTCTGGATCGAACAACAACCAGGCGTCCTACCGTCGCCTGGTCTCGAACGCGGTGTTTGCCGTATGCATCATCCCGGTGGACATCGACATCAAGCCCGGCAGCTTCCCCAACTCGATCAATCGGAAGAGCAAAGGCAACGTCCCCGTTGCTCTCCTGAGCAGTGCGACGTTCGATGCAACGACTGCCGATCGTAGTACGGTCGAGTTTGCAGATGCCTCTCCATTGGACATCGGGAAGAGTCCAGAGGATGTGAATGACGACGGGCTCCTGGACGTGGTGTTCCACTTCGCCACCCAGAGCCTGAACCTCCCTGATGGGACGACGGAAGCATGCATGACCGGGAAGACCACCGATGGCAGGCAATTCAAAGGGTGTGATTCGGTGAGGCTGGTGAAGTAGGGCCCGATGCGACAGTGGTCAGCGCAGCCGTAGTTCTGTAAGTTGCCCGACAGACGGTCGCGGCTACGCCGCGAGAGATAGTAGCGACACTGCAGGGGGCATCTCTCCCTTCAAGGGGGAGAGGCCCTCTGCGTTGGTCACGCGAGCCCACTGAACACGCTCAATGGCGCTCGGGCGTTTCCGAAGAGAGAATCGCTCAATTGTGGAGAGGGAGCTGTATGAACCGTGACCCCAGCGGCGCCATGACATTCACGACTAAGAAGATTTATGTGTACCTTGCGCTTTGCGTGGTACTGGCTCTCATCATTGGGTTCGGGAGCGGCGTAGGGGCAGCAATAATCTTCCTAGGTGCAGCACCGGCGACGAGGGAGGCCTCCTCGCGGCCGGGCACGGCCTCGGACGTGCCGACCACTCCTCAGCAGATGGGCCTGGTGCAGGTGGCTACAGAGGGACGGCCGTACCAGGGTCCGGAGGACGCCGCGGTTACTCTGGTGGAGTTCACCGACTACGAGTGCCCCTTCTGCGCACAGTATTTCCAGTTGACCTACCCGAACCTCCTGGCCAAGTACGAAGGCAAGCTGAGGTACGTAATCCGGAATTTCCCGGTTAACAGCATCCACCCGCGGGCGCAGAAGGCCGCCGAGGCGGCCGAGTGTGCCGACGATCAGGGCAAGTTCTGGGAATACCACGATATCCTTTTCCAGCGGCAAACGGCGCTGGAGGTGGAGAGTCTGAAGCGGTACGCAGCGGAATTGGGCTTGGATGCTGAGGCCTTCGATCGGTGTGTTGACTCCGGCGAGAAGGCTGCGGTTGTCTTCCGGGACCTTCAGGATGGGCTGAACTACGGTGTTCGAGGGACTCCCACTTTCTTCATTAATGGCCGAATGCTGGTGGGGGCCCAGCCGCTGGCGGTATTCGAGTCTTACATAGACGCAGCCCAGGCGGCAGCGGAAGCTGACCCGGAGCGGTAACGGGGTGGGCTACCCTGCGCACACACGGGTTGCTGACCTGCGCCGGCTCTGGTTGCCACGGGCCTGCGCGAGGTCGGAGTCTTGCTGCGGCATGCGCTGCGACCGCTGACTCCCCAGACAATGACCAGTTAAGCCGGTGACGAAGCGCAGCGCCAGCGCAACGCCGTAGCTGGGGGCGACAATCAGGGCACCGTTGGCAAGGGCACCGAGGAGTGCCGCGGTGGCGAAGTACCGCCGCGCCCGCACGATGTCGGCCAGATTGAGCACCGCGGCCGCCGCCGTCCGGCGACGAACCCGAGCTGCACCACAGCCGTGAGCCAGCCTGCCTGGCTCTGACTCAACGCCCACATCTCCTGGAACTCCTCGGCCACGGCACTCGCGGAGAACTGCAGGCTCATGGCGAGGAGTTCCGCCAGCGCGAGGATGAACAGCGTGAGCCACTTCTTGTTCATGATGGCATTACGCTCCCCACATACCGCGCACCGCTTACCGCGCACAGCGCACAGATTGTCGCACCGCTCCCTGCTCCCCGCTCACGGCTCACAGTCTATCGAAACCCAGTCATCTGAATCCCCTGCACGAAGTACCGCTGTGTGAAGAGGAACAACAACACGATCGGAACCACGGCCGTCACCGCTGCCGCCATTTGGAACGGCCAGTTGGTGATGAACAGCCCGTGGAACGAGGCGATACCTACCTCCACCGTGCGCATCTCCATCGAGCGGGTAACGATCAGGGGCCACAAGAGGTTCTTCCAGGCCTCGATGAACGCAAACAGGCCGAGGGTGGCGAGGGCGGGTTTGGCTAGCGGGAGCGAGATGCGCCAGAAGACCGTCCACGGGCCGGCGCCATCGATGACACCGGCGTCTTCGAGTTCCCTGGGCACTGTGCGGAAGTACTGCCGCATCAGGAAGATTCCCCATACGGAGACCAGCTCCGTGCTGATCAACCCGGCGTAGCTGTCCACCCACCCTAGGTGGTCGATCAGGAGAAAGCGGGGGATCAGCACGACGACGGCCGGCACCATCATCGTCGAGAGAAACAGCATGAACAGACGATCTCGCCCCCGGAACTCGAGCTTGGCAAATGCGTAGCCGGTGGTGGCGGCGGTGGTGAGCTGTCCCAACACGACCCCGACCGCGAAGATGAACGAGTTCACGAAGTAGCGGCCAAAGGGGCGGGCCGTCAGTGCCCCGGGATAGTTGTCCCACTGTGCGGCGGCGGGCAGCAGACGAGGCGGGAACCGGTAGATCTCCAGCTCGCTCATGAGGCTGGTTGAGACCATCCAGAGAAACGGGAGCAGCATAGTGGCGGCGAGCAGCGCCGTGAGCGCCCACGCGGCCACTGTGCGGGCACGACGTGTCCGGCCGGCGGGTCGGCGCTTCGGCGGTTCGGCGGTTGTGTGTGGAAGCCCTCGACCCGCCGCTCCGCCGCTCCGCCGATCCACCCGACCGCCCATCACGCTTCCTCCGTGCGCCGCTCGAGGGTGCGGAACTGCAACCAGGTCACGACGAAGATGATCGCGAACAGTATCCAACTCATCGCCGCGGCGTTGCCGAACCGGAAGAACTCCCAGGCTTCTTCGTAGATATGGAAAACGGCGACGTCGGTGGAGTGGAGTGGACCACCCTCCGTCATGACATACACCGCTCCGAAGATCTGAAACGACCCGATGACCGATGTCACGAGCACGAAGAACAGCGTGTGCCGCAGGCCGGGGAGTGTTACGTGTACGAACCGACGCCACGGTCCCGCACCGTCCATACGCGCTGCGTCGTAGAGATCCCGCGGGATCGCTGCCAGACCGGCCTGGAACAGCACCATCTGGTAACCCACCACCAGCCACACGGACATGAGCATGATTGCCAGCAGCGCGGTCTCGGTGGAGGTGAGCCAGTGAACCGGGCCTAGCCCGACGAGTGACAGGGACCAGTTGAGCAGGCCGTACTCGTCGTGGAACATCCACTGCCACGCGATGGCAATAGCCACCAGACTCGTGATGCTGGGAAGGAAGAACAGCGCGCGCAGGAACACGATGCCCCTGGCGCGCCGCTGCACGATGAGCGCGAGGGCCAGAGCGAGCGCCATCGAGGCCGGCACGTGGAGCGTGAACACGGCCGTGTTGCGGATCGCATTCCACCAGGAGATGTCGGTCAAGATGCTCACGTAGTTGGCGAGTCCCAGGAACGGCCGCGCCACGTCGATGAGGCTCCAGCGATGGAGCGAGAGCCACGCGGCGAACAGCAGTGGCCCGATGGTGAAGATCACGAGGTGGAGGAACGACGGCGCGAGGAACGACCACGCAACCACGTTGCGCCGGAACACGCGCGGCCGATCGGCGAGGTCCGCCAGGGCTGCGAACAGGGCTGCGAGGGCCACGCCGATGAGCGCCAGTACCACCAACGGTACCGTCGGCGCGTTTGTGTGCGCGTAGGGGAGTAGGGCCAGCCGAACCTGCCCCACATCGGCAACAGCGTAGGCCACTCGGTCTGCGTAAGACGTTCCGCTGGCCGGCGCCGGCAGGGCCGCGAGATCCTCAGTCGCCGCTGATGACAGACTCGAGAACACGACGTTCCCGTCGGCGTCCCGCACCATGAATGGCAGGCCGGTGAGCTGGTACACACCTCCGGGCCGCGCCACGACGGTCTGCCGATCCGGCAGCGCCTCGAGTGCTTGGACAGCGACCTGCATCCGCGCGTCGGTAGTCTCCGCCAGCCTGGCATTGGCCGACCATCCCGCCGAGGCGAGGGGAATCGTGATGACCAACAGCGCGCCCAGCGGGAACAGCCATCGCCGAACCGGGGCGCGGGTCCACGCCCGGGCAACGGGGATGAGCAAGGCGGCTGCTGCGAGCACGGCGAGCGCCGTCCCTATGGGGAGATACAGACCGCTGCCCGGTCGCCCGGCCGCAGGCCGCTCCATGTGAAGTGTTCCCACGACGGACCACGAATCGGCGTCGTAGATGGCGGCTCTCGCCTGAGGGCCGCCATGATCCCACGTCACTACCGCTTGGTCGACGGTCGGATCGATCTCCTCGGAGATGCGCCAGCGATCGGGAAACAGGCTTTGCAGTACCTGCGGATCGCCGGTCTCTCTGACCAGCTCCGCGGCGACTGCTGCCTCAGTCCGCAGCAAGTGGCGTTCGACGCGCCGCACGGTGGTGCCCACGATGTGTAGGCCCGCCAGGATGGGAGCGACCAGGGCGGCATAGGTGAACGCCGCCAGCACGCGGCGACGTCCGCGGACGCTCACCGGGCAATCACCTGGTCGATTCGACGGGCGATCTCGGAGGCGACCGTTGACAGCGAGTCGCCGTGCAGCAGATGGCGATCCATGATGTCGAACGACAGCTCTTCGATCTCATGGAAGTCCATCACGGTGGCGCCCCAGGGAGTTCTGCCGTACGGCACCTGCCGCAGGAACGCCTGCTCCACACCGCTGGTGTCACGGGCGGCCACCTCGCGGGCTACTGCCTCCAGTGACGGGATCTCCAGTCGTGCCGCGGCGCGAATCCGCTGCGCCTCCTCCCCGGCCAGAAAAGCTGCGAGCTCCACCGCCAGCCGTTTGTGTCGCACGTTCGCCGGCACTGCCCAGCCCGAGGTGTAGATCACGGTCTGCGGATCCACGCCGGCTCGGTGCGGGATTGCCGCCACGCCGATCTCGAGCTGACCCCGCTCGGCGTAGGAGAGGACCCGGGGCATGTGCCAGTGTCCGGAAATGAGCATTGCCTGCTTTCCGATGTAGAACCGCCCGACTCGCATGGGATCGCCCATGCGGAGGAACTGGATCGGGGGAGCGACACGATGCTGGGTGACCAGGGAGGTGAGGAATTCGAAGGCCTGGACCGTGGCTTCGGAGTCGAGGAACCCGAGCGTGCGTGTGCCTTCCGGGTTCAGGATGTCACCGCCCGCCGACCAGACCCAAGGCATCCACTCGTAGAGCTGTCGCGGGAAGTTCACGGCATAGATGTCGGTCCGGCCATCTCCATCCGTGTCCCGCGTCACCGCCCGCGCCGTCTCGAGGAATTCCTGTTGCGTCCAGCCAGTGTCCGGCGGCAGCGGGACGCCCAGCTCCGTGAACAGGCGCTGGTTGTAGTAGACGACGAGCGGGGTGAACCCTTTGGGGAAGGCGTACAGCTGGTTCCCGCGGAGGAAGACGGCCAGCACCTCAGGGAACGTGCCCGCCGTGTCATAGCTGACCCGCTCCACGTATGGGGTCAGATCGAGTACCAGGCCTCGTTCGACAAACGCCGGGATGTCGGGAACGTCCAGCAGGAAGACATCGGGAGGCACGCCCGAGGCGATCGCAGTGACCAGCTTCTCGCCATAGTTGGTGGTGATGGATTCGACGATTACTCGGACGTGGGGATTCCGTGCCGCAAACCGGTCGGCGATCCGCTGCTCCGTGGTGAGTTCCAGGTCGGTGGCCCAGTTCATGACCCGGAGGGTCGTGCCCGCGTCCTGCTCGCGGTCGCACGCGCAGGCGACCAGGGCAACGGCAACCACAAGCGCGACGTGGGCGGTGGTGCGGCGTGCTAGCGGAGTTGCAGCATGCACGGCTGTGGCCTGCCGGGTCCCTGCTTCAGCCGGCGATACGTCGGTTCGCGGCCGACGAATCACGCCACCGTGCCCGTTGCCAGACGCTTCTGCTGCTCTCCGCCAAACAGATGTATGCGGCGCCGGTCGAGCCGTATGCCGATCAGTTCGCCGGGGGTACATCGTGAGTCGGCGTTTACGCGGGCTACCCAGGGCCTCTCGCCGGGGCCATCGAGATACACTAACAGCTCATTGCCGAGGGGCTCGAGCCGGTTCACTGTGCTGCGGAGATCTGCATCACTGGCGCCGACATTCACTAGCTCGAGTCCCTCTGGTCGGACACCGATGGCGGCAGCACCCGTGTATCCGGCGTCGGGGAACGCCAAGGTGAGATCGGAGGCGCGGAACACCGACCGGCCGGCGTCCGTCGCCAGCTGGCCCTCAATGGTGTTGATGGTTGGCGTGCCGATGAACGTAGCCACGAACAGGTTCGCCGGTTCCTGATACACCCGTAGCGGCGCTGCGTACTGCTGTAGTGCGCCCTCGTTGAGCACGGCAATGCGCTGCCCCAGTGTCATCGCCTCCACTTGATCGTGGGTGACGAAGATCATCGTGGTGCCGAGACGCCGGTGCAGGTCGGCGATCTCGGCACGCATTTCCACCCGCAGCCGGGCGTCGAGGTTCGACAACGGCTCGTCAAACAGAAACACACTCGGTTCCCGCACCAGCGCCCGGCCGAGGGCGACGCGCTGGCGCTGGCCGCCGGATAGTTGTGCCGGCCGGCGGTCCAGCAGTTGAGCCAGCCCCAGGACCTCGGCGGCGCGCCTGACGCGAGCGTCGATTTCCTCTCTGGGCAGCTTACGCATCTTGAGCCCGAACCCGAGGTTCTGCCGGGCCGACATGTGGGGATAGAGAGCGTAGTTCTGGAACACCATCGCGATGTTCCGGTCCGCCGGCTCGACGTCGTCAACCCGGTGGCCGCCAATGTGGATCTCCCCGCTTGTCGGCTCCTCGAGCCCGGCAATCATGCGGAGCGCCGTGGTCTTACCACAGCCCGAGGGCCCAACCAGCACGACGAACTCGCCTGAGTCCACTTCTATGCTCAACGAACGAATGGCGGGCACGTCGCCGAAGTACTTCTCGACCGCGACGAGGCTGACGGAGGTATCAGGTGACCGCTGCTGTCCCGCCTGGCTCACAGTGGAATCTCCAGGGGCGAGCCGAGCGCGGTCTCGTAGGAAGCACCGTCCAGTTGTATCGACGTCGTGTCACCTTGCCGGTTCAGTGAGACCGAACGGTCGCGGATCGTGACGCCGGTGAGCGCCACGTCCGCCGGTTCGAGCGGCAGCGGATCGATGATCACCGCATCGTGGGTTGGCACAACGCCAGCTACGCCGCGTAC
>WVYX01000224.1:8849-31421 GCA_011772755.1 Gemmatimonadales bacterium
CGTTCGGGCTGACCCAAGCAGTGCTGATCCGATCCGGTCGCCAGCGACGTGAATGTTGCCCCAGGCTGATCTCGTCGCCATCCGAATCCACCAGGGCGACGGAAAACAGTGGCGCAAAGGCGTGATAGTAGACCAGCGCCTCGTCCCAGAAGCCGGGGTGGTGCAGCCACCTCGGGAATGGCGGCGCCCAGATGATTCCGTCCCCGCATGAGAGAAACCACTTGTCATCTCTGGTGAGCGCCTGGAGCCGCTCCGGGGTGGGCGAGGTGGTGGAAGTCCCGGTTGCAGACCGCGTCACCGCGTGTTCCAACGGCGCTCGCGGTTGCTGTCCTTCGCCGCTTCCCTGATGCGCGCGATGAGCTTGCGGGCCCAGGCGTGGACGTTTGACGTCGCCTCGCGCTGCCGCAGTTGCTTCATGCGAGATCGTCGTTCCGCGAGGGGCATGCTCAGTGCCCGGTGGAGCTTCGCGGCGGTGTCGTCAACGTCGTACGGATTGACCAGCAGCGCTTCTGTCATCGTTTCGGCGGCGCCGGCCATCCGAGAAAGCACGAGCACCCCGGGGTCGTCTACCTGGCAGGCAACGAACTCCTTTGCCACGAGGTTCATCCCGTCCCGTAGAGGAGTCACGAGCGCGACGTCGGCGTCGCGGTACAGAGCGGCAAGCCGGTCCTGGGGGATGGACCGATAGAGATAGTGGATGGGTGTCCACGTCGCGCTGCTGAACCGGCCGTTGATCTGACCGACCAACTCGTCGATCTCCCGTTTGAGTTTCCGGTACTCAGTGACCTCGGCGCGGCTAGGCACAGCGAGTTGGAGGAACGTGATCCGCTGGCGGTGTTCCGGGTGTGTTTCCAGGAGGTGGGCAAAGGCGGTGAGCCGCTCGGGGATTCCTTTGGTGTAGTCGAGGCGATCGACGCCGAGAATCACCCGCTCATCGGAGGAGAACCCCGCCTCCGGCGCCGAGCGGGCTAGGGACTCGAAGTGCGGGAAGTCGATGCCGAGAGGGAAGGCGGCGACACGGACGGTTCTACCATCGTGTTCCACAAGTCCTGAACGCCGGTCAACCCTTGCTCCCAGGAGCTGCTGTACACAGTCCACGAAGTTCCGGACATAGCCGGATACGTGGAACCCGATGAGGTCGGCGCCGAGCACCCCTCGCAGCAGGTTGCGCCCCCACGGCAGCACACGGTAGACGTCGTAGGGTGGGAACGGGATATGTAGAAAGAACCCAATGGGGTTAGTCGGCGCCGCGTGGCGCAGCTGAGCCGGGGCGAGCATCAGGTGGTAGTCGTTCACCAAGACGAGGTCACCCGGGTCGATGGCGTTTGCCGTGACGTCGGCGAAGCGCTGGTTCACCCGCTCGTAGCTCTCCCAGTCAGCCATATCGAAGCTGGCACGGCCCGGAAGGGTGTGAAACACGGGCCAGAGCGTGCGGTTGGAGAACCCGTGGTAGTACCCTCTCACCTCGCTCTTGGTGATCCCCACGGGCTTGATCTGGTACAGATCGTCGGGCTCAGACAGGCTCTCGCCGGGGCGTAGCTCGAGTCCGGGCCACCCGACCCAAACTCCGCCGCGGTGTTCCAGCATGGGCTCGAAGGCGGCCACCAGGCCGCCGCTTGAGCGAACGCGCTCCGGGCCCCGCGCGCCTCTCCGCAAGGTTACCGGGAGGCGGTTGCTCACTGTCACCAGCAGCGCCTTGCGTCGCGTGCTCATTTGAATCCCGGCTGTCGCCGTGTCGGTCAGCAGTCACCCCTGAGTTGGGTGCTACGATAAAAGCTCGTGGCATGGCGTGCAGGGCGCAACCACTAGTTCCCGGGCAGAGGTCGATTGATGTTGACGCGATTAGATTGTGATGGCCTGCAATCTGCGCGTGAGTGTGCTGTCGTGACTGAGATCGTTGCGCTTCCTAGACCCTTCGGCAGCCGCTATGGCGTCCCGGTGATCTCGTGCGTCGATGCCACGATCTTCCACCGCGCCTATTTCACACATTGTCTGCAGTGCACCTTCTGCCACGACTGGTGCTGCCAGTACGGCGTTGACGTAGACATGTATCATTACCAGCGTATCCAACGGCATGCCGATCGCCTCGAGGTCTTCACGGGAATTCGGCGGGAGCACTGGTTCACGGGGGAGTACGAGGAGGATCCGCAAGCCCCGGGAGGTGGCTCGATGCGGACCAGCGCAATGGATGGAGGGTGCGTGTTTCTCAATCGAAAGGGCCGGGGCTGTTTGCTCCATGTTTTCTGCCTCGAGGAAGGCATCGACTATCATGAACTCAAGTCCATGGTCGACTGCCTGTTCCCCATCACCTTCTACGAGGAGATCCTCGGGCCTGCGGACGAAGTGGACGATGCCTCTCTCGTGTGCTTGGATACGGGTCCAACGCTGTATCGTGGTCTTCGTGGGGAGCTGGAGTACTACTTCGGTGGGGAGTTCGTGCGGACTCTTGACGAGACCGAGGCTCACGTAGCCCGCAGCTAGTCCCGCTGTCCCACGGAGTATGCCAGGGTGGTTGTGACCAGCAAGTCGTGCTTCTGAATCCCGGGCCGTGGCCGGCTGTTCAGCTCGTTCAAGATACCGACTCGAAAGCCCAGTCCTTTGTAGACCGTGGTCGTTACGCTTGCCTCGGAGCGGAGTCGGTAGTCGCCCGGATCCTCGATGCTTGGGGCCCAGGCCACGTCCCACGCGAAACTTGCCGGGCCTAGCCTCTGCCTGAGATCGGCGCCCAAGTTGAGCACCGCCGCGGTCTCCCTACCGCCACTGGTAAAGCTCTCGATGCGCAGCCCTCCAGACAGGGAGAAGCGGAGGTCGGTCGTGCCGCTGGATAGGGCCTGGATGCCGAGACCGCCACCATAGTTGGAGCGGAGGTCGATGTCCTGGAACCGATCGCGCTCTTGCAGTGTGTTGGCGAACACGAACAGCCGCTCGGAGAGGTAGACATCCGCGCGCAGCGTACCGTAGTACTTCGATACGGTGAGCTCGAAGTCGCCCTCGGCATTGCGGCTCTGCTCCCGATTCAGCCCCAGATTGATGGTGAGGCGGTCTCTTGGAGACCGCCGCTGCACTGCGAGACTCGCCGTGATGCCACGGGCGCGGCTGTTGCCGCTCTTGTCCGAGAACCCTACGCTGGCGCTGGCGCCCCAAAACTTCGTGAACGGGCTGAAGAAGCCCACCGGCACAGGCATCAGGGCTTCCAGGTCTTCGGCACCGCCAACCGCCGCGATCTCAGTAGCCAACACCCGGCGGGTGGAACCATCGCTCAGCGAAAGGGTGAGCCGGCTCCCGTCGGGCACGATAGACGCTGCCGCAATGGTACCATCGCTGAGTCGTACCCCGATTGGCTCAGGGGCGGTGAACCCCGCGACCCTGATGGCTGGAACCTTCGCCTCGCCCACTGCTGACTGGAAGATCCAGACTCCGGACTCGATCCGCAGAACCCGGCCGGAGAGTCGGTCGCCGTTGTCAAGCACCAGCGTCTGCTGGGCACTCAGGGCGGTTACCGTCAGGCAAAGCAGCGACACTGTGCCGCCGAGCCACACTCCGGGCAACCCAACCTTCATTTCGCTACGTTCCCCACGTCGTCTCCGGCGCCGACGGGCACGAGGTCGATGAACCGGTGGCCCTCAATATCGACGATTCTGCCGCGCTTGAAGTCCACCGGGTGTCGGAAATCGGGTCCGTCGAACACGAAGGTGTGGTACTCGCCGTGTTCACCGCACGGATCCAGGTCGTCGGTCACGGTGATTTCGGTGACCAGATCGGCGTCGAACTCACGCCCCAGAAACCCGGCGGCGCGCCGTGCGAGATCTACGCTCACCACGAGGGCGTGATACCCTCGCTCCACCACCTCCCAAGCCAATTCGACGGATGGTTCGCCCCACAGCGGCTCGACGTGCTCGAGACCGGCGGCCCGTACCCGGCTCTCGTACCAGTCCCGGACGTCGGACAGGTGGATATTGCCAAAGACCACACCAGTGGCGCCGCGGTCTTTGAGCTGCCTGAGCAGGTCGGCAAAGACCGGCTCGAACGGATCCGGCGACGTCGGTGCAGAGACGTACTCCAGTCCCAGTAGCTCGGCCTGTTGCCGGATCAGTTCGTGGCGTACACCGTGGAACCGTACCCGTCCGGTGGAGCCTTCGTAGATGTTTGCCAGAAAGCGAACGTCCAACCCCTCCCGCAGTACCCGGTCGAGTGCCAGGGTGGAATCCTTCCCGCCAGTCGTCATGAGTGCGTAAGTCATGGGGGGGAAGATACAGGTGTGAGGTGTTCGGTGTTAGGTGTTAGGTTTCCAACGTCGGACCGCCATGGTCCGATGCGCGGCACCGAGACCGCGAGACGTAGGATCGCACTACTGGCACCGATGTGATCGTGAGCGAAGACCGCAAACGCCCGCTGCAACCGTCTGTCGTTTGGCAGGAGGCCCGAGACATCATCTGGGTCCGCCGCCGCCGGCTTGCCCTCGGTGCGGCTCTGATGCTGGTGAACCGTCTGGCGGGACTCGTCTTGCCCGGTTCCTCAAAGTTCCTCATCGACGACGTGATCGGTGAAGGGCAGGGCAACCTGCTCATTCCCCTGGCCGCCGCCGTCGGGATTGCGACGCTGGTGCAGGCAGGTACCTCGTTCTCGCTCTCCCAGGTGCTGGGAGTGGCTGCGCAGCGCGCGATCACAGACATGCGCAAGAGCGTGCAGGCCCACGTTACGCGTCTGCCCATTCGCTACTTCGATTCCACCAAGACCGGCGTGCTGATATCCCGCATCATGACTGACGCCGAAGGCATCCGGAACTTGGTCGGCACCGGGCTGGTGCGCCTCAGCGGTGGGCTCGTGACGGCAGCGATCGCCCTCGCCGTTCTCATCTTCCTGAATTGGAAGCTCACCGCCTTGATCCTACTGGTCCTGAGCGTGTTCGGGGCGGTGATGACGGTCGCCTTCAACCGACTCCGGCCCCTTTTCCGGGAGCGTGGCAAGATCAACGCCGAAGTCACGGGGCGGCTCACGGAGTCGTTGGGTGGTATCCGGGTAGTGAAGGCATACGTAGCTGAGCGGAGTGAGCATCTGGTGTTCGCCCGGGGAGCGCACCGACTGTTCCGCAACATCGCCAAGTCCATCACGGGGATCTCGGCGGTCACCGCCTTTACCACGGTGATCATCGGGGCCATCGGTGTGGTGATGATCGTCGTTGGTGGTCAGGCGATCATTGCGGAGTCGATGACCCTCGGCGACTTCGTCATGTACGTGTTCTTCACGGGCCTGGTCGCCATGCCTCTGGTGGAGATCGCTGAGATCGGCACACAAATCAGCGAAGCGTTTGCGGGCCTCGATCGAATTCGAGAGATCCGCCGCATGGCGACAGAGGACGATGAGGACCCGTCACGGAGGGCCCTGGTCGAGATCGAGGGAGACGTCGGCTTCGAGGACGTTACCTTCGCGTACCATGCGGGGGTGCCCGTGCTCAAGGGCGTATCGTTCCGGGCGCTGCCGGGCACGACGACCGCCCTCGTGGGCCCGAGCGGCTCGGGCAAGAGTACGCTCATCTCGCTCGTGATGGCGTTCAACAAACCGGCGTCGGGCAAGGTCACGCTGGACGGCCAAGATCTGACCTCGGTTCGCCTCCGGGACTACCGCAGCCGACTCGGCGTCGTGCTGCAAGAGAATTTCCTGTTCGACGGCACAATCACCGAGAACATCAGCTATGCCCGGCCACATGCGTCTCCCGAGGAGATTCGCGCCGTGGCCCGCCTAGCCCACGCCGACGAGTTCATCGAACAGTTCGAGCAGGGATATGAGACCATCGTCGGCGAACGAGGTATCAAGCTCTCGGGAGGTCAGCGCCAGCGTATCGCCATCGCGCGGGCAATCCTGGCTGATCCGAAGATCCTCATCCTCGACGAGGCCACTTCCAGTCTGGACAGCGAGAGCGAGGCGCTGATTCAGGATGGCCTGCGTTCGCTTCGTCGGGGGCGCACCACCTTCGTCATCGCACATCGCCTCTCAACCATTCGCAGCGCCGATCAGATTCTCGTGCTGGACGCCGGTGAGATCGTCGAGCGAGGGACCCACGAGGAGCTGCTCGCCAACGGCGGATTGTATCGCCGTCTCTACGACAAGCAGTATCGCCTCGAGCACGACCGGTTCGTTAACCCCGGTGAAGACCCGGTACCGGAGTCGCCGGATGTCGTTCGGGAGGCCCGACGAGTGGGAGTAAGGGTGCCGAGGGATCTCTGAGGTGGACCTGTGACCCCCGCCGGAGCGTTGCCGCACCTCTATCTCGTGCGTGTCGCGGCGGAGCTGGCAACCAAGGCCCGCCGGACCAGAAGGCGATTTCAGCAGCAGCTCGTTCGTAACATCTGCGACGCGCTCGATTGCGCCGGTGTGGATTCCCGGGTGGACTCGCGCTGGAGTCGCATCTTGGTTGAGGCGTCGGACCGCACGGCGCTGCAGCAAATTGCCTCGGTGTTCGGCGTGAGCAGCGTGTCCGAAGTGGAAGCCCGCCTGCCGGCGGATCTCGACGAGATCGTGCGAGTGGGGGAGTCGTTGTATGCGGATCGGGTGCGCAGCCGCAGGTTCGCCGTCCGGGCGCGCCGTGTAGGGGACTACCCATTCTCGGCCCAGGATATCAAGGTCAAACTGGGCGCCGCCCTGAACGAGTACGCGACGGTGAACTTGGACCATCCCGACGTCACCGTCTCCGTCGAAGTTCGGGACGGCGAGGCGTTTCTCTACAGTGGACGCGTCCCAGGGGCAGGAGGCTTGCCTCTGGGTGTCGAGGGCAAGGCGGTATGTCTCATCTCGGGCGGGTTCGACTCCGCCGTCGCCGCCTGGCTCATGCTGAAGCGGGGGATTTCCCTCGACTACGTGTTTTGCAATCTGGGGGGCGAAGCATACGAACGCGTGGTGGTGTCCGTGGCGAAGATCCTGGCCGACGGTTGGAGCTTCGGCGATCGCCCCAGGATGCACGTGGTGAGCTTCGAACGGCCGGTTGAGGAGCTCAAGGCGGCGGCGGAGCCCAAGTACTGGCAGGTCGTTCTGAAGCGCCTCATGTACCGAGCGGCCGAGGCGGTCGCCGGGGAGATCGGTGGTGAGGCGGTCATCACCGGGGAATCAGTGGGGCAGGTGTCGTCCCAAACCCTGGGCAATCTCCGGGCGATCGACGACGTCGCCTCGCTTCCGGTATTCCGCCCCCTGCTGGGTGCCGACAAGACGGAGATCATCGCGCAGGCAGAGCGGATCGGCACCGCGGTATTGAGCGCTCACGTACGCGAGTACTGTGCGATCCTCCCGGACCGGCCGGTGACGCACGCGAAGCCGTCAGCAGCACGGAGTGAGGAGTCGAAGGTAGACTTGGCCGTGCTCGACCAGGCCGTCGCTCAGCGCAAGGTGCTGGATCTACGGGCGCTCGATGCGGTGGATCTGGTCCAGCCCTATATCTTCGCCAGCGACATCGCCGATGGGGCCGAAGTGTTGGATTGTCGCGATCCGCATCACTACAGGGCCTGGCACTATCCGGGAGCGAAACGGTGGGATCTCCACGAGCTCGCGGCGCGATTCCAAGAGCTCGATAAGGGCCGGACCTACGTTCTGTGCTGCAACTTCGGAGTTCTGTCTGCCCATCTTGCCGAGAAGATGCAGCGAGCCGGCTACGAGGCCTATTCGTTCAAGGGTGGGCTGCGAGAGCTGATGCGCTATGCCGAGGCACGCGGCCTCGCGGTCACGCCGTTCTAGGCCACCGTCGGCTCGGTCCAATCCCAATCAAGCTGCTGCGACTCAGTTTCGGCTGACGAAGCGATGAGGGGCGTAGCATGCCACGCCCCTACCGACGGCGTGCAGGGCCGCGCAGCGTTGGGCCGAGCATGGGTGGACAGCTCGCTCGCCCGCTCCAACGAGTGCCTTGCCTGGCAGCAAGGTGCCCAACCACGCGGCGGCCGATTCCTTCCATGGCTGCGCTCACGGGAGCGCCGCGGGTCAGTCGCCCTGAGTGCACGGGAGCACGGGCGGTGCCAGAGCAGCGTCGTGCTCCGGGAAGTCGAACTAGTGGCTTGTCGGATAACGAGTTACGGCGGTGGGATGAGCTTCAGTGACCTAGTGGCGTCGCCGGCCTCACTGCCGAGATGTTGTGAACTCACAGCATATTGGTAGTTTCTCCGGTCCAGTCATTCCTCTTGTTGGGAACTATATGGCTCGCCTCTCGCGTATCAAAATCACACGGCAGATCAGCGGTAGCAGCTTGGCATGACGCCTGCCGCGGGCCTTCCAAGTAGCGCCGCAGAGGGTCGTCCTCGGCCTGGCGTGCCCGGCCTCCGCCGGAGATCCCCCCGGGCGCCTCGTGCCTCGCGGGATCGTCTCTTTCTCGAGGTGCGCGGTGCCCGCTGACGCCGAGACACGGGAGCGGCTCTTGAGAGAACTGGAAGCTGTGCGCGAGCAGCTAGCGGAGTTGCAGCGGGCGGACTCCCTGCATCGAGAGATCCAGCAAGCCCTGCGACTGGGTGAGGAACGGTATCGCTCGTTCTACAACAACACCCCGGTGATGATGCACTCGATCGATGACCAGGGCAGGTTGGTCAATGTCAACGATTACTGGCTGGGTGTGCTGGGTTACGAGCGGAGTGAGGTACTGGGACGGAGGTCCACGGACTTTCTGACGGAGGCATCGCGGCGGAAAGCACTCGAAGTCGACCTCCCCGAATTCTGGAGGACGGGGGTTGCGAGAGAGGTCGAGTACCAGATGGTCAAGAAGAATGGTGAGGTGATCGACGTCTTGCTGACGGCGGTAGCCGAACTCGATGAGCAGGGAAAGATCGATCACACCCTTGCGTTCATCGTTGATGTCACCGAGCGGAAGCGGGCCGAACTGGCGCTTCGTGCCAGCGAGGGGCGCCTCCGCAAGTTCTTCGAGCACTCGAATGATGCCGGCTTCATCCTCGACCCGGCCCACGACAGCATCGTCGACGTGAACTCCCGCGCCAGCGAGCTCCTGGGCTATACCCGGGACGAGCTACTCGCCCTTCCCGTGTCGGCAATCCACCCGGATGAGATGCCTCGACTCCGGGCCTTTACGCAGTCGGTGCTCAAAGCGGGGAGTGGGTGGACCGATGAGCTCACATGCCTGACGAAGAGCAAGGAGAAGGTTGATGCGGAGATCTCCGCCTCCGCGGTGGAGATCGATGGCGAACCCCGAGTTGTCGCCTGGGTGCGCGACATCACGCAGCGGAAAAGGGCCGCAGCCGCGCTGCGGGAGAGTGAGGAACGGTTCCGCCTGTTGGTCGAGCACGCCGCCGACGCGATCTACGTGGTTGAGCAGGACGGCCGGATCGCGGACGTCAATCAGCAGGCCTGTGAGCAGACGGGATACACTCGGGATGAGTTGCACCGCATGCGGGTCTGGAACGTCGCCGAGGGGCTGACGCCCGACAGGCTCCACCGCAATGTGGAGCAGATGCGCGAGATCGGCCCCCTGACGCTGGGGGACTACCACCGCCGGAAGGATGGAACGCTGTTTCCGGTGGAGGTGCGTGCCGCCCTGTTCGAGGCCCGGGGGACGCAACGTGTGCTGGCGCTCGTCCGAGACGTGTCTGAGCGGGTTCGGGCGGAGGAGGAGCGCCGCAAGCTCAATCTCGAGAAGGTGTATCTCCAGGAAGAGCTCGAGATGGAGCACAACTTCGGAGAGATCGTGGGGAACTCCCCGATGCTCCGCAAGCTGTTCCGCGACGTGGAACGGGTCGCTCGCACGGATTCCACGGTGCTGATCACCGGGGAAACCGGGACGGGGAAAGAGCTCATCGCACGGGCGATTCACGGCGCGAGCAGCCGCAAGGACCGAGTGTTGGTCAAGGTCAACTGCGCCGCCCTATCGTCCGGACTCATTGAGAGCGAGCTGTTTGGTCACGAGAAAGGGGCATTCACTGGAGCGGTGTCCCGGCGGGTCGGACGTTTCGAGCTGGCCGATGGTGGCAGCATCTTCCTCGATGAGATTGGTGATCTCCCTGCCGAGCTCCAGGTAAAGCTCCTCCGGGTACTGCAGGAAGGGGAGTTCGAGCGGGTGGGAGGCAGCAAGACCATGAGGGTGGACGTGCGCGTGATCGTGGCCACTAACCGCGACCTCGAGGAGGCGGTCGAGGATGGCCGGTTCCGAGTGGACCTGTACTACAGGCTCAAGGTCTTCCCGCTCCATGTGCCGCCACTGAGGGAGCGGAGGCAGGACATTCCGCAGTTGGTCAACTATTTCGCCAGGAAGTATGGGACGAAGCTTGGCAAGAAGATCGAATCGGTTCCCCAGCAAACGCTGAATGCGCTGATGGACTACTCCTGGCCGGGAAACGTTCGTGAGCTGGAGAATGTGATCGAACGGGCGGTCATCATTAGCGTGGGGTCGGAGCTGGACTTGAGCGACTGGCGTGAGCGGCCCGCCGCTGCGGCAGCTCCCGTCCGCCCCGCCACGCTGGACGAACACCAGCGTCAGCACATCGTCGCCGTCCTGGAGCAGACCGGCTGGCGCGTCAGCGGCCCCAAGGGCGCCGCCCGCATCCTGGGACTCAAGCCCACTACCCTTGCCGCGCGGATGAAGAAGCTGGGGATCGAGCGGAAGCGCTAGTCCGAATACCGCAGAACGCTTTAGCAACATTCCGTGGAGTGACGATATTTCGTAGGACTGACGAAATATCGTAACCTCGCGTTTCTTCACGCCTTCCCCGCCGCCCAGGGTGGGGTAGCTAACCCCTTCAACAGCAGAGAATTGCAACCGCCGGCCTGGCCCGGGAAGCTGTGGCACGCCCCGTGCACAAGTGCCGGCCCAATCAGCACTCCCGATCCCTCATACGCCGTGTTGCGCATTACGCCGCTCGCCGAGGCCCCACCGCGGGTCACCCTGAAGGTGGAGGGTCGCATCGCCGGCGAGGGTGTGAGGGTGCTCGAGGGGGAGTGCAGTGGCTGGATCGACCGGGGCTACTACGTGGAGCTCGACTTCGCAGAAGTCGCCTCGGTGGATCATGCAGGCGTGGTCATGCTCCAGCAGCTGCCGCGCTCGAACGTTGAGATCGTGAACGCCTTGCCGTTCATCGAGGCCCTCTTGGCCGAGGAGTGACTGAGATGATCCCCACCGGAACCAGAAGGCTGCGGTTCGAGGACGAAGCGCTGCCGCATGTCGATTTCCTATACAGCTTCGCCCTTCGGCTCACTGCCGAGCCGGCGTTTGCCGAGGATCTGGTGCAGGAGACAATGCTCAAGGCCTACCGGGCGTGGCACCAGTTCCGGCCGGGCTCTAACGTCAAGGCATGGCTGGCCACGATCCTGCGCAACACCTTCATCAACGAGCGGCGAAAGCAGTGGCGTCACGACGATCACCTGAACGTGGATGCCGCGGAAGGCTATTCCGTGCTCAGTGACGCGCAGGAGGTCGATCCGGAGGGCCAGTTCTTCGACCAGATGGTGGGCGAGGAGGTGGTCCGGGCCATCCACAAGCTGCCTGAGGAGTACCGCGAGGCGCTGGTGCTGAGCGACATGCAGGGGTTGCCCTATGCCGTGATCGCTCGGGAGACGGGCACGCCCTTGGGCACGGTAAAGTCGCGCATCTTCCGGGCGCGCCAGGCGCTCCAGCGGGAGCTGTCTGGCTATGCCGCCGCCCTCGGTTACGAGAAGGCGCGGCAGCTCGCCAGCGCGGCGGCCTGACGGGATACCCTGCGCCGCCGTGGGGTCGAGGAGAAGCGGTCCCAATTCATCGAGACGCTTGCGGGTCTCAACGACCACGTCAACTACTTGCGCACGAAGTACTTGCTGATCGATCCGCTCTCGGACGATCCGGTCGTGATCACGGGATCGGCGAACTTCAGCCAAGCCTCGACCGTGAACGACGACGAGAACATGCTCATCATCCGGGGCAACAAGCGGGCAGCCGACATCTTGCTCTGCGAGTTCATGCAGCTCTTCAACCACTTCCGGTCCCGGAACGTCCTCAATCGACAATCCGACGAGGAGGAGGCCGAGTATTCCAAGCCGGTCGCGGACGACTCCTGGACCGGGGCCTACTACGACGGGGGCTCGCAGAGCTGCGCTGAGCGTCGCCTGTTCGGCGGAGGGCAGCTCGAATGATCGCGGTCGGGAGGGCCAGGAGTCTGGTGGATCGTTGAGACGAAGGAGAGGAACCATGAACGCGGAACACGACGGCGAGAGCTTCTACCTGTTCGATTTCGACGACAACATCATGTATCTGAAGACGAAGCTCCTCCTGCTGAACACGGTTACGGGCGAGCGGAAGGAGGTCAGCACGGAGGACTATGCGAATATCCACTCCCTGCTGGGCAAGCCGGGGAAGTGGGAGAACTTCAAGGAGTTCGAGGGGACTTTCAGATACTTTCGCGATGCCGAAGAGGGGCGACGGCAGTACTTCGTCACCGACATCGAAGAAGCGATCAAGAACGATGCCGATGAGTGGAAGGCACCGTCGTGGGACCTGTTCGTCTACGCGTGTGAGAAGAGACGACCGGTCTCCCTGGTGACCGCCCGGGGCCACAGCCCCGAGACGATCATGGCCGGCCTCCGCGTCCTGGTCGAAAAGGGCCTGATCCCTCGGGAGCCTAACTACCACACGATCTACCCGGTCAACAACGAGCAGGTTCGGCGTAAGCTGGGCGATTGTGACCTCGGGTGGACCGTCCCCAGACTGAAGAGGGTCGCGATCAAGAGGTCCGTGGAGAAGGCAGTCGAGGAGTACGGATCGGACCACGAGCACCGCTTCGGGATGTCGGACGACGATCCGGCGAATGTCAACCTGATCATCCGGGCCATGTGCGATTGCAAGAAGAGCAATCTCGACATGCGGTTCTTCGTGATCAACACGCACCAGGGAGAGCACGTCAAGCTCGAGGTGTTCCCCATCGACTACCGTGTGACGGTCACGTCACAGCGGGATCCGGACGACCCGCTCACCTGAGTGCATTCGTCCGGAAACCGGCAGGGCGCTACACTCCCTCAACCAGGATCATCTGCGTCGTGGCAGTCTCCTGGCGCAGCGTCTTCCCCGGGGCGTAGTCGTCCGAGCTCCACCAGGCACGGGCCTGCTCGACCGTCGGGAACTCCAGCACCACGATCCGGCCGGGCTCCCACTCGCCCTCCAACCGCTCGACGGCTCCCCCCCGGACGATGTACCGACCGCCGTGCGCCATCACGGTCGGGGCCGCGATCCGTCTGTAATCCTCGTACCGCACCGGGTCCTGCACGTCGACATCGACAATCACGTAGGCTGACATCTTGTCCCCCTCCGGGTGTCGCTTACTGCAGCTCGCAGCTCATCGGGCGGGAGTTCCACTGCCCGCTCGCCTCTGCGTCCTCCATCGTGAGCCAGAGGTTCCCTACCCAGAACCCACCCTCCAGCACGATCGCGCGCAAGGCGTTCCCGTCGTTCCACGCTGCAACAATGGGCGACACAACGTCGCCTCCGACGAGTCGGCCCTGATGGCGGCCGTGGCCGCCACCGGCTTGGAGACGCTCCCGATGCGCATCCGGGTCTGCGGCGTCACCGGGACCATCAACTCCAGATCGGCGAAGCCGAAGCCCTCGGACCACACGACCTTTCCGTCAACGCCGACGGAAACCGACAGGCCGGGAACGCCGACGTCGTTCACGATCGCCTGGGCTACGATGCGGCCACGGGCGATCGCGGCCTCGTACTGCGAAAGACGCGTGTCACCGGCGTGTGTCGGAACGACTTGGGCGTGCAGGGGTGGGGTGAGAGCGCCGACGAGCAACGCCCAACTGAGGCTGCGTGTGGTGTGTCGCATGGCTGCGATCTCCGGGTTCGAAGCGGTCGACGACGGTCTGTGGGGCGTCTACTTCTTTCACTGCCGGCTCCGGCGCTTCGACGAATGACTGGAACGTGTTATTGATGACCGAGGACGGATGTTTCGACACTTCTTCCGGCACAAGTGTAACGCATCAGCCTAGAACAAAGTGTCAAGGATCAACCCGGCCGTTCACATCTAGGTGACTAGCATCACGACTCCGGCAAGTGCCGGTGACAGAAACACCATGAGTACCGCTCCACGAGCATGAGATCTCAGTTGGTGCAAGTAGTCCCTGTAGCCTGCCAGGTCTTCGGTATTCGGAATAACAAGTCGCTTCGGTGTAATCGTGCAGTAGACCAGCCAATCAACGACCACAAGCTCTACAACATTTGCAATGAGAAGTACAGCGAGAATATGGCCTGTAAGAGCTAAGTACGAAACATCGCTCCCGTGCTCGCTCTTGAGCGCCAGGCCAAATGCAAGAGGAATCCCAATCATGAGAGCGATCACCGGAACGAAGAAGAACAGCGCTTGTAGCTTCTCCCGCATCGTAAGCGGTGGGACCTTGTTCTGGATCTCCTTCGGCAAGCCCTTGCGAGCAAAGCGAGGGTTGATGAATACAGCCAGCAGTAGTATGAGCGAAGCTAGTACAGAGAGAAGCGTTCCGTAGACGACTATTCCACCGAGGTCGAGCATTGCAAAGTTCTGCACGCAAGGCGCGTTAGCGGCGCCGTGTAACGGTCAGCGCTTGAGCTGCGAGCCGACTGGCTCGCTGGTCGCGCATATCGGTGAACGTGCTCGAATCAACGCCAGCCGCATCAGCTAACGATTTCCTTCAGAACGTTCGCGCTCGCCGGGTCCATGCGCGCGTTAGACCGCTGCCAACGGTCGTATTCTTGGTGCACTAGCTACGGGCGGTACCGAACACGCGCACTTCCACTGCGATCGTCGAACGAGACGCCGACACCCGGCTGTTCGTGGGCCACGTCCCAGGCTGGCCCGGCGCCCACTCCCAGGGAGCTACGGTCGACGAACTGCTCGCGAATCTCAAAGAGGTCATCGAACTGCTGCCGGACGATGGCGAGCCGACCCTCGAAGCGGAGTTCGTAGGCACACACACCGTTCGCGTGGCGTAGTCGTTGGGTTCGGTTCCGGTACTCGAGCCGCGCGAAGTCGAGCGCCTTCTGAAGCGGCACGACTCCAAATGTGCACCCCCCTCGGAGGCTCTGCTGTTTCATAAGGTCGGGTTAGGCTGCAGGCCGGAGACCTCGTCACCAAACGCCGGGAAGTAGCCGATATCTGACTTCCCGAACGAAGTCCTGATAGCCGTCCAGTTCACGTTGAAGCATGGGATCCTCGAGAAGCGTCCGAATGACCATGAGCGCCGCTGCCGCAACGCCGGGCACCAGCGCGAACGGCGACCCGAGAAGCACAGGCGTGCCAACAGACTGCATGACGAAACCGACGTAGCCGGGATGGCGAACAAACCGATACGGTCCGCTTCGACACACGGTGTGGCCACGATCGGTTTGAATCCGAACGGCTGTCGAGAAGAACGCGTTCGCTATCATGGCCCAACCTGCTAGCCCAAGCCCGACCGCAAGCACCAGCGCGCCTGCAATGTTCCACGCCGGACCGATCTGGCCAGTCCAGGCGAAACGCTCATCCAGGCCTGCCACCACGGGGACGACAAGGAACAAGCACAGCGCCCAGAGACCGCCCACGAGCTTGTCCCAGCCCTTTGTCGCTTGCGGTCGGCCGCGCTCCGCGATCGTCTCCGGACTGGTGCGCAACAGGATGGTGCCGTTGATCGCCATGCTAAGGAGACAGATGCCCAGGAACACCCATGCCCAGAGCCAGTCCACTCGACCCGCCGACACGAAGAGCAGGGCCGCATTGACGACCAGGAAGACGGCGACCGTCCCAACGCGCTTGATGATGCCTCCGACCACGGCAGGACTCCTGCCACTCGGTGACTGAGCTTCGGCAGTCATCTGGCGGTCCCGTCTCGATTCATTGATTGCAGCCTAACGGCTGCGAGCTGAGCGGCGCAGCACAGCTACATCGTACATGAAATCGCGCTGAGGCTGCGTCCGCTCCAGCGAGTTGTTAGGCAGCCTGACGGCACTCGTGAGACTGGGCCACCTCCTCCGAACGCGGATCATTGCTTCTGTGCTTGGGCCCGCCGGACCGCTGGGCGGAAGAAGGCCTTGATGATGACCCGATCGATCAGGGCCGGAGCAACGAGCCGACCCAATTGGGCCAGCCTGCCCGGAGCCATGACGACCTGGCGCTTACGCTTTCTGGCCGCCTCCACAAGTATACGGGCGCACTGATCAGCCGTCATTGTACGTCGAGTGTATATTCTTCGCCCAGCAACTCCCCTCGGCCGACCCTGGCCGTCCATCATGTTCTCATGGAACTCGGTGACAACCCAGTATGGGCAGATGACCGTAACGCTCACGCCGGACCCGGACAACTCCATCCGGAGCGAATCAGAGAACCCAAGCATGGCATGTTTGCTGGCGATGTACGACGTGTTCGCTGGAATCGGCAAGACCGCTCCCAGACTTGCCACGTTCACCAAACGCCCGGCCACCTGCTTCAAGTGCGGTAGCGCGTTATACGTACAAGACACCGCACCCAGGAAGTTGACATCGATGACCCGACGGAAGAGAGTCAGGTCAGGAAGCTCACTGAAGAGGGACGCCACGGTGATCCCGGCGTTGTTGACGAGCATATCAAGCCGACCGTACTCGGAGACCGTGCGAGCTACCAGGTCTCGGCAGGCGGCTTCATCCGCTACGTCTGCTGGGAGCGGCAATGCCCGGCCGCCCCTCTCCTTGCAGACGGCGGCTAGCGCGTCCAATCGTTCGGCCCGCCTCGCAGCAAGAGCAAGCCACGCGCCCTCCGAAGCCAGCCGTAGAGCTAGTGCCTCGCCGATTCCACTTGAGGCGCCCGTTATGACAACGACCTTCCGGGAGAATCGGTCAGCAGGCATGGGCAACTCCTAAGATCTTCGAGCCGGCAGGTGACGCCAGCTTCGGCTCTCTGGCGGACTTGAGCCCTCTGCGATCACAAGCCGGGGAGGATGAAGATCCTGAGGTGTGAGCAATGCAATCATCAACGCGACTCCAGGCTGCCTAACGGGCTAGCGTTTCACCTGCGCGGCAACGACCGCGTCCGAGTGAGGAAGCGGGCTGGCTGCTGCACTTGACCAATGACAAGGCTAAGGCCGCCTCCCCGTACCCCGCCCGCGTCAGGTGCAAACGCTTGATTAGCCAGCCGAAATGCCACTAGTACCGCGTGTCGCTAGATGACGGCTGCCATGGTTCCCGGACCTGAGGCACGGCCTCCATCAACAGCGCCAACGCACGTTCGAGGGCTCGGTAGCCCTCGTCGTCACCCTTGGCGTGGCCGAGCCGCACCACCACCAGATCGTGCGTCGGGATGATGAAAGTGAATTGCCCACCGGCGCCCGCCATGTAGTAGGCGTCCTCGGGGACCGGCCAGGCGTTCGTCCGATTGAGCCAGAACAGCCCGCCGTACCGGGGCTCCGACCACGCCGGGGCCGGCGTCCGCACGAATTCGACCCAACCCTCGGGGAGCAAGCGTTCGTCGTTCCAGACGCCGTCGTTCAGGTAGAGCAGCCCCAGGCGTAGCCAGTCGCGGCCGGTTCCCAACTCGTAGCCGGTCAGCTCGAAGTTGCCGTAGGGGTCTGTCTCCAACACCATGTGGCGGATGCCTAGCTTGTCAAACAGATGGCGTTGCGGATAGGACAGGTACTCTTCGCCACGGGCGATCGCCGCCTGCTTGATCAGATAGAGGAGCGTGAGCGGGTCACAGTTGCGATAGCGGCCGACGGTATTGGGCGGCCACTGCAGCGGACGCGTGATGGCCCATTGATAGGCGTCGATCGCACCCGTGTACACGTACAAGTGATCCGGGTAGCCGGCGGAGTCGGAGGCCTCAAATCGAATCCCGGACGACATCCGAAGCAAATCAGCGATTCGGATGGCGGCTCGCGGGTCCCCCGGCTGCTGCCACTCGTCCACCGGGGCGGGCTCCCAGAGGTCATACACGCCCTCGTGAATCAGTTGGCCGACCAGCGTCGCTGTAAGGCTCTTCCCCATGGACCATCCGGGAAGGCGCGTCGTAGAATCGGCTCCCGGTCCGTACCGCTCCGCGATGATTTGTCCCTTGTAGGCGACCACAAATGCCGCGGTGAGCGCTTCCGGCGGGTCGAACACGGCGGCGGTCGCGGCCGCCAGCTTGGCGGCATCGATCTCCGGCGGGCGCGGCATGTCGGGCAGTAGATCCCCCATCGGCCACGCCTGCGTCGCTGCGTCCGGGAGCGCCGCCGTCACCTGCACTGGGGCGAAGTACACTGAGTCGGCACCGTGCGGGAGTATAACGCACCCTTGATCACCATAAAGCTTCGCGGTGCGCGTCACACCGTTCCGCAGGGTCAGGTGCACCGCCTGCCGCTCCAAGTCCACGACGGTATCAGTTATCGCATACCGCGTGTTGCGGGGCGACACGGCAAGACCGTCCTCATCCGCCGCCGTCGCTAGGTGGCGCCCCGTAATGAAGAGCGCGGAACACAGCACCTTGGCGAACCCGGCTGCAGCATACTCAAGGGGATCGCCCGGAGGGGCTTCCCAAGTGGTGGGCAGTTCCCTCGGAAGAGGTCTCTCCTGTGCTCGGCAAAGGCCGCTCGCCCACAGCAACGCAACGCTGAGAAGTAACAAGCTACGCATCGTTGCCTATCCAAATCACCAAGGCAGACCATCGACTAGCGGCCCTGCCGCTGCCCAACGACTTCGCGCCTGACGTGCGAGCGACCGCTCGCCGGCCAAGCCTCTCGGTGAACGTGCTCGTATCAACGCCAGGGGCACCAACGCACCTTCCCTTTCAACGTGCGCGCGCGGCAGGTCCGGGCGCGGGTTAGACTGCGGCTCTCTTTCGCCGCGAGCGAACGACGCCGAGACCTACCAGCAAGACACCGACGACCAGAACGACGAGGTTGGCCGCGGCAACCGGAAGACCACCAGCCCAGAGCGCCGCGCGCAACCCCGCCAGGGCGAATGCGGCGGCCAAGATCTGTTGGAGTCCGAACTGCCAACGCACTTGCGGCGGCCTTCGCCTGTGCAGACCCCACAACGCAAGGGCCGTGCCGAGAAACAGGATGGCCTCCGCCCGCACCACCCAGACCACGTCGAAGCCGGTGGCGAAGCGGATCCCGAAGTCCGCCAGTGCGACCGCTAGGAGGAGGATGGTCCAACGTAGCCCCCAGGACACCGGCATTGCTCCTTAGCCTCGCCGCGGTCTAACGCTGCCGCGGCGGCAACGGTCCGTCGTGGGACCCACGACGGAACATCTCAAGCTGGCCCTCGATGAGCATCTCCGCTGTGAACCCCGGGGGCATCCCTTCCATTACCTCTGGGTGCTGAGAGATGAACTCACGAGAAAGCTCCCGAACACAGCTGTCGCAAAACGATCGTGTCACCCCGTAGACGATCATGTCCTCCGCAATCGCGCTTTCTGATCCGCAGCGAGTGCATGTTGCCATTGTTGCTGCCTAATGGATAACGGCTTTGCAAACAAGCTGCGAACCCACTCTAAGCCAGCTTCTTGATGCACGAAGTCACGACGATGTGACGCTGCGCACAAACGGACTGCTCGTACCGCGTTCGGCAGTTTCATTTGCGTGTTAGCCGGCCGTTCACTTCACTGTCAAGGTCATGCATATCCGGCCGCGAGTCTCGGGACTACATAGACCATCACGTCGGCGATGAAATGACCGACAACTGCCGCGATCAGACCCTGTCGGATGTAGAGCCATCCCATAGCCATGCCTGCTACGGTACTGAATGCCGCGACTGGAACTATGAAGCTGGAACCGCCTGGAGTCAGCTGCGGTAGATGCGCGCAGGCAAATGCCACAGCCGACAGCAGATTCCCGACCCACAGGACGGGCACCCAAGAAGCCGGCTTCTTGGCAATCAAAACGACTAGCCAAACAAACAGGGTCAGGAGACCGAATCGGAAGAAGATCTCCTCAGTAAGTGCTGCGCTGAGACATCTGAGTAGCCACGCGGACGTGCTGGGCGTCCCAAGGCCCGAAGTCAAGGCGCCCTCGGGCAAGGAGTTCTGTGCAACAAACCCAGCGCCTCCGAGCGCCAATCCCACCAGGACGGCTGGCAGAAGCCCCATTCGCGTGAATGCACTGCGTCCGAGCGACCCAGACACGAGCTCCCTCGCCCGCGAGCCCAGACACACTCTCTTGCCCAGCCACACTCCCACTGCTGACGCTGGCACAAGCAAGAGGAGAAACTCCGCAGCAGCAGACACCCGAACGGCGCTGGCGTCTCCCAGAATCACAATGCTCCAAGGCATGCCGAGCAGAGTGCCGACCAAGCCAGCGAGAAGGACCACCATGAAGAGCACTCTCTCTGTTCTCTTGTTGTTTGGCGATTCCTTCATATAGGATCCCTCAACGAGTGTGCCGTGCCGCCTGACGGTGTGCGATTCTGCTGCGGACCAGGACGTATGCAGACGCCGGGAATCTCAAGGAAGATGCCCTCGGACCGGTCTCCGTCAGCAGCAATCGCTTGCTAGGTGGAGCGCGTTTAAGGAGCGGCATCCAGCAGGTTAGTCTCCTCCTTGCTGATATCCGAAGAGTGGTCCATCCAGAAAGTGCTCGAGCGCGAACCGTGCCATTGCCTGGCCAAGGGTGCGGCGCTGCGAGTCGTCCAGTCGATAGTTCCCGTAAACGGCCGTGTCGACCGTCAACTCAAGGTGATGCGAAACCCTCAGTCAGGCTAACGTCGAACTCGGCGCGGGGATACTCCTGCCGAAGAGCCCGCTGCAAGGCGTCAACATCAGAGGTCTCACCCGCGCGGGCGGCAATGGCAGCGGCGAAGTGGACGGCGAGTACTACAGGGAGGTGACGCGACATGCGGCCCTCCAGGGTCAATGTTGCGGCCCAACGGCTTTGCGCATGAGCTGCCGCGTGCCACCCCTCCGGCTGCTAGATGCGGATCGTGAAGCAGATCTTCCCAAGCTCATGACTGCAATGGCCTTCCTTTGAGCAGGGCGTATGCGCAGTGGAAGACGCGGCTCGGGTGGCGGGTCGCCCGAGTCGCGGCGGCGCGAAAGCTGGTGCGCATTCTCTATGCGAAGTGGCGGCGCCAGGAGCCCTGGCGCGCCGCCGCGTGACGTCGACGGGAAGGGACGAGTGCCATGCCTAACATGTCGCGCGACGACCCCGGCGCTTGATTGCACCGTCCCGCTCGAATAGACCGATCACGGGGCCAGCTGACCCCGCATAGGTGTCTGAGCCGCCGACTGGCTCGACCATGATCAGAGGTTCGACCGTCAGCCAATGCGTCTACACAGGATCGAACACCACGAGCACTGCCAACAACCGGCGGCAAAGGATGCGCCGACAGGGGGAACCTCTACCTACTTGACGCCAGTCGCTTCATAGGTGTTAGGCAGCGGATCAGCGTCGCGCCGGATGATAGCCCTCAACGCTGGTCCTAATGCTGTAGAGCGATTTGCCCGCAGTGACGAAAAGTGTGCGAGAATGTTCACCACGCCCAAACGCCGCGTTGGTGGGCAGCTCTGGAGTGCTGACGAAGGCGATTTCCTCTCCTTTCGGCGAGTATACGTACACCCCCGGCGAACTGGCTGGCCGAGTCGTATAGAGGTTCCCGTTCACGTCGATCGCCATGCCGTCGGACCCAATGTCGGGTCGTAGATCAACGAGAGTTCGCCGGTTGCTGACACTACCATCCTCGGCGAGATCAAAGGCAAGAATGACATTTAGACCCGACCAGGCCGGCCCCTCGACGCTCGAGACGTAGAGTGTGGATTGGTCGGGAGACACCAGAATTCCGTTGGGGCGCCCTGCCTCGTCGATAATCCGAGTGAGAGATCCGTCAGGATCGATGCGGTACACCCCCATGACGGGTTGATCGATGGGCTCGTGTCCTTCATATCGGGGATCCGTGAAGTAGATGCGCCCCTGTTCGTCGATGGCCAGGTCGTTTGGCGAGTTCAACCTCCGTCCCTCGTAGAGCCCGGCCAAGATTTCACTGCGGCCCGATCCCATATCGGTTCGAACCACCGCCCGCCCTCCGAAATCAGCTCCCAAGGCAGCCAGCAGGCGCCCCTCCAGGTCAAACAGGAGGCCGTTGGACATACCGCTTGGTGAACGGAAGATCTCAGCCCGTCGAGACGCTGGATCGTACCGCCAGATATGACCCGCCTGCATGCCCGAGCGAGCGGTGAACGTGATATCGCTGAAATAGAGAAATCCGTCGGGGCCCATGGCCGGCCCCTCGGTGAAGAACCCGTCGTCGAACAGCAATTCCAGGCTGCTCGAAGCGAAGATCCCGCCCGGATCCCGTTGGACCTCTTGAGCCATGGCCGGGAAGGAACTCGTGGCCAGCAGGACTGCCGCGGAAATGATACGCCAACTGTCCATTGTCAAGCTCCTTGTGTCCGCTGTCCAACGGCTAGCGCGTGACCTGCGAGCGCCTCGCTCGCTGGCCACACCTATCGGTGAACGTACTCGTATCGACGCCAGGCCCACGATCATCATCTTCCTTTCAGACGCGAGCGCTCGACAGCTTGGTGCGCGTGTTAGACCGGGCGTATTCATATAGTAAGTGCAACACGACTCTTGAGCGAAGAAGGTGACCTGGGATACCGTAGACTTCTGTTCTCCGCCAAGAGAAGGAAGCCTACTATGAGGTATCGCCAGATCACCTTCGAAGAAAGATACACGCTC
>WVYX01000149.1 GCA_011772755.1 Gemmatimonadales bacterium
GTGAGCAACTGTAACGCCGCAAGCCATGCTCGGCCAGCCTGTGTGAGCATGCACGCTGCCGATAGTCGAAGCGCCACACTAGCGAAGGGAGGCGAAGACGTCCGCGAGGCTGGCTTGAACGAGGACTCTTGCACGCGGCGATCCGTCGTCGTCGGGCCAGCGCACCAGACGGATCTGCCCATCCACAATCTCGAGCCCAGTGATGTCGCCGTCGCCGAAGGAGCAGCAGCCGGAATTGAAGTAGCATGGCGAGGAGCGATCGGGCTTTCCGGCACTGGCCGCTTGGCACTGCTGGTCTTTCGTGCGCACGTGCTCGACTTTGGCACGGAGGGTGGCAACCTGGTTCGCGAAGTCTTCTCCCCGCTCCTCCGGCGGAGTGTTCTCCAGGGCCGCCAGTTGATCCTCGACCTGCCGTAGGTGTGTCTTGGAGCTGAACACTGGGCGGTGGGTGTGACCGGCGATCAACACCAAGCCGTCTTGCTTCGCTGCCCAGTCGTACATGGCGGCATCGTGGTCATCTCGCAAGCAGGCGTCCTTGGCTGGGGTCGTGGATGGCAGTCTGGTCAGACGCTGGATCGTCCGCCAGATGAACCTGACCACGAGTTTTGCTATCCCTGCGAGCCGATCGCTGAACAGCGTTCCCTGGTGTCCGTGCACTAGGAGCATGAGTCCCAGGTCCCGGTCGCCATTCTGCACTCGGAAGCAGAGCCCGTCCGACACGTCCAGCGGGCCGAAGATCTTGCCGAGATGCTTGTTCACCCGTCGGGGTCGTTCCCATTCGTCGTCGTGGTTGCCGTATACGCGGACGTAGCGCTGTGGGTGGAACTGCCGCTCGAGCTTCAGGATGTTGGCGTAGGCCCGCATCACGGCCTTGGGCCTGCATTCCCATAACTCTTCGGCGTCGCCCAGGACGATGAGCGTGTACCCTTCGCGGTTGTAGTGCTTGAGCGCCCCGATGTAGGCTCGTTCGCAGCGAGCGAAATCGTCGGCGCCGTCTCGCTGGCCCTTATGGTGATCGGAGAAGATGATGTAGCGGGCCGTCTCGACGTTCAGCACTCGGGCGGCTGATCGTGCTCGCTCCAGAGACCTGACGAGTGCCCGCTCGATTGCGGAGCTACCGGCCACGGTCGCCCTCCTTCCGTGTCTTGTGCGGGGCTTGGGTCAATTATCGGTCACTCACGCCTTGCGGTGACCATGCCTTACATGGTACGCCGTCCCACCTGATACAGTCGTGCCTCGTTGTCCACCACGACGCCGAGCTGGCCGCTGTGCAGCCACGGCTCGGACGGTGCTAGGCGGCAGAAACCGGTCCATGCCCCGCAGTCCAGCAGCGCGAACGGCTCTGCTGTTGACAGCCGTCCCCTCAGTATCCGCGCCCAGTGCGTGTGACCGATGACCATCAAGCGGATATTGTGCCCGCGCTTGCGGAGCTCCTCCGCCAGGCTCTTTGCCGAGGTAAAGAACTTCTTCTTGGCTGCTCGCGGGTCGCCGGCGTCGCCGTTGATGACGTTGACGGTGGTCTCCACCTCCGGCGCCTCCTGGTATGCTCGGCCGGACAACGGGGCCTTCGCCTTGCCGATCGGCCGGTCGCCATCCTTGAGGTCGCGATTGACCTCTGCGATGGCCTCGGCCTCGTCGAACAGATCCTTCTTGCCGGCGGCGTGCCACGTCGCGAACCGGACGACACGGGCCTTCAACTCATCCGGCAACTTCTCGATCCAGTCGAAGATGTCGCCGTGCAACACCAGCATGTCGCCGCCTGCGGGGTCGTCGTTCTGCACGATGCGGTAGCGGGCGGCGTTCCATTCCCCGAGCTGGTGCAGGCCGTAGTCGTGATTCCCCGCGATGACCTCCGCTCCGACGCCGTACGGTGCGCCGTACCGGATGAGGTCGATGATCTGATAGTGGTCGGCCGCAATCTTGTCCACTTCCGCCGCCGGACCGAGCCCGCCGCGAGCGCGCCAGATATCAAACAGATCGCCAAGCTGCCAGATGGCGAGCTGTCCGGGGCTGTCAGCCTTGAGCTTGGTCAGCGCCTCGAGCAGCGTGACGAGGTCCCTGCCTTGGGAGAACCGGCTCTTGGGGTACGCCTCGGCGTCTTGCTGATTGAGCAGGTGACAGTCCCCGATGAAGACGTGCGCCCGACGGCCGGGAAGTTGGAGTTCTTCGTCGAAGAAGCTCGCGACGAGGGACACCCCCTTCCGCTGGGGAAACGCCTGCTTCAGGCATTCGAAGATCTCTGTGTGTGTCAGCATCGCGCACCCTCAGGGAAGCTCGTTGGTGCAGGTGGGACCTGCGAGGAATACCTCCACCGTGTCGATGGTCCGGTCGCCAACCGGCGGCGAGTGCAGCAGGATCCAGATGTTGTCTGTCCTGATAGCGAGGCACCCGCCGTCGGGACTCGGCCACATTCGACAGAGCGTGCGCCGGCGAGCATCGTAGACTTCGTCGGTGGCGAACGCGCCTGGGATCAACTCCGTTACCTGCTGCTTCACCCTGGAGGGCGAGGTGAGCTTGATGGACGGCAAAGCCTCGAACGCGGGCCGAAGCGCGGTGGTGATCTCCTCGGGTGTCCGCTGGTTGCATATGTCCGGCGTCTGTGGCGCGTCCTGGCACTCCGCGACCTTGCCACTCAGGACGAGGCATACCGATTGTTGCAGCGCTTCATCCATCACTGCCTGTGGATCCGCCGTGAGATCATAGGTGAGCCGCCTGGCGGCCTCGGGGACCGGGGCGAAGCTGATGAGATCCTTCGGCCCCTGCGGGGTAGCGCAGGCAGTTAGCACGAGGAACGCCAGCACCGCGATAGTGATGCCGTTCCTGGCAATCGGTCGGTCCATGGTCACACCTCCATCCTAAGGTCTACTCACCGCCATCCGGTCTCGAGCACCCGCTGGGCGTTGCTCGGAGGTTCGGTGCTGCCGAAGCCGTGAGGAGCGCCACCACCAACGCGGCTCTGGCACGGAAGGACATCGGTCACGTCACGGTACAGGTGGCAGACTCGCGCCAGCGGAGGAACTCGACGCCAACCTCATCGCCCGGAGCGAGTCGTTGCTCGGGTCGCCAACGAGCCTCCCACCATCGCCCGGGTCCCCACCGCTTTCCCATGCGGATCTCCACGCGCGTGTCATCATCCTCCACAGGCGATCTGGAGTTCGGCCGCGTGAAGCGTATCATAGGGCCCTCCGCTGGCTGGAACGCCCCCGGGATCGAGTCGATCCACCTGGCGATCACCCTGTCCAGCCCACATTCGAACTCAAGCCGGTCTCGGAGAAGATCTGCTGGGCCGCGCATGACCGAGATTCCACTGAGGTGTGACTCCTCCGGGCCCGGACGGGCCAGGATGCTGTCGACCGGCTGCGGACTCGAAGTCCCGATCGTGGCTGCCAAGGACTCGAGACGAGCGGAGATGAACTGCGTCGAGCCAGGGCCGTGCAGCGTGGAGCCTCCTTCGTAGGTCTCTCTAGATACTCGTCGGCGTCGACGGTGCCGCGTTTGGGCACCCACGATCCCTGGAGGTACCAAGACAGGTAATTCCGCCAGTACCGCTCAAAAAGTAGAGACAAGGAGAAACTGCGCGCTCCCTTGTCGAAAAACGAACTGCGTCGTCCGTATATGCCCGCGTGGAGCTCCAGGAACCCCGGGAGGCGAACCGGGATCAATCTCAGTAGCTCCGGATTTGCCGGGACAATTACCCCAGCCTCGACTCGAAGAACATCCCATGGATAGACAGTAACCCAGAAGCTCAGGATGCGGGGATAGGTGTGCAAACTGAACAGCGATCCGACCGGCCTGAAGAGATGGTGTTTGAAGATGCGGCTCGGCGAGCGTCGATATTGGTGATGCTCCCATACTTGGTGTTGCTCCGCTGGCACATCAACCTCGCCGGCGTGGGTGTCCTNNCGGAGGCAGCCTGCTGCGTCGTGTTGTACGCGCGCCGGAATTGTTCGATGATCACCGCCGCCTCCGCCGGACTGCCGAACCACTCGCGATCGACGGTGAATGTGCACGTCCGTCAATGGCGCTTCGCGGTGTAGCCGAGTGATGTGGTTGGGGTCGGTCATGAAAGTTCCATCGAAGCGTGGGCTAGCCTCCGCCTCCACCCTTCAGGAGGCCGCCGAACGCGCTCCCTACCGTCTCGAGCGCCTGCAGGACCTCGACGCCAAAGTAGTGGTACCAGTTGTCCGAGTCGGCGTTGAGATTGTAGCCGACACCATATGTCAGCAGATCGTTGAACAGCGTCACGTGCATTCCGACGCCGATCTGGAAGTTGTCGTCGTCGAAGTCGAGCGCGGCGGTGTTGACCCCGATCCCAGGGTCGAAGAACGACCAGAGGTTCGTGCTCCGTATGCGGTGGTGCAGCGTCCAGGACGCAGATGGGGCGGGCTCGAAACTCGCATCCGACTGGTCCGAGTCTCCTGTGCCGAACCGATTGACGAAGATGAGGTGGGCTGAGAAATCGCTGGTGAGCCCGAGCCGCTCCACCCGGAACATCCGGCGTGCCTCCTGCAGCGTCTCCTCTTGCCCTGTGTCGTCGAGGGCAACGAGCTCGGCCCTGACCTCGAGGGCGTCACCGCGGTCGGCCGGAGTCGCATTGAGGAAGACGGTGCCCGGGACGACGGCGTCCAGATCCAGCGTGCGCACCCGCGGGTCCACGTTGGACGCGTCGAGCTCGTCGGCCACCGCAATGGCCTGGTTGCGGCTGAAGAGCTCCTGCAGGGCCTGTACCAGCGTGGCATAGCGGCTCATTTGATCTGCAAGCGACCGAAGGGCCCCCTTGGTTTCAGACAGCTCACGCTCGACGGCGCTTCTCACGGCAGCCGCCTCCTCAGTCACCATGTCCGCAAGCACCACTGCGAGGGTGTCGAGGCGTTGCAGGTTCACGGGTATCTGACTGCTGTAGTCGACTATGAGTGTGAGCGCACCGCTCACAGTGTGAGGCACGGCGACGGAGAACTGGAGCAGCGCTGCGGGCGATGGGTCCGCTGCCGCTGACCTCAGACCGTCAATGCCGGCCTTGATGCTGGCGAGGCCTTGATTGAGTCCGCCAATGAAGGCCTCGAGTTGCTGGAGGTCGCTGTACCGAGCTGTCAGCGAGTCGAGTGCGCTCTTCGCCGTCTGGGTAGCGTCGAGAAGCGTAGTGGTCAGCCGAGTCGGGACCGAGTCCAGCACCAGGTCTGTGAGGCCTTCAAGAGTCCCCTCTACCGAAGACTGCAGCTCCGGCAGGCCCAGGCGTAGCGCCGAGCGTCTGTTTCTTAGATCTCGCACTAGCTGCGCGGCGTCGCGGGCGACGGCGGAGCCCTGCTCGAGGCGACGCTGTTCGCGCTCCGTCATGCGGAATGCGATGCGCGGGCGTTTGGGGGCGTCGAAACTGTGGATGTCGTCATAGTTCTGGATGCTGACCGCGACGGGTTCCTTCCCCGGTCGGCGCAACCAGGCCCGCATGCGGAACCGTGCCGTCCCTGCCACGTTGGCTATCTCCGCATCCACCCGCGCCCTCCTCGACGCAAACTTGATCTGTCGGGCCAGGAACTCTGCGAACACTGGGACATTGAGGATGACATCCTGCCCGCTCGCGTTCTGGAAGATGGGAACCGTCATCCGGTCTACCGCCGCGACGACCGCATCCTCGTCGTCTCCGTGCAGCATTCTGGCTTCAGCTTCAGCGGCGATCCGCACGGGAGTGATGAGAGCGAGTCCGAGCTCCGCTTGTTTCCCGATTCGCTCCTGGAGTTCCTCGACTTGGCTCGGAGCAAGCTGGTCGGCCGGTCCCGCCGCTTCGACCGCCCGGATGGCCGCCGTGGCATTCTCGACATACTCGGTGGCCGCCTTGACCAGTCCCGCGGTCGAGTTGATGCGCATCTGCTCGAAGTCCGCCAGCGCGGGAAGGATATCTCGTTCGGTCGTGGCTAGCGCCTGGAGGAATTCCCGGCTCGGATTGATGACCAGCCGGCTCTTGTAGTCCACGATCGCCAGGTGCTGCGATGGGGCAATCGACGTCTTCCCGCTGCCCTCGAATTCCTCGGTGTACGAGAGCGCTAGATCCAGCGCTACGGTGTCCGGCGTCGGTGAGAGGGAAGGCTGTGGCGCACCGGCGCACGCGCCCACAATGAGTGCGGCGAGCGGCACTGAATGGACGCTTCTCATCGGTGGCTCTCTGCGCCAAGGAATGCCTCCTCAACGAAGATTCTCGCCTTCGCTCGTGCCTTGCTCAGTGCCGCCGCGACCTGGTCGTCCAGCCCGATCGCCACGGCTACTTTCCCGCTGCGCCAGAATCGCCGCTTGAGCTCAGTGGAAAGCACGGACGAGTCCGGAATCCACACGACCCGGCGGATCAGCGCCTTGACCGATGCTCTCGCAACACAGACTTCAAGTGCCTTCTCGATGTGCGGACCCTCTCCGTAGACGATCATGACGACTGTCACAGGGTCGTCGATCGCTGCCTGGAGCTTTTGACGCGCCTGCTCGGCCGCTTCGGCACCGGTGTTTCTGGGGAGGACGATCAGTGCCATCAGACACCTCCGGTTGGCGTGTACCTCCAAATCGGGATCGCGGGAGCGCGACCTTGAAGGATGATCTCTATCGTAGCTCGGCCAGTCGCACTGGCTCGCCCGGCGCCTTGCTCGCTGCGCCTGGTTCCGGGGAGGTGCGCCATCCGTGATTCGCCCTGCTCTTGACGGGCGCTGGGTCGACTTCAGGACGTCGCCCTCCATCTTGCCGTCGCTCTCCAGATCCGGCCAGTACCTTTTTGGGGCATCGTATGTCGCTCCTGGGACATTGACCGCGGCGCCGTCGGAGCGGGTATTCTCTGGGGCTGATGCGTCAAACGCAAGTAGGGCATGGAGTCTGGTGGTGCGACCCGTGATTTGACTGGCGTGAAAAGGCTGCAATATCGGCGGTAGCCGTCCCAGGGCCTGCGCCCCTCGGTCACTGCGGCAGCGCCCCCTCGTGGTGAGCCTGTACTGAGGACAGTCGCCCCTTGTGCTCCTCAGCGCGGCCGTGCGATGTTGTCTGCGCCTCCCGTCGCTGACGGACGCCGCTGACGTGATGGAGCTTCGCGCCGGCCGCGTCCACACACTCGCTCACTGTTGTGACCGCGCCGCAGGAGCTCGGGGCATGAAGGCTCGGAAGCTTCCCAAGACCGCCTACGTCATCGAGGAAGGGCAAGAGCACGTGCCCTTCACGTACGGGCAAATCCTGACCGAGTTCACCGTCAAAGCGGTGATCGCGGGCGTCTTGCTCGGCGTCGTGTTCGGGGCGGCGAACACCTATCTCGGCCTCAAGGCCGGCCTCACCATCAGCACGTCCATCCCGGTGGCCGTGCTGACCGTCGTCGCCTTTCGGCTGTTTGAGACGTTCGGCCTGCGGCACAGCATTCTCGAGAGCAACATGTCGCAGACCGTCGGGTCGGCGAGCTCCTCGGTGGCGTCCGGCGTGCTGTTCACCATCCCGGCGCTGTTCATCTGGGGCATGAGTCCGGCATGGCGCCAGATCACGCTGTTGGCGATGGCAGGCGGCCTGATCGGGGTCCTGGCCATGATCCCGCTGCGACGGTTCCTCATCAAACGGGAGCACGGCAAGCTGCCGTACCCCGAAGGGATGGCCTGCGCCGAGGTGCTCGTCGCCGCGGAGGAAGGCGGCAAGCAGGCGGCCAACGTCTTCTGGGGTATCGGCGTCGGGATGTTGTTCAAGCTCATCACCGACGGCTTCAAGTTCGTGCAAGGGACTTTCCAGTTCGCCCTCGGCTACAAGGCCAACGTGGCCATCAGTGTCTCCCCTCCGCTCATCGGCGTCGGCTACATCCTGGGCATGAGGATTGCCACCGTGATGGTCGCCGGTGGGGCCCTCTCGGCTCTGATCATCATTCCGCTGATCAACTGGTGGGGTGGGGGGCTCACCGAGCCGCTCTATCCCGAGACCGAGAAGCTGATCCGCGACATGTCGGCCGGTGAGATCTGGCACCGCTACGTGCGCTACATCGGCGCCGGCGCAGTGGCCACCGGCGGCATCATCACGTTGATCAGGTCGATCCCCACCATGGTGGAGTCGTTCAGGCTAGGGCTGGGGCAGATCGGGAGAGGGATCGCGCACGCCGTAGAGGAGCGGACCGATCTCGATCTGTCGTTCAAGACGGTGGTGGTGTTCGTGGTGGCGGTTCTAGTGATGCTCACCCTGGTCCCTGGAATCCTGGGGTACCTCGATTCGATTCCGATCCGGGCGGTGGCATCAGTGCTCATCGCGATCTTCGCGTTCTTCTTCGTCACGGTGAGCTCGCGCATCGTCGGTCTGGTGGGGGTCACCTCCAACCCCACGTCGGGCATGACCATCGCCACGCTGTTGGGTACCAGCCTCGTGTTCTTCCTCATGGGTTGGACGGATATGGCAGGTAAGGCGACGGCGCTGATGGTGGGGACCGCGGTGTGCATCGCTGCGTCCATCGCCGGCGATACCTCGCAGGATCTCAAGACCGGCTTCGTCCTCGGCGCGACGCCGCGCTTCCAGCAGATCGGCGAGCTGGTCGGCGTCATCACGTCGGCGGGCGTCGTCTGTCTCGTGGTAATGATGCTCCATCAGAACGTCGAGGGCGGATTGGGCGGGGCTGAGCTGCCGGCACCTCAGGCCGTGTTGATGAAGCTCGTGATCGACGGAGTGCTGGATCAGAGTCTCCCGTGGGTGCTGATCATTATCGGCGTTGGGATCGGGTTGGTCGCTTCGCTGTTCCGGATTCCCGTGCTGGCGTTTGCGGTGGGCGTCTACCTCCCGCTCTCCACCATGGCCGCCGTATTCCTTGGGGGACTCGCTCGCTACGTGCTGACCCGTGACCAAATACCCGAGGAGGCCGAGCGGCGTCGCGAGCAGGGTGTGCTGTTCGGATCGGGGCTGGTCGGGGGGGGCGGGCTGACCGGCGTGGTGTTGGCCCTGTGGGTGGGGGTCCGGGGTGGTAGGCGAATCGAAGGGTTCCCTCTCGACCTACCGGACCCTGGCACCCAGGTGCTGGCCGGGCTGACCATCGCCGCGATCATTGCGATCCTGGTTCTAATGGTGAAGCGCAGTAGGCAGGGATGATCTATGAAGAATTTCAAGCGCCTCGAAACACGGCTGATCCACTCCGGAGAACCCGACCCGCGTATCGGTGGTGCCGTGAGCATGCCGGTCTTTCAGTCCGCCATGTTCGAGTATGCCGGAGAAACCAGCTACCATGATCTCAAGTACATTCGCCTGAACAACACGCCCAATCATCTGGCACTCCATCAGAAACTTGCCGCGCTGGAGAATGGCGAGGCAGCCCTCGTCACCGCGAGCGGCATGGCTGCGATCTCCACGTCCCTGCTGACCGTGCTGTCGGCTGGCGACCATCTGCTGGTACAGGATTGTCTCTACGGGGGCACCCACGACTTCATCACGCGAGATTTTGCGGCTTTTGGCCTCTCGTTCGACTTCATTGACGGAGACGATCCGGACTCGTGGGAAAGAAAGCTGCGGCGTGAAACTAGAGCGATTTACGTCGAGACGATGACGAATCCCCTACTCCAGGTCGCCGATCTGAAGGCAGTGGTCGAATTCGCCAGGGCTAACAACCTGATCTCGATGATCGACAACACGTTCGCGAGTCCGGTGAACTTTCGGCCGCCGGAGTGGGGATTCGATCTGTCGCTGCACAGCTGCACCAAGTACCTCAACGGTCACTCCGACATCGTGGCGGGGGCCGTCATTGGCCGCGCCGACCTGGTCGAGAGAATCAAGCATCGGCTGGATCACCTGGGTGGCGCCCTCGATCCCCACGCGTGTTTCCTGCTCCATCGGGGCATGAAAACGCTGGCCGTGCGGGTCAACTACCAGAATCGGAGTGCGTCAGCGATTGCCCAATTCTTGGAGCAGCATGGGGCGGTGGCGCGGGTGAACTACCCCGGTCTGAAGAGCCATTCACGGTATCAACGCGTCTGTGAGCTGTTCGACGGTACCGGCGGCATGCTGAGCTTCGAGTTGACCGGTGGCCGCGAAGCCGCTCGGCAATTCATTGAGCGTACCACCCTACCTATCATCGCACCGAGTCTTGGCGGTGTCGAAACACTTCTCACGCAGCCGGCCTTGACGTCTCACGCCGGCCTGTCCACCGAAGATCGCGAGTCGCTGGGGATCACGGACAGCTTGATACGGGCCTCGATCGGCATCGAGGCCACAGATGAGATCATCGAGGACTTCGCGCAGGCGCTAGAGGCGGTTGGCTGAATGACCGCGCCCCGTGGGCGCAGCGATGCCGCTCTCTGCGCTACACGGGGTTGGTGGGTCCAGGTCGTCTAAGGGGGGAGGTGCTCCAGCCTCGCTACGCCTGCTGCCCCGCGGTGATGGTGATCTTGAACCCGTCCGGATCCACCACCGCGAAGTCGCGGGTCCCCCAGGGTCGGTCGGTGGGTTCTTGCGCCAGGACACCGCCTCGCGCCTTGATGTCTGCGGCCATCAGGTCGAGGTTCTGCGCCGTCGAGCAGTAGAGCCGCACGCCCTCACCTTTCTTGCGGCGGCGCCCCCTGGCGAAGTCGTCCTGGATGAGATGAAACTCGACCTTGCCCGCCTTCAACGTAGCTCCACCGAGCCGGCCTTTGCTGGTCCACTCGTCGGTGACGATGAAACCCATCACGTCTCGGTACCAGGATACGCTCGTCTCGATGTCGCTCACAGTGAGCGCCGGCATCACCGTACGGAGCCGCAACGTCTCTGGCCTTCTCCTCAGCGGACGGCCGGGGGTGTTCTTTCTCGAACGGGAAGCCGTTGGACCCTTCTTTGCCATCATCCCTCTCCTGGTGGAGGCGCCACCGAGGGCGCTGCATCGACCCCTCAAGATTAGCACGTCGCGCCCGCGGGTGCCACGTCCTGAGTGCCTCCCCCAGTTGCGTGTCGTTCTGTCCATCGGTTGTTTTGTACGATGGATCTGACGATTCCGGGCGGCGCGGCATCGGAACTCGCCGCCGCGTTTCTCCAGGCCGCCATCACCGTTGGACTCGCCGTCGTCTGCGGGCTCCTCTACCAGTCGTATCGCAAGCCGTACTTCGGCTGGTTGGCGCTGGCCTGGCTGCTCTACGCCCTGCGGCTCGGTGCCATCATCTCGTTTCTCGGAACCGGCGGCCGACACTGGCTCTACTGGCACCAGGTGACCACCGGGTGGACCGCCCTGGCTCTCCTCTGGGCGGCCCTGGTGTTCTCCCAGCAGTTGCCGTGGCGCAAGGTGTACTTGGCGGTCGTCCTATTCCCGCCGCTGTGGTCGTACTTCGCTATCTATCGGCTGGAGAACTTCCTGCTCGCCGCTGGCCCCGCCGTGCTCTTCCTGAGCGTGGCCACGGTGTGGACCGGGTGGGCGTTCTTCCGGTACCACCGGCAGGTGGGATCGCTCGGTGCCGCCGTGCTCGCGGGCGCGCTGTTCCTCTGGGGGCTGCACCACCTGGATTACCCGTTTCTCCGGGCCCGCGGCGTGTGGAACCCGTGGGGCTACTACCTCGACATTCTGTTCGAGCTCTCACTGGGTACCGGGATCCTGCTGCTCGTGCTGGAGGACGTCCGCCGGGGTCTCGGCACCCTCTCGGCGTTGTCGGGCGATCTACAGCGCGGTGAGCGGGAGGGCGATGTCTTGGACAGGCTGCTGGAGCGCACGCTCACGCTCCCAGGGGTGCGGGGGAGCGCCATGTACCTGGTGCAGCAGGGGGAGGCGCGCTTCGTTGGCGGCACCGGTGTGTGTGCCCAGTGGACCGGCGCGGAGCCGGTTGGACCTGCGGAGCAGGCCATTTCCCGGGCTCTGGTGACAGCACGCCCGGAGATCGTTCGTGCCCGGGCGGGGGTGCGCTCAGGTGGTGAGGTGCCCTACACCTATGCGGCCGCCTTGCCGGTACTCCAAGGGACCGCGGTGACGGGAGCCATGCTGATCCTGGGCAATGCCAGGGATCCCTTTGCGGCCCTCGACTCGCGCTTTCTGGTAGCGTTGGGCCAGCAAGTAGGGGCGGCGTTAGAGAGCGTGGATCTGTACCGCCGGTTGGAGGTGCGCACCCGGGATCTCGAGCGTCTCGCCAGCCGCATGGTGCAGCAGCACGAAGAGGAGCGCCGCCGTCTGTCCCGGGAACTACACGATGAGACCGCCCAGGTCTTCTCGGCCGTCAAGCTGCAGCTCGGCGTTCTGCGGGAGGCCGCTGACCGGGACCTTGCCCAGCGGCTGGACCGTGCGCTGGCCCTGATGGACACGGGCATTCAGGGTATCCGCAACGTTACCAATGACTTACGGCCGTCACTGCTGGATGACCTGGGGCTGGTGCCAGCTCTTCGCGCACTGGTTCATCGTTTCGGGGAGCAAGGCGGTGTGGAGACCGCAGTCCGGGCGCCGCATGAGTTGCCTGCACTCGCCGACGAGGCCGAGGTCGCGCTGTTTCGGGCGCTGCAGGAAGGGCTCGCCAATGTCGCGCGGCACGCCGAGGCTGGCTCCGTCACAGTGACGCTGAGTGTGGAGCGAGGAGAAGTGGTGCTCAGGGTGCAGGATGACGGCCGTGGTCTGCCGCAGGGTGGTCCGGACGTTCTCGCGCGCGAGGGACGCATGGGTCTCGTGGGGATGCGCGAGCGGATCACGGCCCTGGGTGGGACGATATCGGTGGATGGCGACTCGGGGCGCGGACTGGAGCTGGTGGTGCGACTGCCAGCACGGGAGCCGGGGGAGGCGTGAGCGCCGATCGGGTTCGTGTGCTGGTGGCGGACGATCATGCCATTGTCCGGGAGGGGATCCGTAGCGTGCTATCCGGCACGTCGGACCTGGAGGTTGTGGCGGAGGCTGCCGACGGCGCCGAGGCGCTGGCGCTTGCCGAGCAGTCCGATCCCGATGTGGTCGTGCTGGACGTGAGCATGCCTGGCAAATCGGGGCTCGAGGTGACTGCGATGCTCCGGCGAACGGTGTCGACGGCGCGCGTGCTGATCCTGAGTATGCACGATCACCCCGAGTACGTGTTGCAGGCGGTCCGGTCCGGGGCGCACGGCTACGTGCTGAAGGACACGGCGCCGGCGGACCTCCGGGAGGCGGTCCGAGCCGTTCACCGGGGCGAGGCTTACTTCTGTCCAACCGTCGCCAAGCAGCTCAGCGTAGCGTTGCGGGGTGAGCTGGAGCGAGAGCAGCGGCGTGGCACGCTCGAAGCGCTCACAGGACGGGAGCGGGATGTGCTGGTGAGGATCGCCCAGGGCCGCACCAACAAGGAAATCGCGGCCGAATTGGGCATCAGCCCCCGCACGGTGGAGACCCACCGGGAGAGCCTGATGCGGAAGCTGCGGATCCGCACGGTGGCAGGACTCACCCGCTTCGCCCTGGAAGGGGGTGTCCTGGCGGAATAGCTGGCCTGTGGAGCCTCCGTAATGTTCCGGAGGGCTCTCCCCGTAGTTCTCCGAATACCCCCGACAGAACTAATCCCCTATAAATACACTCGCTATTTCAGCCACCTCATCGGGCGGCGCTGGTCCTACCCTCCCACCGACGCAGCCTGAGACACCGACAACGCCAACACCGGAAGGGGTGTTGCGATGAATACGCGAATCTCGTTCTCCCGGCTCTCACGAGTGGGGCGAGGGGCATCGTTCGCCCTGGTCATGCTGGCAGGGGCCGCGCTGCCTCTGAGCGCCCTGCAGGCGGCTCAGCAGAGAGAGGGCTCTCAGGATACGACGGTGCAGCGCAGGCAGTCGCCGGCCCGGCTCACGCCGGTAGTGGTCACGGCCACCCGGACTGCCAAGAACGTGTTCTATGTCCCGAAGCCGGTCAGCGTGCTCGACCGGGGGGACATCAGCCGGAAGATGCCGAACACCGCCGTAGATCTGTTCCGTGAGCTCCCCGGGCTCGACGTCACCGGCGTGGGGGTCAACCAGGTCCGCCCCAACATTCGAGGTCAGCGCGGTCAGCGCATCCTCCTCTTGGAGGACGGAATGCGGCTGAATAACTCCCGGCGGCAGCAGGACTTCGGGGAGCTCCCCGCGCTGGTGGATGTGCATTCGGTAGATCGGGTCGAGGTGGTGCGCGGCCCGGCATCCGTGCTCTACGGGACCGATGCCATCGGGGGTGTGGTGAATCTCATCACGCGGCGGCCACGCTATGAGGGCGCCCACGGATCACTGGGGTACCGCTATAGCACCTTCGACGGCCAACACAAGGGCTTGGCCAGCCTGTCCGGACGGTTTGGGGACCTTGCGTTCATGGCGAGCGGGACGTTCCGGGACGCTGACGACTATAGCGCGCCGGCGGGGTCGTACGGCGATATCACGCTGTCCGACCGGACCCGGGTGTTCAACAGCGGCACCCAGGACTATAGCGTCGATGCCTACGCCAGCTACGCCTTCGCTGAACGGCATGAGGTGTTCGGGAAGTACGAGCGTTACCGGGCCGACACGGCGGGCTTCGGGTTTGTGGATCCCGATGACTTTGCTCCAGGCTCCCCGTTCATCGAGATCCTCTACCCGTTCCAGGACTTCGACAAATACACGGTGGGATATCGCGGCGACCGCCTGGGAACGGTGTTCGCCGACAAGGTGAGCCTCGTTGGGTATTACCAGGACAACGATCGGCGCCTGGACAACAACATCGTCATCCCCTTCGGCCCGCCGGGCGCTGAGCTACAGGTCGCTACGGAGAACTTCACCGATATCAGCACCTTTGGCGCGCGGCTCGAGGCCACCAAGCTGGCAGGATCCCGGGTGCTCCTGACCTACGGCGCGGACTTCTTCCGCGATGACTCGGAGAACACGGACGCCGCGCTGACTACCGTATTGGGGTTTGGCCCGCCGATGACCAGCGCGGATAGCACCCCGCGAGTGCCGAACGCGAGCTACCGGAGCGTTGGCGTGTTCGCGCAAGGGGACATCCAGATCTCGGACCGTGCGTCGGTCATTGTGGGCGGGCGGTTCCAGGATGTGCGCGCAGCCACCCAGCGGACGCCAGGTCTCAGTGACCCGTTGGTGGACGACTCCGACCAGACCCTGGTGGGGGCAATCAACGCGCTCTTCAGCGTCACTGACAACCTCACGTTGGTGGGTGCTGTTGGCCGGGCCTTCCGGTCGCCCAATCTGGTGGAGCGGTTCTTCAACGGGCCGGCCCCAGAGGGCGGCGGGTTCCAGGTGCCGAACCCCGCCCTCGGGCCGGAGACCAGCCTCAACTTCGACGTCGGCATTCGGTACCGTGACCGCCTGCTGTACCTGGAGGGCTTCGTGTTCCGCAACGAAATCAGGAACGGCATCCGGATAGCCGCGACCGGCGATAGCCTGATGGGGCTCCCCACGTTCTGGAATGTGAACGTGGACAAGCTGCGCTTCGTCGGCGTCGAGCTGAACGGCGACGTCAGCTTGCCGGTTGGCATCTCGGTAGCGGCCAACTACACGCATCTCGACACGAAGGACGTCAACGATCCCGAGAACCCGGTGGGTGACACCTTCGACGACAAGCTGAATGCGCAGCTCCGCTACTCGCATCCCAGCAACCGGTTCTGGGCCGCGTACGAATTCCGGTGGAACGGCGAGCGGAAGGACGTGTTCGCCACGACGACGCCCGCGGTGGGTCCGGTTCTGCCTTCGTTCGCCACCCACGCAGTGCGGGCCGGGGTCACGGTATTCCGACGCGGGACCCACACCCAGCGCTTGGGGGTCGCAGTTACAAACCTCACGAACGAGCTGTACGCGGAGTTCGCGAACGCGGCGTTCTTCCGGCCCCAGCCAAGGCGCGGAGTGGTCGTCACTTGGGATGTGACGTTCTAGCGGGCGCGTTGAGGACAGAGGGAGCAGCGTAGCGTGCGAGAGCCAGTCCAATTCATCCCGATCGCGACCACCATGTTGGCGCTGGCGTTCGCGGTAGTGGTGTTCAACCGCTACCGGGAGCGGCGCACGGGCCCGCACCTGCAGTGGTGGGCCGCTGGTATCCTCCTCTACGGGGTCGGGACGGGCATGGAGGCCGCAGTTACCGTTTTCGGATGGCAGGATGCAGTGTTCCGGGCCTGGTACATCTCGGGGGCACTGCTGGGCGGGGCGCCCCTTGCCCAAGGCACCGTTTACCTGCTGCTGGCCCGCCGCACCGCCAACCGACTGGCCCTGGTGCTCGTTAGCATCGTTGCGGTCGCGGCCGTCTGCGTGCTGCTCGTGCCGGTCAACGAGGCGCTGGTCGAGCCCTACCGCCTGACAGGCCGGGTCATGGAGTGGCGCTGGGTAAGGTTCTTCAGTCCGTTCATCAACACGTACGCCTTCATCTTTCTGGTCGGTGGCGCCGTGCTCTCCGCGATTCGCTACCGCGAGCACGCGGACACGTACCACCGGTTCGTGGGCAACGTATTGATCGCTGCTGGCGCACTGCTTCCCGGCATTGGAGGTACCGCGACTCGTTTCGGCTACACGGAGGTGCTCTACGTCACCGAGTTCGTGGGACTCGTCCTCATCTGGATGGGCTACCGGTGGAACGTGCGGGCGCCCCTGACTCGGATGGCTATAGGTGAGCCAGTGATAACGGCGGGCTCGGAGGTGAGTCCGGAAGTGACCGGCTAGTTCCCGAAACCTGCTGCAATCAACGAGGGCCGCGCGGTGTGGCGGCCCTCGTTCGTATTACCCGGGATTGCGGCGCTGTGCGTTTCCGACCTGGGATCAAGTCTGACGGCGGCCTCAGCGCAAGTAGATCAGGTTGCTCCCCAGAAGACGGTTGGTCGCGCTCAGCACCGCCCGGGCCGCTGCCCGAGCCGGATCGCCGTCGATCACCGATGAGCCAACGATTCGTTGGCTGTGCTCACTGAACCGGCTCGCGAGGGACACCACTACGATCACGGCGTCGAATGCCTTGATCGTCGTGATCCCCAACAGCTCCAGCTTGATGCGGTTGTCCACTGCGGCCTCCAGCGCCCGCGCCGTGGCCTCGGCGGCGCACCGGAGCATCCCGATCTCAGAAGTGACCCCCTCGGCCGTGCCGACGAACTGCTCCCCCCGGTGCCATGCCAGCACGACTCGGCTGGAGCAGCGGCTGTCGGGGAGCTGCTTGAGCTCGACATCCTCGAACCGGATCCGGCTGTTTTGCTCGCGCTCGGCCAAGGTGCAACCCGCCGGTAGGTTGGGGCGTTACCAAGACAAGATACCACTCGTCACCCGTAGGGGGAAACGGCCTGTCGTGTCGCAGGTTCGCTTACTGACGATGCGCATGGTGAGTCCCGCAGGACGCGTTGGTGCCCATTCGCGGGGAAGGCCATGGCCTCTATCACGCTTTTTCAGTACCGTGCTGGGAGGAGGCCTTGGACATGTTCCACCCACCAAGGGGACGGTGGCACGGCGGGCGCCCCACCACTCGTCTCACTCGCGACTGAATGCCCTACGGTTTGCACTGGGAATGGCGGGGCTTTGGGCGGTTGGATCGCTCGGCGCGCGACGCGATCCAGGCCCTGCCAATGCAGGACCCGCACGTTCGGCAGGTCACAGACAGCTATCTCTGGATTCCTGGCTGTGCTATCAACGTGAAGCTTCGCTCGTGGCAGGGCGGTGAGAGCCTCAAACTCAAGCGATTGTGCCGTGACGATCGTGAACATCAGGTCCAGTTGTGGGTGGAAAGGCAAGAAGAAGACTATGCGCTCCCGGTTTCACCGGGCGTCATCACAGCATTGGCTAGCGAGCTGGGAATCGAGCTGGCGGCGCCCGAGATGAAGGTTGACCGTGCTGCCCTCGTGAGGCTACTAGGGGAGGCCAGTGACCAGGTCGAGATCGTGAAGGTGCAGAAAGCACGATGGGTTTATCGCTGGGGCGCCGCGGGATCGGACGTGCTCGTGGAGCTGGCGGAGATCGCTTCACCGGAACGCACCACCTCGGTAGGGCTCGAGGATCAGATGGGTCTGAGTGAGCGCTCGCCCCAATCGCACATCGACGCTGCCCGGGACGCGGTGGCCCGAGTGCGTAGCGAACTCCGGCTGACCTCGTCCTTAGCGACGTTCAGCTACTTGGATGCCCTGGCGGTCTGGGCGCGGGGTGGGAGCCTCACGTAGCGGGGCGTCAGGTACCGCTTGAGTCCAGGCGAATCCGTCGCGAGCGGTGCCGGGGACTGCTACCTGGATTCCTGCCGACGCACCCAGTACATGAGCGCCAGGAAGTCATACAGGGCGTGTACCAAGATGGCTACGAGGAGATTGTCGAACACCATCACCAACCCGCCGAGGTACACGCCGATGAGGCCGGCCAGCAGGGCGTAGGTCGGCGTGATGAAATGCACCAGGCCGAACAGGGTGCTGGCCAGTGCCAAGCCCGCTATCGGGCCAAGGGCGTCGGCGGTGGCGGTCTGGATCACTCCCCGGAACAGTGCTTCCTCGCCCACTCCCGCCATGAGGGAGATCAGGGCGAAGTCCGCCGCTGAGCAGCCCGCGAACAGTGGTGCCAGGGTCTCTTCGATCTCCCGTGTCAGCCGGCGGAACGGCCCCCAGGTCGATTCGGAGCACCACCACATCGTGAGGAGCAGCGGGATGGTGGCCACCACGGCTGCGGCGATATGCTCCGGTCTGAGGTGGAGGTACCTCAGCGGGGGTGTGTGCAACAGCCAGCCCAGGCCCAGCGCCAGGGCAAACAGGACACCCTCGAGCCCCAGGCCCAGCCAGATGATCTTGCGGTGTCCTGCCCGTAGGTTGTACATCACAGCCTTGGCTTAGGGATGGGCGGAGGGGCCGCTGGGTGGTCGGGGGTCGGGTCCCGGTGTTCATCTTCCTTGACGGAAGGTGTCAGATGCATGACTCGGCGGGTGCCCGCAGACGGATGCGGACCTTGACAGGGGTCTTGAGCATCGGCGTACTGCTGTGTTCCGGCGTCAGCGTGGGTCGGGGCCAGGGCGTCAAGGTGGATCTCCAGGCGCTGGTTGAGGAGACCCAGCAGATGTCGCGCAGGAGCGACGCCATGACGTTCGTATGGTGGATGCCGGAGGAGTTCTGGCGCGCCAGTCTCGCTGAAGATTCCACCATACCGGAAACCGCCGTCGAAGAGTTCGTCGAGGTGTTGCGCCCGTATATCATCGTTGTCGCGGTGGACGGTAGAATCGGGCCGTTTGGTGGCATCACCTATGAGCCTGAGGCGACGGTTCGCGCCAACATCCGCCTGGTCGACCGTCATGGCGGCCAGTATCCTCCCATGGGTGAGCGCGGCATCGATCCAGACACGCGGAACTTCCTGTCCATGATGAAGCCCTTCTTGGCCAACCTCCTGGGACCGATGGGGCAAAACATGAACTTCTTTGTGTTCCCATCCAAGACCAAGAAGGGCCAGACCATCGCCGACGCGACGGAGGAAGGGTCCGTGGCGGTCAGAATGCGGGACGAGGAATTCAGGTGGCGACTGCCGCTTGGGTCCCTCGTGCCTCCGAAGATCTGCCCCGTGGATGGGGAGCGCCTGAACGGTGCGTGGAGATTCTGCCCGTGGCATGGGGTGGAGCTGGTTAGCGGCGCTCGACGCGATGAGGACGTCCCGGAGCCGGGGCCGGCTGCAGGCTGGGGCGATCTGCTTCTGGCAGCCGTGGCGGGTGGGCTCGAGGTGCCAGCTCGAGAGGTCTTTCTCGGCGGTCGATGCCATCCCGGACGAGTGCGGGGCGCGCAGGTCCGCGTCCACGTGCGACAGACGTTGGCGTCTGGCCTGAGGCGGTAACCTGTTGGCGAAGGAGGGCGACATGACTCGCATCGTTGGCGGTCTCCTGGTTGCGGTGGTGCTCCCAGTAGTGTCCGCTCCCGCACAGGAGGACGAGCCCGACTCGGTGTCGGCTCCAGCTCCGCTGTTCGAGTCCCACGATATCGTGGAGTTTACGCTCAAGGCTCCGCTCAAGACGATCTTCAAGGACCGGAGCCAGGAGAGCGAGGAGCTCCCAGGCACCCTCATCGTTCAAGACGACGCCGGCTCACAGGTCACGCTGGACGTCAAAGTTCGTACCCGGGGCAAGTACCGACTGGAGCGGCGAACCTGCGGGTTTCCGCCGCTGCGGGTGAATTTTCAGACCAGCCAGGTCGAGAATACCGTCTTTTCCGGCCAGGACAAACTGAAGCTGGTGACCCATTGCCAGGACAAACGCAGTGAGTACGAGCAATACGTGTTGCAGGAGTACCTCATCTACCGGGTTTACAGCCTCCTCACGGATGTGAGCTTTCGCGTGCGGCTTGCACGGGTGACCTACGAGGATACCGATGAGGACCGCGATACCATCACCCGGTACGCGTTCTTCATCGAGGATGACGAGGCCATGGCGAAACGGGTGGGGTGGCAGGTGCTCAGCGTGCCGCTGGTGACGCCGGAGTATGTGGACCCGAAGCACCTGGCTGTCTTCGAGGTGTTCCAGTACCTGATTGGAAACACCGATTGGTCGGCGTTCCTCCCCGAGCCCGAGAAGCCCGATTGTTGCCACAATGCAAAACCCATTGGCGACCCGGCTGGCCCGGTGCTGCCGGTGCCGTATGACTTCGACATGGCTGGCATCATCTCGACGCGCTACGCAAAGCCGGATCCCATGGTAGGTGTGCGATCGGTACGGGATCGCCGTTTTTGGGGCATCTGCCGGCCGAGGGAAGAAGTCGACGCTGCCCTTGCGGTCTTCAACGAGCAGCGCGACGCCATCTACGACCTCTACCGCAGTCAAGTGGGACTCGAGGAGAAGCCCCTCGAAAAGACTATCGAGTACCTCGATGAGTTCTACGAGGTCATCAACGATCCGAGGAAGGTGAGAGACGAGTTCCTCCGGATGTGTCGCGAAGTGTAGACCACACATCCGGTGGCGGTTGGTGTGGCGGCCTAGGGCCGCCCGGCTGCGGCCTCGAGGCCCTTGCGGTTGCGGACGGTGATCGTCCGGCGGGTGACTTCGATTAGCTCTTCACCTGACGGGGCGCTGGACTCCGGGGGCTTCCGCCGGTTCGCGATGGCTAGCGTCTTCCGCGATACCTCGATGAGGCCCTGGGCGGTCAGATCCCGCATCGCTCGCGACACAGTCTCGCGGCTTGACCCGATCATCTGGGCGATGAAGTGGTGGGTTACCTGCTGGGTGACGTGCACGCCGTCGCTCTCGTCTGCCAGCTCGAGGAGTAGGTGGGCCACCCGCCCCGGTACCTCCAGCAGGGCCAAGCTGCCGATCTTGTCATCGGCTTTCCGCAAACGCTTGCACAGGGCCCGCAACAGTCCAAACGTGACCTGGGGGAAGTCTTCCAGGCAACGGTAGAAGTCCTCCCTGCGGAGCACGAGTAGCTGAGCATCCTCCATCGCGATGACGGTTGCCGAGAGGGGCTGGTTGTCGATCAGGGACATCTCTCCGAAGAAATCGCCCTCGCTCCGGGTGGAGAGAATGACCTCCCGCCCATCTTCGGCGGTCAGGACGAGCTTGACCTGGCCGGACACGATCACGTACAGCGCGTTTCCGGGGTCGCTCTGCAGCGCGATGATGCTGTCTCGTGGGAAGGAGCGGAGCTGCGCAGCCTGACTGAGACGTGCGACATCCCCATCCCGTAGCTGCGAGAAGAGGGGGACATCCCGGAGCGCACCGGCCACCGTCATGGGTTCTCTCGCCTGGGTCATCGGACTGGTCTAGCTTAGCGTTGGGCGTGACGCGCGTCAATCCGTCATATTCTCTTCATCCGGAGGCCAGCAAGCTGCGGCCCGGTTCCTGCCCTGGCGCAGGCGGGCGAGCGGGGCAAGTTCTGGGTGCGGTGCAGGAAAACGGGATCGCGGGGGGAGCATGAGTGAGATCAAGATTCGCCTGACCGGATGGAAGGCCATCCTCGTGCTGGTCGTAGCGGTAGCGTTTGTCGGGTATCGCTACGTTGCCATGCGGACCACCCTGGCCACCGAGGCCGCCGCTGAACTCCGGTTATGGCTGGCGGCGGGGTACATCTCCCAGGGGCTGCCGGCGCTGCAGGAGGCCGTGGAACGGGGCGATCAGGAAGCAGCCGCCGCCCAGGCGCAGAACATCGTCGCCCAGGAGCGCATAGAGTTCACCTCCATCGGCGCCCGCGGCGGTCGTGACGATGTGGTTGTGCGGGTTGAGATCCTGGTGGACGGCAAGCCACCGCCGGATGGCAGGCAAGTGCGGTACTTCCGGATGCGGCACTCGCTGGTGACGGGTTGGATGATGCGCTACGAGACGTCTGCGCTCGCCTACATCTTCAAACTCTTCTAGCGAGGCGTCTCGCGGCTACTCCGCTCCTTCGACCTTCTCTACGACGATGGTGAGGTTTGCGGCGAGCGCCGCAATGGCGCCGATCGCCGCCCACACCGGAGCGAAGGCCGCGCCGAGCACACCCCAGGTGAGGGGGATCTCGATCAACGTCTGGCCCTGATCGTTCTTGATGATGATGCGCCGAATGTTCCCCTGATGCAGGATCTCTTTGATCTTGGCCAGGAGGCTCTCACCGGCCACCTTGTACTCCTCAGTCTGAACCTTCTCTTCGCTCTCTTCGCTCATCCTCGTCCTCGCTCACTAGGTTGGTCCCGCGGGGATAACCCCTGATCCCTACTTGCACGGCAGAAACCGTACCGTTGTCTCCATCTCTTCCAGCACCTGGGCCAGCGCTACCACCGTGTCGTCGATATCCTGCTCGGTGGTCTCCGGTGAGAGCGAGAACCGCACGGCGCAGTGTACATCCTCTTCGTCCTTCCCCATGGCGATGAGCACATGGGTGGGCTCCGGTGATCCGGACTTGCATGCGGATCCTGAGGAGAGCGAGATACCATGCTGGTCCAGCGCGACCACTAGCGACTCGCCTCGCAGCCCCGGTAGCGTCAGGTTGAGCGTATTCGGCAGCCGACGGTCCGGATGGCCGTTGCGGACGGCATCGGGAAGCAACTCCTTGATGCCGGACTCCAGCCTGTCCCGCAGCCGCTGCGTGTGCGCTGCGTCGCGCAGTGCACGAGCGGCCAACTCGGCCGCCTGGCCCATTCCCACGATTGCCGGGACGTTCTCCGTGCCGGCGCGTAGTCCGCCTTCCTGCTTGCCTCCGTGGATCAGCGGCGCGAGCTCCACCCCCCGCTTGGCGTAGAGGACGCCCACGCCCTTGGGGCCGTGGAACTTGTGCCCTGAGAGACTCAACAGGTCGACATCGAGCTCCTCAACGTCAACCGGGATCTTGCCTGCCGCTTGCACGGCGTCGGTGTGGAAGGGAACGCCCCGTTCATGCGCGATGGCGCACAGCTCCCTAATGGGCTGGATTGTTCCCACCTCGTTGTTGGCCATCATGATGGACACCAGGATGGTGTCGTCGCTGATGGCCGCTCTGAGGGTGTCGGGGTGAACCAGGCCGTCGGCGTCCACCTCGCAGTAGGTAACCCGATGGCCGATGTCTTCCAGAAAGCGACAGGCCGCGAGCACCGCCGGATGCTCAATTGAGGTCGTCACGATGTGACGGCGGCCGTTCCGATGGGTGAAGGCAATGCCCTTGAGTGCCAGGTTGTCCGCTTCCGACCCGCCACCGGTGAAGATGATCCACCGGGGTCGGGCGTTGATCAGCTTGGCTACTTGACGACGCGCTCGTTCGACACCTTCCCGGGCGTCCCGACCGACCCCGTGAATGCTGGACGGGTTGCCAAGGGCGGCCTCCAGGTAAGGCAGCATCGCTTCCCGGACGCTGTCCGCGACCCTGGTGGTGGCGTTGTTGTCCAGGTAAATACGCCGTTTGGAGTCCTTCTGGGCCGGCGGGCGCAGCAGGACGGGTCCGCATGCCTCTGCAGTGCGGGCAGCGACGCTGCGAGTCGCGGCGGTCCCTGCCTGGACTCTTACGACGTCGCACAGCAGCGCCTTGTAGACCGGGAAGCCGGAGATCTCGTCGTAGTTGTCGAGGTCGGTCAGCTCGTTGACGTTCCACTCCCGCCAGGCCTTGGGGCCGACCGGCGTGCCGCCGCCCATGTTGCACTCCACGGCCCCACGCACGATGTCGTTGGTCACGCGGGCCCGGAACCGCACAGCTCCACGCGGCGTGCGGACCTCCACCAGATCCCCCGCCTCGATGTCCCGCTCGCGGGCGTCCTCCAAGTTGAGCTCCACCGTGGGCTCGGGATTGTCCCTTGCCAGGCCCCGAATGCCGTGGTGCTGTGAGCGGAAATCGGTGTGGGGCCGGGCGCCCGAGTTGAACACCAGAGGGAACTGCTCCTTCAGATCCGGCCGGGCCAGCGGGCCCTCCGTAGGCTCGGTGTACTTGGGGAGCGGCTCGTAGCCGTACTCCTCGAGCACGGTCGACCGGATCTCGAACTTGCCGGTGGGCGTGTCGAAGCCCGGCTGGCCGTCGTGCCTGAGCCCACCTTTCTCCCACTTCTTGTACTCCATCATTGGCGATGGAAGCTTTACCCAGCCTCCGGCTGCCTTGATCTCCTCGAGACTGTACCCCGAGCCTTCCAGCGCGAAGCGGATCAGCTCCTCTTCAGACTGGGGGTACAACTCTCCGTACCCCAGCCGCCGCGCCAGCTCCGCCATGATGAGGTAGTCGTTGCGTGCCTCCCCCACCGGCTCGATCAGCTTCTCTCGCAGACGGAAGATGGGGCCGTACACCATGTAGGAATCGATCTCGAACATGGTGGTGGCCGGCAGCACGATGTCGGCGTAGGCGGCGTCCGCGGTGAGCTGCCGGTCGATGCAGACGAGGAAATCCAGTTGGGACAGGGTGTCGCGCCAAATCGGAGTCTGCGGCCACGACGTGAGCAGGGACGCTCCATGGATGATCAGCCCCCTGATCCGGTAGGGCTCCCCCTCCAGCACGGAAGTCACCAGACCACTGGCGTGCGACTCACCACGGTAGTTGCTGTAGATGGGGAACTTGTCCCTGGCGACGGCGCGATCGAGGTCGGGGTTCTCCTGGTTGCAGGCCCGGTTGACGGGGAAGTGGGAGTTCAGCATTGCCAGGCCGATCCCGCCGGGGACATCCAGTTGGCCGGCCAGCGCAAATGCGGTGAGAACGGCCCGAATCGCCTGGATGCCGGAGTTGGAGTACTCCAGACCGGTGTACATCACCGGGCAGGCGCCCGTGGCGTTGCAGAGGCGACGCGCCAGATCTCGAATGGTGTCCGCAGGCACGCCGGTGGTAGTCTCCGCGACCTCGGGGCGGAAGTGCTGTACGTAGCCCCGCAGCTCGTCGAAGCCGTGGCACCAGTGCTCGGCGAAGTCCTCGTCGTACAGATCCTCGTCGATCATCACCTCGATCATGCTGAGGGCGAGGGCACCGTCGGTGCCGGGTCGGATCGGCACCCACTGTGCGTTGGTCCGAACGACGGTATCGGTGCGGCGCGGGTCGATCACCACAATGTCGGCGCCCCGCACCGCCGCTGCTTCGAGCCGAGCCATGTCGAGGGGTGGGGAGTCGGTGGCGGGGTTGGCGCCCCAGACCACGAGCATCTCGGCGTTCTCGATGTCGGTGAACATGTTGACCAGCATGCGACCCATGGTCACGTGGGGCGCGATCATGGCGAAGGAGACGTAACAGAGAGCACCTACCCCCATCGTATTCGGGGAGCCGAAGGGAAACAGGATGTTGGACGCCGAGGATACTGCCACACCCTTCGGCTGGTACATGTCGCACAGTGAGAGCTCGAACGCGCCGCGTCCGGTGTATACGGCTACCGCCTCCGCCCCGGACTCCCGCTTGATCCGGTTCAGGTTCTCGACGATCAGGTCATACGCCTCATCCCAGGTGATGCGCTCGAACTCATGCGTGCCCTTGGGGCCCACCCGCTTCATGGGATGCTTCAAGCGGTGCTCGGAGTAGATGATCTCCGGGGAGTGGCTACCTCGACGACAGATCATGCCCAGCGGGTGGCCGCTGTCTGGCCTGATGTCCACCAGCTTGCCGTCCTGCATGCCTGCTTCCACCCAGCAGCCCGCCGGGCAGATGCCGCAAATGCCTTTTTGCCAATTCAGTGACGGTGTGTGGTCTGCCATGGGAGTCGTGTCGGTGGCGAACTAGCAATGTGCAAATAGCAATTAGCAACTAGCAGTTTGTGCGGGAGCGATGTGGCTGCCTCCCTGACCCAGACTGCTAATTGCTAATAGCCAGTTGCTAGCTGCTAGTTGCTCCCCTTCCAGCGCCGCGATTGCTATGGTTCGGCCGGTTGCTCTTCTTCTGCCACGTAGGCTCGAACGATGATCACCGGTTCGACCGGTACCCTCTCGTTGGATCCGCGGACTTCGGTCGGCACCCTCGCGATCCTGTCCACGACGTCCATGCCCTCGATCACCCGACCGAATACGGTGTAGCCAAACCCGTCCGGGTATCTGCCGAAATCGAGGTTTCTGTTGGTCACCAGGTTGATGAAGAATTGCCTGGCGCCACTATGGGGATCGTTGGTCCGCGCCAGCGCGACACTGCCCCGGACGTTACTCAATCCGTTGTCCCCCTCGTGCGGCACTGGGGCAGCCGACGACGAGCGTATGTTCATGTCCGGGGTGTACTGACCCGCCTGGATCATGAATCCAGGTATCACGCGATGGAAGATAATACTGTCGTAGAAGTGTGCTTCGACATGTCTGACGATGTTCCGAACCGTCCTGGGCGCCTTCGTTGCGTCGAATTCCATGACGATCCGGCCCATGTTGGTCTCCAGCACAACGGTAGGCGTTGAGTCCGGCGGTGCCGGTGGCGCCTGAGGTTCTTGCTCCGCCGCGCTGGCCTCCTCGGCGCCCTCGCGCGGCTGGCATCCGAGGAACGCCAGGGCGAGCATGATCAACAGGGCGGGCTGGTGGTGAACTCTCATGTCTGCGTCCCCTCTTCCTCGCCAGTATCAGTGTGAGAACCACTCTAGATCGGTCAGGCCACGCGGGTCTGAAGCGGGACCGCTCCAGTAATTCTGATAGCGGTGACATGGTTGTGCCAGTGCCTGGTGGTCACTGGTGGCCGCTGGACCGGTCCGCCGACCTCCCCAGTGCGAGACATCTGGTCGCGCTGGAGCGCTGATCAACTAGTTTACAGGGTTCGATTCAGCACCGCCGTTAGTCCTTGGAGAGGTCTTGACTGCCAGCGATCGGGATGCCAGGGGAGCGCTAGTCGCCGCGGTGGTTACCGCGACGGTCATGATTGCCTTCCAGACGGCTGGCAAGGCGACCCGGGAAGCCCTGTTCCTGTCCGCCTTCATCAGGGAGGGCGTCGGCGCCATACCCTACGCCGTAGAGGTGCTGCCCCGGATGATGATGGCGGCGGCGCTCATCTCGGTTGTGTTCGCCTTCCTTGCGGCTCGTTGGATGACGGCCGTCGGCCCTGGGCGACTGGTGCCGGTTGCCTTCACTGCCAGTGCGGCGCTGTTGCTCTTGGAGTGGGCACTGGTGGGGCCGTTCCCGCGGTTGGTTGCTGTGGTGCTGTACCTCCACTACGGCGCCCTCGGCGCCATGGTGATCTCTGGGTTCTGGTCGCTGGTGAACGAGCGCTGGGACCCCCGGACGGCCAAGCGGTACGTCGGGCGCATCGCCGCAGGCGGCACGGTGGGTGGCCTTCTGGGTGGCATTCTGGCGGAGCGTGTCGGGGCCCTGATGTCGGCGCCCTCGATGCTCCCCATCCTGGCGGGACTTCATCTCTTCTGTGCCTGGCTCGTGATGGGTATCCGGGCCGGTCGCCCCGTGTCGGCGCCGAAGCCAAGGCGGAAGCCTCTTGCTGACGGGAAGGAGGAGGGTTCGGAGCGCTCAGGGCTCAGAGTCATAGCGTCCATGCCGTACCTCCGTGGCCTCGTGGCCCTGGTCCTCCTGGTCACGGTGGGCGAGCTCCTCATCAACTACGTCTTCCAGTACAGAGCAGCAGTGAGGTTCGAGCAGGAGCAGGAGCCGATGTTGCGGTTCTTCGCTGTGTTCTACGCCGCGATCGGCCTGCTAACGGTAGTGGTTCAGGCCGCTGGCAGCCGGTTCACGTTGCAGCGTCTCGGCCTCACGCGTACGGTGGCGCTCCTGCCCGGGGGGATGGCGGCAGGGAGTGTCGCCGCGCTGGCGGTGCCTGGACTCGCCAGCGTGGGCATCGCCCGCGGCGTGGAATCGGTGCTGCGCAACGGGCTGTACCGTCCGGGCTATGAGCTCCTGTTCACGCCGATCGGCCGGGGCCAGAAGCGAGCCACCAAAGCCCTGGTAGACGTGGGCGTGGTGCGCCTGGGTGACTTCGCTGGCGGCGCCGTCGCGCAGGGCATTCTGCTACTGGCCGCTGCGGCAGTGACTGCCGTGCTGCTCGGCTTAGCCATTGCTCTATCGGCGGTGGCGGTGGTCGTGGCGCTTGGCCTGCATGCGGGGTACGTGCGCACTCTGGAGCGGAGCCTGCTGTCACGGGCCATCCAGCTAGACCTGCATGATGTGCAGGACGCTACCACCCGCACCGCCATGCTCCAGAGCCTGCCTTCGTTGGGGCTGACTCGGATTCCGGACCGGCCCAGTGGGGAGGAGTTACCACCCGACTCGGCGCCGGTGGCGGTGGTGGGGGAACCGTCCACTACAGCCACCCGCGCGCCACCGCTGGACCCAGAGGTTGCCCGCATCGTGGAGCTCCGTTCCCGGGATGCGGCCCGGGTGCGGGCGGCGCTCCAGTCTACACCCCTCACCCCGGCCCTGGTTGGCCACGTCGTACCCCTACTCGCCTGGGACGAGGTCGTTCGGGAGGCGATTGTGGCCCTTCGGGACGTGGCGCTCGAGGCCGTGGGCCAGCTGGTGGACCGGATGCTCGACCGGGATGAGGAATTCGCAGTGCGCCGGCGAATCCCCCTGGTACTGGCCATGTGCCCCACGGAGCGGGCGGTAGAGGGACTGTTCCGGGGCCTCAAGGACCAGCGGTTCGAGGTGCGCTACCGGTGTGGGCGGGCCTTGAGCCGGCTCCTGGAGTTCAACCCCAAGTTAGCGGTGGATAGGGAGAAGGCGTTCGCCGCCGCGCTTCGGGAGGTGGCGGTAGACCGGGGAGTGTGGGAGAGTCATCGCCTGCTCGACCGGATGGAAGATGAGGACTGGTCTCCGGTGCTTGACGAGGTCCTGCGAGATCGGGCCGACCGCAGCCTGGAGCACGTGTTCACCGTGCTCTCTCTGGTGCTCCCTCGGCAGCCGCTCAAGGTCGCCTTCCGCGGGCTACACACCGACGACACCATGCTCCGCGGGACGGCCCTCGAATATCTCGAGACCGCGCTGCCGGAGAACATCCGGCAGGCCCTGTGGCCCTTCCTGGAAGACCGCCGCACTCGCACCCAGCAGCCTCGCTCGGCGAACGAGGTGCTGGCGGACTTGCTGGAATCCAACCAGTCGATTGCCATCAACCTGGAACAACTGCGGAAGAGGAAGAAAGAAGAGTAGCCTTCGGCTCGCAATTCGCAATTCGTGATCGATCACCCGCACGAATTGCTAACTGCAAATTGCGAACTGCTCAGCCAAGGCTGAAGGCTGAGGGCCTTAGTCCGCAGTCACCGCCGCAAGCCGATTGTACCGGCGGCCGATGAATATCGCGATGCTGAGCCACACCGCAATGAGGACAAGGTTCGCCATCGCGAAGTGCCTAGTCTGGAACGCGAAGATGTTGAGACCGACGAAGACCAACACGGCTTGCATGACGTCGCCAGCGCGCTGGGCAAACGAGTCGGTAACCTGCTTCGCCTTGTACTTCTCCTCGCGGGTGGTGGGTAGGAAGAGCACATTCCGCGCCGTGTTTTGTAGCGAATAGTCCGTTGAGTTCTCCGCCGTCTTGGCCCAGCGCACCGCGAGGAGGGCTGGGTAGAGCGCAACGGCAGCGTATCCCACGAGCGCGATCAGCGGAAGGACCAGAATGGCGATGGCGACTCCGAGGTACTTGATGATTCGGGACACAATGAACAGCTGAGCCAATAGCCCCACCACATTCACGACGGACTGGAAGTTGGAGTAGAACGTCCCAATCAACTCCTCTTCCGAGAGGCCGCCGGCCTCTCCTGCTGCTACGGCGTCAGCCGCTACCTCGCTTATGGTGCGTCCAAGGATGTACTCGCCCGTCGTGTTTACCCAGTTCAGAAGCAACATCAGCAGGGCGATCAGGAGCAGATACCGGCTCCGGAAGACCAGCTGAAAGGCACTACCCGTCGACTCGGGTGTCTCTTTCATCTCTTCTTCCTCGACGCCGGGCTTCACCGCTCGAAAGACACCGCTCTCGCGCTTGTACTCTTCCTTTGGGATCCGGAACTCGCCGGTCTCGGCCCGGATTTGTTCTGTCGCCGCCGGCATCGTGCCGGTCGTGTTCACATCCGGCAGGCCGGCTTCTGTCCGGCGCCGCTCGCGGGCGTCCACGATGTTCGAGATGACCACGGCTATCACCAGTAGTCCGCCGGACACGAGGAAGAGCTGGTAGACGCCCAGCGGGACGATCAGGCGCCCCGGTAGCCACGCTCCGAAGACGGCGCCCGAGGACGCACCGAACACGACGATCGGGAAGAGTCGCTTACCCTCTTCGTTTGTGTATACGTCGTTGGCGAACGACCAGAACTGGGCGATTACCATGACACTGAAGATCCCAAGCCAGATGTAGAACACCACGGCGATGGGGACATCAAGCTGCGCGAGCACGTAGAACGCGCCGATACACACGATGAAGAATGCAGTAACCGCGTTGATGAGCTTGCGCCGCGGAAATCGCCCAGCCAACAGACCGTACAGGGGTACTGCCCCCAGTAGCACAATGGCCTGGCCCGCCGCGGAGTAGCTTTTCACCTCGGCCCCGCCACCCGCTAGAATCAGTGGCTCCCGCAATACTTTCATCACGGAGTACGCCGTCAAGATGAGGAAGATGTTGAGCATGAGCAGGAGCGCCGTCCCACTCTCCCCAGTGCGGACATCCGTAAACAGCCGAAGAAACCGGTCGATCGGACTCGCGCGCTGTTGGCCGTCCATGTCGTTGCGCCTTCCCAGTTAGGATTGACCCGTGCCGGGCTCCGCTGCCTCCGGCGCTGGGTACGTGCCGGACCAGACTGCGGTGGACGACTCCGCCGAGCTGTCCGTGATACTGGCGACCTCGGCGGGCTGCTGCCGCGGTAAGAGCATCCGGCCGGCTAGGAGCGCGAAGCAACCGGCCACGGTGGTGGCCACCAGGATCCCGAGCTTCGCGACCGTCAGGATCCCCTGATCCTCAAACGCCAGCTCGGCGATGAAGATCGCCATGGTAAATCCGATTCCCGCTGCCGAACCTACCACCAACATGCCGCGCCAGTCCACACCCACCGGCAGTGCGGCCAGCCGCAGACGTACCGTGATCCATGAGGCGAGAAGCACACCCGCTGGCTTACCCACCAGTAAGCCGATCGTGACTCCGCCCAGCACGGCGACGGCACCTGGATCGCCCAGGCGGATCCCGCTCAGGTTCACTCCGGCGTTCGCTAGGGCGAAGAGCGGCATGACCCCGTACGCCACCCACGGGTGCAGCAGCGTCTCGCCCCGTAGAGCCGGCGAAACAGCCTCTCTTTGGGCAACGCCGATGCGGTTGAGCGGTTCCAACAGCTCTTCATCCGGTTCGTTGTCCGCCGCGCGTTGCTGAAAGTCCCGCAGCGCTCGGTGGGTGACCTTGAGAAAGCCCTCACGCCCGAACCAGGCGCGAGTCGGCACGGCGAGACCCAGGATGACGCCGGCGATCGTCGGGTGAATGCCGGCGTGCAATAGACCACCCCACAGTAGCACCAACGGCAGAACGAAGATCACTCCGGGTCGCACGCCGATCCGGCCGAAGGCGAACAGCAGCACCACCCCCAGCGCCGCAGCCGCCAGACCTGCGAGGGCGAAACCCGCGGAGTAGAACAGGGCGATCACCAAGATTGCTCCGACATCGTCGATGATCGCAAAGGCAAGCAACAGCACGCGCAGGGCAGCCGGAACCCGCTTGCCGAGGAGCACGAGCACGCCGACGGCGAAAGCGATGTCGGTCGCCATGGGCACGCCCCATCCACGGGCGCCGGCTCCGGTGGCGTTCAACGCGACGTAGATGGCTGCCGGCACCACCATGCCACCCACAGCCGCTGCAATGGGAAGCGTCGCACGCTTGACGTTGGAGAGGGCACCCTGGACCATCTCTCGCTTGATCTCGAGCCCGGCCAGCAGGAAAAAGACGGTCATGAGAAGGTCGTTGATCCAGAAATGCAACGACCTTTCCATTGTCCACTCGCCAACACCCGCCCGGATGGGTGTGTGCCACAGCTTCTCGTAGCTGCCTGCCCAAGGAGAGTTGGCCCAGGCGATGGCCACCGCCGCGGCCAAGAGCAGCACGATCCCGCTGGCGGCCTCGATTTCCAAGAACCGCTCAACCGGTCGCCGCATGGCGAGCGCAACCCGCCGCGCCGGAAGCCAGGCCTCAGGCGGGATCATGGGATGAGCCTTGGATTCTTCGACGTGCATCGTGTCACCCCGATACGACGTGCAGACTGTGACCGGTCACTAGTTTCGTGAGTCAGAGATTCGTTGCATAGCACACGCGCCGAGCAGTCCCTCCGCGCGGCGGGGTTCTCGCCGGGGCCACGGATTGATGCGCGGATTGCCGATCAGTGTTGATCCGCGTAACCATCCGTGGCCCCGCCGGACCGCCACCTACGCTGTCGGACTGCTCGGCACCTGGTCCTATTCACAGACTTCCGACTCGCGACACGAGTTGCACCGCGTTACTTCCCCCGCCATCTGACGCCCGCTCCCCTCGCTGCGGTTCAGTCACAATACGTGTCGCGCAACACGCTGCAAGGGTGCGGGTGTTCCCAACCACCAGGTGCCGTGTGTACTGTTTCAGCAGCCGGAACATCGTGGTCGAGGCAGATGGTGATGAGCACGGACGAGATCATCGACAGGGCGATACCGCACACCCGCGCTGGTACTAGGAGCACGCTCCCAGACGACCTGCTCCAGGCCGCCTCGCGCCGTCTGGGTACCGTTGCCTTGGTGTGGGCTGGTTTGTGGGCCTTTGGCCTGTTCATGAACAACTTGGTGGGCCCCATCATCTCCCCTGATGTGCCCCTGGACGACGCCTGGCCCTGGCCGGCGAATCCCGTTGCGATCGCGGTAATTCTGCTCTCTGTGGCGTTGTTCGGCTACACTCGCAAGCGCGCCTGCGATTGCCAGTTCTCCCTCGATCTGGGATTGTGGTACGAGGTGGCCTTGGCGTTCGCCATCGGGCTCGTGAACCAGTGGACCCCCAACACTGTGGGGCTGTCTTGGATCTGCGTGCTGGTCCTGGTGCACCCCATGATCGTGCCCAACACCAGACCGAAGATCTTGCTGGCCGGGCTGGTTGCAGCATCGATGGATCCTGTCGGTCTTGCCATCACCGGTGCGCGGGGCATTCCGATTCCCTCGCTGCCGCAGATCTTGTGGACCTACTTGCCCAACTACATCTGTGCGGTTCTCGCCGTGCTGCCCTCGCACATCATTACCAGACTCGGGCGCCAAGTAAGCCACGCTCGGGAACTCGGCAGCTACCAGATGGGCGAGCTGCTGGGGCGGGGGGGCATGGGCGAAGTCTACAGCGCTCGGCACCGCATGCTCCGTCGTCCGGCGGCGATCAAGCTCATCCGTCCGGACGCCCTGGGGGCCGGGAACGGTGAGCGCTCGGGGACGATCGTGGAGCGGTTCAAGCGGGAGGCGGAGGCCGCTGCGAATCTCCACTCCCCCCACACCATCGCCCTGTATGACTTCGGTCTCACCGGCGACGGGAACTTCTACTACGTGATGGAGCTGCTTCAGGGGGTGGACCTGGAATCCCTAGTGGTGCGATTCGGCCCGCTCCCCCCGGCACGGGTAGTGTACCTGCTGCAGCAGGTGTGCCACTCTCTCGCCGAAGCCCACGCCATCGGGCTCATTCATCGGGACATCAAGCCCGGTAATCTCTACAGCTGTCGGGTTGGTCTCGAGGTCGACTTCGTGAAGGTGTTGGACTTCGGGTTGGTCAAAGCCGGACCAGAGAGCGCGGCACCCTCGGCCAAGCTCACCGCCCCGGATCTCACCATCGGCACCCCCGCCTACATGGCACCGGAGGTGGCGCAGGGCGAAGCGCTGGACGGTCGCGCGGATCTCTACGCACTGGGATGTGTGGCTTATTGGCTCTTGACCGGCAAGCTGGTGTTCACGGCCGACACGCCCATGAAGATGATGATCGCGCATACGGAGACGACTCCGGTTGCGCCGTCCCAACGCGGCGAGCTGGCCATCAGCCGATCCCTGGATGAGGTCGTTCTCGCCTGTCTGGCGAAGGATCGGAACAAGCGGCCGGCCGACGCGGATGAACTATCCCGTCGGCTAGCGGCCTGTGATGTTGGGGAGCCGTGGACGCAGGAATGCGCAGCCGCGTGGTGGGGCGCCAACCTGCCTGAGATTCGTCCTTCGACAGGGAGGCGCGCGCCCGTCTCTCCCGCCCTGGCCGTGGGGTAGGGGCGGGCGAACCGGACATCTGCTTCTCACACGCAGATCAGCGCTCCAGCTCGACGACCCGCCCGCTCCCTCGGGCGACGTAGACCGTGAGTGACGAGCTCCAGCGGCCGCCCCGACTCACCTGTAGTTCCGCCGCCAAGAACGGATAGTCCTGAGGCGCGTGCGTGCCCAGCTGATCGCCGCCGGCCCGTTCGAGGTCGACAGCGGGCTCGGTGGTGGTCACCCAGTCGGACTGGGTGCCCCGACTGCGCTGGGGCGTCGTTGCCGCCACGCGCACGCGGTACTGGGGAACCGAGCCCGGATAGATCCCGCGTTCGGCTCCCAGGTCACGGAACCGCAGCATCCCGCCTTCGTAGGTGAAGAAATCCAGGGGCGCCACGCGGTCGAACCAGTACCGGGCCAGCGTGTCCCGACGCTCCCCGAGGGCGCGTACTATCCACCGGGCGGCAGCAGGGTTGCGATAACGACCTTCCGCCACGACTGCCTCGAGGTGCTCATCGCTAAAGGCCGAGATGATCTTGGCGGCCCAATAGCCGTCGCGGTCCGTGAGGTTGGCGAACGCGGTGTTGGGCTCCGTTGGCTTGAACGCCATGGGATGGAAGATCTCGCCCTGGAAGTAGCCAATCTCATCCAGCCCCGGCGGACGCTCGACGCGCCGCCAGTGGTCCTCATAGAGCCCCAGCGCCATGGCCCGGCCGAAGACGACGAGGAAGTCCCACGAGTATTCCCAACAGGCGGTCGGGAATGGTCCCAGCGCGCCGGCGCCGAGTGTGCTGGCGAAGTCAAGGAGGTAATGGCGCAGAAAGCGCCGGCCATCCTCCTCGACATAGAAGTCGACCGTATTCTCCTGTTTGGTGTCGAAGTGGCACAACCAGGCAGCGAACATCCTGAGGCCCCGGAGCTCCCGTCGGTTCTCGTGTCTCACCTGGTCGTTGGGGTCGTCCTTGCGGCGGCCTTTCCAGTCGAACGGCCCCATATCGACCCCGTCGAGCCACTTGCTCGCCAGGGCGCGCCAGGTGCCGTCGGGCAAAGGCTCCACCTGCTGCAAGATGCTGTCGAGGTCGCGGCGGGTCATGAGGCGTTCGGTGCCGTCCGGTAGGGTGAACTCCACGTCGTCGCCGAGCACCAGCTGCTCGCGGCGGAAGGTGACGATGCCGTCCTCAGGGACGTTGTAGCCTGCCGTGTGCAAGATGCGGCCTGAGATCACACCGGCTGCCGTGGTCGTGCCCAGGTACCCTGGCGGGTCGAACTTGATGGCGTACACGTCCCCCTTTATGTCCTCGATGGTGAACCCGGGCGACACTCCTTCAGTCTTCGCTCCCACTACCGTCCACTTACCACTGCGGTCGGGACCCGGGCCGGTCATAGGCCCGCGGGCAGCCTCCTCCGGGGTCGTGGGGAACAGACCGATCCGGTTCGTGAACCACGACGAATTCGGTACCTCATCCAAGGTGTTCAGGTTGGCCGCGGGCGGCACATGGTCCCCACCGAAGATCGTTCCGACTCGGCGCACGAACCGTCCCGGGTGAAATAGTCGTCCCAGCGGCCGGAAGAACGAGGCGTCCATGGTGACGTGAACGCGGTTCAGGTCCCGGGGCTTCGGTGCCGGGATGTCCCGCCGATCGTCCTCGTGCCACGCCACTGGCGCGTCCCTGAGGGGCGGCTTCGCACCGGTCGCCGCGATTCCAGCGACGATGCAGAGCACCACGGCGCTCCAGCGGCGACTACCGGATGGGGACCGGATCCCGGCCATGGAACAGTCCTCCTCTTGCGAACTGGAAGATCTGGTCGGTCCGCAGACGCCACACGGCGTCTTCGCCGCTTCGTGCGTACTCCAGACGCAGGACCAGGCCGCGGGCGGTGAGTAGACGCAGCCCGATACCGTACGAGAACGCGAGGTTGTCGACGGAGATCTGATCGAAGTCATTGAAGACCTGACCGATGTCCGTCAGTAGGTAGAGGTCGAGTCCGGGTCCTTCGGGACGCTGGTATACCCATACGGGCCAGCGATACTCGGCTGAGAACACAACCATCCCCTGGTCTCGCCAGCGGAAATCCCGGAACCCCCGCATGAGGTCGGGATCATCGTTCGTCATCAATCGCTGGAAGGGGATTGAGGTGGTCCCGACCGGATCGAGCCAGGTTAGGTGCGCCCGGAGCGCTAGGACGTTGTTGCGATACCACAGACGGACGAACTGCTGCAGCTCTGCCCGATACGTCCAGAACCCGGCGTCATCGTCGCCCAGCCCTCGGTAATACGCCGCCCGGAGGCGGCGGATGCCGCCCTTCCGCGGCCGTCCCGTCTCGGTAGCGGTCTCGTGGGAAAGAGAAAGGCCGAAGCTGACACCGTGTGAATACCTGCCGAAGCCATCGGGCAGGAGGGCGCCGGCGAACCGGAGGGTGATGGGCGGGTCGTCGTCGTCCCGTGGCAGACCGGTTCCAATGGCCGAGAACAGGACGTCACCGGTGAGGAACAGACTACTGCCAAGATTGTGCCGGTAGCTGGCACCGCCCCAGGCGAGCTTCTGGCGGTAGAAGGACGAGTCCTCGGCCTGGGTGAACGGGCCCAGGCCGAAGTAGCGGGCGTTGTTCCGCTCTCGGAAACCAGCGCCCACGACGAGTTCTCCCCTGTCCCCGGCGGCGAACTGCATGCCCAAGCCCAGGCGGCGATGGCCTCGGATGCTGGCGGCCCCCCGCAGCCGGAACCGGTTGCGGGGGCCGAAGAAGGCGTCGTGCTCCAGGGCCACGCCACCGCCGAGACCTGGCAGGCCACCGGCACTGAGCTCCAGCACGGCACCGAATGGTCCTCGTCGGGGTCCCAGCAGCTTGGCCACGCTGTAGATCACCCGCTTCTCATCCAGGAATTCGACGGACTCGCCGATACCATCCGACAGCAGACGCAGGGGGAAGGTGATCACCCGGTACGGCCAGACGAGCATGCCCTCCCAGACGGGCATGGGACGGCCACGGAAGGTCACGCTCACCGAGTCGCTGGCTGGAGGAATCACTCCCCAGTAAGCGATACCGATGCCTGACCCCGTCGGCGCAGCGGTGGAGTCAGGCGGAGGAGCTGATTCCTGGGCCTGTGCGTTGTGGGCCCGTGCGAGGACGAGCAGCGCCGCCGCTACGGGCAGCCACGCGATTGATGATCGGCGCATTGGCTGCTGAAGCTCACCGGAACGCGTTCGTGGTACCCGGCCCGGGGAGTCGGGCCGCGGTGCCTATTCTAGCTCGAAGGCGATGAACATCAACCGGCCGCGCCGGTCTACGTGGAGGACTACCGGATCGCCGGAGTTGAGTCCTCGCAGCCCCGCACTGAGCTGCCCCAGCGTAGTCACCGGAGTGCCGTTCACGGAGTAGATGACGTCGCCCGGCTCCAGTCCGGTGTACACGCGGGGCGCCTCAGCAGACCGCGCGGCGACGACCACGCCGCCTTGTCGCCGGAGCCAGGGCAGCATCCCGGCGATGTCACGATCAACCTCGACCGCCAGCACGCCCAACTGCGGAACGAGGTTGCGATCCTCGTTGACCAGATCGGCGAACCGATCGGGATCGGTCGCCCGCTCCACCACCTTCACCGGCACGGTCAGGTTCTGGAGCCCCCGACGGATTTCCAGCGTCACCGTGCCGCCAATGGGCCGCCGGTACACATTCACATCGAACTGCCGTCCGTTTTCCATCGGCTTGCCATCGAGGGAGACGATGACGTCGCCCACCTGTAGTCCCGCGCGGGCTGCCGGTGATCGGGGATACACATCACTTACGACGACGCCCCAATCCTGCGCGAGACGCAGCCCCGTGGCGAGTGTGGGCGTGATCGTCTGGGCGTTCACCCCAACCACCCCGCGACGCACCCGTCCGTTGGTGCGGATCTGCTCGTATACGTGGCGTGCAATGTTGCTCGGCGCCGCGAACCCGATTCCCTCGCTCCCTCCCGACTGCGAGAGGATGAGCGTGTTGATGCCCACGACGCGGCCCTGGGTGTCGACCAGCGGCCCGCCGCTGTTGCCGGGGTTGATGGGCGCGTCGGTCTGGATGTAGATCATCGGGTCCTCGGGCTCGAGCTGGCGCCCGACGGCGCTCACCACACCCATAGTGACTGAGGCCTCCAGGCCCAGGGGGCTGCCGAACGCAAGGACGAGGTGGCCCGGTCGCAGATTGTCGGAGTCACCCAGCTCGAGATATGGCAGGTTCGGCTGGTCGATCTTGACGACTGCCAGGTCCGTTTCGAGGTCGGTGCCCAGGACCCTGCCCTCGACCCGCTGCCCCACGGGTCGCAGGATCGAGCGTCCGGGAACGCCCTCGGCGGCGGGTCGGGCCAGCACCACCTTGAGCCGCCGTGCCCCCTCCACCACGTGCGCGTTGGTCAGGATGTACCCGTCCGCCGAGACGATGACGCCGGAACCACTGCGTCGCCGCTGGCCGAGCAAGGGAGCCGCCCCCCGGGGGTCCCCGCTCAGGGGTGCGAGGGTGGTGGAGAAGATCTGAACCACCGCGGGCGCCACGCGCTCCGACAGCGCTTCGAACGACTCGCTGAGTTGATGCAGCGCCGTCGGCGGGGTCGGGTTGGGTGTCTGAGCCTGGCTCCCCGGCGCGCAAAGCACCGACGCCGCGGCGACCGCGGTAGCGGTGGCGCGGGCTATTCTGAGGTGCATGCCTATTCCCCTTTCGTGCCGACCTGGTTGTCGGTGCGCGGCGTGCTCAGGCGCTGGTCAATGCAGGTGCTAGCTCACCTTTGTCGCATTGTGGACACGGCCGTGCCTCCGGCAGGTGCGTGTCCCACCAGCGGCGAGCGCGCTCCTCAGTCCACGGTTCCGGCACACGGACGGCGTCGAGCAGCCGCACCACCTCCTCGGCAGAGGAAGGTCGGTTGTCGGGCCGCTTGGCAAGGCAGGCGAGAACCAGCTCGTCGAGTTCCCGTGGGACGTCCAGCTCTGTCCGCAGAGACGGTGCTTCGGGCGTATCGGAAATATGTCGGTGCATCATCTTGACGGGATTCTCGGCGTCGAACACCAGTTGCCCCGTGAGGAGCCAGTAGAACACGCACCCCAGTGCATACAGGTCCACCCGCCCGTCGATGTCGGGTTCCCCCATTGCGAGTTCAGGAGCCATGTACGCCGGCGTGCCGGTGGTCATGTGCGGAGCCGTGAGCATGGTCTGCTCCCGACTCTGATCGGCCTTCACCAAGCCGAAATCGAGGACTTTCACGAAATCCAGCGTGAGGCCCATGCGGGTCGTGTGAATGTTTGACGGCTTGATGTCCCGATGGATCAGCCCCCGGGAGTGGGCTTCCGCCAGCGACAGGCAAGCTTGTCGTACCAGGTGGATGGTTCGCTCCGGCGGCACGGGACCGAACCGCTTCACGAGTTTCTCGAAATCGGCGCCGTCGAGCAGCTCCATCACGTAATAGAACGCACCGTCCTCAGCCACTCCGAAGTCGTAGAGCTCGATGGTGTGGGGCGACCGGAGCATGGCCGCCGCCTGTGCTTCCCGCTTGAACCGCTCCACGACCACGTGGGCCGCCTCGGTGGTGCTCGCACCGAGGATCTCGGGTCGAATGAGCTTGATGGCCGCGGGTCGCGCCAGCAGGCGGTGCTCGGCGTGATACACCTCGCCCATACCGCCCTTGCCCAACGAGTCACCCAGCTTGTAGCTGCCGAGGTCCCGCGCCCGCCTCACCTGGCGGCCAAGCCCCCGGATGATGTGGACGGGCACGACCGCGAGGGCGGCGCATAGGTAGTTCGGTACGAACAACCACGTTGCCTGTAGCGGAGCCAACGAGACGTCGGCACCGCGAAGCACCGCAACGCCCAGGGCCAGGGGGCCCATCGAGGCAGCAAGGAGCGAGGCCGTGAAGATCTTCCCGGGCGTGTTGGGGGCGATCGTGGGATAGACGAGGATCACCACGGCGATCCACGACACCCCGGTGAATTCGGATGGTGGCACCCACATGTGCAACAGCCCGATCAGGAATGCGGTCACCACCTCGAAGCCGAGCCCGACATCGAGCAGCAGGTTCGGCCTGGTATGGAGCCAGCCCGCCACAAACACCATCCCGATGGACAGGACCAGTCCGGTGGCCGCAATCAGGTTGCCGGGCATGGGCCACGGATCCATTCCCGGTGTCAGCACGGCGGCATCCACGAACCGGCCCACCACGTTCACCATCAGGAGCCCAAACGCCCAGAGCGACGCGAACACGAGGCTCGCGATGCCGACGCGTTTACAGGACTGCTCGAGCACCTCGGCCGGCAGCGAGATCAGGCGTGTGGCGGAGGTGGAGCCGGCTGGCGAGGCCGCCGCGGCAATGATCTTCTCAGCGCTCATGTCGTATGACTTCTCTGATTTCCCGGGTGCTGCTATGCAAAGCTTAACACTAGTAACCAGGATTACAGTTGGAAAGTTCTGCCGAGTACCGCTAGTGGAGCGAGTCAGAAGTTTGTGACTGCCGCGGATGGATCGACAAGCGGACGCGGATGTGTCTCTTTGAATCGGTCACCTCCCTCGTCCACAGACCGATCCGCGTTCACACGATCATCCGCGGCCGTGCCGCGCGGAGGGGCTGCTCGGTGTGTGTGTGATCTGCGACGAGCGTCTGACTCGCTACACTAGCGGGTGATCCAGGGTGGGACAGGAGCCGTCTCGGGCCAGCCTAGATCGCTTAGCGGTTCTCCGTTATTGCCCTGTAACTCTTCAAGTGACGCAGAGCGTCCGCCTGCCTGCCGGCCTGCTCATGGAGGCGAGACAGGTTGAAGTGGGCGTCCGCGCATTCGGGGTCAGCGGCGATTGCCCGCTCATACGCTGCAATCGCTTCGGTAGGGCGACCTAGGTCCTCGAGCGCGATGCCAAGATTGAAGGCGGCGGTGGAGTGTTCGGGCCGGGCGGCAAGCGCAAGCCGATAGTGGGTTTCCGCATCGCCCGGCTGCCCCGCCTCGTGGAGCAGCCGGCCGAGGTTCACGTGCGCATCGGCATGCTGAGGTTCCAGTTCGATGGCGTGGCGGTAGGCATCACAGGCGTCGGCCGGCGCACAGACTTCGAGGTCGAGCCCCAGTTCGTGCCACGCGTCGGCATCGAGGTCTTGGGCGCTTGCTATGGCCGCTCGCGCTGCACCGTGAGCAAGGGGGGCGACCTCGGCACAGAGTTCCGACACTGCGAAATCGAGATGGAACTGTCCTGATTCCGGATTCCAGGCCGTCGTGCCGTCGCTCACCACGATGCGGTCGCCCTCAGCAGCAATGTGCACCTCCGTCAGGGGTCGACCGCGTGGGAGTTGCTCCTTGAGCTTCATGAGAGCACGGCGGATTCGAGTGGCGGGGATCCGGGCGGCCACGAGACCCTTGGCTGCCCGCATCAGTACCAGATCCTGGAACGAGAACTGGTATTCGCCCCGCGTGCCCCGCGTGGGTGTGAGAAAGCCCGAGCGGGCGTACGCTCGGACTTGGGCGACGGATAGATCGAGCAGCTTGGCGACGTCGCGGGAGCTGTAGCCCTTCATCGTCCCCATCCGTGTCGCTTCATGCGCCGTCGGGTAAGCACCAGCGAGATGGTACCCGGGCCTACCCCCTTGCCCGCTTCCGCTTGGCCGCTGCCTTCTTGGTGGGTTCGCGCCCCGCTCGCTTGGCCGGCTTCCGCTCCACGTCCTGCGTGCCACCCTTGGCCAGGCTCGCCTTGAGCGCCTCCATCAGGTCGATGATCTGGGCCTTCGGCTCCTCCGCCGGCGCCTGAGTGATGTCCTCGCCCTCTACCTTGCGCTGGATCAGCTCCAGCATTCGGTTGCGGACGTCGTCCTGATACCTCTCCGGCTGGAACTGGTCGGATGCGGCCTGCTGCACCAGTTGGATGGCGAGCTTAAGCTCTTCCTTCTTGATGTCGCCATCACCCATCGGCACCTCGGAGAAGGGACGGATCTCGTGGGCATAGTGGAGCTGCTCCATGACGAGCCCATCATCCATCGGCCGCACTAGCACCAGGTACTGCTTGCCCCGTGCCGCGTATCGGGCGAGGGCCGAGAGCCCCGTCTCCTGCATCGCCTTGCTCAGTAGGCGGTAGGCACGCTCACCGCCTTTGTCGGGTCCCAGGTAGTAGATCTTGTCGAGGTACAGGCGCTCGACCTGTTGGGCCGGCACAAACTCGGCGATCTCGATGGATTCCGTTGCTTTCTCTTCGAGCGCCTTCAATTCCTCCGGCGTGAACAGGACATACTGGCCTTTGGCGAACTCATAGCCCTTGACCATATCCTCTCGATCGAGGATCTCGCCATCGTTCTTGCAGACATACTGCTGCTTGAGTCGAGAGCCACAGTCCTTGTGGATCCAGTTGAACGTGATCTTCGCAGTGGACTCGGCGGCGGAGTACAGCTTCACCGGGACCGAGACCAGCCCGAAGGACACCGTCGCTGAACCGATTGGCCGTGCAGTCATACGGGTGCTACTCAGCAGTCATGGGGCCGCTACTATAGACACTTCCGGTTCCCGTCGCAACGGCGGCATTTGGGCCAAGCTGTCTAACTGATTGTCGCATAGGGTGTTGGCTTTCAAACACAAAACGCGTGAGGCGCTGCGAAAGTTGCAGTGCACGTCTCAACTGGGGTGCCGCCGGGGCCTGGCTCCGTCCTGGGTCAGGGGGTGCGTCGGATCGCGATTGCACGGCGATTCGCGGGGACACTATGATTCACGTTCGCCTATGGCCAAAGCCAAGAAGCCTGATCGTCTGAGCGCTTACCGTGCCAAGCGGGCGGTTGAGCGGAGCCCGGAGCCTGCCGGGACCATTGCCGAGCGGCCTGGGCGTCTCTTCGTGGTGCACAAACACGCCGCCCGACAGCTCCACTTCGATCTCCGCCTCGAGATGGGTGGTGTGTTGGAATCGTGGGCCGTGCCGAAGGGGCCCTCCAGGAATCCCAAGGACAAGCGACTAGCGGTCAAGGTGGAGGATCACCCCATCGAGTATGGCGACTTCGAGGGTGTCATTCCGGAAGGGAACTATGGCGCCGGCGCTGTGATCCTGTGGGACCGGGGTGTCTGGGTGCCCGCCGGGGATGTCGAGGAGGGACTGGAGAAGGGCAAGCTCCTGTTCGAGTTGCGGGGCTACAAGCTGCGCGGCGCTTGGACGCTCGTGAAGATCAAGAAGAGCGAGAAGGACTGGCTGCTCATCAAGGAGCGCGACGGGCTCGTATCAACCAACGGTGATGAGTTCCCCCAAGACTCCATCCTCTCCGGTCTCACAGTAGAGCAACTGAAGGAGGGAAAGGACCCAGGCAAGGACTTGCGCGCGGAGCTCAAGAAGGCGAAGGCCAGGCGGAGGCGGGTAGACTTGGCAAGCGTAGATCTCATGCTGGCGGAGAGCCGCGAGCGCCCGTTCTCCCGGCCGGGGTGGGTGTTCGAGATCAAGTATGACGGCTACCGCATTCTCGCTGGCTTGGGCGATGCTGAGGCACAGCTGCTCACTCGCAACGGCAACGATGCGACTGCGACGTTTCCCGAGATCGCTAGGGCGGTCTCTGCCCTCCCGTTCGGCAACTTGGTGCTGGACGGCGAAGTCGTCGTGCACGACGAATCGGGGCTTCCGAGCTTCCAGCGTCTGCAGAAGCGGGGGAGGCTCACTCGGGCCGTCGAGGTCCGGAGGGCCGCGGCTGAGCACCCGGCAACCCTCTACGTGTTCGACCTGTTGGGATTCGAGGGGCACGATCTGCGGGCCATGCCGTTGTCAAAGCGTAAGACGCTCCTCAGGCGCGTGCTGCCAACGGTGGGACCACTGCGTTACTCCGACCACATTGAGGAGCGGGGTGAGGAGTTCTTCGAGCACGTTGGCAAGCTCGGACTCGAAGGGATGATTGGGAAGAAGGCCGACGCCCCGTACCGAGGAGGGCGCTCGCCGCAGTGGCTCAAGGTGCGGGCGGATAAGACGGCCGACCTGGTGGTGGTCGGGTTCACGACCCCGAAGGGCTCGCGAGGCGGCTTCGGCGCGTTGCACCTCGGCGGATACGAGCAGGGAGAACTGGTGTACGCCGGCAGGGTCGGCAGCGGGTTCACGAGCAAACAGCTCGATGAGATCCGATCCGCCCTCGACGGTATCAGGCTTGACGGGGCCCCGTGCACAAGAGCTCCGGCGGGGAAGAGTCATCTCTGGGTGCAGCCGGAGCTCGTGTGCGAGGTCCGGTACCGAGAGTGGACCGAGGACGGACTGCTGCGGCATCCGGTGTTTCTACGGTTTCGAGATGACAAGCCGGCGCAAGAGTGTGTACTTCCGGGAGGAGGGAGGAGGGAGGAGGTGCTTCCCGATCTCTCGTTGGGTCCTCCTCCGTCCTCCCTCCTCCCCGACCTTCAGCTCACCAACCTCGACAAAGTCTTCTGGCCCGAGGAACGCTACACCAAAGGCGACCTGATCGAGTACTACCGGGGCATCGCGCCCTGGATGCTGCCGTACCTGCAGGATCGGCCGCTCGTCATGACCCGCTATCCCGACGGGATCGACGGCAAGTCGTTCTTCCAGAAGGACGCGCCCGGCTTCGCGCCGGACTGGGTGCGCCGAGAGCGCATGTGGACGGAGGATTCCGAGCGTGAGCTCAGCTACTTCATTGCCGATGACGAGGCGTCGCTGCTGTACATCATCAATCTGGGCTCGATTCCCCTGCACGTCTGGGCGAGCCGTATCTCATCTCTGGAGCGTCCTGACTGGTGTATTCTCGACCTCGACCCGAAAGACGCCCCATTCGCGCACGTGGTGACGATCGCACGGGCTCTGCACCAGCTATGTGAGGGCCTCGAGCTTCCCAATTTCGTGAAAACGAGCGGCGCGTCGGGACTGCACGTGTTGGTGCCGCTGGCGCGCCAGTGCACGTATGAGCAGTCTCGGGTGCTCGGTGAACTGTTGGCTCGCGTGGTCGTGGCGGAGCTTCCTGAGATAGCAACCATCGCCAGGGTACCGGCGCAGCGTGAAGGTCGAGTGTATGTGGACTATCTCCAGAATGGGCACGGCAAGCTTCTGGTAGCGCCGTTCTGCGTACGCCCCATTCCCGGTGCGCCGGTGTCCATGCCGCTCCGTTGGCGTGAGGTCAACTCCAAGCTCCTCCCAGGGCGATACACCATCTGCAACGCGGGTGCCCGAATGAAGCGGCTGGGTGAGGATCCCTTACGACCGGTTCTGGAGCACAAGCCCGATCTGGAGAGCGTGCTCGGGCGGTTGCAGGAGAGGTTGTGAAGAGAAGCGGCAGGGGCGGTAGATGCGGGAGGAGCGGCAGGAGCGTTCGACGCTGAGATGATGGCTGAGTTGGAATTCGACACGGGCGTCGCCGGGCGCGTGTCGGCACTGCTGATGCGGCCGCCGGATGCGCAGATGCTCTACGTGGTGGCGCACGGCGCCGGGGCGGGTATGCGGCATCCGTTCATGGAATCCGTTGCGAAGGCTCTTGCGGCGAAGGCGATAGCGAGCTTTCGGTATCGCTTCCCCTACATGGAACGACGAAAGCGTAGCCCGGACCCACCCCACATCGCCGAGGCGACGGTGCGGGCGGCGGTTCACGCTGCCGCCAGCGAGGCGGCGGACCTCCCGATCCTGGCGGGTGGAAAGTCCTTTGGCGGCCGGATGACATCCTCGGCTGCAGCGGCGGAGCCACTGCCGGGTGTACGCGGCCTCGTGTTCCTGGGCTTCCCGCTTCATCCTCCGGGAAAGCCCGGTGACAAGCGGGCGGCGCATTTGAGCAAGGTGTCCGTCCCCATGCTGTTCCTGCAGGGTACGCGGGATTCCTTTGCTGCTCTCGAGCTGTTGCGGCCGGTATGTCAGCGACTCGGGTCCCGGGCGACGCTGCACCTCGTGGAGGGGGGCGACCATTCGTTCAAGGTGCCGAAGCGTTCGGGTCGCAGCGAGGCGGAGGTGATGGAGGACCTGGTGCAGGCCATTGTGGGGTGGGGCGTCGCGTCTATACAGCAGTAGCACGGTACTAGGGAACGACGTTACGACGGAATGTTGCGAGGTCTAAGCGGCGCACCCCGAATCGCTCCGCCGCCTCCCACGTACCGCCGCTCCGTCGTACCGGCACCCGAGCTACTCGATCAGCTCGGCAAACCGCTTTGCCAGCTTCGGCCCTGCGCCTTCGTCTTCGTGCTTGAAGAACACGAACGCTTCGTCCCACGGCTGGTCTGCAATCCGCTTTGCCCACTTGCCGAGTTCCCGCTTGCCGTACCGTTCCCGGCGGAGTCGCAGGTACCCCACGGTCGCCGTCGAGACGAACGGCGTCTCCCCGTCCTCCGTGTCAGCGACGCACAGGGCGACGTTGCGTGACCGCAGCGCCTCATAGACGTCGTCCTCGAACCAGGAGGCATGACGGAACTCGAAGGCCGCGCTCCAGCGGCTGGGAAGAAGCTCCAGGAAGTCCTGCAGGCGCGGAAGATCCTTCTTCATGTTCGGAGGAAGTTGGAACAGCATCGGTCCCAACCGGTTCCCCAGCACGGATGCGTTCTTGAGCAAGTAGGCGAGCGGATCTTGGGTGTCCTTTAGGCGGTGCTGGTGCGTGATCCGGCGCGATGCTTTGAGGACGAAACTGAACCGGTCAGGCACCTGCTCGCCCCACTGGAGGAGTACCTTCTCCGAGGGCATCCGATAGAAGGTGTTGTTGATCTCTACCGTGGGAAAACGCTCGGCATAGAAGCGAAGCATCTGGTCATTGGGTAGGTCGGAAGGGTAGAAGCTTCCCTTCCACTCTTTGTACGCATAGCCGCTCGTGCCGACCAGCACCCTCATGTGGACGCCCCTGCTCGACGGGAGGCGTCATTCTACTTCCGGCCCGAGCGGTGAGCAAGGGCGCGGGCCGGCATGTCGGTGCTGGCGCTCCCGCTCGTGATGCTACAGTCTATGTGCAACTTCTGGATCTTCACCCTGCCGGAAGACTCGTACAACGGACACTCGGAGCTCAGTCATGTCGGACGGTAAGAAGTCGCTCAACTTGACGCTCATTGCAGCCGGCGTGGCCGGCCTGGTGGCGTTCCTGCTGTTGTATCGCAGCGCCACGCCGCAAGCCGCCGTCACACTGGAGGTCACTCGGGATGACGCGCTCGCCACCGCGCAAACGTTCCTGGAAGAGCAGGGCGCGTCTCTCGAGCGGATGAAGCAGGCGATCCAGTTCTCGGGCAACAGCATCGGTCTCGTGTTCCTGCAGCGTACTGTCGGCCTCGATGAGGCCAGTCGTTGGGCGCGGGAGGAGGTGCCCATCTGGTCATGGGTCATGCGGTGGTTCGAGCCGACGGAGAAGGAGGAGTGGCAGATACGGGTGAACGTGGATGGGACGGTAGCGGGCCTTGCCCATCTGATTGAAGAGGCGGCCGCCGGGGCGGATCTGGCGCAGGAGGAGGCTCTCCCCATCGCTGAAGCGTTCCTGCAGGAGCGCGGCTGGAACTTGGACGAGTTCGAGCGTGTGGAGGCGTCCAGTGAGAAGCAAGACAATCGTACCGACCATCACTTCACGTGGGAGAAGAGTGGCTCGACGGTGACCTGGCAGCCCGACGATCCGGAATCCGGGTCGGGGTCCGTGCGGGTATCCGTGGATGTGCAAGGCGATCAGATCGGCAGTTACCGACATTTTCTCCGCGTGCCTGAGGACTTCGAGCGTGATCTCGGCCAGACCTTGAGTGTTGGCGGGTTCCTCGCGATCGGAAGCCTCGGCCTCACATTCGTGCTCATTCTCATTGCCCTGGGACTCACGATCGCCCGGTACCGGCGGGACGACATCCGCTGGAGGCCCGCTTTGCAGCTCGCGGGTCTCGTGACACTGCTGTTCATCGGCCAAGGAATCGCATCCTGGCCGCGGGTCAAGTTCACGTACCAGACAGAGCTGGCGTGGGGCGCCTATGTCGGAACGCTTCTAGTAGGGCTCCTGTTTGTCTCGGTGTTGTACGGCATCTGGGTGTTGTTTGCTGCGACGGCCGGGGAATCTCTGGGCCGCGAGGTCTACCCCAAGAGTCTCACCGGCTTCGTGGATGCGGCGCGCGGTCGGCTCCTCGCCCCCGTGATGGCCCGGGCAAGCCTCAACGGCTATGCACTCGGGTTCTTCATTCTGGGCTATCTCACGGTGTTCTACGTGATCGCCCGCCGGTACTTCGGCGCCTGGCTGCCGGCCGAAGGTCCGTACTCGGAGATCTTCAATTACTATCTGCCGTTTCTGGCTCCGCTGACCGTCAGCCTGGTGGCCGCAACGACGGAGGAACTGACCTATCGACTCTTCGGCATCTCGCTCGTCAAGCGATACCTGAACTCGACGTTTGTTGCGCTCTTGGTGCCCGCCATGATTTGGGCATTTGCCCACTCCAACTACGCCGTCTTTCCCGTATACTTGCGGGGGATCGAGCTAACCGTCGCTGGGCTTATCTTTGGATACGGATTCCTGCGATTTGGGCTACTCGCCTGTGTCGTTGCCCACTTCGTGATCGACGCCGTCCTGCTCGGCATGCCCCTGCTTTCATCGGGGAACACAGTGTATCTCATCTCCGGCATCATCGTGATGGGCTTCGCCCTGTTGCCGGCAGTCCTCAGCGTCGCCGCCCGGGGGCGCGGTCAGGCCACGCAGGAGCTAGGAGGAGCGTGAGCACGAGCAGGGGCCCTCAACGCAGTGAGTGATCGGGGCGGACCAACGGTGGCCGACAGCGCCTCGTCGCTCCTCAGACGGCTCGAGCGCTTGAAAGGCTCGTTTGGGAGGGCTGCGGCCAATGACAAACTGGGTCTGCTGCGACAACTCAGTCAGCGACGGCTCGGCAGTGCCAAGCAAGTGCTGGGGCTTCACGAGTGGCTCTGCTTTGCTCGGGCGTACCCCGACGATCCACAGGTGCTCTCTCTGGTCGAGCGCATGCTCGCCACGTTTGCGGATCGGAGTGATCTGCGGCGATTTCGCGCGGCGCTTGCTGATACTGGCATCGCCGGCACCGCCATCAACTACTCGTTCTACTGGTTTACGGCGCTGTGGCTCGCCCGCCGGTGGCCGGACCAGCTGACCGTCGACTGGCCGCGTTTCGAGAAGCGGTCCAGGCTCCAAGACATCCTCCACCTGTTACTGCCATACAGCGAGACGCTCGCGGCGGACGAGTTGGACGTCACGTCGCGGGAGTGGGTCGAGCTGCTCAAGGGACCAGACGAGTCGGACGCCGTGTTCCTAATACGGCGCTTTGCGGCGCTCAGTGCGGACTCCTTCGGACGGGAAACTTGGTTCGAGGACCTCGATGTGCCGATCAGGCTCGCGGCGGGACCCGATACCCCGTCTCGCACCCAGGCGAAGTTCTCCGGAGCCTCTGTCGTGTTTCAGGCCACGCCGTTGCTCCGAGCCCGCCCTGCGTTGCGGCGGGAGGCCCGCCGCCCCCCGCTGGCGGTCTGCTCCGTGTCACCTCGCACCGGGCAGAGGCTCATCGACATGGCCCGGGAAGCCATGGTGACCCGTAGTCGCGACCTCGACATTTTTGTGCACGCCGACAAGCGAGATGTGCGACTGGTGGACTGCGGAGGAGGCTTGCAGTTCGCTTGCTTGGGGGCCGTCCCGGAGCGGCGGCTCATGCTCGATGCCGTCTACGGCCTTCTCACGCTCAAGAACGGCGTCCCCATCGGCTACGTCCTCGTCAGCGCGCTGTTCAACTCCGCCGAAGTCGCATACAACGTGTTCGAGACCTTTCGGGGTGGGGAATCGGCGTACGTCTACGGCCGCATCCTGGGGTTGGTCCGCCACCTGTTTGGTGTTGATGCTTTTACGGTGCCGCCGTACCAGCTGGGCGCCGACAACCTCGAGGGGCTAAGGTCGGGCGCGTGGTGGTTTTACTACAAACTGGGGTTCCGCCCTCACGATGCGGCGGTGCGCCGAGTGCTGCGCCAGGAGCTGGCGCGCATGAAGCGCAATCCTCGCCACCGCTCGAGCATCGCGACGCTGAAGAAGCTGGTGGAGGCCAATGTCTACTGGTATCTGGACAGGCCCCGGAAAGATGTGCGTGGCATGATCTCTCTGGGGAACATCGGGCTGCGGGTGTCGCGCTACCTGGCCGGCCGGTTCGGCTCCGATCGGGAGCGGGGGATCGAGACGTGCTCCCATGACGCGGCGTCACTACTGGGCGTGCGGTCCCAGCGCGGATGGTCGGCGGGCGAGCGGCTCGCTTGGCGGCGGTGGAGTCCCCTCGTCATGGCGTTGCCGGGCGTCGAGCGTTGGAGCAGCGCCGAGAAGCGGGCGCTGGCGCGGGTGGTGCGGGCGAAGGGCGGGCGCCGGGAATCGGATTTCGTGTTGCTGTTCGACAGACATCGGCGGCTGCGCCGGGCGGTGCTCGCCCTCGCGAGGAGTGACTGAGGCGTAGCAACCGGTGGCTGGCGGGGTGCGAGGGGCCACCGCGGGCCCCCGACTGTGGCGCGGGAACCAGTGTAACGCGAACGGCGCTATGGCCCTACTCGGTGATCTGGACCCTGAAGCCCTTCGCCTTCAGCGCGGTTTCCAGACCCACCTTGTCTACCGATTTCATGTACGCTTCCTGGGGATCGATCACCTTCTTCTCCACTAGTTCCGTCAGTGAGTCGTTCAGGGTGATCATCCCCAGCCGCTTGTTGGTCTGGATGATCGAGGGAAGTTGGTGGGTCTTGCCTTCTCGGATGAGGTTCGAGACGGCTCCGATGGAGAGCAGGATCTCGTGAGCGGCGACGCGGCCGCCACCGATCTTCTTGCACAGAGTCTGGGCAATGACACCCTTGAGAGATTCCGACAACATCACCCGGATCTGCGCCTGACGATCGGCAGGGAACTGATCGATGATCCGGTCAACGGTGCTCACCGCCGTGGTGGTGTGGAGCGTGCCGAAGACCAGGTGTCCGGTCTCCGCAGTCTCGATGGCGATCGCGATCGTCTCCAGGTCACGCATCTCGCCGATCAGGACGATGTCCGGATCCTCGCGCAGAGCCGCGCGCAGCGCACGCTTGAACGACTGGGTGTGACTTCCCACTTGCCGCTGCGTCACAATGCACTTCTTGTTGGGGTGCACGAACTCGATCGGATCTTCAATGGTGATGATGTGGTCCGAGCGAGTGCGGTTGATGAGATCGACGAGCGCGGCGAGGGTAGTGGACTTTCCACTTCCGGTGGGGCCGGTCACCAGCAGGAGCCCCTTCGTGAGGTAGCACAGCTTCTGCACCTCAGGGCTCAGCCCCAGCTGATCGGGCGGTTGGATGTCTGCTGGGATCACCCGGAAGACGGCAGCGGGTCCCATACGGTCACGGAGGGCATTCGCCCGGAACCGCGCCACGTCGAAGATCTCGTAGGCGAAGTCGGTGTCGTTGGTCTCGCCGTATTCATGCTTGTTGCGCTCGGGCATGATGGCGAGGAGCATCTGCTCGATCTCCTCGTGGGTCAGGGGATCGGCGCCCTCAAACGGCTTCAGCTCGCCGTGAGTGCGGTAGGTCGGCGGTAGGCCGACTCGCATGTGCAGGTCAGATGAATCGGACTCCACCAGGTGCCGGAGCAGCTCCTGAATCCGCTCCTCCCCCTGGTCGGCCCCGGGGGACGGGGGGGTGGCCACGGCGGCCGGTTCGGTTTTCGAGGCGGTCTCCATCAGCAGCTCTTCCGCCGGCATGGAGATCGCCGCGGTCGAGCGTCGGGGCTTCGCGGGCGAGAGGACGGCGGTGACGGACACGCCGGTGCGATCGGTCTCGACGTCCACGCGACGATCGCCGGTAGCGTAGCCGAAGGCCAAGCGGCCGTCGCCGCTGTCGAGCTGCGGCTGCATGCCCTGGGGCATGATCTCCTTGATGAGGCCCATGAGCTTCGGAGTGGGAACCGGGTCTTTGGAGACCGGACGCTGAGCGCCCTCCAGATCGAGCACGATCTGTTGGTCTGACTTGAGGATGAGGGCCGCTGCGTCCTTCTCGAACATGAGGCTGATGAAGCGATCGAGGACAGGCATAGCTGGCAAATGTATCGGCCGAACGGGGTGAGGGAAGGGCGCGGGTGACGCCGGACTTCCGCCACCCGCGGGCGATCGCCTGTATCGCCCTTTCTCGAGCACGCAGCTAAGCTTGGAGTGTGTGCCGCAGAGGACCAGTCGGGGGTCCGTCGGTCCAGCGTCCGAGGCTGGAACTGCGGGCGCTGATAGGGTTATCCCACATCTGCAGGACGTGGGGAGCAAGATGACGAAGCGGGTGGCCAGGTTGGCGATGTGCGTTGCGCTGGTAGCGCATGCGGGGCTATCGGCCGTGTCGGCGCAACAGCCAGCAGCGCAGCAGCAGGATGCCAACGAGTTGTTCAACACTCTCATGAGTCCGTTTTGTCCTGGGCGGCTGTTGGCCAACTGTCCCTCGGTTGAGGCGGAACTCATGCGCGGTGACATCCGGCGACAGCTGGCCGCCGGAGCCACGACCGAAGCGGTAGTGGATTCGCTGTATGCCATCTACGGCGACCGGATCCTGGGCGCGCCACGGGTGCGAGGCTTCGGACTGCTGGCATGGGCTGTGCCGGTGCTGGCGCTAGTGGCTGGGGCGTCGCTGCTCGCCGTCTGGCTCCGCTCAGTGAGCCGACGCTCGGCGGCTGCGGTTACGCCCTCGGCGGAGCTCGATGCCGAATCCCGCGCACGCCTAGAATCGGAGCTGTCGCAGCTGTGACCCCAAGCCGTCGGCCTTCATGAAGCAATTTGCAGTTCGCAACTAGCAGTTCGTCAGAGTGCTCCGACGGATACGGATTGCGAACTGCGAATTACCAATGGCAGTGGTAATCAGCTGAGGGCTCATGTCCGAGATATGGAGGAAGTCCCATATGTCGTTCAAGATTCGGCACCCTCTGAGGCGGGCCACTGTAGCGAGTGTCACGCTGCTTACGCTGACGTTCGTGCCGCGAGCCGCAACGGCACAACGGCTGGTCGTGGTCAATAAGAGCGCCGGCACCCTGTCTATCGTCGACCCGGAGACTCGAGTTGAGCTCGCCAGGGTGGCTACCGGATTCCAACCACACGAGGTCGCGGTCTCTCCCGATGGGAAGTTCGCGTACGTGAGTGACTACGGATCGGTAGGGCAACCAGGCAGCACGGTCACGATCGTTGATATCGGCAAGGCACGAGCCGTGGGCACGATTCCCCTCGGCTCACACTCGCGGCCCCACGGTATCACGGTGGCATCGGACGGCACCGTATGGGTCACGACGGAAGGCTCCCAGCACGTTCTTCAGTTGGACCCCGTCGAGCGCAAGATCCTCCAGGCCATCGAGACCGGTCAGCGCACGACTCATATGGTGGTGGTTGCGGAACGGGCCGGCAGAGTGTTCACCGCGAATATCGGCAGTGGGAATGTCACCGCCGTGGATGCGAACACGGGTGACGTCCTCGGGCAGCTTGCCACCGGCGCCGGTGCCGAAGGGATCGACATCTCGCCGGACGGGTCCAGGGTGTATGTCACCAACCGTTCGGCGGGCACACTGTCGGAGATCGACGTCGCCACCAACAGCGTGACCCGGAGCCTCGAAGTCGGCGAGTTCCCCATCCGCGTAAAGGTGCGTCCCGACGGGAACGAGGCCCTAGTGTCCAATGCCCAGGGGAGCGAGGTGGTTGCCGTGGACCTCCGCGTGTGGAGCGTAGTGCGCCGTCTGGCGCTGGGGGCATTTCCGGTGGGGATTCTCATCACCCCGGACAACCGCACGGCGTATGTAGCGAACACGGGTGACGACAAGATCTCTGTCATCGATCTCACCTCCTGGCGGTTGGACGGAGAGATCATCGCCGGTGATGAGCCGGACGGAATGGCCTGGGTGAAGCGGTGAGGTCGGCCAGCCTGTGAGCCTTCCTGGGTCGCGACGCTTCGGCTCGCTATCGGGAGGTCGCGATCCTATCTTGCGCGACATGGTCGAGTTCCGCCGCTCCACGAGGCTGGGTCACTCCCAGTAGCCCCATCAGGCTCGCTGCGCCCACATTCCTTCGATGGCATTGCTGAACTTCACCCGCCTGCAGAAGCAGCTCAGCCTGTTCGACGTCTACGTCATTAGCACGGGCGCGATGATCAGCTCGGGCTTCTTCCTTCTCCCGGGAATAGCGGTGACGCATGCCGGTCCCGGTGTGGTCCTGGCTTACCTGTTGTCGGGAGTGTTGATCCTACCGGCCATGCTGAGCCAGGCCGAACTGGCCACAGCCATGCCTCGGGCCGGTGGTGCCTACTACTTCCTGGACCGCACACTGGGGCCCCTCGTGGGCGCCATCGGCGGTGTGGGTACGTGGATCGCATTGGTGCTCAAGAGCGCCTTTGCCCTCATCGGTATGGGGGCCTACCTCGCACTCGTCGTGGATGTGCCGATCGTCCCCACCGCCGTGGCCTTCACCGTCGTCTTCGCCGCCTTGAACATCGCTGGGGCAAAGGAATCAAGTGGGCTGCTTCGCGTGCTGGTGGTCACGTTGTTGTCGATTCTCGCGTTCTTCATCATCCACGGTCTGACTGAGGTTGGCGCGGGAGCAGTGGATGTCCCGATTCGGCGTCGCTTCACTCCGCTTCTGCCTTACGGTATTGACGGCCTGCTGGGCACGGTGGGCCTCGTGTTCGTCTCCTACGTAGGTCTCACGCAGGTGGCGAGTCTCGCCGAGGAGGTGAAGAACCCGGATCGTAACATCCCGTTGGGGATGGGCCTGGCGCTTGCTACGGTGACGGCGGTGTATGTCCTCGGCGTCTATATAATGGTCGCGGTGCTGGGCACCGACACGCTGGGCGGGAGTCTCACACCGGTGGCCGACGCGGCAAACGCGTTCTGGAGCTGGTTGCCAAGGCGCGCGGGGGTGCTGCTCATCGTGGTAGCAGCCATTGTTGCCTTCGCGTCCATGTCTAACGCGGGGATTCTGGCTGCCTCCCGCTACCCGCTAGCCATGGCCCGGGATCGCCTGTTTCCCGACCGGCTCGCGACCACGGGTCGCTGGGGGACGCCGGTCGCGGCCATCGCCCTCACATGCACCCTGCTGGTGGTGTTTCTTGTGGTGTTGGACGTGGAGAGCGTGGCGAAGCTGGCGAGTAGTCTGCAACTGCTCCTGTTTGCCTTCATCAACGTGGCGGTCATCGTGATGCGGGAGAGTCGGATCGAGGCCTACGATCCCGGCTTCCGATCACCGCTGTATCCCTGGGTGCAGCTCGTCGGGTTGTTCGTTCCCATCGTGCTGGTGGCGGAGATGGGCTGGCTGCCCGTTCTCTTCACGGTCGGCATCACGGCGCTGTGCTTCGGGTGGTACACCTACTATGCCCAGCCACGGATTGCCCGGGACGGTGCGATCTACCACGTGTTTGAGCGGTTGGGCCGGCGGCGGTTCGCGGGACTCGATCGGGAGCTGCGCGACCTCATGAAGGAGAAGGGACTCCGGGCTGAAGACCCCTTCGACGAGGTGGTGGCCCGCGCCTCAGTGATCGACATTGCTGAGTCCGCAAGCCTGGAGACGATCATCGGTGACGCCTCGGCGCTGCTGCACCGGCGCCTGCCGGTCACCACCCAGGAGCTGTTCGATCGCTTTGGCCGTGGAGTAGGGATGGGTGGCACCCCCGTGGCATTCGGCGCAGCACTCATCCACACACGGCTTCCGGAGATCGAGATCTCGGAATTGGTGCTGGTGCGCTGTCGGGGCGGGGTGCGCATCGATGTGGACGACGAGGACCTGGTCCGACAGGCGGCCGACGTCCCGATCCGGGCTGTCTTCTGCCTCGTGAGCGGCGAGAGCGATCCGGGACGCCACCTCCGGATTCTGGCGCAACTCGCGGGCCGCGTCGAAGATGAGGACTTCATGTCGGAGTGGCTGAGGAGCCGCGACGAACAGGAGCTGAAGGAGACGCTGCTGCGGGACGACCGATTCCTGTCCCTCAAGCTCAAGTCGGGTACCAAGGCCGAAGCGCTGATCGGCCACTCGCTCAATGAACTCAACCTTCCACCCGGAAGCCTCGTCGCCCTGATCCGCCGCTACGGCGAGACGATCGTGCCGCGGGGCCGCACGGTGCTGCGCGAGGGTGATCGGCTGACGGTCATCGGCGAACCTGAGGGTCTCCGGAAGCTGGCCGAGCAGTACGGGCGCTAGGGTCGCGAACATCATGCGGCCCGGAGCCGCCCCCCACGGCGTCGCGTGTCAGTGAGCGGTGCTGGGTGCTGGGGACTCGGATCCCGACCTCGTGCGTCCCCCAGAACCAAGCACCCAGGACCTGACACCGGCAGTGCATGTGCACCAACGCGCCCTGCGGGACCCACCTACACGTGTGACTCTTGCCCGTGCCAGGTGCTGAAGGCACCTTAGCACAAGAGGTGGACTCCAGTTTACGGGACTGAGCTTGCGGAGGAGACGTGAGGGCGCACTCGATTCGCTTGTCTCGCAGCGCGACGGCGGTCGTGGTCCTGGCAACGTGCGTCTGGACCTCCCTCGGGGGACAGGAGACGCCGAAGCCCGGACAGGTAGGCGACCTCGCGACGTTGCCCCTCCAGGGTCGTCTGTTGACCCTGGGCATGGAGTGGCGCGGGTCGCTCACGACGTCGGACGTTCGATGGGTGGATGGGTCCTTCGTCCAGGCGTGGGGACTCGAGCTCAGCCGAGGGGCGACGGTCACCGTAGACCTGCTGTCCGACGAGTTCGATGCCTATCTCCTAATTGTTGGACCGGGACTTGAGGGGGCGCTCTCCGACGACGATGGGGCGGGGGCATGCGACGCCCGTCTAACGTTGAGCGCGCCGGAGGATGGAACGTTTCGGGTCGTGGCCAACTCGCTGACGGCTGGCGCGACTGGCCGGTTCAGGCTGCGGGTATCCGAGCAGCCGGGCCCCAGGACGGCGGGAGAGTGCGAGGGCTTCGCCGTGGAGCCTGATGTGGATTTGGTGGCGTGGTTGAATGCTCTGCCAATCGAGGGGCGGGTCATACGGGTCGGCCAGGAGGCTCCGGGTGAGCTGACCACCGCCGACTCCATGGGTTGGGATGACACGTACCACCAGGCATGGGGCCTGGACCTGCATCGGGGGGAGACGGCAACGCTGGATCTGCTGTCTGACGAGTTCGATGCTTACCTGATGGTTGTGGGGCCCGGGCTGGAGGAACCCTTGATGGACGACGATGGAGCTGGCGGCTGTGATGCCAGGATCACGTTCGCCGCCCCCGAGGACGGGACGTATCGGGCGGTCGTCAATACCCTGGTAGGAGCCACCGGCAGGTTCCGCCTGCGAGTGACGGATGAACCGGGGCCGATCACCGGAGGGGAGTGTGAGGGGTTCGGNNCCGGTCTGCCGACAGACGAACGCGTATTGGCGATGGGCATGGTGATGAGCGGGAAGCTGACGCCTGCGGACAGTGTCAGTTGGGACGGAACCCATGTGCAGGTATGGGTGCTGGAGCTGGAGGCCGGGCAGGAAGCCACTGTGGATCTGCTTTCGGCGGATTTCGATTCCTACCTCATGATTGTTGGGCCGGGGCTGGAACAGGTGCTGACCGATGACGACGGGGCAGGGGCATGCGATGCCCGCCTCACGTTTGCAGCGTCGGAGGCCGGGCTCTACCGGGTGGCGGTCAACACCATCAGCGCTGGGGCGACCGGTGAGTTCCAGTTGCGTGTCACCGAGAAGCCCGGGCCGGTGACGC
>WVYX01000229.1 GCA_011772755.1 Gemmatimonadales bacterium
CGCGCCGTCCGCGAGGTGGTTGGGGGATAGGCGATTCAAGCTACCTGTTGAGGGTACGAGGCGGGCTCTCGCTACAAGAAGCTGTGACCAGGGCAGTCAGACACGTCGGTCCTAATCGGAGGTCAGCCAGTCGTCATCAGACCCGGTTCTGCTGACCTGCCGCCGCGCAGGGTACCAGCTACCGTCTAACACTCTCGCACCCTCGGGGCTCCATCCGGGACGTCGGGGTGGCGAGCATCTTGGAAGTGTGCAACGGATACCGGGTCTTCTCGATCGGAACGCCGTCTAACCCGCGCATGAAGCTGACATGCGCGGTAGGAGCAGTTGATATGAGCGCATGGTGGAACCACGGATGACCAAACATCTCTTGCAGCTGGTGGGCCAGCGCATGCAGCTTATGCGCAGAGCCGTTAGATGGCTCGCACAGACATCGTGGCTGAAACCGCTCCCACTCCCCAACGCCCTCGCCGCTGGATCGGCAAGCGGATCGGCTTCGCTCTGTCGACGAAGCGAACCATCCGCGGCATCACTGTCGGCTGGCCTTTCCCAAGCCGAGCGGAACTCGACACAAGCGTGGGGAAGATCACTCAGGCCTTAGACCTGATAGCAGCCCATGATCCCCGCCGAATGACACGCATACAACGGGATGTACAGCGGATCTTCGTGTGGGGCGGTATCGGATTTGCCGGTTGCTGGATTCACGAGCTACGCATGTGTCAGCTCAACTTCATGTGGGTTCTCGATAACCAGACAACTGTACCGGATATTGCGTGTACCATAGTTCATGAAGCCACCCACGGCCGGATCCGTACCACGGGCATCAGGTATCATGAGCCGTTGCGTGGACGAATCGAACGTCTATGCCGCCAAAGCGAGATTGATTTCGCCTCCACACTACCTGAATCGGCATCGGTCTTGGAACGGCTGCACAAGAAACCAGAGATTGTCACGGCGGAATACACTAACGAATCCCTTTTCTGGCATAAGTGGCGGGCGCTGCGTCGCGAGATGAAGGACGATGGATGGCCCAAGTGGCTGATTCGTGTTTTGATGCGAGTTGGTCAACGCCGCGCAGACCGTTTCGGCTATCGCTCGGATGTGCCATCCGAGTAGCGAGCCATCTAACAGGCAAATGGACTTGCCGAGCGCGGCACGTACTGCTACGGAATCCGTTGATTTCGCCGCATGGCGTTGATACGAGCACGTTCACCGATACGCGCGGCTGGCAGGCGGACGCTCGCAGCTTCCATGAGAAGGTCTGGTTGTCAAGGCCAACGTGGTGGCCGACGACGCTTGAGCTCACCGTAATGCTTCCATCCGCACTCTGAGTGGGCGCATCTGGTTGTCGCCCGGTGCACGTTGAGGTTCGCGATCAGTTAGGTGCTGCAATCTTATGCGCGATCTCGTTGTGGGTCTAAGCTGCGGCCGCAGCTTGTAGTCGTCCTGGCACCGTCCAGCGTTATCCTGATCCTACGCCGCCGCCGTCTTGGCTTTCTCCGATCGAAAGGGTTCGTATTCGGTGCCGTTGATCCACAGGCTGTGGAGCATGCATGAGAGCTTGCGTGCCACCGCGACCACAGCCCGTTTCTTGGCATTCTTACCACCTCGCTGAGCAAGCCGCAGGCCCCAGCGCTGTAAATCACAGTCCGGTCCGAATGGACCGAGGATATACTGGGCCGAGCCCACCAACAGCCGGCGCAACATCGTATCTCCTCTCTTGCTGATGCGCAGCTGTGGTGACCGTGCACCGGAGTCGCGCCGTTTGGGACGCATGCCGAGGTACGCTCCCACAGCCCGGCTGTTAGGGAATCGTGTCGGATCCTCGAGCGTCAACACGAAGCACAGTGACGTTATCGGTCCGACACCAGCCACCTGCTTCAACCGCTCAGTCTCCGGGTATCGCTCGGCGGCCAATCGCTCAACACGGCGATCGGCCGCACGAATCTCACAACTCAGTCTCCCGATCATCTCGAGCACCGGATTCAACGTGGTGCGCAGCTCCGCTGGAATGTGCTCGGCCACCTTGCGGGGGAACGCTGGTGCCGAACTGCGGGGCAGACGTCCGCCGACGGCTTTGACGGCTCCACGGACGTGGTTGATGAGTTGAGTCCGTGCCCGCACCAGAGAGTCGCGCGATCGCAGTGTGGCCAGGTCGACCTGAGCCTGAGCACCGCGGTGACGAATGGGACAAAGGAGTTGGGGATCTAAACGGCCTACCCGGGCCAGAGACTCGGCATCGATCCTATCGTTCTTGTTGTCGTTGACGAAGATCAGTCGAATCTTGCGGGCATTTGCCACCAGCACTTCATGACCACAGTGTTCGAGCAGGCGACTCACCCAAGGTGAGTGGGTGCCGACCTCGATTACGATGCGCATCGGTGGCCGTTCAGCGAACTCTCGGTGCAAGGCAACGGACGTGGTGCGGAGCCGTCCTTCCTCTACCACTCCGCTATTCTCGTCCACCAGGCAGAACTGGCTGTGGCGGTCGCCGAGATCGAGTCCAACCGTTATCCTTGGAGTAGGCATCCGCGCGTCTGACATGGGGCCAACCTCTCGGTTTTCTTGGGCTTCGAGCCCGTTCATAACCTTGGGATACCTTCAAATGGTAAGCCCGCCACGAGAGGTTGGCCCTTCTCATCTCAATCTTATGCGCTGACCGTTAGGCCGCTGGTACCTTGAAAAGAGCCAGTGATCGAACTTCAGGGGCAACTTACCGAACGCGAGCACTTGTCAGCGCAGCTCCTTCACAGAGCGCGAGACAAGGCAAGGCGGATGGTGGTCCTGCCGCTCTTGCTAATCTCTGGCTTGCTAATCGTCGTCTTTGCTCTCGCCACGCTTGGCAGCGCCCGTCACGCTCCTTGGCTTGCCGTCGCTGCGATCTATCCGCTGACCCTAGCGGTTGACAGGTATATTCTGTTTCGTCTGCGCGCCCGCCGCACTTACCGGCAGCAGGAATCACTGCGAGCACCATATGTAATGCGAATTGACGCTGCTGGGCTGCAGTTCAACAGCGACTTCGTCAATACTCGCGAACCTTGGAGTCACTTCCGAAAGTGGGCAGAGAGCGAAGACGTCTTCTTGCTCTACTACTCGGACGTCAGCTTCATGATCGTGCCGAAGCGCCTGTTCCCACTTGGCGACGAGGTGGAGCAGCTACGCGCACTGCTGGCGCGGCGCATTGGGCTGAGCAACCGGGAACATAGTTGACAGAACGTCCGGGGACATGGTTAACACTTTTTCCTGAGGGACGGGGCCCCGGTGATGGTGTGGGTGTGTTCGTCGAAACGGCCGAGGAGCGTCTCGTAGTAGACGATGTTCCAGAGGCCGTCTTCGATCTCTTCGAAGCCGACGTATTCGTGGTTGAGCGCCTGACTCAGGAAGTGTTGCCCCGAGTGCAGGCGGAACGTCCCGGCCCCGCTGACCTTCCGGACCTCGAAATGGCCGGGGTATTGGGGCGGCGTGATGCGTTCGGGATAGGGCCGAGGTGAGGGTTTGAACCGCGATGCCGGGGTGTCGTCGTCCAGGGCTTCGTGGGGCCGCAGCTCGTTGTAGGTGTTTCGGAAGCGGTTGAAGACGCGCTGTTGGAGGTTGAGGTTTGCCGCGGGTGGGCGCGCGGCTTCCTCTTTGAGGGTCTTATGGAGCCGTTCGTGGGCGCCGTTCTCCTGCGGGCTGCCGGGCGTGATGCGCTGGTGGGTGATGCCGAGCTGGAGCCACCAGACATTGAGGCGGTTGAGGCCGTGGATTCCCGTGGAGGCGAAGGGGGCGCCGTTGTCGCTGCGGATCACTTCGGGCAGGCCGCAGGTGCGAAACAGGTGGCGCAGGTGCGGCTTCACCCCAGCGCCGCCGACATCGAGCAGGCCCTGGCAGCCGAGCAGGTAGCGGCTGAAGTGGTCAATGACGGTGAGGGGGTAGCAGTAGACGCCGTTGCGCATGCGGAACTGGCCCTTGAAGTCGATGGTCCAGATCTGGTTCGGTGCGGTAGTGCGCAGGGGAGCGGCGCCCGGATGCTTCCACGGCCGGCGGCGCCGCCGATGATGGACGTGGCCGTGACGGGCCAGGATATCGAAGATCGTGCTGCGAGCGGGCCAGGCGCGTTTGGGATCGCGCGTCCGGAGCCGCTTGAGGATCTTGCGAGGGCCCCAGCCGTAGCATCGGTGTTCTTCGAGAATGAGTGCCACCACGTCGGGGGGCGTCTGATGGGGGATGGAGCGCGGGGCGCGGCTCCGGTCGAGGAGGCCCCGCGGCCCCTCGTGGCGGTACCGATCGAGCCACTTGTAGCCGGTGTTGCGGCTGATGCCGTAGCGCAGGCACAGTTCGGTCATCGTCCAGTGGCCACTCTCGAAGTCCTGGACAAAGTGATGACGTTCGAGCACGGGGTTGGTCTCCTTCCAGGGCATCGGCTCTCCTCCCCCAGGGGGTCGGAGAAGTGTCACCCATGTGCCCGGACACCTGTCACCTATGTACCCAGGTTGTACCCGGGCGCGGCCTAACACGCCAATGCAGCTGACAGGCGCGTACGTTTTCAGAGGAAGCGTTGGTTTCTGCGCGTGGGGAGTTGCAGATGTGTTCACCATCGAGCCGCCTGCGGGCCAGTCGCCCGCAGCTGATTGGCAAAGCCGTTAGGCCGCACCACGATCTTGGAGGACCGCTGTGTCGTCTCAAGCCGCGCTAGGGACACTGCTCAACCGAGCTATCTTCGCCATGACGGCGATGTCCCATCCCGCCTCCTTGCCGAGGCAAAGAGTGGGCAATGGGGTTAGGGAGACGTCTTCAAACTCTGCGGTTGGATGCATTATCTGCACATTCCGCAGGGCGCGATGTTCGCGTGGTGCGCTGGTGTGCGGTGACGGACGTCTTCTCTCGTCCTACATCGTCTTACATCGTCCTACATCGTCCAGCGAATTGACACCACGCCGCATTGGGGTCAAAGGAACTAGGTATGCATAGCTAGGTGGGTATACGTGCCGAAGCAGAAGAATGACATCCTCCAGGGCACGCCGGCCCTCCTCGTGCTCCGCACACTCGAGCGAGATCGAACGCGAGGTATCGTTTCACCTTGCGGAACGCACCGATGATCTGATGGCACAAGGCATGCGCCAGCGCGAAGCGATGCGAGAAGCGCGTCGTCGCTTCGGCAATCCGCCGCTGCAGCGGGAACGCGCGCGTCGCGCAGACGTGCTCTTGTGGTTCGAGTCGCTGCTCGCCGACGTACGCTACGCGGCGCGCGCCCTGCGTCGGAGCCCCGGCTTCGCGCTCGTGGCCATTCTCTCACTCGGCCTCGGGATAGGCGCCAACACCGCCATCTTCAGCCTCTATAACGCCCTGGTACTGCGCGCTCTTCCGGTGGAGCGGCCGGAGGAGCTGGTGCAGGTGACGTTCGGGAACGGCAGAACGAACTTCACGAACCCGCTGTGGGAAGAGCTGCGCGAGCAACAGGATGTGTTGTCGGGCGCGTTCGCTTTTGGCCACGCCAGCTTCAACTTGACCGAGGGTGGCGAGGTTAGGTACGCCTCGGGGCACTGGGTGAGCGGTGACTTCTTCCCTGTGCTGGGCGTGCGCCCCGTGCTAGGCCGCCTGCTCCTGAACAGCGACGACTATCGCGGTTGTCCCGCTGTAGCTGTCATGAGCTACGGATTCTGGCAGCGTGAGTTCGGCGGTGCGGCCGACGCGGTCGGTGGAAGCCTGATGCTGAACGGCAGCGCGTTCGAGGTCGTCGGTGTTGTCGATCCCTCATTCTCGGGTCTCGATGTCGGCACCGCGACCGACATCTACGCGCCCATCTGCTCTTGGTCGTTGATCTATCCTGGCAGCGATAGGCTGGACAACCGGAGCGCGTGGTTTCTGAAGGTCCTGGGACGTCCGGAGTGGGGTCTCACCACGGAGCAGGCAGGGGCTGGGCTGGCTACGCTTTCACCGAGCATATTCGACGCGACTGTACCGCAGGATTGGAATGCCGAATGGCAAGACACATATCGCGCGTACACCTTCGCCCTTCGCCCCGCCCCAAACGGAGTGTCCGATCTGCGTGGAGAGTACCGCACGGCCCTCCTGGTATTGATGGCGTTGGTGGGGGCGGTGCTGCTCATCGCGTGCGGCAACGTGGCAAACCTGTTGCTGGCTCGCGCCACGAGGAGACAACACGAGGTGGCGATCCGGCGTGCGATCGGATCGGGACGCGGCCGGCTTGTCCGGCTTCTCGTTACGGAGAGTCTGCTGCTCTCACTTGTGAGCGCGATCGTCGCCATCGTCTTCGCGCGGTGGGCGAGCGCTTTCCTGGTGACATTGCTCTTCACCGGCGGAGACATGTGGCTTGATCTCAGCCTCGATATGAAGGTGCTGGGTTTCACGATGGCCGTCGNNTGGCTCCGGCATGGCGTGCGACAGGTGTCGGTCCGCAGGCAGCACTACGAATGGCGGGCCGAGAGGTAGCAGATCGGCGGGGGCGGTTTGCGGTTGGGAAGCTGCTCGTGATCGGGCAGATAGCGATGTCGTTGTCAGTTGTCGTGGGTGCCGGCCTGTTGATCGGGACCCTGACACGGCTGTATACGCTCGACCCAGGGTTCAACCGCAGCGGTGTCCTAGTTGTCTCCGTCAACACGCGCAATGTCGGGTATTCTCAGGAGCAGTCGAGCGTTACGAATCAGGAACTTCTCGCGCGCATGCGTGCCCTGCCGGGTGTCCGGTTGGCGAGTGCGTCTCGGCTCACACCGATCAGTGGCTCCTTATGGTACAACGATGTCGAGGTCGACGGGTTCTCACCGACAGACAAACAGGATGCGCTCGTCTGGCTCAACACCATGAGTGAAGGGTATTTCGCGACACTGGAGACGCCCCTCTTGGCGGGTCGTGACTTCGACTCGCGCGACGCGCCGGGGTCGGTTCAAGTCGCGGTGATAAACCAGACTATGGCACGCAAGTTCTTCGGTGAGCCGCAGCCGTTGGGAAAGCAGTTCCGCATAGTGCCGGTCAGTGGAGACGTAGAGACGTACGAAGTGATCGGGGTAGTGGCGGATACGAAATACGAATCGCTCGAAGAGACGGCGCTACCCATTGCATACTTCCCACTGAGCCAGACTGGCTTTGCGGGTTCGTCACTCCTGTTTCTACTACGTACGGAAGGTCCACCAACCGCACTCGTTACCGCCGTCACCAGGTTGATAGAGGGAGTACATCCGAGAATCTCGGTTAGGTTCGCGACACTGGAGGGCATGGTGGCGGCGTCACTCGCACGGCCGAGGGTGCTTGCCGCGCTCTCCGGGTTCTTCGGCGCCGTCGCGTTGCTGCTCGCGATGATCGGACTCTACGGAACGCTCTCGTACCGCGTCACCAGCAGGCGCAACGAGATCGGTGTGCGCTTGGCGCTCGGCGCCACGCGCACACGCGTGCTCGGGATGGTATTGGGCGAGGTAGGTCGTTTGGCGTCGGCCGGCATCGCCGTTGGAATCATCATTGCGCTGGCGAGCACTCGGGTGCTGTCCGCGTTTCTCTTCGGCGTGACAGCCACCGACCCTGTGACGCTGGTTTCCTCGTCCGTGGTGCTGGCGGCGGTGGCCGTGGCCGCCGGAGCCCTGCCCGCCTGGCGCGCGGCGCGGCTCGATCCGATGGAGGAGCTCAGGGAGCAGTAGGCGTCTTCACCTCGCCGCCCGATACTTCCCCTCCAAGGCCGCGCGGCGACAGCGCTTCGTGTGCGACTGAGGCGCTGTCTAACCCGACCTTATGAAAGAGCAGAGCCTCCGAGAGGGGCGCACATTTGGAGTCGTGCGTCCTCGGGTGAGGAGCACAAGAGCATGACGTGCTACCCCGACCTCGGAGGCCCTGATGACCTACGTGGGACTCGATCTGCACAAGAGATACCTGACCGCGTGCGCGCTGGACAGCGCTGGGCAGGTGGTGGCTGAGGCACGGCGGCTGCCGAATGCGCTGGCTGCCGTGCTCGAGTGGTTGGGCCAGCTCGCCGCACCGGTGGCGGTGGCGCTTGAGGCGACGCTGCACTGGGCCTGGTTGCACGAGCGCCTCACGGAGGCGGGCTATCAGGTGAGCGTCGCCCATCCGCAGCAGGTGAAGCTGATTTGTCATGCGCGGTGCAAGACGGATCCTGTGGACGCGCGCAAGCTGGCGGACTTGTTGCGGACCAGTTTGTTGCCGGCCATCTGGGTGCCGGATGGGGCGACCCGGGCGCGGCGCAAGCTGTTGCGCGGGCGAGCGTTCCTGGTGCGGCTCCGGACCAAGGTGAAGAATCGGATTCACGCGCATCTGGCGGAGGAGAACCGGCGGGTGGGGGTGACCGATCTCTCCAGCCCTCCGTCTCCAGCCACGCCCGGGTCGCCTGGCGCAGCAGCCAACCCGAAGAAAAGCCGGGGGTGTGAAACGTTTTCCCGGGTTATCTCTTGACCCCCCAAACCTCACACCTCACTCCTAACCCTCCTCACACATCACACCCCGCTGCTCACCGCGGTGTCCTCCTCGCCCGCCCGCAACGCACCCACGCCCGGGGCTGGCCGGTCCGAGGGTCGGTTGGCAGTACCGCCCGGTCGCGGGGCACCCGCTGCGGGTCTTCTGAGGCTGCGTAGGCGAGCATCGCCGCAAGCGTAGCGTTCTCCTTGAGGTCGTCGAACACGATCTTGTCGTAGGTATCGCGGTTGGTGTGCCAGGTGTACTGGCGGTACTCGTCGTAGGGCGACTGCAGGCGGAAGGCCGGCACGCCGTGGCACAGGAACGAGACGTGGTCGCTGCCGCGGTTCTCCTGCGGGCCGGGGAAGTCGAGCTCGATGTGCTCGGCGATCTCCTGGGGCACCGCCGACATCCAACGGGTTACTTGCTCCCCCGCGTTCGCGAACCCCTGCCCCTCGATCTTCTCGAAGCGCCAGGTGCCGTTGTCCTGGTTGAACACGACCTGGATGTCGTCGAGGATGTCGGCGTGATCCTCGGTGAAGGCGCGCGAGCCGATGAGGCCCATCTCCTCGGGGCCCCAGTGGCCCACCAGAATGGTGCGCCTGGGNNCCTTCAGGATGCGCATCGCCTCGAGCATCGTGATGGTGCCGGTGCCGTTGTCGGTGGCGCCGGTCGCCGCGTGCCACGAGTCGAGGTGCGCCGAGAGGACGACGTACTCGTCGGGCAGCTCGGTGCCCCTGAGCTCCGCGATCACGTTGAACTGCGGCACCTCGCCCAGCAGCTCCGCGTCGGCGTCCACCCGGATGCGCGGGCGCTGGCCGCGGGCCACCATGCGGGCGAGCATGCCGTAGTCCTCGCACGAGATGTCGAGCGAGGGCTTGGTGCGGGTCCAGGAGTCGAACACCTTGTTCACGCCCCAGCCGTCCGACCACCAGCTCTGGAGAAAGCCGAGGGCTGCCGATGAGTCGATGAGCGGGCGAAACACGTAATAGCCGCCGAGCTCGTCCTCCCGGTTCCAGAAGGCTCCCCAGGCTGCTTCGCGCTGCGCCCCGATCCGCTCCAGCGTCTCGGGCCGGGCGTACTTCTCGGCCTCCTGCGGCGCGCGGCACATCTCGATGGCGGGCAGCAGCATCACCCACTTGCCGGCGAGCTTGGGCAGCCACTCCTCGGGCTCGCCCACGGCCACGTCCATGAAGTTGATGACCTCGCCCTCCACCGGACCGTCGGTGCCGGGGCTCCAGGCCAGGAACTCGGCCTCGAGCGTCTGCACCCGGGGGGCGACGAGGTCCACGTGCAGGGTGCCCTGCCGCCAGCCATGCCAGGTGCCGTACTGCTCCTTGCGGACCGTGACGCCCCAGCTCTCGTACAACCCCACCAGCCAGTCCTGGGCGCTGGCCAGCTCGGTGGAGCCCGCCAGCCGGGGGCCGATCGAGTCCATGAGCACCTGCGCCAGGAGTTCCGTCTGTGACTGCTCCATTCCCTGCTGCCACATCTGACGGATGACCGGATCGTCGGAGCGGAACGTCTGGGCTGAGAGTAGGTGTGTGTTCATGACTACCAGGGCCGCTGCGAGGCCGGCACATCGATTGCACTGAAGGCTCCGCATTACTCCTCCGAGGTGTGGTGTAGGGGCACAGCATGGTGCGCCCCTACCGGTACCGAGATGCTCGTTTCAGTGCAGGGAAGTTGCCCTGGCCGAGACTGAAGCACTAGGGCCAAGGTGACGAGATACGGGACGTCGGTGCAGCGGGTTGCATTAGCAGACAATCCTCGCGCCGCCGGCGGATCGAGAGGGCACGGGCAGGGTGACCTCAGTGATCACTTGGGTGT
>WVYX01000207.1:0-7936 GCA_011772755.1 Gemmatimonadales bacterium
CCGTGGCCGAGTAGCTCGCTCGTCTTGCAAGATCGGGGACATCAATGATCAAGACGCTACTCACCCGATCCATAGCGCCCGTCGAGATGACAATGAAGGTCTGTGCATCCGCGGCTTGGAACAGCCGGTATCCCGTAGCGGCGTGAGCGGCAGTGAGCTCACCTCTGATTGTCAGGACCACGGCACGATCGTCGTAATGCGGCGTGGAGATTGTCAAAGCGATATGTCCGGCCACGGGCGGGTTACATGTCGGGTCCGTTGGGTCGCAGCCGTCACCAGCGTCAGCACCGCAGCTACCGAGCAACACTGTGCCCAGAACCGATAGACAGACTCCGAGTAGCTGGCGCCGGAAAGTCATGGCTTCTTCTCCGAGATCATGCGGAGTGCGGATGCGCTTGTCGATTGATCGGTGCGGTCGAGCCAGGCCAGGAAATCGCCGACGTCGAGAAGTCCGTTGTTGTTTCCGAGACCGTCCAGGTACTCAACTCGTACCTCGTCGAGTGCCTCGCCACCGAGCAGGGCTGCCACAATGTCATCGAGCTGGGGCGGCGCCAATAGCCCAAACGTCACCGTCGCGGCCTGTGGCGCGTTGGTTGCTCCCGTTGCAGCAACCGTTGCCGTCGCCGTATACGTGCCTGCTGAGAGACCCGCCGTGTTCACACCAACCGTCACGTCGTCGGTCTCACCCGTCGAGCTACCGCTCGGAGGAGCGAGACTCAACCACTGGGCGTCGCCGCTCACCGTCCAGTCGAGTGTCCCACCACCGCCGTTGCCGATCTTAAGCGTCTGAGTTGCCGGGTTATTGCCTCCCTCCACACTCGTGAACGTCATGCTCTCGGCGCTAAGAGAGATCTTTGGATCAGGCTGCGTTACCGTGAGCGTGACCGCCGTCGTCTGCGGTGTGTTGCTCGCAGCCGCTGCTGCAATCGTGATCGCCGCCGTGTACATGTCGGCCGCGAGACCAGACGTGTTCACGCTCACAGTGACGCTGTCCGCCTCACCGGCTGAGCTGCCACTCGCGGGAGATAGACTCAGCCACTCGGCATCGTCACTCACGGTCCACTGGAGTGTGCCACCACCACCGTTACCGATCTGAAGAGTTCGATCTGCCGGGGCGGTGCTACCCTCAGCAGCCACGAAATCCAACTCGGTAGGTGTCACGGCAATCACTGGCCCTTGGTCATTGAAACTGACGGCGAAAGAGCGCGATTGATCCAGCGTGTAGGAGGGAGTGCACAGAGCCCCGGGACAAACTGTGCTTCCGCCGGCAAGATCGCGCACAACGATATCGCGCCAACCACGTGAACCAGCCACGGTCAGCGCAACGGCAGTCCCACGCGGGAACGACGAAACAAAACTCCCTGATGCAACCCCGGCAGTTATCACGCACGATATGCGTGGGGGACTGCTGGCGACGGTGCCATCCCCCGGTCCCTCGCCGACGATCGTAATCGTGTCGATCGCCTCCGCCAGCTCCAGCGTCACGAACGTCTTCTGCGGTGTGTTGCCAGCAGCCGCTGCTGTAATCGTGATCGCCGCCGTGTACGTGTCGACCGCGAGACCGGAGGTGTTCACGCTCACAGTGACGTTGTCCATCTCACCGGCCGAGCTGCCACTCGCAGGAGACAAACTCAACCACTCGGCATCGTCACTCGCGGTCCACGCGAGTGTGCCTCCACCACCGTTACCGATCTGAAGAGTCTGGCTGGCCGGGTTACTGCCTCCACCCACGCCCGTGAACGTCATGTTTGCCGGGCTGCGTGAGATCTCCGGGTCAGGTTCCGCTACCGTCAGTGTCACTGCCGTTGTCTGTGGTGAGTTACTCGCTGCCGTTGCCGCGATCGTGATCGTCGCGGCGTAGGTGCCGGCCTCGAGGCCTGACGTGTTGACACTCAGAGTGACGTTGTCGCTCTCACCCGTCGAGCTGCCGCCCGTGGGAGACAGACTCAACCACTCGGCATCGTCACTCACCGTCCAGCCGAGTGTGCCGCCACCACCGTTACCGATCTGCAGCGTCTGACTGGCCGGGTCACTGCCTCCCTCCACAGCCGTGAACTTCATGTTTGCCGGACTGCGTGAGATCTCAGGCTGTGGGAAGGTGATCTCAAAGAATGCGTCGCCGCCGCTCAGAACGATGTTGGCTACGGTCAGGCCAGATGGCGTGCCGAGATAGGAATCGCTGTTCGGGTAGGAGGTCGCATCGAAGCGTGTATTCCGGCTGGGCGCGATTCCCGACGGATAGGCGTCTCCAGCGTCCCCCTTATTCCGACGCGCGTCGAGATCGTCGAGTGCGTCTGCCTCCTCGAGATCGACTCGCTTGTGAAGTGCGTCGTCGTTGTGCCCCACAGCATCATCTATGTGCCATATGAGGAGTCCGGATCCCGGCAGATGGTCGTCACTACCAACCACCTGTCGGTTCGACAGGAGGAAGTACTCCGCACTACCAGGGACATCCACCTGCAGCACTGATCTGCCACTCTGGACTGCATCCAGTTGCCAGCTGGAGCTCGTGGAAACGGTTGTGACGTTGACCCATCCAAGGTAGTCCTTGGACCACGCGCTGAAGTGTGCGGGTGAGATTTCAGTGTTGTCACCGCCAAGTCCCATGAGACCCCACACGCCAATCCCGTAGGAATCGGGACTCGCTGGCGGAGTTGTGTCGTACAGATCTGGCAGACCGAGAGCATGACCAATCTCGTGTGCAACGGTGCCGCTCCCCATGATGGAGTCGGCCCCGCGCCACCCGCACTTCACTCCGGACTGTATGGTGTAATCCAGCACCCGAACGAAACCGCCGTTGGCAGCCCGATCGTTGGTCGTGAACGGCGCGTCCCACCACTCCGCATAGGTCCCTCGGTGTGGTAGGATGCCTGCACCTCCGCAGCTCCTGGACTGCGAGCGATAGATGAATGCCACCACGTCCACGAAGCCGTCATCGTCTCCGGAGTTCGGAATGTTGTCAAAACCGTCGTTATCGAATTGCGAGAAGTCGAGAGAGCCGTCGGCTCCCAGCAGAACCTCATGAATGAACTCTGCTGTGCGACCGTAAGGGTCGCCCCCTAGATCCAGCTCATAGTATGACGCCGTGTTGCTCAGGGGCACCCAGTCTGCGGCGACGCCCGTGACCGTCAGCATCCCGCCTGACACTTCGGCGTAGTATTCGCTCAGCGATACTGATCCGATCCCATCGCCGAACAAGCGTCGCTGATAATCGGCTGCCGAGTACGGCGCGGACTGATCACTCGCCAACCCCGCTAGCACCGGTATATGGAGAGTCCCGCTGACTGCGGCCCCGGCCTCGTTCAGCTGCAGAGCGGTGTAAGCAGGACCGAGCTGCGGCCCGACGGTTTCGCGAGTCTCGCGGACTGTGCGTACTCTCTCTTTCCAGGCTCGCCTGAATTCGAACGTTTGCTGCGCGCCAATCACACAGGGGAGAAGGGAAAGCGCTGACGAGATCAGACAGATACGCAGGGCCAGACGTGTCACTGCACCCACCTATTCCGACCTTGGTGTCCTTCGCAGACCGTCACCTGAGACTTGCTTCATTGGCCGATCGGGCCTACAGCGTTGCCAGCGCGCCAAGGATACACCAGCACAGTCGATGGGTCTCAGAGTGTCGTCGTCGGGTGAGTGCCCCTCTGGAGGCGCCGGGACGGCCGCGGACCTCGCAGCCCACCGGCACCATGAGCCTGATGATCCGCTTGAGGATGTGTTGGCAAGATGCAGTCCGGATACCGGGCTGGCAAGGAGGAGCGGACACGCTAGCAGAGCTGGGCAGAGTTTGTGGAAGGTCCTGATCGGGCACGAATCTTTGCCGCCCCCTGAGGTTCACTATTGGACCATGCTCTGCCAATGAGCAAGCATCAACGCCTGGCCCCGCGCCGGGCGTTGTGCTTTTCAGAGATTTGCCGCGAATATCTGGCCAGGCGTACAGCGATCTCGCCCTAGGCCGGGGGGTCTGTCGGTCCAGTCCGGTGTCGCGTTTTTTACCGTCAGGTCCGCGTGACCAAGCTTAGCTGGCTTATTCCTTAGAGGATCACGTCACAGGGCGTCTGAGAGACCGTAAGACGCACGTTTGGTGCACATTCGGCGAGCCCTTTCGCGTAACAGTGGCACGCGGGGAGTGCGCCTGTTGCCTCTCTCATCCCCCGTGCGGGGTGAACGTCTTTGGGACGGTGAGATGGCGTTCGCCGACGCAGGACTCTGCACTGGGTGCGCCAAACATACCGCCAAAGGCATTGTCTGCAGCAGTCAGAACCAGAACAGGACAACAGCCCTTAGCCATTGTCCTGTCGTGCGATAGCGGCGGAGGGACTCGAACCCCCGACACGCGGATTATGATTCCGCTGCTCTAACCAGCTGAGCTACGCCGCCACGATTCTGACCCCGGCGAGAGCCCGGGGCTGCAACTCAACCACACACCACTCAACCCCGTCGCCGTCTATAATACCCACCCTCACCCCACCCCTCCAGTCACCGCTCCGGTCCCTCCACCCAATACAACATCTCCCCGTCCCGAATCATCCCGAACTTCTCCCGGGCCACCCGCTCCTGCGTCGCCGAATCGGCCTCCAACAGGTCAGCCCACGCCGCCAGGCTGTCGATCTCCGCCTGCAGCCGGGCAAGGGTCTCACGTTCCTGTTTCACCTGCCGCTTGAGCCGCCACCAGTCCAAAGTGCCGTACAGGCCACCCATGACGCCGAAGGCCAGCCCGCCGGCCACCACGATCAGCCCGAGCAGGCGAACTCGGGTCACGGGGTGTACATGCTGCGACCGGGATAGAGCGCGTACGGCTCCAGCTCCTCCTCAATACGCAGCAACTGATTGTACTTGGCAATGCGATCGGTGCGGGACGCGCTGCCCGTCTTGATCTGCCCCGCACCAGTGGCCACCGCGAGATCGGAAATGAACGTGTCCTCCGTCTCACCTGAGCGGTGGGAGATCACCGTGCCATACCCCGCACCCCTCGCCAACTCGATGCACTGGAGCGTCTCGGTCAGGGTGCCGATCTGATTCACCTTGATCAGAATGGCGTTGGCAATGTCCTGCTCGATCCCCCGAGCCAACCGCTCGGTGTTGGTGACGAACAGGTCGTCCCCCACTAGCTGCACCCGCTCCCCCAGCACCTCGCTCAGCTGCTTCCACCCCTCCCAATCATCCTCCGCGAGACCGTCCTCGATGGAAACGATGGGGTATCTCTCGATCCAGCTCTCGTACAGCCGCACCATCTGCTCCGCCGAGTGGCGCGAACCGTCACCCTTCTTGAACACGTACATCCCATCCTCGTACAGCTCGCTGGCGGCGACGTCCAGGGCGACGGCGACGTCCTCCCCAGGCCGATACCCCGCTGCCGCAATGGCGGTGATCACCTCATCGAGCGCTGCCTCGTTGCTGGGCAGCATCGGCGCGAACCCGCCCTCGTCCCCGACCGCAGTCGACAGCCCCTGCTTGGTCAACACCTTCTTCAAGGCGTGGAACACCTCGACCCCCATCCGCAGGGCGTCCTCAAACGCCTCGGCACCCACCGGGACCACCATGAACTCCTGCGCGTCCACGTTGTTGGACGCGTGCGCGCCGCCGTTCAGGATGTTCATCATGGGCACGGGCAACACGTGCACGAGCGGTCCCCCGAGATAGCGGTACAGCGGCAGGCCGACATCGGCAGCCGCCGCCCGGGCCACCGCCAGCGACACGGAGAGAATCGCGTTGGCCCCCAGGTTGCCCTTGTTCGGCGTCCCGTCGAGATCGAGCATCTCATCGTCCACCGACAACTGATCGACGGCCTCCATGCCCTCGAGCCGCGGTCCGATGACTTCGTTGACATTGCGGACCGCCTGGAGCACACCCTTGCCGCCGTACCGCTCGGCGTCACCGTCCCTCAGTTCGACGGCCTCGTGCTCACCGGTCGACGCGCCACTGGGCACGGCGGCACGTCCCGCGACTCCACTCGAAAGCCGGACCTCGGCCTCGACCGTAGGATTGCCTCGAGAATCGAGGATTTCACGCGCTGAAACTTCGATGATGGTACTCATGGCGCCGCGAACCTACCTCCCCGCTTCACCCGCGTCAATCTTGAATTGTTCTATGACAGCACGAGTCTGTTGCAGCAGTTGCTCCCTGTCTTCGTAATCCATCCCGGCGGTGGGAATCGGCTCCCCAAACATGAGCGTGACGGGCTGCGGCCGGATCCGCATACTGCCCTTCGGGAGAATGGTGAACGTTCCCGCGCAGTAGACGGGAATCACCGGCACCTGCGCCGCGATGGCGAACACGAACGGGCCTTTCTTGAACGGGAGCAGAAAACCGGTGCGGCTCCGCGTCCCCTCAGCGAACACCACCGCGCTCATGCCGGCACGTACCGCCAACGCCGCCTCCTCGTATGCCTCGAAGGCGCGCTGGCGGTGTTGGCGGTCGATGAAGATGTGCCCCGCCGACCGCATCGCCGCTCCGAACACGGGGACCTTCGCCAGCTCCTTCTTGGAAACGAACCGCATGGTGCCGGGAATCGTCGCGGCGAGGGCCAGGATGTCGATAAACGACTGGTGATTGGAGGCATACACCACCGGCCCGTCTCGCGGCACCCGGTCAAGCCCCCGGGTTCGCACCGAGACACCCGCCGCCCGCAGCAGCCCGGTGGACCACACCCGCGCGGTGCGATCATACAGCCCGCCCGGTCGGTTGGGGAGACCGATCAACCTGGCCACAATCACCTTCCCGCCGTGCCAGATGGTCAGCACCAGGAGACTCACCAAGTACCAGATCGCCCGCAGCATCGTCCCTACAGAGAGAGAGAAAGCCGCGGATATACGTGGATCACGGCCGAACCCAGTACCCCACCCATGCCGCACTCATGGGGGATCGTGTGGTCAACAGACCAGAAGCCATAGGCGTTCATCCGCAGTCATCCGCGGCTTCAGAACTGCACGTACCCGGTGGGCAGCGGCGCAGGCAATCCGTTCTTGAGCACCTCGACGCCGGCGCCCGCCGCCACCCGCCCGATCCGTGTGAGCGGAATGCCAAAGGTGTCCTGGAACACCGTCGGGTCTGGGTCAGCGCCCTCAGGCAGCGCAACCAGCAGCTCGTACTCCTCCCCGCTCACCAAGGCGCTGTCCGGGGAATCGGCGGCGGCATGCAGCGGCACGCGCTCACTATCGATGGCAACCGCAACCGCCGAAGCCGCCGCCAGATGCCCGGCGTCACCCACCAGCCCGTCGCTAATATCAATCATCGCCCTCGCCCCCTGGTCCCTCAACCACTTGGCCTCGGCAATCCGAGGGTGGGGGTGGGCAAACCGCTGTCGGGCCGACGCATCGGGCTCGTGACCGCCCAGCCAGGCCCGCAGTGCCGCGGCCGGCGCGCCAAGGCTGCCGGTCACCCACAGCCCATCGCCGGCCTGAGCGCCGGAACGGAGCACCGGAGCATCGGCTCGACCGACGACTACCACATCCACCACGAGCTGCTCGCTTCGCACCAGATCGCCCCCCCACACCATCGCCCCAACCGCCCGGCCGGCCTCGCCGATCCCCTCCATCACGTCGGCCACGTGCTCCTCGGGCCACTCCGGCGAAACACCCAGGCTCACCAACAGGCCTAGGGGCTCAGCAGCAATCGCCGCCAGGTCGGAAAGGGCCGCCGCCGCCGCGCGCCAGCCGATCTCCGCCGGCGACATCCACCCTGGCCGAAAATGAGTCCCCTCGAGCACAATGTCAGTGGAAACAGCAAGACGCTCACTTCCCAGCGTGACAATGGCACAGTCATCACCTGCTGGCGTTGCTTGCTCCCCCATGCGCCGCCAAATGGTGCGAATGCGGTCGAACTCCCCACCAGGGCCCAACGGGGTGTGGGACGGCGGCCCGTCGGAGCGACGGAACGACGGAACGCTCACGGCAGGAGTGCCTCCTTGGTGAATCGCACGAGACCGTCGTCAGTGGCCACC
>WVYX01000207.1:8017-47430 GCA_011772755.1 Gemmatimonadales bacterium
TCCCCCCCCACCCAGACCCCTGCGACGTCTCCCGCCAGCACAGTGAGCTCACCCAACTCGCCAGCGATTACCCGCTCGATGAGCCACTGCCCCTCGGGGGTACGCCACGCGATCCGATCCGGGGTGGCGGCAACCAGGGTATCGGCGCTGAAGGTGAGAGCAACGATCGTGCCCCTGAGTACGACGTTCTCGGCGACATCCCGCGGTACCACGATTTCCCTGCTGCCGTGCCAGGTGACGCCCAGCCCCCGCAGGCCGCCCACCCACACCGTGTCACGGGTGGCGGCCAGGGCCAGGATCGGATCCACTACCCGATCATCGATCCGCGTCACGACGCCGTCGTCGCTTACGAACGCGAGGCCACTGCGGGTGCCGACCCACACACCCTGGCTCCCCTGCGCCAGCGCGTAAGCGTCTTCCATGCCCAGTCCGAAGCCGGTCATCATGGACTCGGCGCGGACACGGGGCTCAACCCGCACCACCCCCGCGTCCGTCGCCGCCCACAGCGACCGCCCCCTGGCCGTCAGGTCTCGCACCGCGCGGAAGTTGTATCCGGTCGCGGGAGGACCCTCGTCGTACTCGTACCGCTGCACGTCATCGCTCACGAACGCGAAGCCGACCCGCCTCCCTCGCAGGCCTGTGCCAGTCCACACACCCCCGGGCACCGTCACCACGGCCCCCACGGCTCGGTCGAGGATGCCAAACGGTAGGCGCTCCACCTCTGTCGTCGCCGCGTCCACCCTGAGCACCCCGAGCCCGTCCGTTCCAAAGAAGATCTCGTCCGTGACCGGAGCGACGGCCGCGGCGGTGTAACGGTAGCGGCGCACACGCTCATCCATCAGCGTGAGCGGAGCCCTCGCGAGGGCGAACGGCACTTGCTGCAACACAGCCTCCACCGTGGTCGTGCGCACCTGCCGCCCAGCAGGAGGCAGCGAAGCCGCACCTGTGGGGATGGGGCTCCCTCGCGGGAGGAACTGCCATCCACGTCGCCCCCGCAGGTAGATCCCCCGGATGGCGTCGTCGCGGTCAAACATCAGATCCCGTGCGCCGCCCGGCAGCGGGATCGATTCGAAGAGGCGAAGGACGGGCTCGTAGCGCAAGACGGCCTGTCCCGTGCCGAGCCAGGCCGACCGGTCAAGGGGATCCACCAGGGCGGCCAAGACCGGCTCTGTGGGATATCCATCGAGGTGGGTAACGGGCGGGTTCCACCGCGCGAACCGCCGGTCGTAGATGCCGAGCCCTCCCCGGGTTGCCTGGTACAGCACGTCCTCAGAAACGGCGAGTGCCTCGACGTAGCTGAAATCGGAGATGATGACCCGCTCGTCAGGCCGCCAGACACGTGACCCGACTTGGGCGCTGAGGGGCTGGGCGCACGCCAGCGCGGCGAGCAGCACCGCCGCGCCACGCATCAGACCAGTGCCGGCGCGGGCAACTCGAACAGCACAGGCGGGATGAAAGGGCGCGGTACCGCCAGCATGCGCCACAGCTCGGGCACCGCAGCCAGCACGTCGGCGGGCCGGGTGGACCGCACCGTCAGATCGGCCGCCGCCAGCTCCGCCGCGCGACCCAACGTGAACGCGCCCAGCGCGGCAGCGTCTCGGGGATCGATTCCCCGTGCCAGAAACGCCGCGATGAAACCGGAGAGGAGATCGCCGCTCCCACCGGTGGCGAGGGCTGGATTGCCCGTTGCTACTACGCGGAGCGGCCGGTCGCGCACCGCAATGATGGTGGGGACGCCTTTCAGGAGGACGGTGGACGCAGCCGAAGCGCCAGCGGCGGCAGCAGCGGCAGAAGCGGCGGCGAAGCGGTCCTCCTTGAGTTGCCCCGCGAACTCATGGAAGGCGTCCAGGAATTCGCCGGGATGCGGTGTGAAGACCCGGGGAGCATCACCGCTGGTGAGTGCTTCCCAGCCGGTGTGCAGGGCGTCGGCGTCCACCACGACAGGCACTCCGGCCCGCTGCAACACCGCTGCCACGAATCGATTCCGTTCCTCGCCGCGACCCAGGCCCGGCCCCAGCACCACGGCATGTGCCCAGTCAATCACCTCCTCGAGCTCAGGCTCACACTCGGGCCCGAGTGCGGTGGTAACCGTGAGGGCGTCGGGGTGCACTGCCTGGGCCGCCTGCACGGTCTGCTGCGAGGCAGCGATCTTCACCAGCCCGGCCCCGGCTGCGAACGCTGCGGAGGCAGCATGGAGAGCGGCCCCCGCCATCCCTTCGGCACCGCCAATGATGACGACGTGGCCACGCTGGCCCTTGTGCATCGATGCGGAGAATGCGGGGAGCAGCGCTGCCGCCTCCGAGTCGACCATGAGGACGGGCCAGGAGGGATCGGAGGGCGGAAAGCCGATATCGGCGATGACCACTTTGCCGCACCAGTCGCGCTGGAGCAGGTGACCGCGGCGCACACCGCCGAACGTCACGGTCACGGTGGCGCGACAGGGACCCCACGCTTGACCAGTGGAGAGATCGAGGCCCGTCGGCCCGTCCACCGCCACCACCGGCCCGGGGTACTCCGCCACACGCTGCGCCAGCTCACCAATGGACCCTCGAGGCTCGCCGGACGCCCCGGTGCCCAACAGGGCGTCGATGGCGACCCCGACGGACGGCCACGCCCGGCCTGCCGGGAGGAGTTCAACCCCCTCGTCCAACGCCAGGGCACGGTTGGCCTCGCAGTCGGCGGACCGCTCGTGGTCGGTCTCCACGGCGCAGACGCGGGCCCCGCCGGCGCGGAGCGCCCGGGCAGCCACCCAGCCGTCACCGCCGTTGTTCCCGTGTCCGGCCACGAGCAGCACACCCTCACAGAGCGCAGCGGGGAAATCCCGGGCCAGCACCTGGGCCACGGCCCGGCCTGCCGCTTCCATGAGCACCCGGCTGGGAATGCGACTGGCCACGCGGGCCCGCTCGTCCCACTCGGCTGCCTGTGACGCATTGAGAACAGGAAGGGGCATGGGAAGTGAGGCTAAAGCTATCGGCCTTCGGCCATCAGCCACCAGCCCTCAGCGGCGCAGTTTGCAATTCGCGATTCGCAGTCCGGGCTCGAAGCGGCCACCCACGAATTGCGAACTGCGAATTGCATGTTGCCGCTTCCACCGTCCCTGAGCCAGACAAGCGAGTTCGCAGTCTGCTGACGGCTGAGGGCTGACGGCTTACTTGAAGCTCTGCCCGATGGCGCGGCCGAACGAGATCTCGCCGTTGTCGATACGGAGGTTGAAGCCGCAGTCCGGATTCGAGCAGGCCCATGCCTTGTAACGGATCGGAGCCCCGTCCCGCCCGTAGTCGGACAGCGGGATGAGAACGCCCTTCCCACACTTGAGACATTGAGGCCAGTTCATCACATCGTCCATACAGCTGCTCCCTTCCCCAAAGCCTGGAGCTTAAAGCCTTTAGTCCTCAATCGCCAGCAATCGCGAGCCCCGGCAGGGCGACCTGCAGAGGGGTCCGGATGCTGAGGATTGAGGACCAGTGGAACGCTACACTACCCTGCCCGCACGACCGATGCCCGCCCACGGGTAGTCGCCCTCGAACGCCTCCGAAAAGTCGTACACGCCCTGGAAGTCTTCAACCCGGTCATTGGGATGGCGGATGAGGAGGCCAATCTCGATGAGGACGAACACGATGCGGCCGATATCATCGGTCGCCTCGATTCCCCAATGTGAAAGCACGGTGCGCGCGGTTAGGCCGAATTGCTCCAGGGCAAAATCTCGGCACGAGTACGCCAGCTCCCCACCCGAAATGTGACCCCGTACCTTCCGCTTCCGCTGGCAGTACTCGAGAGCCGCCAGCACGAACAGGTAGGCCCGTTCGTGGTAGCGCCCGTCGAGCGCACGGATCCGCGCGAGGATGTCGTCAGCGAGTTGCAGTTCGAACACGTTATCTAAGGTGGAACAGTCGTCCCTGCTCAGCAAGGGGGGGGCCGGAAGCCTTCAGCCTCCAGCCCTCAGCCAGCGAGGCTGTGGCCGAGCCGCATCCTGTTGAAGGCTGGTGGCTGACGGCTGATGGCTGAGGGCTGAAGGCTACCCCGCCGCCGCCGCCGCCGCCCGGTACAGGGGGAACGCACCCGCCAGGTCCCGGACCTCAGCGCCAATCCGCGCGACAGTGCCGTCATCCGGCGCCCGGAGCACCGCATCGATGAATCCGGCCACGCGCCGCATCTCGTCTTCCATCATGCCCCGGGTGGTGAGGGCGGAGGTGCCGACCCGGATCCCGCTGGTCACGAATGGCGACCGGGGATCACCCGGAACGGTGTTCTTGTTCACGTGGATGCCCACCCGACCCAAGGCCTCCTCCGCCTCCCTGCCAGTCATCCCCTGCGGGCGCAGGTCCACCAGCAGGAGGTGCGTGTCGGTCCCGCCTGAGACCAGGGTACGCCCGTGCTCGATGAGGGTCTCGCCCAGCACCACTGCGTTCTTCACTACCTGCGCCGCATAGAGCCGGAACGCCGGCTGCAGGGCCTCCAGGAACGCCACGGCCTTGGCCGCGATCACATGCTCGAGTGGCCCCCCCTGCGTGCCGGGGAAGACCTGCTTGTCCACCGCCTTCGCCAGCTCCTCACGACAGAGGATGAATCCGCCCCGGGGACCGCGCAGCGTCTTGTGGGTGGTGCTGGTGACCACGTCCGCGTGAGGAACAGGCGACGGAATGACCTCTGCCGCGACCAGTCCCGCGATGTGGGCCATGTCAACCAGCAGCTTCGCCTCCACCTCTTGGGCGATCTCCGCAAAGCTGGCAAAGTCGATTGTCCGCGGGTAGGCACTGCCGCCGCTGATAATCAACTTGGGACGCTCCGCGCGGGCGACCTCCCGCACCTGATCCAGGTCGATCAGCCCTGTCACCTCATTCACGCCGTACTGCACGGCGTGAAACAACCGACCGCTCGCGTTGACCGGGGATCCATGAGTGAGATGCCCGCCGTGCGGGAGCTTCATGCCCATGATGGTATCCCCGGGTTCGAGCACGGCCAGGTAGGCGGCCATGTTGGCCTGGGAGCCGCTGTGGGCCTGGACGTTGGCGTGGTCGGCCCCGAACAGCTCCAGGGCGCGGTCGATGGCCAACTGCTCGATCTCGTCCACCACTTCGCAGCCGCCGTAGTACCGCCGGCCGGGATAGCCCTCGGCATACTTGTTGGTCAGCACGGAGCCCATGGCCTCCAGCACCGCGCGGCTGACGAAGTTCTCGCTAGCGATGAGCTCGAGCCCATTCTCCTGACGGGCGACCTCACGCCGGATCAGGGCGTGGATGCAGCCGTCCGCGTCTTCGAGCGCCCGGGCCCGGTCGTGTTGCTCACTCATACGCGCTCACCGCTACGCCACTCCCTGCTTCGCCGCAGCGGCCTCGGCAATCCGCTCCCCCGCGAGCCGATCCGCGGCACGGTAGCTGGGGATGCCTGCATCGCTCGCGATCTGCAGGACCCGGAGGATGGTGGCGTAGATCTCCGACGCCTTCTGACGCGACCGCTCGAGATCCCACCCTTCCACTTCCGCGTTCACGTTTATGAGCCCACCGGCGTTTATGGCATAATCCGGTGCGTAGATGATGCCCCGCTCATGCAGCGCATCGCCGTGCCGCTCCTCGTCCAATTGGTTGTTGGCCGCGCCGGCGACAATGTCGACCTTGAGCAGCGTTATGGAGTCGTCGTTGACGACGGCTCCCAACGCACAGGGAGCAAAGATGTCCGCATCGACCGCATAGATGTCGTCCGGTGCCACTCCCGTCGCGCGGAATTCGTCAACCACCTGCTTCACCTTCCGGTCGTCGATGTCGCTAACCACGAGCTTGGCACCTTCCTCGTAGAGATGCTTGCAGAGGTAGTAGCCGACGTGCCCGCATCCCTGCACGGTCACCGTCTTCCCCGCCAGCGAATCGCTCCCATAGGCGACCTGTGCGCACGCCTTCATCCCGCGGTATACGCCGAGGGCGGTCATCGGTGATGGATCACCGGACCGGCCGGCCAGCCCCACCACGTACTCCGTCTCCTCCCGAATGAACTCCATGTCGCTCGTGCTAGTGCCGACGTCCTCGGCGGTGATGTAGCGTCCGGACAGGGACTGCACGTGACGGCCGTGGGCTCGGAAGATCGGCCCCCGATCCGTCTCATTCGGGTCGCCCACGATCACGCTCTTGCCGCCGCCGAGGTTGAGCCCCGCTACGGCGGCCTTGTAGGTCATGCCCCGTGACAGCCGTAGCACGTCGATGAGCGCTTCGAGATCGTTCTCGTAGGTCCACATGCGGGTCCCGCCCAAGGCAGGTCCCAGAGTGGTGTTGTGGATCGCGATGATCCCCCGGTAGCCGGCATCTGGGTCGTGCCAGATGCTGACCTGCTCATGGCGATGCTCTCCGATGAGTTCGAACAAGCCGTCGTCCAGTGACTTAGTGATTTCGGCTCTACTCGGAGTAGAGCCCCCGTGCAATGACGATTCGCTGGATTTCACTTGTGCCTTCATAGATTTCCGTCACCTTTGCGTCGCGAAAGAGCCGCTCGACTGGGTAGTCGCGCATGTAGCCGTAGCCTCCGAACAGCTGTACCGCCTGGGTGGTCACCCACATGGCAGTCTCGGAAGCAAACAACTTGGCCATGCTCGCGAGTTCGGCTACCGGATCGCCGCGGTCCTCAGCCCGAGCCGCCTCATACATCAGCGTGCGGGCCGCGGTGATTCGAGTAACCATGTCGGCTAGCTTGAACTGAATCGCCTGAAACTCCTTGATAGGCCTCTCGAACTGCTGTCGCTCCCCGCTGTACTGTCTCGCATGCTCGAACGCCGCCCGGGCAATGCCAACCGCCTGAGCCGCCACGCCCATCCGTCCGTTGTCCAGTGCCCGGAGGGCATACATATAGCCCTCACCTTCTTCTCCCAGCAAATGCTCGTCACCCAGCCGTACATCGTTCAACATGAGGGTCGTAGTCCGGGACGCCCGGAGTCCGAGCTTGTCCTCCGGTTTGCCAGGCTCGACGCCCGGTGTGCCGGCGGGTATGAGAAACGCCGAGATCCCGCGCCGACCTCGCCAATCCTCCGGGGTATCGGTTCGCACCATCACCATCAGGAGCTCGGCCGTGTCGCCATTGGTGACCCAGGCTTTCTCACCGGCCAGGACCCAGGCGTCCCCGTCCCGCACTGCCCGCGCCCGAAGGCTCGCCGCATCCGAGCCACTGTCTGCCTCGGAGAGGGAGAACGCGGCCAACACCTCACCCCGGGCCATGGGCCGCAGCCAGCGTTCCTTCTGCTCCACCGTTCCATGGGCGAGTAGCATGCTCACCGGCAGCGAGTTGTGTACCGAGAGCGAGATGGAGACCGAGGCATCCGCCGCCGCAATCTCTTCCAGCACCATCATGTAGGTCAGGGTGTCGAGCCCCAGACCGTCGTACTCCTCGGGAATCCGCAACCCGTAGAACCCAAGCTCGCCCAACTGCCGCATGACCTCTGCGGGGTACTGCTTCGTCCGATCCCACTCGGCAGCGCGGGGCGCGATCTCCTTCTGCGCGAACTCCCGCGCGAGTGCCACGATCTCACGTCGCTGCTCGTCAACCTCTTGCAGCAGCGGCTCAGCTATAGTCATAGAATCCACCACCGGTCTTCCGACCCAGACGACCGGCGGCCACCATCTTTCGCAACAGCGGACACGGGCGGTACTTCGGATCGCCGAGCCCATCGTGCAAGACCTGCAGGATGGACAAGCAGACGTCCAACCCAACGAGATCCGCCAGCGCCAGGGGACCCATGGGATGGTTCATGCCGAGTTTCATGACCGTGTCGACTGCTTCAGCGCTCGCCACGCCTTCCATCACGCAGTACACCGCCTCATTGATCATCGGCATGAGCACCCGGTTGGCCACGAATCCGGGGTAGTCACTCACCTCCACCGGCGTCTTACCGAGCTCCCGAGCAGTCTCCATCACTGTCGCGGTCGTTTCATCTGACGTTCCCAGTCCGCGCACGACCTCGACCAGCTTCATGACCGGGACGGGATTCATGAAGTGCATCCCGATGACCTTGTCAGGCCGCGCCGTACGGGCCGCGATCTCGGTAATGGAGATTGACGAGGTATTGGTCGCCAGAATCGTGGAATCGGCGGCCACCCGGTCGAGCTGTTCGAAGAGGGAGAACTTGACGTCGGGTGCCTCCGTGGCGGCTTCCACCACCAGTCCGGCGTCGCCCACGGCATCGAGACCCGTTGCTTTCGTGATCCGCGCTAGGGCCGCGTCCCGATCACCCTCGGTAAGGGACCCCTTCTTGATCTGCCGGTCCATATTTCGTCGAATGGTCTCGAGTGCCTGGTCGAGCTGCCGTTCGACGACGTCGACCATCGTCACGTTCCAACCGTGCTGGGCGAACACGTGTGCGATCCCGTTCCCCATCGTGCCCGCACCGACCACCGCTACCGCTTTCACGTTGGCTCTCCCTTCCCGGCCCCCGTCACCCGACGGCTGAGCCAGATCAACGCCGCTCCCATCGCGACCGTGGCTGCCAGGCCGCCCTCTGGGCCAAACGCGCCTCCGGTCACCCAAGACGGCCCGCCAGTGACGAACTCGAGGATGGGAAGCTGAAACGCGATCCCACTCACCGGCGCATCTGCTCCCAGCCCCAAGCCAGCATTCCACCCGAGGTGCACTCCCCAGGCGGCAGGCAGCCCGCCGGGGGTGAAGAACGCCGCACTCAGCACCAACGAGGCGAGTCCGATGTTCACTAAGCCCAGCGCCGACACCTCCGGGTTGCCCAGGTGGAGCGCAGCGAACACCAGTGCCAGCCCCATGCTGGCCCAGACCTTCCCGATCGGCTTCGCCAGCCGAACCAGGGGATATCCGCGAAACACCAGCTCTTCAGCCAACGCCGCCATCACCAGCCCGATGCCCACCGGCGCCGCGGCCGAGAGGTAGGCACCCAGAGGCTCGCCCGTGAGCTCCAGTCGGGCGGTGCCCAAGGTCATGGCGGCCAGCAGCGCCACCGCCGCCATGACGACGCCGAGCCCCACACCGAGCCCGAAGGACGCCGCATCCCGGGTGCCGCCCTGCCACCCGAGGGTCCGCCAGCTCGACCAGCCCCGGGCCACCACCACGCCGTTGACCACCAGCGCCGCGATCATGACGGGCAGCACACCCACCAGCAGCCCGTACCGCCCCGCTGCCCATGACGCTGGTACGACGATGGTGATCGCCACTGCGATCACCGCCACCGCACCATAGAACGCCAGCAGCGCGGCGACAGCCAAAAACACGACGCGCGCCCTTAGAGGAGCGCGCGTGTCTTCGAACGAAGCCGCCAGATAAGGAGACCGGCGACCAGGACCTTAACCACGTCCAACAACAGGAACGGCAGCGAGCCCAAGCTGACCGCAGTCCTCACGTCACCTGTGAGAATCGCGAGTTGGGCTACGCCGCCGACATGGATCACAGCTACACCAGCCACCAGGCCCAGAGCCAGGTACAGCCACGACCGCCCGTGCCCGATGATCAGCGCCACCAGCGCTGCCGCCAGCGGGTACGCCAGCAAGTAGCCTCCTGTCGGCCCGAACAGGCGCGCCACGCCGGGCATCCCCGTCGGGGCGAATACCGGGAGCCCCGCCGCGCCAAAGGCGAGATACACAATCATGCTGGCGGCCCCGAGTCGCGGCCCGAGCAAGCCGCCCACGATCAGAACAGCCGGCACCTGCAGCGTGATGGGCACCGGGTTTCCCGGAAGTGGAATGGCGACCTGGGCGCTCAGTGCCACGAGAACGGCACCGGCAAGAATGGCGAGGGACCGCCGAACCACGGCGGTCGGCGTCATGCTCAGGTGTGCCGTGCGAATATCGTTCATGATCCTCGCTCCACGCTCAGAGCTACCGCATTCCCACCACCGAGGCACAGCGTTGCGAGTCCGGTGTTGGCGTCGCGATCCTGCATGGCGTACAGCAGGGTCGTCAGGATCCGGGCACCGCTGGCGCCGATGGGGTGGCCGAGGGCAATCGCACCCCCGTTGACATTCACCCGATCCCAGTCCCAGCCCAGGCCGCGACCGTCGGCCAGGGCCTGGACCGCGAACGCTTCGTTGGCCTCAATCAAGTCATACGACCCGATCTCGGTCTCAGTCTTTTGCATCAGGTTTTGCACCGCATTGATCGGCGCAAAGAACAGCTCCCGCGGGGGCCCACCCCCCGTCGCATAGCCCGTGATCCGCGCCAGTGCCTTGAGTCCGTGGGCCTCGGCGAACGCCTGTGACGTCACCACCAGGGCGCTCGCACCGTCGTTCAGACCGGGCGCGTTTCCGGCGGTCACCGTGCCGTCTTTCTCGAATGCCGGCCTGAGTTTGGCCAGGGCCTCCAACGAGGTGTCCTTCCGCGGTCCCTCGTCCTTGTCCACGACGGTACTGCCCTTTCGCCCGGGAACCTCCACCGCCACGACCTCCGGCTCGAACTTGCAGTTCTCTATGGCCGCCACTGCCTTGCGATGGCTGTCCAGGGCATACTGGTCCTGTTCCTCGCGGGTGATTCCAGCTTTCTGCGCCGTGTACTCCGCGTGGGATCCCATCACGTTGTCGCCAAAAGAGCACCAGAGCCCGTCGAACTGCACACCGTCGATCAGCTGCTGATTCCCATACTTGACGCCCCCCCGCATACCGAACACGTAGTGAGGCGCGTTTGACATGGACTCCATGCCGCCCGCCACAACGCAGTGTACATCACCAGCCCGAACGGCCTGGGCGGCGAGCATGACCGCCTTGAGACCGGAACCGCAGACCTTATTGACGGTTACGGCCGGCACGGGATCGGGAATACCGCCGGCGATCGCCGCCTGCCGCGCAGGGGCTTGTCCCGCGCCTCCCTGCAGCACGTGCCCCATGATGACCTCTTCCACCGCCGACGGCTCGATGCCGGCTCGGCTGACGGCCTCCCGTACTACCAGCGCCCCGAGCTGCGTGGCACGCAGTGGGCTCAGGCCGCCGAGGTATCGTCCGCCGGGCGTTCTCGCCGCGCTGACGATGACCGGGGTTGTCTCTTTACTTGCCACCTTGTAGATCCTCCCGTCGTTCCCATCAATCCCAACTCGTTTGCCGCGCTCAACTTAACGGCGCGCACCTAGCCGCTCAACCCAGACAAACACTCACGTGACTGCTCGCGGGCTTGCCGGTACTATCTCTCTGGCCAGACCGTGAGCGCGCGGCTGCGGATGATCTCCCGCGCCCGCTCGACGAACTCATCGACCGGCACAATCTCCTGTTTCTTCTTCGCACCGCGCGCCCGAAGAGCGATGGTTCCCTGCTCCACTTCTCGTTGCCCGACCACGGCCATATAGGGCACCTTCATCAGCTCGGCATCCCGCACGCGGTAGTTCAGCGTCTCATTGCGGTCGTCGACCGACGAGCGGATGCCTGCGTCGCGACATCGCCGGTGGACAGTACAGGCCGCCTCGGCCTGGCCATCTGTGATGGGAACGACCCGCACTTGCTCGGGTGCAAGCCAGACTGGAAACGCGCCAGCAAAATGCTCGATGAGACAGCCGACGAAGCGCTCCAACGTACCGTAGATCGCCCGGTGTATCATCACCGGCTGATGCGGTTTGTTGTCCGAGCCGGCGTATTCGAGACCCAAGCGCTGCGGCATCTGATAGTCGAGCTGAATCGTGGTACCCTGCCACTCACGCCCGATGGCGTCTCGCAGTTTGATGTCAATCTTCGGCCCGTAGAACGCGCCGCCGCCCTCATCGATACCGTACGTCACCTTGCGCCGATCGAGCGCCGCCTGGAGCGCCCTCTCGGCAACTTCCCAGGCCGCATCACCGCCGATCTTCTTCACCGGGCGCGTCGCCAGATCGATGCGATACTCGAACCCAAAGGTCCGGAGCACGAGCTCGGTCAGGTCGAGCATGTCGAAGATCTCTTCTTCGATCTGGTCCTCGCGGCAGAAGATGTGCGCATCGTCCATCGTGAGCATGCGCACCCGAAGCAAGCCATGCAGCGTGCCCGACAGCTCGTTCCGATAGACGTTGGCGACCTCCGCAAGCCGAACGGGGAGATCTCGATAGGAGCGCTGCCGCGATGCGTAGATTACCGCGTGCATCGGGCAGTTCATTGGCTTCACCCGATACCGTACGGTCTCCGCTTCTCCCCCCGCCGCACCCATCGCCGGAAACTGCTGGTCTTCGTACAGTGGTAGATGGCCCGACCGAATGAAGAGGTCCTCGCGAGTGACGTGGGGCGTGTAAACGAGCTCGTATTCCCGCCGCAGCAACTCATCCTCAATGAATCGCCGTAGCTCGTACTGGACGATCGCCCCACGGGGATGCCACAGGATCATCCCCGGCCCGACGTCCTCCTGGACGCTGAACAGATCCAACTGCTTGCCGAGTACCCGGTGATCCCGCCGCTCGGCCTCCTCCAGTTGGTGCAGGTAGGTGTCGAGATCCGACTTGTTGAACCACGCGGTCCCATAGATGCGCTGCAGCATCTGCCGGCGAGAGTCACCGCGCCAGTAGGCCCCTGCGGCGTGCAGCAACTTGAAATGGCTCAGGCGCCCGGTGCTGGTGAGATGCGGGCCACGGCACAGGTCGACGAACGGCCCGCTGGTATAGACCGATATCACCTCCCCCTCCCCGAACTCCTCGAGTCGCTCGAGCTTCAGGGGGTCATCCCTGAACCGTTGCTGGGCCTCGTCGCGCTCCACCTCCTCACGCACGAACCGATGGTCAGCCTCAATCACCTCCCGCATCTTGCGCTCGATGGCCTGCAGATCCTCGGGAGTAAAGGGCCGCGGCACCTCGAAGTCATAGTAGAACCCGTCCTGGATAGCCGGGCCGAAGCCGATGTTCGCCTCGGGGAACAGCTGCCGTACTGCCGTCGCGAGCACATGCGCCGCCGAGTGGCGCAGGACTTCGAGGGCCGCAGGGTCATCTTGCGTGATGATCTCGAGGGTCGTATCCCCGTGCATAGGACGGTCGAGATCCCACACGGCACCGTTCACCCGCGCCGCGACCGCGGCCCGCGCCAGTCGCGACCCAAGCGCCTCGGCCACGGCGCGGGCCGTCACACCGGCGGGCTCGTAACGCACTGAGCCGTCGGGCAGGGTGATCGCGATCTGCTCACTCATGAACGGCGGTGGTTGGGCTTTCGGCGGAAGGTAGCAGCGGTTCGGCGCGATCCGCGAACGCGAAGAACAATACGATGCCGATCAGGATGACCGCCACCATGGCTGCGGAGGCCCACACCATCCTGCGACTGACCGTCTCTCGCGCCGTGCTCTGCATACGTCGCTATACCAAAGGGTTTCGTTGCATCGTATAATTGTACCCAGGACCATAGTCGGGTGCCACGGGAGGGAATCTGATTCGCGTCAAACGGCAGGAGAGCGATTGGCTGGGGTTGGCACTGTCGACCGCCGCCGGCCTGGCGATGGGTGTGATGGCCGGCTTAGTGGCTGGCGCGTCCGTCGGACGTGTCAGCTCGGACCGGGTGCGGCGGGTCGTCGGGAGGCTCCGATCCGCCAGGTCGGCGGAGCCGCCACAGGATCCGGGCACGGTGGAACGCGCGGTCTCGGCCGCACTGGAAGAGAACCCCACGACGCGGGACCTGACCATCAGCGTACGGGGACTCGGTGACGGCGTGGTCGAGCTCACGGGGACCGCGCCCGACCCAACGGCGAGACGGCTGGCGGGCAAGCTCGCCCGTGGCGTCCCCGGCGCCGACGTCGTCGTCAATCGCGTCCTGGTCGAGGGGGACGACGTGCCCCGCCGAAAGTCGGCACCCTCGAGCGCGAGCTGACACGCATCTGCGCCGCTACGCCGCTCGGATCCCACTGACCGGGTTTACCCAATACCCCACGACCGGTACATGACGAAGACGGCACTGGCTCCCAAGTACGATCCGTCTGCGATCGAACAGCACACCTATCGACGCTGGATCGACGGCGGCATCTTCACCGCGTCCGTGGACTCGGGCCGGGACCCGTACGTCATCGTCATCCCGCCGCCGAACGTCACCGACGTGCTGCACATGGGGCACGGGCTCAACAACACCATCCAAGACGTCTTGATTCGGTTGCAGCGGATGCGCGGGCGCGAGGTGCTGTGGCTGCCGGGAACCGACCACGCCGGGATCGCAACGCAGAACGTGATCGAGCGGCTCATCGCACAGGATGGCCTCCGACGGCAGGACCTGGGTCGCGAGGCGTTCGTGGAGCGGGTATGGACGTACGTCAGGGAGACCGGCGGCACCATCCTCGAGCAACTCAAGGCCATCGGCAGCTCCTGCGATTGGTCCCGCACCCGCTTCACCCTCGACGAGCGGTACATCAGAGCTGTCTTGGAGACGTTCGTGCGGCTGTACCACGAGGGACTGATCTACCGGGGCCATAGGATCATCCACTGGTGTCCCCGGTGCCACACGGCGCTGTCAGACGAGGAGGCCGAGTTCCGGGAGCGGGACGATTTCTTGTACTACATCCGGTATCCCTACTCGGCGGCGGGGGGCGCAAGGGGGCAGCAGGGAGCACAAGAGAGCGGCAGCGGGCGGCAGGAAGCCGCCGCCGGGGTCATTGTCGCAACCACGCGCCCCGAAACCATGTTCGGGGACATTTGCCTGGTGTATCACCCAGAGGACCGACGGTACCGGGGGATGGAGGGGAAGACCGTGGAGATTCCCCTCTCGAAGGTTGGCATCCCTATCGAAACCAGCACCGTGGTCGAGCGCGATTTCGGCACCGGCGTCCTCAAGGTGACGCCGGCCCACGACGCCAACGACTTTGAGATCGCCAATGAGCTGAAAGGCGACTACGACACCCCGGTGATCATGACCGCGGAAGGGCGCATGGCCGAGGGACCCCGAGTTCCCACCGGACTCCAGGGCATGGATCGGGACGACGCCCGCAAGTACGTCCTCGAGCTGCTGCGCGCCGAGGGCCTCCTGGAAAAGACTGAGCCCTACCAGCACGCCGTGCGCCATTGCTACCGCTGCCACACGATCGTGGAGCCGCGGCTGTCGGACCAGTGGTTCGTACGAATGCAGCCCCTGGCCAAACCGGCGTTGGAAGCGTACCGGTCAGGTCAGGTCCGCTTCATTCCCGAGCGCTGGGGCAAGGTGTACGAGAACTGGCTGGAGGAGATCCGCGACTGGAACATCTCCCGCCAGCTGTGGTGGGGCCACCGCATCCCGGCATGGTACTGTGACGCGGACGGCTGCGATCACATCACCGTCTCGATCGAGCCGCCGGCGTCTTGCGAGGCGTGTGGCGGACCAGTGCGTCAGGATGAGGACGTGCTGGACACCTGGTTCTCGTCGTGGCTGTGGCCGTTCGCTACCATGGGTTGGCCCGAGCGGACGCAAGACCTGGGGCGATTCTATCCGGGGCACACGCTAGTTACCGGGCCGGACATCATCTTCTTCTGGGTGGCCCGGATGGTCATGGCTGGATACCACTTCCTGGGCGAGCGGCCGTTTCAGACGGTCTACCTCAACGGCATGGTCCGCGACCCCCTGCACCGGGCGTTCTCCAAGTCCCTGGGCAACGGGATTGATCCGCTGGAGGTGGTGGAGCTCTATGGCGCAGACGCACTGCGGTTCACGATGGTGGCGGGAGCAGCACAAGGAACCGACATCATCATGGATCGCGGCGATCTAGAATCCACTTTCGCGGTGGGCCGCAATTTCGCGAATAAGCTGTGGAACGCCGCTCGGCTCATCCTGGCCAACCTGGACACGCTGCCGACCGCGGTCACTGCCCTGGACCCGGCCCAGTTCGAACTGGCCGATCGATGGATCCTGTCGCGCTGCCAGCGGGCGATCGATGAGATCGGCGACGCGCTGGATCGCTTCCGATTGAACGAGGCGGCGAACCTCATCTACCACTTCGTGTGGGACGAGCTCGCCGATTGGTACCTCGAGCAAGTCAAGCCTCGCCTCTACGGGAACGCACCGGGCGGAGAGGTAGCCCGGGGCATTCTCAGCTACGTGTTGGAAACCGTGCTCCGGCTGCTGCACCCGTTGATGCCGTTCATCACAGAGGAGTTGTGGCGGCATTTGCCCGGGGAACGGGAATCCTTCTTGGCCGGGGCGGCGTGGCCCAAGTCCAACGGCGCGTTGCTCGACACGGAGGCGGAAGACCAGTTCGCCCACGTGCAGGCACTGGTGAGTGCGGTGCGCGGGATGCGCGCCGAGTACGGCGTGCCACCTGGCAGGACGGTGCGGACCGTCGTGCAGCCGGCGAGTAGCGCCGCGCTTCAGGGATTCAACGCCGAGCAACGTACCATCGAGCGTCTGGCAAAGATCTCGCAGCTCTCCGTGGCTGGCGGAGCCGGAGGTATCGGAGCTCACGCGGTGCTGCCGGACGGGTCAGCGGTCTTTGTCCCCCTGGGAGATGCCATCGATGTGCGCCGTGAGTGTGAGCGCCTAGCCACGGAGCTCGAGCGGTTAGACACCCAGCTCACCGCGGTGACGAACAAGCTCGCCAACCAGCAGTTCGTAACTCGGGCGCCCGCCGACGTGGTGGAGCGCGAGCGGGAGAAAGAGCGGTCGTGGCGCGAGCAGCGCAAGACCCTCGCCGCCAAGCTGCGCTCCTTGGGCTGCTAGCAGCCCTTGGCATCGCCTGCGCGGTGGTGCAGGAGCCGCCAGGCGGCCCTCCTGACTTCACACCGCCGGTCATCGTCGCGATCACGCCAGACTCCGGTGCCGTAGCCGAAGAGTTGGACGACCCACTGCGGATCCAGTTCGACGAAGTGATCAGCGAACAATCGGGCGGTGGCCTCGCCAACCTGGTGCAGCTGTCCCCCCGGGTCGAGGAGCTGAAAGTCTCGTGGAAACGCATGGCCGTGACGATCGAGCCGAAAGGCGGGTGGCGTCGCGGCGTGGTGTACCACGTGGTGCTGTTGCCCGGGATCGCTGACCTGCGGAACAACCAGACCACGGAAGGCCGCACCGTCGTTATCTCCACCGGTGGAGCGATCCCCGACACACGCCTGACAGGCACCGTGCTCGACTGGGAGAGTGGGCAGGTGGCACGCAACGCAGTGGTCGAAGCAGTCCTTCTTCCGGACTCCTTGGTGTACTTCACCCAGTCGGACTCCATCGGGGATTTCGCCCTCGGTTCCATCCCCCGTGGCACCTATCTAGTCATCGCCGCGGTAGACGGGAATTCCAATCGCCAACGGGAGCCTCGCGAGCCGTTCGATTCCGTAACCGTCAGTCTCGACTCCGTCGCGGCGCACGTCTTCTGGACCTTCACCCACGACACGCTAGGACCACAGATGCGGCAGGCCACCCTAGTGGACAGCGTGACGTTTCGCGTGGAGTTCAACCAGAAGCTGACGCCTGGGGCACCAGACTCCGAGGCCGTTCGGGTGTGGGCCCTGCCTGACACGACCCCGGTGGCCATCGCGGCAATCTGGCAGGAGGCCACATGGGACTCGGTCACCGCGGCACAGGCAGCTGCGGCCGACACTGGGGCTGCGGCGGATACGGCTGGGGTGGGGGCAGATACGGCAGCAGTGGGCGGGAGACAGCGGCAGAGGGCGGCAGGGGCGGACACGCTTCGGGCGGCGGCAGAGGGCGGCAGAGTCAGGCAGCGGGTGGCAGAGGAGGCGCTGCAGCAAGACACGGCGGTGGTTCAGGCCGACACGAGCCGCATTGCGAGTCTGCTGGCTGAGCGACCGCGGCTCAGCGCCATCTGGTACGTGCGGCTGCTCCAGCCGCTGGCACCGGGTGCCCGTTACCTGGTTGAAGGACGGGCGCAGAATCTCTCCGGTGTGACTGCGGAATCCCTCACCGTGCTCACCACGCCGGCACCGCAAGACTCGACATGAACGACCGGCGCCGATCCCTCCCCGCGGTGAGTACCCTCCTCGAGCAGGCGGTGGACGCCGGCCTCACCACTCGCGCTCCCCGGAGCGTCGTGGTGGACGCCATCCGTGCCACGCTACAACAGGCACGCCAGCGGAGCGGTGAGCCACCACCGGAGGGATGGCTCGCCGCCGTCGAGCAGCGGGTCATCGAGCAGAGCCGTCGTTCCCTGCGGCGAGTAGTCAATGCCACCGGAGTCATCCTGCATACCAACCTTGGTCGCGCGCCGCTCGCCCGGGCTGCCAGGCAGGCTGTGGATGCTGCGTTGGGCTACAGCGCCCTCGAATTCGACGTCGCGGCCGGCACCCGGGGCTCCCGGCAGGCCCACACCCGCTCCCTGCTGCAGCAACTCACTGGAGCGGAGGATGCGTTGGTGGTTGTGAACGCCGCAGCGGCGGTATTCCTGGTACTCAACACCCTCGCGGGTGGTGGCGAGACTCTCGTCTCACGGGGCGAGCTCGTCGAAATCGGAGGCCGCTTCCGGATTCCGGAGATTCTCTCGAAGAGCGGCAGCATTCTCGTGGAGGTCGGCACCACCAACCGCACGCGCCTGCGTGACTACGAACTCGCCATCAGCCCCCGCACGCGGCTGATCCTCAAGGTCCATCGCTCGAACTTCCAGCTCACCGGCTTCGTGACCGAAGCCTCCACCGCGGAGCTCGTGGCGCTGGGCCGCGTCCGCGGCATCCCCGTCGTCCACGACGTCGGCAGCGGACTCTTGATCTCACTGGAAGAGTATGGGCTTGGCGGAGAGCCCCTGGTGCAGCACAGTGTCGTGGCGGGAGCGACCGTGGTGTTTTCGGGAGACAAGCTCCTGGGGGGCCCGCAGGCAGGAATCATCGTGGGGCCGCGGGACGTGGTTAGTCGAGCCGGGGGCAACCCCATGGCGCGGGCCCTTCGGCCGGACAAGACGACCCTGGCCGCGCTCGAGGCGACCCTGGCGCTCTACCGGGACCCCGAGCGCGCCCTCGCCGAAATCCCGGCTCTGACAATGCTGACTGCTGAGCCACGCGCCCTCAAGCGGCGGGCGCGTCGGCTGGCTCGCCGGATTCCCGGAGCTCACACTGCACCCGGCACCTCGGCCGTGGGAGGGGGAGCGTTCCCCGGATGCGAGCTCCCCACCACTCTCGTCACTGTGGCGGTCGAGTCATGTGAGGCGTTTGTGGGCGCCCTGCGGCAACATGATCCCCCTGTGATTGCGCGGACCAGCGAGGACCGGGTCGTATTCGATGTTCGCACGCTGGGCGATGACGAGGTCGCCGTCGTCGCAGAGGCAGTCCGGCAGGCGAGGGAGAAGGCGTAGCTGGCTCAGAGGAGCGGCAGAGGGGCGGCAGGGGCCGGCAGAGGGAGGGAGAGGGAGGCAGAGGCCCGCAACAACTTACTAGATGCTGATTGCGAATTGGCGACCTCGGTGCCAGATTCCGCGACGCAACGGAGCGCTATTCCTTATACTTAGTTTCTACTAGGCTTTGCCTGCCGCCCCCTCTTCGGTTCTCGGGAGGTACCTTGGCACGTTTTTCCACCACGCTCGCGGCCGCCGCTTGCACGATCGCATCGGCAGTTTCCGCGCAGGAACCACCGACCATAACCCCTATTGCCTACGGCGAGACGGTAACCAACTACCTGGCGTCCAGCGACCCGGCTTTCCAGGATTCATCCCGCTACAAGCTGTACGTGTTTGAGGGGCAGGAGGGCGATTCCATCACGGTATTTCTCTCGTCGCCGGACTTCAACGCGTACCTCATCCTCGCGGATGTCGATGATAACGTCCTGGCCGGCGATGACGACAGTGCCGGCGGCTGCAATGCTCATGTCACGTCGGTGCTCCCGGTCACCGGGCAGTATGTCATTCACGCCGCCGCGGCGACTGCTGGAGAGATCGGACAGTTTCAGCTCACGCTGATGCAGGGAATGTTGCCGCCGGGAGGCCCGGCGGGGTGCCGCGGCTTCCTGGGTCACATCGGCATCCTCTCGCTGGGCGATTCGGTGCAGCAGACGTTCACGTCCGGCGATCCCATGCTGAGTGACTCGTCGTACTACCACGTGTGGCTGCTCCCAACCACCGGCGGTAGCCCGTTCACCGCCGACGTCATGTCGGATGCGCTGGACGCGGTGCTGATACTGGTGCGCGGTATTGCTGACATAGTGGAAGTCGATGATGATGACGGCGGCGCTTGTAACCCTCGCATAGTACACACGCCCACGGAGCAGCGGCCGTACCGCCTCGTGGTGAGAACCCGAGGGAAGCGCCAGGAGGGAGCCTACACGCTGCTCGTGACGGCAGGTACGAAGCCGATAGTCCAGGATTCTCCGTGTCAGAGGGGCGCAGGAGGTTCTTCTCCCGACCACGACTAACCCGCACTTGGCTATGCACGTTGCCGTCCTCGCCTCAGGGAGTGGTACCAACCTGCAGGCGCTGCTGGATACCTGTCAGGGTCGCGCTCCGGCCCGTGTCGTACTCGTCGCTAGCAACAAGCCGTCCGCCCGTGCCCTCGAGCGGGCCCGTGCTGCTGGCGTGGCGACCGCCGTGATCGAGGATCCAACCGACGGGCAGAAGATGATCGAGCTGTTGCAGGCGCATCAGGTAGAGCTCGTCGTGTTGGCCGGCTACCTGAAGCTCGTTCCAGAGTCCGTCGTCGAGGCATATCGCGACCGGATGATCAACATCCATCCCGCACTGCTCCCGTCTTTCGGCGGACACGGTATGTACGGACACCGCGTTCACGAAGCCGTACTGGCGTCCGGCGCCACGGTGTCGGGAGCGACCGTCCACCTGGTTTCGGCCGAGTACGACAAGGGGCCCATAGTGGCACAGTGGCCCGTTCCGGTGGCGGCGGACGACACTGCTGAGTCGCTCGCGGCCCGGATACTCAAAGTCGAACACCAGTTGCTGCCGGCGGTGGTGCTAGCGGCGGCGCGGGCCGGTCGCGTAGTGCGGCTGGTGGGCCGAAAAGGGGGCTTTGACGGATGCGAGCAGTCACGCTCGGTCGCCGAAGGCCTCGTTTCGACTTGATCTCGCGAGCCAACACCTACTGAAGGAGGAACGGTGCCGCGTGCGCTGATCTCTGTATCTGACAAACGTGGCGTGACGCAATTCGCGCGTGAGCTGGCGGCCATGGGGTGGGAGATCGTGTCCACCGGTGGCACGGCGCATGTGATCACCCAGTCCGGGGTTGCGGTCACCGGCATTGAGGAAGTCACGGGCTTTCCCGAGATCATGGATGGGCGGATCAAGACCCTCCATCCAGCGGTGCACGCCTCGGTCCTCGCCCGCCGCACCTCGGAGGCGCACATGAGCCAGCTCGAGGCTCATGGCTTCGCCCCCATCGACCTGGTGGCAGTGAATCTCTATCCCTTCCGCGAGACGATCGGGATACCGGATGTGAAGTTCGAGGAGGCCATCGAACAAATCGACATCGGCGGCCCGTCGATGCTGCGGTCGGCCGCGAAGAACCACGCATTCGTGCTGGCGGTGGTGGATCCGGAGGACTATGAGCGGGTGCTCGCTGCCCTGAGGGAAAACGCGGTGTCCGATGAGCTCCGACTTCAGCTGGCCGCCAAGGTCTTCAGTCACACCTCCGCGTACGATGCGGCCATTGCCCAGTACCTTGCCAAAGGCGAGGAAGACCTGCCGGCGATGATGGGCCTCGCACTGGAGCGAGTGCAGGCGCTGCGGTACGGCGAGAATCCGACCCAGCGCGCGGCCCTCTATGTCACGGGAGAAGGCCGAGGGTTTGACGAGATGTGCCAACTCCACGGGAAGGAGCTGTCATTCAACAACTTGCTGGACATTGAAGGCGCCACTTCCGCCGTCGCTCCGTGGCCCGATCGCCCCGCCTGCGCCGTCATCAAACACACTACACCGTGCGGGATCGCCGTCGGCGCCACGCCGGAGAGCGCATACCGCCGGGCCCTCGCCACCGACCCCAAGTCGGCATTCGGATCCGTGGTGGCGTTCAACACGGTGGTGGATGCGGCAACGGCGGAGGCGATGCATGATTTGTTCGTCGAGGTGGTCGTCGCACCGCGCTTCCATGACGATGCGGTCGCTGTCTACAAACGGAAGAAGAACCTCCGCGTGGTGGAACTCCCACTTGCCGACAGCCGGCCGGCGCTGGATTTCAAACGGGTGCGGGGTGGGTTCCTCGTGCAAGACCGGTTTGCGGCTTCCCACGACGAGTCAGAGTGGAAGACGGTCACCAAGCGGGAGCCGACGGAATCCGAATGGTACGATCTACGTTTCGCGTGGGCAGCCGTTGCCAGCGTGAAGTCAAACGCGATCCTCTTGGCCAAAGATGAGGCGGCGATCGGTATCGGAGCCGGCCAGATGAGCCGGGTCGACGCCGCCTTCCTTGCGGTCCACAAGGCCCGCGACGCCGGGCATCAGACGCAAGGAGCCGTCCTCGCCTCCGATGCGTTCTTCCCCTTTGCCGACGGCGTCGAGCAGGCCGCCGAGGCGGGCATCTCGGCAATCATTCAACCGGGCGGCTCCGTCCGTGACCAGGAGGTCACCGCCGCGGCGGACGCTCACGGGATCGCCATGGTGTTTGCGGGACGACGTCAGTTCCGACACTGATGCGAGGGCAGAGGGCGGCAGGGGCGGCAGAGTACGTCTTCCATCCTTGGGACAGCGATGACCGACCAACCCCGGGGCCAGTCCGTCACGGATAGCGGGATCGAGGTACGCGCCGAAGGACCACCGTACCTTGTGGCGGCACTCGTGTCCGTCGCGGTGCTGGCGCTCTACGTCGCAACGATTGCGCCGAGCACCCAATTCTGGGACACCTCCGAGTACATCGCGGCCGCCAAGGTGCTGGGTATACCTCATCCCCCCGGGAATCCCCTGTTCGTGATCCTGGCGCGCGTGTGGGGAGAAATCCCCATGGTGGCCCACTACGCCCTCCGCATAAACCTGCTGTCTGCGGTGGCCAGCGCTCTCGCCTCCGGGTTTCTCTTTCTGGTGGCCGAGCGGTTCTTGCGAGAGATCGTTCCCCATCCGCGCTGGGCGCGGCTGAGCGCAGCTTTCGGCGGTGTCCTGGTGGGCGCTACCTCGTTCACCGTATGGAACCAGTCGGTGGTGAATGAGAAGGTCTACACGCTGAGCTTGTTGTCCATCGCCCTGGTGCTGTGGCTAGTGGTTCACTGGGGAGACCAACCAGCCGGTGAGCGGCGAGATCACTGGTTGTTGCTCATCGTGTATCTAGTGGCGCTCAGCGCGACGAATCACTTGATGGGTCTCCTGGCGATCCCGGCACTCCTGATCTACGCGGAAGCTGCGGAGGCCGAGGACAACCTCTGGGAGCGCTTGTTCGGTGCGGCCGGGCTCCTTGGGGCTGCCGGAGTCGCCGGGTACCTGGGGCTCCGCTGGTGGGACGATCACGCAGCTACTGCCTATCTGGTCCTATCCGTCCTCCTCTTCGCCGGCACACTGTGGCTGGGGTTCCGTCTTCATGCGAGCCAACTCGTGCGGATGGGTCTGGCACTGGCCAGCGCAGGAGTCGCCCTGCTGTTCGCCGTTGGAGCGTGGCCCGATCGCCAGCCCCTGCCAATGTTGGCCGCCATGCTGCTGCTAGCCCTACTCCTCACGTTCGCATTCCGCTCGGGCAACGGAAGGCCCGTCTTGATGGCTCTCGGGGTCGTCGCGGTGGGTGTGAGCGTGTGGGCCGTCTTGCCGATCCGGGCTAGTCACTTCCCGGCGATCAATGAAGGCGAGCCCACCACACTCGATGCCTTCCTGGCCGTGCTGAGCAGGGAGCAGTACCAGAAGGGGCCTTTGATTCCACGACAGGCCGAGTTGTTGTGGCAGTACGCGAACTACATCCAGTACTTCACGTGGCAGTTCGCCAACGACTGGGGACTCCGGGCCCGCGACCTGCTGGCACTGTTGTTCGCCGGGCTGGGGATCGCCGGCGCAGTTCGACACTGGCAGCGGGACCGGCGCGGGGCGCTGGCAATGACGGCACTGATGGTGACCGTCACCTTGCTGCTCGTCTTCTATCTCGACTTCAAGTACGGCTATTCCGTTCGGCCGGGCGAGAATCTCCTGCGGGAAGTACGCGAGCGCGACTACTTCTTCATTGCGTCGTTCCAGCTTTGGGGCATCTGGGTGGCCCTCGGACTAGGCACCATCCTGGAGGCCGCGGCGCGGGCACTCCCCAAGCGGATCCATGTCACCCGCCGCTGGGCCTTGTGCGCACCACTCCTCCTCATCGCTCTCATACCGTTCTGGGGCAACCGCCTGACGGCATCGCGCGCCGACGAGATGTTCCCCAGAGACTTCGCCTGGGACCTCCTCCAGTCGGTTGAGCCGTACGCGATTCTCATCACCGCAGGTGACAACGACCAGTTCCCTTTGTGGTACATGCAGGAGGTCGAAGGCGTGCGGCGCGACATACTCGTTGCCAACACGTCGCTGATGAACACGCTGTGGCACACTCGGCAGCTCAAGCGCCGCGAGATCTTCCCCTTCGACTCGGCCAACGCGATCCCGTTGTACCGGGATCGCACATGGCCGCGACCCACGGAACCGCCCCTGAGCCTGAGTTACGAACAGATCAACGCGCTGCCAGCCCTGCAGCGGACGCCGGAAGGAAGGCTCTTCAACATCGGTGGGCTGCGCGTGGCGTTGCCGGAAGTGCTCGAGCGTCAACAGATCGTCACGCTCTGGCTGATCCGCGAGAACCTGGGGAAACGACCCATCTACTTTTCCCACACCGCCGGTGGGCAGCCTGACGTTCTGGGACTCACTCCGTATCTGCTGGGTCAGGGGCTGGTGCGAAAGCTCATGTCGGACACTATCGAGGCGCAGGACGGAATCGTCGCCATGCGTGGGTTGGGGTGGGTCGATACGGAACGGAGCAAGACTTTGCTGTTCGATCTCTACCATGCAGAGAGCGCGGCACGCGAGCGTCCCCGTGGGTGGGTGGACGAGCCGTCCCAGGGCGTTCTTTCGCTATACGCTCTCCTCTACGCCAGTATGGGAGAGCATCTCGCGCTGCAGGCGCTCACGTCAACGGTGACGGCAGCAGACACCCTCAACGCCGCCAAGGCCTCACAGCTGGCTGAGCGGATGTTCCGACAGACGAGCGTCTATAGGTGAGAATTCTGCAGCTCGCAATTCGCAGTTCGCAATCCGAGGCGGGCCCTTGCGGCCGCCGAGCGGCAAACGCGTTGCGAATTGCTAATTGCCAATCTCCACCCCTACCACAAGGCTCCGCCCCGGAGCCGGCTCGAAGAACCTTCCGCCCCGGGCATTGACCACGACTGATCCGGCGTACCGCTGGTCGAACACATTGAGGACGCTGACGAAGGGCGCGATACGCCAGTTGCGCACTCCACCTTCCCAGCCGACTCGCACACTGGTCACGAGCCATTCCGCAGCTTCGGTAGTATTGGCATCGTCCACGTAGAACGACGACGTGTAGGTGTTGTCCACCGCCGCCCAGACACCGCCGAAACCGTCGGCCCGTACGGACCAGTGCAAGCGGTGACGGGGAATGCCGGGAATCTCATTCCCATCAAACGTGTCGTCCGTGGTTCGGAACTCCTCGAATCGATAGTCGGCATAGGTGTAGGCAACGATGGCGGCGACGCCAGCAGGCAAGCGCACCTCCGCGAACGCCTCGAGGCCTCGACGGCGCGCTGAGCCCGCGTTGCGGAAGTACTGCCGGCCCGGCTCGGTGACGGACTCGAACGGTATGAGGGCGTCCCGCACGTCCACTTGAAAGGCCGCCACCGAGTACCGCAGCCTCCCGTCCGGCGGGCGCCCCCGGAAGCCGACTTCGTATTGCACGGCACGCTGGGGTGCGAGATCCAGATTGAGACCGCCACCGCCCTCGGGGCGGTTGACCAGTTCCGTCGTCGTCGGTGTCTCGAAGGTGGTGCTCACGCTGGCGTAGGGAACGAAGGCGGGTGTGAGGCCGGCCGTGATGCCGCCGGATGCAGACACCGCGTCCAGGACCCGATCGCCCGATTGATCGCCGTTCGACAGCAGCCGGTCGTCCACCACGAGGCTCACGCGGTCATAGCGCGCCCCAGCGGTGAGGAAAAGCCGGGAGCCCAGCGCCACTACACCCCGGACAAACGGCCCGATCTCGGCCACGCGCTCGAACTGATCCAGCGTCGTCTGGGTCCCATCGAGCGAGCGGTTGAGCCGATCGTCCCGCTGCCACTGGGCGTCCACTCCCAGCGTGACGACGGGCACAGTAGGGAGCCCGCTCAGCGGCAGCGTCGTACTCGCCCGCACGCCGTAAGTCCACCGATCCAAGTCGATGGTGGCGAACGGCAGTGGCTCCTCCAGATCCCGCCGCAGCCCGAACACGGCTACATCGACAGCCCCTCCCTGGGGCAGCTCATGCCTCAGGGCCATTCCGCCCTGAACCTGTGTGACCATCTCGCGGGCGCCCGTCGCAACGTTCCGGGGAGCTGCCTGAATAGGCAGGGTATCCATCTCGGTCTGGGTCAGTGCACCGGGGTTCAGCGCCTCCGGGCGGTGCGCCACGTGACCCACCACTGTGAGGCGCGTGCGTGGTGACACTGGCTGTGCGACGCGGAAACTGAAGCGGCGCAGGTCAGCCGAGCTGTGCTCGCGGTGGCCGTCGGTGGTCGTCCACGAGGCCACCGCCCGGGCGGAGCCGGCACCCATCGGCGCGGCGACGCTAACCAGGCCCTTGCGGAACTTGTGCGCTCCGGCCGTCAACCGCACCGTCGACTGCAGGTTGGCTGGCCGCTGACTACCGGTGGTCACACTAATCACCCCGCCAGATGCGTTGCCGTACAGGCTCGATGACGCACCCCTCCAGATCTCGATGCGTTCCACATCGCCCAGCTCCAGGTTGGTGAGCTGCCCCTGCCCGTCGGGTAGCGTTTGAGGGATGCCGTCGAGGAGTATCTTGACCCCGCGAACGCCGAATGCGGAGCGAGCGCCGAACCCACGGACCGCGATCCGCTGATCCAACGCGTAGTTGTACCGGTTCGCCACCACCACTCCCGGAATGATGGCCAAAGCCTCATCCAAGCCATCGGTTGCGCGACCCCGACGCAGTTCCCGCTGATCGATGCTCGAGATGGAGTAGGGCAGCGCGGCCAGGGCGGCCTCGGTGCGAGTCACCGTGACAGTGACCGGGTCCAGAACGGCCCGGGGAAGCGAGTCCTTAGTCGTCGAATCGCGGGCAGGTCGCTGTGCCGCCGCCGCTGCGGGCATTGCGAACCACAGGAGGAAGGCGGTCACGACCCGGCCCCACCGGGACACGAAGGGCGGTAGAGGACGGGAGTGCCGCCAGTCAGCCTCGCTCATAGTACCCAAACCTAGTGGAAGGTATCCGGAGTTCCGCTAGTGGCAGGCCGAATCCCCCGGTTTCCCCTTCTGCCAGCCTCTACCGCCCTCCTGCCGCCCCTGCCGCCCCCTCCCGCTCGCAGTTCCCTCCTTGCCCCGCACCGCTTAGGACCGTAGCCTAGTCAGAGTCCGCACGAGGGGTCACGAAGGGCGCCGGCGAACAATCCACTGATGCCATCCATACTCTATCGTCTGTGCGAAGCCCTCCTGCCTGACTACGAGGTCGAGCGCGAGCTGGCGACGGGGGGCATGGGCACGGTGTTTCTAGCCCGGGACGTGGCGCTCGATCGCATGGTCGCCGTCAAGATCGTGCGCCCGGAGCTGGCGACGGCCGATGCCACTGAGCGGTTTCTCAACGAAGCCCGCGTCCTCGCCAACCTCAACCACCCCAACGTCGTTCCGGTCCACCGCGCGGGAGAAGCCGGCGGGCTTTCCTACTACGTGATGGATTATGTCGAGGGAGAGACGCTGCAAGACCGCCTGCAGCAGGGCCCCCTCTCAGCGCAGGAAGTATTGAAGCTCGGGCGCGACTTGCTGGACGCCCTGGAGGCGGTGCACGGCCTCGGAATCGTTCACCGGGACATCAAGCCGAGCAACATCTTTCTCATACGTGGCCGGGCCCTCCTCGCCGACTTCGGCATCTCGCGCTCGTCGGGACCGCAAACCTCCTCCGACTCGGGCGTCGTCCGTGTGAGGGGCACACCGGGCTACATGCCGCCGGAACAGGCATTCGGCTGGAGCCTGACGCCGCGCACCGATATCTACGCCACCGCCATGGTGTTGTACGAGGCTCTGACCGGTCGCCACTGGGAGGCGCTGCACCCGGACCAGCACGGCGATTGGTCCGGTGTGCCGGGGAGCATGGCACGGATCCTCCGGCGGGCGTTGGCTTGGGAGCCCGCTGATCGCTGGCCCGATGCAAGGACATTCCGCCGAGCACTGTGGAAGACTCGCACCCGGAAGTACAGGCGTCGGACCCTCCTGCTCACTGTGTCGGGGCTGATCGTCGGCGCGTTCGTGGCGCAGTTCCTGTTCGCTCCGGGGGGCACTCCACCGGCTGATCTGGCTGTTCTGCCGTTCAAGGTGGAGGGCGACCTAGACAGCACCGTGGGAGTGGACCTCGCCGTGGCCACACAAGCGAGTATCAGCCTAACGGACCTCGTGCCGCTTCCCTTCACCACGGACATCCAACCGGACGATGCGATACGTGGCACGCCGGCACAGCTCCTCGAGCAGCTCAACGCACGCTTCTATGTGGACGCAACAGTAAGCCGAGAGCAGAACGAGCTGGTGGTCAAGCTGCGGGTCTTCGAGTCGGACGGCCCTCCGCTGGAGGCCGGTGAAGTGCGCGGGGGGATGACGGATGAAGGGGATCTGGGCTGTCAGCTGGGGCTGGAGGTCGTGCGCTTCATCGATCCCAATCGCCTCGACCAGTACCGCTGCATCCTCAGCGGAACCGAAGCCCAGGCGGTGAGCGCATGGCTCGATGGCGAGAGGGCGTTTCGGAGCCAGGACTGGCGAGCTGCCGCGGGCCACTTTGAGCAGGCACTGTCCCTGGATTCCAGCTTCGCCCTGGCGAAGTGGCGTTTGTTTGTCGCTAGTCGGTGGCTGCGAATCCACTCCTTCTGGCGAGATCTGGAACAGCTCTACACCGAGCAGCGCCATCAGTTGGGGGAAATCGACAGGATGCTCCTCGACGCCTGGCGAACGCCGCTGGGGCACGAGCAGTTCGCCAAGTACGAGAAGGCGGTGACGAAGTATCATCGCGATCCTTACGCCTGGCTGCTCTACGGTGCCGACCTGCACCACCGCGGCCCCCTCGTGGGCATTCCACTCGATAGCGCTGCCGCGGTGCTCTTGGCAGCCACGCAGCGGGATTCCTCCCTGGGCCCCGCCTACATGCAGCTCTCGTGGGCGTTGATCCAACTGGGTCGGCGAGAGGAGGCGCGCCAGGCCGTTGACCGACTGTTAGCCATAGCAGGGCCCGAAGCCATCGTGGACCCGGTGGACCCGCGCGTCTTCCTGTGGGCCTACTTCGAGCGGTTCGCCCCCGACACTGCGTTGGCAGCACGCGCACAATTCGTCGGCGGTGGCACCTGGACGGAGACGCAGGAGGAGATCTCCACGAAGGCCGTGGGTTGGGCATCATCATTCAACCTGGCTCCGACTCAGGCTGAAGTCGCGGCTGCTTTGATGGAGCTGCCTGCCGTGCCGGATTCGCACCGGGCTAACGCCCACCAGAGGCTCGCCCTGGCCCTCTTCGCATTGGGACGCCTCTCAGAAGCGTTCACGCATTTCGACTCCGCAGCAGCCATCTATGGCACCAGAGAAGTCGAGTTGCAGTCCGCCCAGTGGCGTGTGCTGCCGGGCGCGTTTGGCATGCAAGGTGTGGACACAGGGGAGGTCTCCAGAGGTCGAGCCCTGTTGGAGGCATTCGCGGAAAGCTCAGACCTGGGGTTGCGCGCGGCCTGGACGCTCGCCCTCGAAGCCGATGCGAGAAACGACCCGGTGGCGGCCAACAGGTGGTGGGCACGCGTGCGTCAGAGATCAGGTGACGCGGCACGGGATTTCGGACTGTTTCTCGAAGCGGTAAACGCCGCGAGACTCGGAGACCACTCGCGAGCGGTTGCCCTATCGGAACCGCTGGTGCCATACGACGCGGAGGCCGCGGGTCAGACCGATCCGTTCTTTCGTGCCGGCATCTACCTCAAGCGCGGCGAATGGCGAACTGAGTCAGGGGATCGAGACGCGGATGAGGAGTGGCTGTGGTACCAAAACACCGACCTGATTGGATGGCCGTCTGGCGCGCTCCACGCGGGAGAGGTCGACTGGGCGTTCGGAACCTACGCCCGGTTCCTCCGGGGACGCGCTGCACTGGAGCGGCGCGACAGGGCCGGCTGTGAGAATCTCGATCGCGTCCGTGAGCTGTGGGTCAACGCCGATCCCGGGCTGCAGCCCCTGGTCGACCAGGCCCGCCAGCACCATTCCCGGAGCTGCCGGTGATCTCGTGCCGCACGCTGGGCCCGGTGGAGGTGACGATCGACGGCGGCGCACCTCCGCCGGAGCTCCTGTGGCGTAAGAACCTGGCGCTCCTCGTTTACCTCGCCCGCTCACCGAAACGCACCCGCACCCGTGACCATCTCATCGGACTGCTCTGGGCCGACAAACCCGAGTCGTCGGCGAGGCACTCCCTGCGAGAGGCTATCCGCGTCCTGCGCCGCATCGTGGGGGAAGAGCAACTCCAGACAGAGCACGGTCAGGTGCGGCTGGCTAACGATGCCGTGCGACTCGACACCGACGAATTCCTCAGCCTTGAGAGTGCTGGGGATTGGAGCAAGGCGGCTTCCCTGATCGGCGGTGAGTTCCTCGAAGGGTTCAGCGTGCCTGACGCGTCAACCTTTGAGGATTGGCTCGCCGCCGAGCGCCTCGCGTGGCGGCGGCGTGCGGCGAGCGCGTTCGTGCAGCAAGCCGAAGAGTTCCTGCGCCGTGGCAGCATCCGCGAAGCGGCGGACGCTGCCCTCCGGGCGCTGGATCTGGAAGCCAGCTCGGACGCCGGGATTCGGGCTGCCATGAAGGCCCTGGCACTAGCCGGTGATCGAGCCGGAGCGCTCACCAGCTACGAGGAGTTTCTCACCCGGCTGGAGCAACTGGGCACCGCGCCTGATCCAGAGACCAAGGAACTCGCCCAGCGGGTGCGGCGGGAGCGGGAGTGGCGACTTCCCGATGAAGTACCGGTGGATGCCGCGCGCGGGGCAGAATCGCGCCGGGCTCCTCTGGTTGGCCGCGAGGCAGAACTGGAGCGGCTGCTCCGTGTGTTCCAGGACTGCGTGCAGCAGCGCCGCGCCGCCGCCTGTGTGATCGAAGGGGATTCCGGACTGGGGAAGTCACGGCTGGCGGAAGAGCTGCTGGGCCGCGCGCGGCTGGATGGTGCTGCGGCAGCAACGGTGCGGGCGGTGGAGGCAGACCTGCAAGCTCCGTTGAGTGGCATCCTCGGCTTTGCCAGAGGGGGATTGCTGGAGGCGCCAGGCTTAGCTGCTGCGGCCCCACCTGCGCTCGCCGCGTTCGCTGCGGAGGTCCCTGAGTGGGCCGATCGGTTCGGCAGAGGCAGGGCAACTCCATCGCCACTCACCGGCGCGCTCAGTGAGGCGCTCCGGGCGATCACTGAGGAGCAGCCTGTGCTGCTGCTCGCCGACAACGCCCAGTGGCTCGACCGTGACTCCCTGCTGGCGCTGCTCGCGGCGGCGCGGGATCTTGCCGAGTCCTCACTGCTCCTCGTGTTCACTACACAACCGGAGCCCTCCCGCCCCGAGCTGGATGATCTCCGCTCCCGGATCGGCCGCGACACGGCCGGAACCACGGTGGTGTTGCAGCCACTGGCCACCGCCGCGCTGCGACAGCTCGCTCGGTGGGCCGTCCCCACGTACACGGACGCAGAGGTCGACCGCCTGGCCCGCCGGCTGGCTGTCGACTCGGCCGGCGTGCCTCTCCTCGCAGTGGAGCTGCTTCACGCGGTGGCGCTGGGACTGGATCTGGGCACCATCACCGGCGCCTGGCCCGAGCCGTTCAAGACGTTGGACCAAACCCTCCCAGGCGAGCTGCCGGACGCCGTCGTCGCCGCCATACGCGTGGGCTTCCGCCGCCTCACCGGAAAAGCGCAGCAGGTGCTCGCGGCCGCCGCCGTGCTTGGGGACCGGGTGGAGGTCGGGCGCCTGGAACGCTGCACCGGCCAGAGCGGTGACCGGCTATTCTCCGCTCTGGACGAGCTCGAGTGGCAGCGGTGGCTCACGGCGGACCCCCGGGGCTATTCGTTCGTCGCCCGGATCGTGCGCGACGTGGTGGAGCGTGACATGCTGACCGCGGGGCAGCGGCAGCGGATACTCGATGCCGACCTCGGCTGAGGCCCCACTGCCGCTTGCTGTCAGCACACCCCTCACGCATCTTGAGTCCGGAAGCGCGGTGACGTGAGGAATGGTCACTCCAACCTCTACCTGTCCCAAGTGTCAGACCCTACTGCCCGACGGGGCTAGCTTCTGCCCCGGGTGCGGCATTCCCACACCCCCCGGCGGCTATCGGAAGCCCCAAGACGTCGTAACGCGCCGGCTCGCCGAGGGTGAGACCGAGTTCGCGCAGCTCAAGGGAGCGCTCGCCGATCGCTACGTGATCGAGCGGGAGATCGGTCGCGGCGGCATGGCGACGGTCTACCTCGCCCAGGATCTCAAGCACCATCGGAAGGTGGCGGTCAAGGTCCTCCAGGCCGAAATCTCATCATTGATCGGTAACGAACGGTTCCTGCGGGAGATCGAGATCACTGCTCAACTCCAGCACCCCCACATCCTGCCGGTGCACGATTCCGGGGAAGCCGCCGGATTTCTCTACTACGTCATGCCGTTCGTGGAGGGAGAGTCGCTGCGGGATCGCCTCAGCCGTGACAAGCGGCTGAGCCTCGAGGATGCGCTGCAGATCGTTCGGGAGGTGGCACACGCCCTGAGCTACGCCCACTCCCGCGACGTGGTGCACCGAGACATCAAACCCGAGAACATCCTCCTCTCGGCCGGGCACGCGCAGGTCGCAGACTTTGGTATCGCTCGAGCGATCAGCGCAGCGGGGACCTCAACTCTGACCCAGACCGGTGCGGTGATCGGCACACCGGCCTATATGGCGCCGGAGCAGGCCGTCAGTGCTCCCGACGTCGACGGGCGAGCCGATCTGTACGCACTGGCGGCAGTGGCCTGCGAGACGTTGACCGGGACACGCACCGATACGCTGAGCGACAGTGAGGCAGCCGAACAGGCGCTGCTCTCGGCAAGGCCTGACATCAAGCCTTCCCTGGCCCATGCTCTGACTGCGCCCCTTGCCCTGGACCGGGACCGGCGGCCGGCGTCGGTGGACGACTGGCTGGATTCGCTCAAGGCGCCCGAAAGGCGGCTGCCGTCCGTGACCATGCTCGTCACAGCGGCGGTCACCGTGGCGTTTCTGGTAGCCATAGTAGGCTGGTGGATCTTGGGAAGCCGTCCGGCAAGCGCGCCAACGACTCCGACCATTGCGGTGCTGCCGTTCTCGGTCACAGGCGAAGTTGAGGGGATCGACCTTGCCAGCGCGTTGCCGCAGGCGTTCCACGACCAGCTGCAGTGGCTGCCAGAGCACAGCGTATTGAGTCCGGAGCGCGTGCGCAGCGCGATCGTCGACAACTTCGGGACCATCCCCGAGGTCGACACGGCCACCAGCTTTCTCGCTAGCAGGTTCTCGGCCTCGGAGGTGTTGTGGGGCACTGCCCAGGTGACGCCCGCCGGCGAGCTCCGGTTGTCGGTTCAGGTGCGGGAGGGAGTCACGCAGCGCATCGTGCGGAGCGCGGACACCACAGGCATGCTGGACAGCCTTCACGCGTTGGTCAGCGGGATTGTGGTCGAGGCCTTCGCCGAGCACGTGGTGGGCGAGCGCGCTGGGTGGAGCCCGGCACTTCCCCGGGGAATGCAGGCGATCAACGCCTACTACGCAGGAGAGCAGCACTTCCGACGCGGCGACTACAGCGAGGCGATCCGCCGTCTTGACGAGGTGATCGAGCGAGACTCGACCTACGCGCCCGCCTATTTCAAGCGCATGCTCGCGGTGATCCTCCGCACGCAGCCGACGCGGGCTGGGACGGCGATCCGCGATGCCCTGGACGCGGCACGCCGGTACAAAGACGGCCTCGACCCGACCACCCAGGAACTGCTGGAGGGGTACGAAGTCCTGGTGAGCAGAGGAGACGTCCGGGGAGGTCAGGAGGCGTTCCGCAGCGTTGTGGACCAGCATCCGGATGCCGTCGATGCCCGCTTCATCCTTGGCTATCTGAAGGTCAACTTCCCAGCATTGATCGGAACCACGCCCACAGCGGCCCGCCTGGATTTCGAGCAGGTGTACCAACGCGACCCCCTCTTTGCCGCTGCCATCGCACAGCTCGCCCGGACCGCCATCCTTCTGGAGAATCGGGACGACGCGCAGCGGTACATCGGCGAGTACGTGGCCCTCGACAGCACGTCGGAGTGGGCGGAGCTGTTGCGATTGGCCGACACGCTGGTGTTCGGGAGTGATCGGCAGCGGGCAAGTGCCGTTGGCTCCCTCGACGACCGCCCGTCCATCGTGCTGGAGATGATCGGCCTGACTGCCGGAGAGTTTCACCAACCGGGTCAGAACCGCATCGTCGCACACGAGGCGATCAGTACGCTGTGGGAGCGTGCTGCCACGGACTTTGAGCGGCGCGTGGCGTTCCGCATGCAGATGGCGAGTCTCCTGGGCACCGGCCAATCGGCGTCGGCGGAAAGGCTCATGCTCGACGCCCGACGGCGTGGCGTCCCGCGGCAGGAGCTAGACCACTGGACGGTGTTGGCATCCGTGACGGGTGTCGCCACGCTGGGAGACCCTGAGACAGCTGCTGGCCGCTTGCTCGCGCCAGCTGCCGACAGCGCGACGGCGTGGTGGCTGGCCGCGCGCTGGTATCGAGCCCGCGATCCACGCGCCGCCACTGATGCCGTGGAGAAGCTGAGTTCCTGGATCGCCGCCACCGACAGACCGTCACCCCTGGCTCTCAGCCTGCGTGATGACCTCGACGCCGTTGAATTGGCCGTGGCCGGCGATGCGGCCGGCGCGATCGAGAAGTGGCGGGAGGCAACCCAGCGTTACAGCATCGAAGAAGTCCTGTTCGGCCTGGTCGGCTCGCTCTGGCCGCTGCGCCTGGAGTGGGCCCGAGTCGCAGCCGCGTCAGGCGAGTACGAAGAGGTGATCCTCGCTACGGAGCCGTTTGCCCAGATGGCCGGCTTCGTGGATCAGGCCGCCTGGCCGGAGGTATGGCTGCTTCGCGCCGACGCCTACGAAGCCACCGGTGATGCGATCGCGGCCCAAGAGATCAGGGAAGAGCTCGTAGGCGTTCTGAGTGAGGCCAACGGAGAGGGTGCAGTCCTGCGGGATTCCCTGGCGAACTTACTCCCGGGCGGGTAGAGTCCGCCGAACCGCTCAACCACGAATCGGCATTCTGATAGGCATCTCGGCATCTCGTCCCAGCAATCCGTCAGGCCAATGGCGGTCGATGCACGTCCCCGCACCGCCCCACCCAACCACGGAAGGGGATGTAAGGCGATGAAGTCTTCGGCGCAGTTCATCGCACTCATAGCGCTGTGTGGGGCCTTCGCCTCCCCCGGCATCGCGCAGCAGGCTTCCCTGCTCGGCTCGGTGCGAGACTCGATTTCCCGCGAGCCGCTGGAAGGAGTGCAGATCGAGCTTCTTGCCAGGGGTACGGCAGTCGCTGCTGCCGTTACCGGCCGTGATGGAACGTTCACACTCACGGAGCTGGCACCCGGTCTTTACACCTTAGTGGCACGCCGCGTCGACTACCGGGCCCACCGGGTTGACGATCTGGAGATCGCCGTCGGCGAATCGCTGGTCATCGTCATCACCCTGAAACCCCACGCCATCACCATCAACCCGATCGTCGTCAGTGCTTCGCGAACGGAGCAGAAGGCCCTCGACGCCCCGGCCTCGGTTTCGGTAGTAGACGCGCAACAGATCGCGGACCGCACGGCGCTAACGGCCATCGACCACGTGCACGGCGTTCCCGCCGTCGACATTGCGACCACCGGACTCACGCAGCACGAGGTCGTCGTCCGGGGATTCAGCAACGTGGCCTCGGGGGCATTACTTGCCCTGGCGGACAATCGGTACATCTCGGTCCCCTCACTGCGGATCAACGTCTATAACTTCATCCCGACGGCCAATGAAGACGTGGAGCGGATCGAAGTCGTGCGGGGCCCCGGTTCCGCGCTGTACGGCCCGAACAGCGCCAACGGGGTGCTCCATATCATCTCCCGCTCGCCGTTCGACTCCCCGGGCGCGGTGGTGACCCTGGCCGGAGGAGAGCGGTCCCTGTTCCAGGGCTCGATCCGGCACGCCTCCACCTTCGGCCGACGGTTCGGCCTCAAGGTGTCGGCCCAGTACCTCCGGGGAAGCGACTGGCAGTTCGACGATCCTGATGAGCAGTCCAACCGACTGGTCGCGATCGCCCAGGGGGCGGATGAGGACACGCTGCTCATCGGTCGGCGAGATCCCACCGTCGAGCGCCTGGCCGGTGAGGCACGGCTAGATTGGCGCTTGACACCGCAGACCTCGCTCGTGACGTCAGTCGGTGCCAACCTGGCCGCCCGCAATGTGGAGCTAACGCCCCTCGGCGCGGCGCAGGTGCGAGACTGGCGGTACACCTACCTTCAATCCCGACTACGGCACGGTCGGCTCTTTGCCCAAGCGTTCCTCAACCTGAGTGACGCGGGGGACACCTACCTGCTCCGCTCCGGGAACACGGTGACCGACAACTCCTTCATGGCGGTCGCACAGCTGCAGCACGGAACACTGCTGGGAACCCGTGCGGATCTGATCTACGGTCTGGATCTGCAGCGCACTGTTCCCCGCACCGACAGCACGATCACCGGGCGCAACGAGGATGATGACGCGATCAACGAGGCAGGAGCCTACGTTCACGGCGAGGTGACAATCAGCTCGGCGCTCCAGCTCGTCGCTGCTACACGGGTGGACTACCACAACCGCCTCGACGACCTGGTGTTCTCGCCGCGGGCGGCGCTGGTGTACCGAGCGGCACCGTCGCACACCTTGCGGCTCACCTACAACCGGGCGTTCAGCACGCCAACCACCAACAACCTTTTCCTGGATCTGTTCGGCGACTCGGTGCGGGCGCCGACGGGTGAGGCCCTACCCTATGCCGTGCGCCTAGTGGGCGTGCCGCGGTCCGGATTCACCTTCCGGCGGGATTGCGGTGGCCTATGCATGCGCTCCCCGTTCACGCCGGACGACTTGGGTGGTCCCGGCACCTGGCTCCCGGTGGACGCCACCCTGGTATGGCCCGCTGTGGTGCAACTCCTGGCGGCCCGTGGCATCGACATCGCTCCCATTCCGCAGCCCACGGCCGCCGACGTGGCCACGAATCTCGCGCTCATCAGCATCAGTGGCGGTTCCCCCGAGCCTGTGTCCGATGTCGCCAACCTTCCCGTGCTCAGACCTACGATCACGAACGCCGTGGAGTTGGGCTACAGGGCCGCCATCGGTGATCGGGTGACCCTCGCAGTCGATCTCTATCGCACCTGGAAGAACGACTTCGTTAGCGCCGAGCAGGTGGAGACACCGAACGCGTTCTTCGATCCGGTTACGCTGGCGGATTACCTGTCTCGCTACATGCCGCGGGACACGGCGTTGTTCCTTGCCGGTCTGATCGCGAGCGCGCCGATGGGCACCGTCACACCGGAGCAGGCGCGCGACCCCTGGGACATCCTCATCACCTATCGCAACTTCGGAAAGATCACGCAGTGGGGAGCCGACCTCGACGTCGCTGCGTTTCTCACCCCGTCCATAGCACTGCGGGGCACGTACTCCTGGACCAACCGGAACACGTTCGAGGTAGTGAACGCGTCGGGTAAGGTGGACACCATTCCCCTCAATGCACCCGCCAACCGGGGGTCGCTAGCGGGCATCTACCGGGATGAGCGTTTGGGGCTCAACGCGGAGGTGCGAGTCCGGGCGGTGGAGGGCTTCCCGGTCAGGTCCGGTGTGTATGAAGGCGACGTGGAGTCCTACGCAGTGATGGACGCGGCCGCAGGCTACCGCTTGCCGTTCAACCGGAGGCTGACCGTCACGTTGAGCGCGCAGAATCTCGTGACTGCCGTGCGGCGCACGGAGGACACGGTCAGTAGGTGGAAGTTCCGAGCGCACCACCAGGAGTTCATTGGCGCGCCCATGATCGGGCGGCTGGTGACCGTGCGGGTGAGGGCGGAGTTCTAGCTCGCCCCGGCCTCGCGCCTCACCGCAATCAGTGCGGCCACACCGGCGCCAACGAGTGCCCCAGCCGCACCCCACAGGAAATCCAGAACGTCGCCACTCCGATAGGGCAGCAAGCCCTGCGCCAGTTCCATCAGCCCCGCCAGCGAGGCGACGACGCCAACGACCGGCCAGAACCCGCGACGGCTGCCCCGAGGCAGGTTCCAGTAGGCCAACGCACCGAGGCCCAGAAACAGCGCGACATGCACCGCCTTGTCCGAGTTGCCCGGCACGTAGTCGGGAGTGCTGGGCACCGGAGCCAGCATCAGCGCCAGCAAGACGACCAGGTAGCCCGCCAGCACGGTCCGGCGATGGCGTTCGATATCAATCACACTGGTGGAGCGCAGCTGAGATTCGTTTCATCAGCGGCATGCAACGGTGGGTGCCGCAGGGCGCAGCAGTCTGCCGCGGATTGACCGACAAGCGAACGCGGATTGGTGTCGGTGTAGGGGCGTAGCACGCTACGCAACTACAACTCCTCCACACACCGATCCGCGTCCACAGAATCATCCGCGGCCGCGCGAGCCCCCACGGGATCCACCGGTGCGTGCGATATGCAGCGCACTCCTGGGACAGCACACTGGCACCCCGTGCCTGGCGCCGCCCGTGTCGGCGAGCTCAGCCACTCTGTCTGGCCACGATCTTCGCCCAGGTGTCCCTCAGGGTCACGGTGCGATTGAACACCAGGGCGCCCGGGCGGGAGTCCACAATGTCGCTGATGAAGTACCCCTGGCGCTCGAACTGATACCTCGTCCCCGGCGGATCAGCGGCGACGCTCGGCTCAATCCGGCTCTCCTCCACCACGACTACCGATTCCGGATTGAGGTGCTTGGTGAAATCTTCACCCTCCTCCACCTCATCCGGATTGGCCTTGTGAAACAGCCGGTCGTACAGCCGGACCTCAACCGGCAGCGACTGCGCTGCGGATACCCAATGGATCGTGCCCTTGACCTTGCGCCCGTCGGGAGCGGTGCCGCCGCGGCTTTCCGGGTCATATGTGCAATGAAGCTCAACGACCTCGCCCGTTTCAGCGTCCTTCACCACATCTACACACTTGATGAGGTACCCGTAGCGGAGCCGCACCTCGCGCCCGGGGGCGAGGCGGAAGTACTTCTTGGGCGGTTTTTCCATGAAATCGTCTCGCTCGATGTAGAGCGTCCGGGAGAACGGAAGCTTCCGTGATCCCTCCTTGGGGACGTCCCGCGGGTAATACGGCGCATCGAGCTCCTCCACCTGGTCCTCCGGATAGTTGAGCAAGACCACCCTGAGCGGACGGAGCACGCACAGCACGCGGGGAACCCGCTTGTTGAGATCGTCCCGAATCGCGTACTCGAACTTCTCCATGTCGACACGACTGTCCACCTTGGCGACCCCGATCATGTCGCAGAAGTTGCGAATCGCCTCAGGCGTCACGCCCCGCCTCCGAAGCGCTGA
>WVYX01000106.1:0-289 GCA_011772755.1 Gemmatimonadales bacterium
CCCGCTCCTCGTACCAGTCGCCACACCACTCCAGCACATTGCCGGCCAGTTGCTGATGTCCCCAGTTGCCGCGCCCGTCCTCGTAGCGCGGCTCCCACACAACCGCAGTGAGACCGTCTCCTCGATTGTCCCAGTGGTGGCACCGGTTCGGCTCCCACTCATCTCCCCAGGGGTACTTCCTCGCATCCGGGCCCCTCGCCGCCTTCTCCCATTCCAGCTCCGTGGGCAGCCGCAGCCCTGCCCATTCGCAGTAGGCTGCCGCTCCCCACCAACTCACCTGCACTACCGG
>WVYX01000106.1:310-844 GCA_011772755.1 Gemmatimonadales bacterium
GTGCGCCCACCCCGTTCGTCTTCGGTCTCTCAGCTCGGCCGGCGGCACGTCTTCTTCCCCGCGCACTCGGTAGCTCTCGCCGAGCCGCACGACATGGCAGTACTCGTCGAGCGCGAGCCATTGCCTGAGTTCATACTCATCTGGTCGGACCTCATCCAGGAAGTGCGCGTACTGCGCGTTGGTCACCGGGTACTTCCCGAGGTAGAAGTCAGGCAGATCGGCGAGGAACTCCGGCCGCTCGTGCTTGTCGGCGGCGTACTCGCGGCTACGCGCCCCGAAGATCGCGACCCCCGCCGGCACCAGAGCCAGTTCATGACCGTCCGTGGGATTCTCGATAGCAGCGGGGAGTGGGCGGCTCTCGTCGCGGGGGACTCGGGACTCGAGTCGCGGGGGCTCCCGCCAAGCCGGGTGGGCCGCCTCCCGCAGGTCATCCACGTCGATCCTGCCGACCTGTATGGCGAAGACCTCGGAATCAGCGAAGAGATCGGGTTCGACGAAGTTCAGCTCCGCGGCGAGCGCGTAAGCCGACACGTA
>WVYX01000106.1:902-1628 GCA_011772755.1 Gemmatimonadales bacterium
TTGAAGATGCCCTCTGCAATCGGTGAGCTTCCCCCCTCGAAGACCATGAAGTCGAACCCCATCCATTCGACCGGCACTTCCGTGTCGATGGTCCCGGTAAGCAGGTCGAGGTCGGGCGCGCGCACCGCGATGACTTCATTGCTGAACCCGTTCCGGTTCGCGTAGGCCAGCAGTTCCGCGGCTACGTTCGCGTCCGAGCACACCGCGACGCCGGTCTGGTTATAGGTATAGCTGTCGATGATCCGCGCCGTGGATCTGATGTCCGGCGGTGCCTTCCCATCGTCGTAGTCCTGGTCACACACATCCACCCACGGCTGGCGCTCAACTCCGGCGTAGTAGATGCCTTCCACGGCCGGCAGTGGAGGCTCGTCGTCATAGAAATGGTTGAGGTGAGGCAGACGAACCACCATGAAGCCGTTGATCGTCATCTCAACCATCCCGCCTGCCAAACCCCGGGGACACCATACGGGATTGCCCAGTCCGGAGTTGACCTCTCGCCCGGTCGCTGCTCGCCCCTGCTCAGTCTCTGCGGCGGTGCTTCCGCGGGCCCTTCGGCCCTCACCTCTGTGGGTGATTCCGGCGACACCATACTCAGTTATTCAGTTCCTCGCAACGTTCCTCCCGCTAGGCGATGAGAGAGCGTGCTCAGTCTGTGCGCCTATGCTTCCACGGCCCCCTCCCGTTGCTTCGGGAGCTCTGCTCGCCAAACGGGCGCGTGGACTACCC
>WVYX01000178.1 GCA_011772755.1 Gemmatimonadales bacterium
GTGGACGCCCCGAACACTCGTGGTATACCTGGGGCGGGGCGATACAAATTCCTATCCAGATCGGCTGAAGGACTCCTATGGTGTGTACGGGAAGGAAGTGCGTGACCGCATGGTGAAGGACATGATGCAGGAGTTGAAAGCGGAGCCGCACTACTTCCAGCGGAGACGGAACCTGGCGTTACGGCTGCTGCGAATGCACGGATGGAAGGGTGCGAAGGAGCTTGGGTTGGTGCCGCCTGGAGTGTCCGATAGAAGGCCGCGAGATCCGGAAAAGATGGTGATGGCATTGGCACGAGAGATTGCGTATAGCGAGGAAAAGACACTGGCACTAGAAGAGCTTGTTCAGGAGAAGACTGGCGCAGTGAAGAAGATCGACGAGAAGAGGTTCAAGGAACTGGACGACATACGCCAGTTTGAGCGAAAGGAGGCATTGGCGCAGGAGGCGGTTGTGACCGGTGACGTCCGGATGCTCTTTGCGTTGTTGGGCTTCAATGAAAGTGCACTCAAGGAGGAGATAGCCACTCGCACCGGCATCAAACAGGACCAGCGTGGACGGCGTGTGAATGGCTGACTAGAGCGACGATTAATCGACAACCCAGCTCGCGCTGAACTGCGGATGTGCAGGGCCGTGGTTGTTGGCCAGCTGCCTCATCGATGGTCAGAGGGGTGCGTTTCGGGGTGTGTAAAGTACAGCAAAGTACGGCAGAAGTACGGCAAAATGTCGTTGCCAACGCTCAAAAGCCCACGAAAACCGGCAGACTGTCGTGATTTCTATGTCCCCCGAGCCGCATGGGGTGCACCTGCGGCTGCTTCGCAGCCTCGGTGTGCTTCACAACAGGGGGGCGCGGGTGGAGCTGCGCTCGCCTGCGGCGATGCTCGCTCTGCTACGCAACAAATCCCACCGTCCCGACTGCTTAGGCGGCTGGTACGGAAGCTAGCTTGGGAGATTTCTACGAGCGCTGCTTGCAGCACAACGCGTCGACCGGGCATGCCGGAACACCGTACGGCCCGCTGAGGATCCGGCACGGCCGCGTCCACGCGGTGGTGCGCGACTCCCACATCGGCAGGCTATCGTTGGCGGCAGGAGGCAAGCCTCTGTCGCCGGATCGCACATCACGCACAACGCCGAGGACGACGGTGGCCGGGTCGTCGAAGAACACCAGCTCCTCGGGTTCGGGAATGCCGTCAAGGAGTGATGGCCCCGGTGTCGGCGGCCGGGGCGATGACAACCTTGATGCCCGAGCGTTCCTGCGCGACCGCATACCCCTCGACCACCTGCGCGAGGGAGTAGTGATGCGTGACCAGTGACCGGACATCCACCCGTCCGCTCTCCACCAGCTGGATCGCGCGGGGGTAAGTGTGCTTCATGCGGTGCACGACACGGATGCTCAGGTCCTTGCGCCGCGCCGTGGAGGCGGTGAACGTGATCCGGTCTTCCAAAGGGATCCCGATCAAAACGGCCTGTCCGCCCGGTNNCTCGAACGCCACGTCCACGCCACCTCCAGCGGTGGCCTCGAGGATCGCGGCGATCTCGTCACCCCCGCTGACCGCGAATGCATCGGCACCGTACGAGCGCGCGGCCTCGAGACGATGCGGAACGCTCGGCTGGTCGGTGGCGAAGATGCGCGTCGCCCCCGCCGCCCGGGCGAGCTGGATAACGGACAGACCGACGGTGCCGCAGCCGAACACACCGACACTCATGCCCGGACTCACCCCTCCTAGATCCACCGAGTAGAGCGCGACCCCCAGCGGCTCGAGCATCACGCCCTCGATGTCGGTCATCGACGGGGGCAGCGGGAGGAGGCAGTGTTCGGGCCACGCGACGTACTCGCGCAACGCGCCGTCCTGAGGAGCGTGGCCCGCGAATCGCAGCACGGCGCACAGGTTCACCTCGCCCCGCTGACAGAGCTCGCACCGGCCGCACGGGATTGCCGGGTCGATCGCCACGTGCTGTCCGTGGCGCTCACCGCCCTCAATCACGCCTGCGCACTCGTGACCGAGAACCAGCGGCTCGAGGATCCGGTCGCCCCCGATGCACCCCTCTCTCCACCAGTGCACGTCCGAGCCGCACACGCCGACGGCAGTCACGCGCACCAGGGCCTCTCCGGGGCCGGGTGTCGGGATGGGCTCATCGTGCAGCCGAAGGTCTCCGATGCCGTGGATGCGAGCAACTTGCATGACAGGACTCCGTGACGGTGTCGCGACTCGAGTGCCGGCAGGGCTCAGCTTCGACGGACGCTCCGGCTGCCCCCGTCAACCTACCACAACCTATGCCAGATACGCTGCCTTCCATAGCCCCCTTGGCGAGTGGCGCGCGCCCACGAATGCTCGTGGTGGATGAGATCGTCGTGTTCACCACTTCGAGGTATCCACGCATCGAACGAAGGCTGTGTTTGGCTGGGCCGCGGGCGGATCTGGCGCA
>WVYX01000213.1:0-224 GCA_011772755.1 Gemmatimonadales bacterium
CTCGGATCGGAGCCGACCCCGAACTCGCCCACGATGAACGGCCTGTCGATGACACCGATGTATCTATTGAGCCGCTCCCCGGGGTGCTTGCCGTAGACGTTGTAAGAGATGACGTCACAGTACCTCGCGGCGATCTTGATCACATCGACATCGATATGCCCGTGGAACCGGCAGCCCAGGTACAGGTTGTCGGGAGCCACGCGCTTCACTTCCTCGCGCACGGT
>WVYX01000213.1:246-1589 GCA_011772755.1 Gemmatimonadales bacterium
CGGCAACTCGCTCACGCTCTCGGTCCGGCGGCTCGCGGCTCTCCAGAAGACTCTCCCAGGACTCATGGCTGGTCGCCCAGCTCTCGTTCAGGGCGGCGATCGTCCTGTACTTCGCGCGCAGGTCGCCAACGAAGACTCGCTTGGCGGCCGCCTCCGGGGGCGCCCCCAGCGCGCCCAGCGCCACAGCCTGTGCGTCGTCCCAATATCCCCACCACAGCTCGTTCTGAACGAAGTAGCCAATGCACCAGGGATCACCGGCCGAGCCTCCCCGTTCCCGTTCCATTCGAGCGCGAACGGTTTCGCGGAAGCGCGGATCGAACGCGTCCGGAATGCGATGGAGCCAGGGGCCGCCAAAGTGGATGGCCACCACATACGGCGTCTTGCGCTGCCGGCAGATGTCCGTGCTCGACCAGTTCCCGATGGTGTTGAACCCCCAGCTCCGGAGACGCCGGTGGGACAGGTCGGATACGATGCTCGCGTAGTCGTCTCCATACTTGCGGTACAGGTTCGCGTGCGCGAAGTCGTAGGTCTCGTAGCTCTTGTCCCGATAGTAGCGATCCCTCGCCCCCCTCCCTTCACCGTAGAAACGGCCGAGGGGCCCATCTCTGTCAGGCAGCCCGCGGAACCAGTGCTCCCGGTCGCTGACCGGGGTCCGGCCTCCGAAGCCCACACCCGTCGGGCCGTAGGACCAGAAGAGCTTGCCCGTCGGGTCCACGAGCCACCACTTCCCCTCGTACTTCGTGGGGTAGAAGAACCCCGTCGCCTCCAGCGCGGGCCCCGCCTCCCAGCCGCCGTACGCGTTCCAGTCGGCCGGCCCCGGCCAGTCGCCCATCTCGGCCAGCTCCGACGCGCGTCTCACCGCGAAGCCTTCCTGTGAGTACACCTTCCCCGGCCAGTTGCCGTGCACGTACTGGCCGTACTCATCCACGAACGGGAAGAACGGTACCGGCGCTCCCTCCCCCTCCCCGACCCCCCGGATCCGGCCTATCTCGATGACCTGTCCCGGCGACGGGTCCTCGACGTGAACTGCGATCCGGCTGATCAGCGCAGGATCGACGGTGCCATCCCGGACGTTCACGTTCTTGGCGTATCTCAGGAATGGCGCGAACGGCTCGAAGCCAGGGTNNCAGGGTCCACCGGTCGCCGGACGAGCCGCACCCGAAGCTCCCCCTGCTCGCCCGGCTTCAGCACCAGCGTGCCCCAGCAGCTATCCTGATAGCCGTCGGCACCGGAGTTCTCCACGACCCCGCGCAGGGTCGCCGCCTCCTCGCCGGGATTCCGCAGCTCGACGACGACTGCTTCGTACGCGGACAGATCCCAGGGGCCCTCTGGCGGCTCAATAG
>WVYX01000126.1:0-21080 GCA_011772755.1 Gemmatimonadales bacterium
AGGCGATCGAACTCCTCGCGCCCCACCTGGCCGCGACGAGCCACACGCGCCGCCAGTATCATCTTCAGCCCGCCCAGCGCGAAACCGCCGAGCATCCCAACCAAGATCAGTATCGCAATCTCTTCCGGCATGAATCCCTCTCGCTGTCCTTACGACTGCGTGCGAATCAGGCGGCAGCACCCAACGGACCGTGACTCAAATCCCACGAGCACGCGGCCCGCGCCGGAGCCTTTGCCAGCCGCGCCCGGGGATACTCGCGTCAGTTGTGGAACGGTCCACTAGACCGGCGTCGAGGCATTTAGCCGCTTTACGTCTCGTTGATTTCCCTTTGTCAGCAACCGCTCGGCGAAATCGACCCGCTCGTGCAGCTCGGCGATGCTATCCCGCATCTCCCCCATCTGCTCGTACAGGCCATCCACGGCGTCGGCGAGTCGTTCTACCTTCTCCCCTTGGACCTCGTGGTGACGCCGCGTTCGCCCCGCGATCCACATCCTGAAACAGGCAAGACCGGTCGCACAGAGCAGCGCGATCGCTGCGAGTGGCATGATGTCGTACGGCGGCATGGGCACCTCGAGCTGAGCTTCACACTGGCGGTGACGGTTGGAGCCGGGCCGTGTCCACCCCGCTCCCCCTCAGTCAACATTGTCCCGCGCAAGTCCCCGCGCCAGCTGCGACCCCTACGCAACGCACTACGTTAGCCCCCTCTCCGGGTTTCGCACCGCGGTCTGCCTGAAGCGAAACCACTCAGAGCGCTGTTACCGACGCTCCCTCGGAGGGCTCAGCGACAAACAGGTGATCCGCCAGGCTACCGTCGTACTCCCGAGTCTGATAGAACCGATCAGATAATTCCCGAAGCACAGTCTCGACGCCCTCGCCAGCACACAGTGCCACGACGCACCCCCCGAGGCCCGCACCCGTGAGCCGAGCTCCAACGGCACCACCGAGGAGCGCGATGTCGGTCAGTTCGTCCAGTTCCCGGCAGCTCACCTCATAGTCACCCCTGAGACTCAGATGGGACTCGGACATCAGCCGGCCAAAGGTCCCCAGGTCACCGTCCGCCATCGCAGCCTCGGCCTCGTCCACCCTCGTAGCCTCGGTCACCACGTGCCGAAACCTCCGCCCCAGCTTCTCGTCGAGCAGGCCAGCCGCCCGTTCGAGAAGCACCTCCACCCCGACGTTCGCAATCAAGGTCGTGTATGATTGGGTCTCGCTGCCAAGGCCCAGGCCCTGCGTGACGATCGCCAATGCCTCGCCGCACTCTCTGGTCCGCGCGTTGTAGATGTCGCGAGCCGCGCCGGACTTCTCGGCCCGAACCAGGCTATAGGCAACCACGAACTGCCACTCACCGGGGATCGGCCTGTCGGACACTCGCAAGGGGTCGAACTCGATCCGCGCCGCCGAGTGCGGTTTGGCTTCCAGACAGATGGCCTGATCCATGCCCCCGCCCTGGAGGCCGACGTACCGCTCCGCCCTGGCTAGCAGCTCGGCGAGCTCGATCCGCTGGATTGCCAGGTCGTTTGCCTGCACCAACGGGAGTGCACTGGCGACCACCAGCGCCGATGAAGAGCTGAGCCCCGAGGCGATGGGGATGTCCGAACTCACCACCGCGTCGAATCCACAGATCGATCCGAATCGTCGGGCCAGTCCTTGCGCTGCCGCCTTCACATAGTTCCCCCAGTCTCCCGCAGGGAACGGCTCGATGCTCGTGTCCAGTGTGAAGGTCCGTGGCGTGAAGCGCGGGTCGAGATTGGCGATCCGGACCGTCCTGTCGTCTCTGCGTCGATAGAGAATGGCCACGCACCGCTGGATGGCCATCGGTAGCACAGCGAGCCCGTTGTAGTCGACGTGTTCCCCTATGAGGTTGACCCGCCCGGGGGCGCGAACCACGTGGCTGCCGCCCGGCGAGCCGTACAGCCGAGCGAAGGCGCTCTGGAGCTGCTCCAGCCGCGGCCCTTGGATTGCCGGCTCCAGTGGCCTCACTCCGAACCGGCCAACCCGACCACCCGCCCGTCGAGCCGCCAGGCCGGGTCCACCGCCACACCCAGGTGCGCCAGAGCAGTCACGGCGATGTCTACGATGTTGGGAGTGTCCTGGGGCGCACCCTTCAACGCGGACGACCCACTCACCACGAGGAAGATCGTCAGCTCCTGGGACGACAGTCCCCCGTGTCCCCCGTCGTCCTGGCGTCCATGATCGGTGCAGACGAGGATCAGCCAGTCTTCCTGGTCATAGGTCGCGCGGCTGCGCACCGCCTCCACCAGCCGCCCAACCTGGACATCGGCCGCCTCGATGGCAGCCTGGTATTCCGGTGCCAGGGAACCGGTCGCGTGACCCACGACGTCGATGTTTCCCAGGTAAACGAAGGCGGCATCCGCATCTTCGCTCGCAAGGTGCTCGACGGCAATATCCACCGACTGGGAATCGGCGTGCGGATAGCCCAGCGCGTCACCGCTGACCACATGCTTGACGTCGATGCCGTCGCTAATCAGGGGTCCGCCCGAGGTCGTATCCCCCAGGGGCGGCCAGTCGACGACCGCGAACGTGCTGAACGTGGAATCGATCCTCTCCAACCGGGTGAGGAAATCGGGATACGTCGCGTAGTCGTTCCCTGTGAAGTTGTTCCCCATCACGCGGTGCTTGGGCGACCACACCCCGGTGAGCATGTTGGACCAACCTGGGCCGCTGACGGTGGGGGCACGCGTCTGCGCCTGATCGCTGAAGGTGCCGTCGGCAATGAGCGCGTCGATGTTCGGAGTACGGGCCGATGCCAGTACGTCCACCCGAACGCCGTCGAGACCAATCAGGAGTACTTTCTCTTGCCCGGTCGCTCCGGCGCAGCCGGCGAGTACCGTGCACACGCTCACCGGAATGACAAGGACTCGAAGCACGCTTGGCGGTGAACCGATATCATGGAGTCTCATACAGCCTCCGGAATAGAGCCCATTCGCTGCAGGTGTCACGTGCTTGGCTGTGCGGCATACGCGAGATCGGCACCCAACACCCTGGCACCCAACACCCAGCACCCCGCCGACCCAGCGTACCAGCGAAGTACAAAGAGACGCCGTGGGTCGTAGTCCGTCAATCGTATCGACCAGCATCGCGGCCCACCCAACTGAGTACATTGTAGGAGGACAACCCACCCGCCTCGGCAGGCAGGCTCGAGTATGTCGCACGTGAGTCACATAGCCGTCTCCAGAACGGTGGCCGCCATCGAAGGATCCCGAGAACGCGAACGGGTCCGTACGGTGATCGTGGAGGATCCCGACGATCTCGCCGTGCTCCTCGCCGACCGGGTCGTCGAGATCATTCAACGGGAGACCGAGGCCAAGGGACGGTGCGTGCTGGGCCTGGCTACCGGCAGCACGCCCATCGGCATCTATCGGGAGCTCATTCGCCGGCACCAGGGCGGCAACGTCGATTTCTCCCACGTAATCACGTTCAATCTGGACGAGTATTACCCAATGTCGCCGAGTAGCATCCACAGCTACCGGCGGTACATGATGGAGAATCTCCTTTCCCAGGTGAACATCGACCCCGCGAACGTCCACATTCCCGACGGCAGCGTGGCCCGGGAGCGGGTCGCAGGCCACTGTCGAGAGTATGAGGAGGCGATCCGGGCTGTGGGCGGGATCGATTTTCAGATCCTCGGGATCGGCCGGAGCGGTCACATCGGCTTCAACGAACCTGGTTCCCCCCCCGAGTCACGCACCCAGCTAATCACCCTGGACACCATCACCAGGAAGGACGCAGCCGCCGACTTCTTCGGCGAGGACAACGTCCCCGCTGAAGCGATCACAATGGGCGTGGCGACCATCCTGGAGGCACGAGAGATCGCCCTCATCGCCACGGGTGAGCACAAGGCAGCCATCGTCCGCCAGGCCGTCGAGGACGAGATCTCTTCGAATGTGACAGCCACCTATCTCCAGCAGCACGCGGGCGCCACGGTGTACCTGGATCTGCCCGCTGCCGGCGAGCTCACCCGCATCAAGACCCCGTGGGTACTCGAGCCGGTCGAATGGACCCCCGAGATGACCGAACGGGCGGTTGTCTGGCTGGCCGACCGTACCGAGAAGGCCATCCTCAAGCTGACCGCCAAGGACTATCGGGAAAATGACTTGAGTCCCTTGTTATCCAAGTATCAGTCGGCCGGTGAGCCGAATGGGGAGGTGTTCAGCAGACTGAGAGACAAGATTTGCGGGCGGGCGAAGCTGCCGACCGGGAAGCGGATCCTCGCGTTCTCACCTCACCCCGATGACGACGTGATCTCTATGGGCGGTATTCTGCGGAAACTCTGGGAAAACGAGAACGAGATCTCGGTCGCCTACATGACCAGTGGGAACATCGCCGTGTTCGATCACGACGTGAGGCGTCATCTGAGCTTCGTCGAGCGCGCAGCGCCCACGCTCGGGATCGAGCGGGCCGAAGTCCGACGGACCCGGCACGCCATCGAGGATAGCGGCCTAAAGGGTAAGCGGCCGGGCGACGTCGACTCCGACGAGGTGCAAGCACTCAAGCGCGTCATCCGGGAGTCCGAGGCCGTAGCCGCCATCGCAGAACTCGGGCTGCCGCCGAAAGCGGCGCGGTTTCTGAACATGCCGTTCTACCACACCGGTGAAGTCCGCAAGCGGCCGATCAGCGAGGAGGACGTCGAGATTGTCGTTCAGCTGCTCCACGAGGTGCGCCCGGAGCTCGTGTTCGTGGCCGGCGACCTCTCCGACCCCCATGGCACGCACAGGATGTGCAAGTCAGCAATCGACCGTGCCCTCGCCCGTTACACTGAGACGCCGCCTGAGGTTTGGCTGTATCGGGGGGCGTGGGAGGAGTGGTCCATCACGCAAGCAGACGTGCTGGTTCCGCTGTCTCAGGAAGAGTTGCGCAGGAAGATCCTCGCCATCTTCAAGCATCAATCGCAAAAGGATGTGGCGGCGTTCCCCGGCGGGTACGACGACCGCGAATTCTGGCAGCGAGTCCAGGCGCGCAATCTCGACACCGCGGCCGAAGCTGATAGACTGGGCCTGCCGGAATACTACGCCATGGAGGCCTATCGCATCGAACTGCCATGACGCACGTACGCCGGCTCCTCCTCTCGTTGTCGTGGGCGGCACTCTTGCCGGCCGCATCCGGCTTCACCACCTCACTGCTCCACACTCCAACCGGCCAACCATCCGATCAATCACAGGAGACCATCCGCATTCTGGCGTACAACATTCGCCACGGCCTGGGGATGGACGAGCAGATCGACCTCGAGCGAACGGCTCGAGTCATCCAGCGCCTGGACCCGGATGTCGTTGCGCTGCAAGAGGTGGACAGGAGAGCAGAACGCACCGGCGGCGTTGATCAAGCCGCCGTTATGGGTGAACTCACAGGCATGCACGCCGTGTTCGGCGACTTCATGGATTACCAGGGTGGGCAATACGGGATGGCGCTTCTCTCGAAATACCCCATCGCAGCCACGACCAAGCACCGGTTACCCGAGGGACGAGAGCCGCGTTCCGCCCTGGCAGCCACCATTCGCGTTGGGGAGAGCGGGGCCGAGGTGATCGTCGTCGGCATTCATCTATACGCCACAGCCGAGGAGCGGTACGCCCAGGCCAGTCGGATCGTGGACATCTACGAGAACGAGGGGAGACCGGTCATCCTGGCAGGGGACTTCAATTCCACGCCGGAGTCCGAGGTTATGGCGCTCCTCAGGCAATCGTGGACCATTCCGGCAAAGGGCGAGGATCACCTGACCTTCCCCTCCACCGAGCCGGACAGGGAGATCGACTTCATCATCTATCGACCAAGGGAACGGTTCGAGGTCGTCGAATCCCGTGTGATCCACGAGCCGATTGCCTCCGACCACCGGCCTGTGTTACTCGAAGTAGTGCTCAGGGACAGATAGGGGGATCGGGCCCTCGGTCAACGAAGGTTCGTGCTCGAGTCACCAGCGCCCTGGAGCGAGTCACAGGTTTGTGACTAGTACCATGCGCCGAGTAGCCCCGCAGCGTGGGTGGCGGTCCGGCGGGGCCACGGATGGTTACGCGGATCAACACTGATCAGTCATCCGTGGTAATCCGCGCATCAATCCGTGGCCCCGGCGAGAACGCCGCCGCGCGGAGGGGACTGCTCGGCGCGTGTGCTATGCAACGAATCTCTGACTCACGAAACAGCAGCGCTTGAGCTCCGATAGGACTACGCCTGCACGATCCCCAGCGGCGGGTACGCCTCCCAGCGACCCCGCGTGAAGTCCGGGAAGTCGAACGGCCGACTCCTGCTCGCCACCGAGCGTTCCGACAGTTCGGACACAGCACTCAAGGCGACCGCGTCATACACGTTCATGTCGGTGGGGAGCCCCTCTCGCAGACACTTGATGAGCCGATAGTCTTCCAGATAGTCCATGCCACCGTGCCCTACGCCCTCGCCCCGCCTGCCCAGGGCCTTCCAGAGGGGGTGCTCAAATTCCTCGAGGTAGTCCTCGGCCTCCTCCCAGCGGTGCCCCGGACTCCTGCCCTCGATATGCACACGATTGGGATAACCCTGGAACAGCCCCTTGGTCCCTTGAACTAGATGGATACGGCTGTAGGGCCTCGGCAGGTTGGTGTCGTGACTCACGAAGATCGTCCTGCCCTTGGCGGTCTTGATGAGGCTCACGTTCACGTCCCCAAGGACGAAGCTCTCCTGCCGCTGCGACGAGCCCGCAGGGAAGTGCTCCTGGGCATAGAGTTGCAGCCCGCGGGACGGACTGCTCACGGAGACCAGGTATTCGAACCGGTCGCCCCGGTTCACATCCATGCAATTGGCAACCGGCCCCAGGCCATGCGTGGGGTACAGGTTACCGTTGCGCTTCATGGAATGCGCCCGGCGCCACAGTCCCTCACCTTCGGAGCTGAACTTGATGTCCCGCAGGTCGTGCAGGTAGCCGCCCTCACCATGGAGGATCTCGCCGAACATCCCCTGCCGCACCATGTTGAAGACCATCATCTCCCAGCGGCCGTAGTTCACGTTCTCCATCATGACGCAGTGCTTCTGATACTTCTCCGCAGCCTCCACCAACTGCCAGCATTCGTCGATCGTCACGGCGGCGGGGACTTCAGTGGCCGCGTGCTTGCCGTTCGTCATCGCGGCCAGACACACAGGGACATGCCAACGCCACGGGGTGGCGTTGAATACCAGATCAAGGTCTTCCTCCTCGCACATCCGCACGAAGTCCCACTCGCCGCGGAAGTACCCGGTCGGCCTAGGCTGCCCTGCCTCGACTACCATGTCCTGGATCTTCCGGACTTTCTCTTCGACGATGTCACCGATCGCCGTGAGTCGGACTCCTTCGATGTTCAGCAGGTTCTCGCAGTGCACAGTCCCCATGCCACCCACACCGACGAATCCGATCCGGACGATTTCCATCGGAGGAGCCGCGAACGGCTCTGCCGGTGCCGGGCCCAGGCCGCGGCGTCGTGGGGTCACCGGAGCAGCGGCCCCCGGAGCACAGCCACCGGCCATTGCGGCTCCCACCCCCACGAGGCCCAGCTTGATCAGATCCCGACGGGTTAGCTCGTTTCGGCTCGTCTCGGAATCGTTTTCTCTATCCATGGTGCCCCGATCCTCACGCTTGATGGTCGTTGTGAACGTATCGCCTCTATCGCCCTCTTCTTCAGCACCCTGCTAGCGGGCTGTCCAGTAGTTCGTTGCATGTCACATGCACCGGTGGGTCCCTCCGGGCCCTCTCGCGGCCGCGAATGATTCCCTGAACGCTGATCGCTCTGTGGACGCGTTGCAGTAGGGGCGTAGCATGCCACGCCCCTACCGTTTCACCGAGATGAATCCGCGATCGCTTGCCAATCAATCCGCGGCAGAAACGAACTTCTGAGGCGCCACACTCCTTAGGCTGTAAACCGGTCTGCGGCAGCCATTAGAAGGTGACCCACACGACCCCCTGACCGCCAGTGCTTATCGATGGGCCAATCCGGCTTCCGGGCGGTACATTACCCCCGAAACTGTGACGTGTGATGCGATCCACTGGGGGACCCAGTGACTCAGGCAAGCGGGAGCATGCCAACCGGATGATGGCGAAGAAACAGTGTTGACCGGCGACCTCACACTCCTCAACGCGGCAACAGTCGGCATCGGAGCACTCATCCTGCTCGGCTTGACCTACGCGACCATCGCCTCACTCCGGGAGAATGAGCCCCGAGCCGCAGGCCGGGCATCCGTGCTGGCAATTGTGCTCCCCCTTCCCTACCTGCTCGTGGGACTCGTCAACTTCCGGTATCAGACGCCCGTGGCCGTGGCCCTGGTACTGCTCACGGCAGCCGTCGCACTCGTACTCATCATCCCTGTGGGACGGCGCCCACGCATCGAGAGCGGCACGCCGAAGCAGAGGATCGATGAGCGCGACATCATGTTCTCGAGGAGGCTGCTGAGGCCCGGGACGGCACGGTTCGAGGAGTACTACGCGGCCAATCCCGCCAAGAAGGCACCTGACGACCAGTTCAGGGCCAAACCCGGCTTACTCACGAAAGGCGCATCAGCGTATCACCCCTACGCATTCGCCGCGGCCGATGCCAGCTTCACGACCGTCGAGCATCTCAGACCGTTCGTGGACGGAGTGCCTGCCACCGAGAAGGTTGCCTCCGATCCGGCCGAGATGTCCGCCTTCATCAAGCGCTGGGCCCTGAAGCTCGGCGCTGTGTCCGTGGGTGTGACGGAACTCAGGGACTACCACCTCTATAGCGTCATCGGTCGGGGCGACGACTACGGACAGCCGGTGACCCTGGCGCACGAGTTCGCCATCGCACTGACGGTCGAGATGGACAAGGGTATGCTGGACCGGGCTCCCCTGGGGCCGACCGTCATGGAGTCCGCTCAGCAGTACCTCGCCTCCGGTGCCATTGCCGTGCAGATAGCCGAGTTCATACGCCGTCTGGGGTACCCCGCACGGGCGCACATCGATGGCAACTACCGGGTCGTCTGTCCCCTGGTGGCCCGGGACGCAGGCCTTGGCGAGATCGGAAGAATGGGCCTGTTGATGACGCCCCAGCTCGGGCCGAGAGTCAGAATCGCCGCGGTGACAACCGACTTACCGCTGGTGGCCGACGGACGGAAGCGCGATCCCACGATGATCGACTTCTGCACGCACTGCAAGAAATGCGCGCACGTGTGTCCCAGCAGGGCAATCTCCTTTGAGGACAGGAAGATCATCGACGGCGTACGACGATGGCAGATCGACTCGGAGAGCTGCTTCACGCTGTGGTGCACCATTGGGACGGACTGCGCCCGGTGTGTCGCAGCGTGCCCGTACTCGCATCCCGACAGCCTGCTGCACAATCTGGTGCGGCGAGGCGTGCACAACTCGTCGCTGTTCAGGAGAGCAGCGATCTGGGCGGACGATTTCTTCTACGGAAAGAAGCCACCTACGTCAGACCTGCCGGAGTGGATGACGTTGGAGCCCACCACGGAGCCTGAACGGGGACCGTAACTCGACTAGCTCTCGCGGGCTGAGGTCAGGCGGATTCCCTGCCACTACTGCCAACGTCTAGCCTGCCGCCCGTCACCAGATATCGCCAACCGTGAATCCCTGCGGGAAGGGGTCATCCGGGTCGAGCACATACTGATTCATGCCCGTAATCCAGGCCCGGCCGCTGAGCGTCGAGGTGATCCCCCGATACGGTCCCACCTGCGTTTCACCGGTCACCCGACCTGTGAAGATGGTCCCGAGGATGCCTTCGTGGCGGAAATCCTGGTCCAGGCCGAGCTCACCCTTGGCGAAGAGCGCCGCCATCTTCGCACAGGTCCCAGTACCGCACGGCGACCGATCGATGGCGCCGGTCCAGGTCTCCGGTCGCTCCCAATCCAAGGTGCCGGTCGACACGACGACGGCGTTCTTGCGCGAAGCGCCACGCTGGCTGGGTGGGCCGGAGAGCTGTGAGATGGTGACGCCCGAGATGGCGGGGTTCTCCGGATGTGCCACCGGCAGCTGTTCTCGCGCGGCCGCTTTGATCATCTCGCCCAGGCGCACGATCTCACGTCCTTCGTCCGGCGCGAGGCACAGACCAAGCGGCTCGGCATCGGCGATCACGTAGAACATCCCGCCGTACGCAACGTCCACGGTCACGGGGCCGAGGGTGGGAACGTCGATCTCGGCGTCGAGGTGCGCCGCGAACGCCGGCACGTTCTCGAACGTAACGCTCGTGACCTTCCCGCTGCTTACCTCCGCACGCACCCGGATGAGGCCTGCCGGAGCCTCCAGGGCGAGCTCGGTGACGGGCTCTTGCGCCGGGACCATACCCGTTTCGATCAAGACCGTTGCGACGCAGATGGTGTTGCTCCCCGACATGGCGGGATACTCGGTCTGCTCCATGATCACGAAGCCCGCATCGGCGGCCGGATGGGTCGGCGGCAGGATCAGGTTGCAACACAGAGCTGGATAGCCCCGCGGTTCCCGTAGCATGCGTTGCCGGAGGTGGTCGGCGTGTTTCTCCAGGTACGCCTTCTTGTCGAACATCGTCTCACCCGGAACGTCGAGCACGCCTCCGGTGATGACACGTCCCGGCTCCCCACAGGCGTGGGCGTCCACGGCGGTGATCACGTTGGACAGTCGCATCGCCCCCCCTCTAGTGTGCAGCACCAGAAGTTCGTTCCATGGACGCCACGCAGCGGTGGATCCCGAAGGGCGCGGCAGTACCGGCGGTCACGGCGCCGACTCCGCCATCACGGCGTCCATCGCTCGCCTCGGTGCAGGCGTCGAGTCCGTCGGTACGTTAGCGCCCGGAGGGATCCACCGCTGCGTGTGATATGAAACGAACTTCTGGGACGCCGCACATAAGTGGTGATTCAGAGATTCGTTGCATGGTACACGCGCCGAGCAGTCCCTCCGCGCGGTGACGTTCTCGCCGGGGCCACGGATTGATGCGCGGATTACCACGGATGACTGATCAGTGTTGATCCGCGTAACCATCCGTGGCCCCACCGGACCACCACCCACGCTGCGGGACTGCTCGGCGCATGGTCTTGGTCACGAACCTCCAACTCGGGACACTGGCATCCAACGGACTCTTCGATTCACTGGAACCTGAGCTTGCTCAGCTGCAGAGGCGTCCCGTCGCTCCTGGCGAACGGACGCAATCGCAGGCTGTAGGCGTACTCGCGCACCGGGAGGGTGTACTCCTCGTGGGGTCGGGCGCCCCAACTGTTGTCCCCGCCGACACCCATCTGCCGATGGTCAAGATTCAGCGTCACCAGATCGCGGCGCTCCAGATGGTAAGTGTGCCGCTGCCGCTTCTCGGGCCCCTCGTCGAAGTCGGCATTGAGGAGATGGAAGGCACTGAAACTGAGTGTCGGCTCCCCCACCGCCAGCAGACCCATGCCGGCGTCGTTGGTGAGCGCCACCCAGCGAACATCCGTCCTGTTGCCGTTTTCCTGGGGCCGGACGTAGGGATGGTACAGATCCATGACAGACCCGCCGTACGCGCCCACCGGCGCACCCGTCTTCCGGTCCCAGTAGCTCTCGTGCGGGCCACGCCCGAACCAGGCAACACGGTTGAATTCCGCCGGGAGCGTCATGGTCATGCCGAACCGCGGCATGTCGGGAAGGCCTGTGTCGCCAGCCACGAATCGGTTGGTGACGACCACGTCAGCGCTCCCGTAGACGACATAGGAGGTGTAGTGGCGGGCGCCCCCCGCCGGTATCCTGGCAACGGCGTCGATGCGGACCTGCTGAGGACTCACTTGCCGCGCGGTCACGCGTTCGACCTCTCGGTTCGTTCCCGCCTCACGCCATACACCCTGCCGCTTGGGCATGCCGTTCCCGAAGTCGTTGTCCGTGGGCGCACGCCAGTAGTTCGGCACCGGACCCGTCCGGATGAACTCCACACCCCGGTACATGAACGACGTAATCGTACCTTGCCGCTTGTCCACCACTAGCTGGAAGTCGCGGCCGTCCACCGATACCTGTACCGTCGAGTCGTAGACACGCATTGACGGCAAGGAGTCCTGCTCTACCGGCGCAACCGGTTCGTACCACGGCAGCTTGAATTGCTCCCAGGCTACCGCGAACCCTTTTGGCCTGAAGGGCTGGGATTCCTTCAGCACGAAGTCCACGGTCAAGAAGTACTCGACTCCCGGAGCAGGCGTGATGCGCGGCAGGGGAAGCCGTATCATCGTGGAGTCGTGCGGCGGCAGATCCAAATCTGCAATGGTCCCTCTGGCGACTGGCTCGCCGTCCCCTTCCACGACCCACCTCAAGTCGAAGGCATTGAGATTGGTGAAGTCATAGCGGTTCACGACCCGGATCCCGCCGGAGGCGAGATCGACGGCCCTGGCTTTGATGTATTGGTAGACCTTCCGTACCTCGAACAGGCTCGGGTGCGGCTCGCGATCGGGAAACACGAGACCATTGATCAGGAAGTTGCCGTCGCTGGGAGTGCCCTCCGGTCCGAAATCGCCGCCGTAAGCCCAATACTCCTCGCCATCCTGGGTCATCGCGTACAACCCCTGATCGACCCAGTCCCAGATGAACCCGCCCTGGAGTTGCTGGTGGGCATCGATCACGTCCCAGTAGTCCTGGAAGTTGCCGACGCTGTTGCCCATGGCGTGGGCGTACTCGCACATGATGAGCGGCCGGTCCCGACGCTGCGACGCGTACTCCCGCAGCGTTGGGATTCGGGCATACATCGGCACCACGATGTCCGTGTGCGGTCTCCGCTCGGCCCGCTCGTACTGAACCGGCCGCGACGGATCACGCTCGTGGATCCAGGCGGACGTGGCCTCGAAGTTGACCCCGTCTCCACCCTCGTTGCCAAGGGACCAGATGATGACCGACGGGTGGTTCTTGTCCCGTTCCACCATCCGCCTGGTGCGATCCAGGTGTGCCTCCATCCAAGCGGGATTGTTGCCGAGGGTCACGTCCGGGCGGTAGCCCATGCCGTGGGACTCGATGTTCGCCTCGTCGACGATGTACAGGCCGTACTCGTCGGCGAGCTCGTACCAGCGGGGATCGTTGGGATAATGGCTGGTTCGGACGGCGTTGATATTGAACTGCTTCATCAATTGGACGTCCCGCAGCATGTACTCCTCGGAAACCACACGCCCCGTCCGTGGCTCGTGTTCGTGCCGGTCCACACCCTTGATGGTGATCGGCACGCCGTTCACCAGCAGCAGCCCATTCTTGATCTCGACCTTCCTGAATCCGACCCGTGTCGAGAGCACCTCCCGCACCTGTCCCGTTCGACCCGCGAGAGTGAGCAGTAACGAGTACAGGTTGGGAGTCTCTGCGGTCCACTTGACCGGATTGGCTACCACGCGCTCGAACACAAGCGTCGATTCGGCCGACGCGCCGAGGGCAACCTCTTGGAGCAGGGGCTCGGTGAGAACCGGCTGCCCACCGGCATCGAGCAGCTCCAGTTGCACCCGGTACTGCCCAGAAGGCGCCGGAACGGTGTTGCGTACCGATACGGTGACGTTCAGCCTGCCATCGGCGTAGCGCTCATCGAGATCGGCCAGCACGAAGAAATCGCGGATGTGCACGTCAGGCGTCGCGAACAGGTACACGTCCCGCTCGATGCCACTGATCTTCCAGTAGTCCTGGCCTTCCAGATACGCCCCGTCACTCCACCGGTACACTTCCACTGCGAGGGTGTTGTCACCCGGACGGATGTACTGCGTGATGTTGAACTCGGCCGGGGTCTTGCTACCCTGGCTGTAGCCCACCTGCTGCTCATTCACCCACACGTACATGGCAGACTTCACACCGCCGAAGTGAAGAAACACTTGGTGGTCGCTCCAATCGGCAGGCACCGTGAACGTCCGCCGGTACGACCCCACTGGGTTGTAGTCGTGGGGGATGTGGGGTGGATTCGCCGGAAACGGGTAGGTGATGTTCGTGTAGACCGGAACGCCGAAGCCCAGAATCTCCCAGTTACTCGGCACTGGGATGTCATACCACCCACTTACGTCGTATTCGCCCTTGTAGAAGTCCACCGGCCGATCGGCGGGCTTGCTCACCCACTTGAACTTCCAGGTGCCATTGAGGGAACGGTAGAACGGCGATGCCGTGGGATCCCGCCCGAGTGCCGTCTTCGCGTCAGCGTACGGGACATAGGTGGCATGAGGGGGCTCCTTGTTTCGCCCGATCATCGCCGGGTTCTCCCAGTCCATGACTTCCTGCGGGCGGGTCTGTGCCGCCCCTTCAGCGACAAACAACGCAGTCATGACCGCAGCCAGGATACAGCGAGTGACTGAACGCATCGAGGTGCGCTCCTGTTCGAGTCGCGATTCAGGTGGCGGTGCGCTCACGTACGCCAGGGCGGGGAGGGTCTGCCACACACGTGAGCGCTCCCCGCATGTGCATTCTACACTGCGTCTCCCGATTTGCCACGCGGTCTCCCTGACAGCCGACACTTCCCCGGCTTGACGCCCATCCGGCTTGGGGGGAATTTCCCTCGCGGCGGCACCATTCTCGAGGTTACCGTTTCGTCGCCGCCCGACGTTCGAACGCCCCCGGAGACCCATATGCACGCCATTCGTATCGCAGCGCTCCTAATCCTGGTTCCGGTCACCGCTGTGGCCCAGCAACGCTCCGCCCGCGATCCCCTGAGTGGGTTCGATGCCTACGTGCGACAGGCTCTGAAGGACTGGGAGGTCCCCGGTTTGGCCATCGCCGTCGTGAAGGACGACTCCGTGGTCTTCGCGAGGGCGTACGGCGTCAAGGAACTAGGTGGACGTGATCCCGTCACCACACACACTCTCTTCGCCAACGCATCCACCACCAAGGCGTTCACTTCCATGGCCGTGGCGATGATGGTGGACGGGGGGAAGCTCAGCTGGGATGATCCCGTGGCCAGACACCTTCCGAGGTTCGTGTTGCGCGACCCCTACGTGACGCAGGAGCTCACGGTTCGGGATCTGCTCACGCACCGGGTGGGCTTCGGCGACCCCTCCTACCTCTGGTATGGCGTCAACTACGAGTACCCGGAGATCGTCCGCCGTCTCCGCCACGTTGAGCCGGCAACCAGCTTTCGGTCGCGCTTCGCGTACAACAACATCTCGTATGCGACCGCCGGCATCATCGCGGGTGAGGTGAACGGAACTTCCTGGGACGAACTGGTACGGCAACGGATCCTGCAACCGCTCGGCATGCGTGAAACCGTCACGCAGGGGCGAGACCTGGCGGGTCACCAGGATGTTGCCAGGCCTCACGACCTGATCGACGACACCCTGCGTGTCATCAGTGGCGTCGAGCTGGTAGATCCGATTGCCCCGGCTGGTTCGATGTACTCGAGCGTCGCCGACATGACGCACTGGATACGGTTTCTGCTCAACGAGGGACGCGCCGGCGACCAGCAGCTGGTGAGCGACACCGCCTTCGCTGAGCTGTTGCGCCCTCAGGTCATCATACCCGAGGATGAGTTCTATCCCACCGGCCACCTCACGCAGCCGCACTTCACAGCGTACGGGCTGGGTTGGTTCCTCCAGGATTACCGTGGGGAGTTCGTGGCCTTTCACACTGGGAGCATCGACGGGACAGTGGCAATCGTGGGTCTCCTGCCCGATCGCGAGCTTGGCCTGGTGGTGTTCGCCAACCGTGACCACGCGGAGCTGCGGCACGCCCTCATGTACCGCGTATTCGACGCCTACCTCGGCCGGGAGCAGCGGGACTGGAGCACGGACATGCAGGCCATGTACGACTCCCTCGCGGCAGAGGGGCGGAAGCGCCGGGAACGGCTGGAACAGCAACGCGTGAAGGGTACCGCGCCGACGCTTCCGCTCGAGGATTACGCGGGGACCTACATCGACAGCCTCTATGGAACGGTACAGGTGCGGTTGGAAGAGAACGTCCTGGTGCTGGAAAGGTCGCCGCATCTGACGGCGGACCTCTCCCATTGGCACTACGACGTGTTCCGCACCGTGTGGCGCAAGCGGTGGCTGGAAAAGGGGATGGTGTCCTTCCGGTTGGGACGCGACGGTAAGGTCGCTGCCCTCGAAATCCAGGGCATGGTGCTCCGGCGGATTCCCAAGGGCGAGGGGGCCGAGGAAAGACAGTAGCCGGTTCGACACCAAGGGAGCGTGTGATATGCAACGTACTTCCGGGATGGATACTGGCGTCGTGAGTAAGAGATTCATTGAATAGCGCACACGCCGAGCAGTTCCTCCGCGCGGCGCGGCTGCGGATGGTCGTCTCAACGCGGATCATACTGCCGCCGATGATCCTGTGAGCGCGGATAGGTGTGTGGTTGAATTGTAGGGGCGTAGCATGCTACGCCCCCACAGTTTCTGTCAGACTGATCAGTGTTCACTTATCGATCAATCCACGGCAGAAACGGACTCGACGCCGGGCCACGGCTGGGATCAGGCTTCCTGAGGCGTACCTCGGCGCCGAGACCACCGGATCGCCACCCACGCTGCGGGACTACTCGGCGCGTGGTCTTAGTCGCAAACTTCTGACTCGCCACACTAGTCTCCTGCGGCGTCCCGGAAGTCCCCTTTCACGAAGGCCAGGCACCCGTGCGTAAGGTCCATGTCGGCTGCGCAGGCTGGTCCGTGCCGCGACAAGTCACGGCACGGCTTCCCAGGGACGGCTCGCACCTGGAGCGTTACGGCCAGGTGTTCCCCGCCGTCGAAATCAACTCCTCGTTCTACCGCGCGCACAAACGGGAGACGTATCAACGCTGGGCAGCTTCGGTTCCCGGGACGTTCCGGTTCGCCGTCAAGCTGCCCAGGGAACTCACCCACACACGCAGGCTCAGGGGCGCGAGAGAACCGCTCAACTCGTTCCTCTCTGGGGTGAGCGGCCTGGGCGGAAAGCTGGGACCGGTGCTGGTACAGCTACCCCCCAGCTTGGCCTTCGATCGCGCCGTGGCGCGGCGCTTCCTCCGCACTCTAAGGGACCTGCACGACGCACCCGTGGTGCTCGAGGCGCGCCACGCGTCATGGTTCGAGGGGGACGCGGACGCGCTCCTTGCCGAGTACCGAGTCGGTCGCGTGGCCGCGGATCCCCCACCCTACCCACCCGCGGCGGAGCCCGGCGGCTGGTTGCGCATCGCCTACTTTCGCTTGCACGGGTCACCCCGGATGTACTACTCGGCGTACGGCGCGGAATTCGTGGGATCCCTGGCGCAGAGACTTAGCGGCTTGAGCAAGAACCGGAGCGTGTGGTGCATCTTCAACAACACTGCGGCGGGAGCAGCCGCCCGTGACGCGCTGGCACTGCTGGACCGCCTGACAATCAGGGAGGAGTAAGGAGTGAGGAGTACCTGAGGGGCGGTGCGCTGTGAGCTGTGCGCGGTGAGCTGTGAGCCGTGATTTGGCCCGGACCGTATTCGGCTTGACCCGGCCCGGTCCACCTGGGGACGGTGACTACCGTCCACTCGTGCGCAGAAAGATCTCCCGAACGGTATCGACAGTGTCCGCCTGGTCCACGGTCTTGTCAGCCCGGTAGCCCTTGAGGCGGGCGAACCGGAGGGCGAGACCCGCGGGATATTGCGGGCTCGCCTGCACGTCGTTGAACGCGACCTCGGCGACGAGCTCGGGTCGCACGTAGACCGTGTAGCTGTCACGACCGATCTCCAGCTCGAGGAGCTTCGCGGTCTGCCACGCCAAGGTCTCGTCGGTCATGCCCTTGAAGGTCTTCCCCAGCATGGCAAATCCGCCGCTCCCAGGATCCCGGGCGCCAAGGTGGAGGTTGGAGAGGAACCCGCGCCGGCGCCCGTGCCCCCACTCAGCCGCCAGCACCACGAGATCGAGGGTGTGGGCGGGCTTGAGCTTGAGCCAGGCCTGGCCCCGGCTTCCGGCTTCATACGTAGCACCCACGGCCTTCGCCATGATGCCCTCGTGCCCCTGACCGATGGCGTCCTCCAGAAACGCCGTCGCTTCCTCAACATCGGCCGTCATCATTCGCGGCACGACCAGCGCCGGTGGGACGAGCTCGACGAGAGCCGCGGAGCGGCGGGCCTGGGATTCCTCGAGGAGATCCTGACCATCGAGGTATAGCACATCGAACAGGAACGCACTGAGCGGGAGCTCCTGACACATCCGCTGAACGTCGAGCTTGCGGCCGAAGCGGCGCATCGTCACCTGGAAGGGACGGGGCATACCGTCGGATCTCAGGGCGATGACCTCACCATCGAGGATCACGTCTTGCACAGGAAGCGTGAGCGCCGCCTCCACCACTTCGGGCACGGCCGCCGTCACGTCACGCAGGCGACGGGAGAACACTCTGACCTCGTCACCGGCCTTATGGATCTGAATGCGGGCACCGTCGAGCTTGTACTCGAGTACCGCGGGCCCGACGCGGCGCAGCGCCTCGGTAACATCGCTTGCCGGCTGGGCCAGCATCGGTTGCACCGGGCGGAATATGTGGATCCCGAACTGCGACAGTCCCTCCTCACCATCCACCAGCGCAGCCCGTGCCACCGTTCCGAGATCGCCGGCGGTCATTGCCGCGTGGCGGACCTTGCGACTTGGCAGGTTGGCTGCCTGCGCTACGGCCTCCAGCATCACTCCCTCGAGGGCGCCCTGCCGCAGCTCCCCGAAGACGAGACGCACGAGGAACTGCTGCTCCTCAGGCGTCGCCCGTTCCAGCAGCTCCCGCAAGATCCTCGCCTTCTGGCCGGCCGATCCCGCTCCACTCACACCGGCGATACGCTCGAAGGCCGCGTCGACCTCCCGCAACTCCAGAGTGGGCTCGTCAGCCGCAGTAGAAGGCTGTGCCTGACGCACGGCAACCGGGCCAATGCCGACTCGCCCCTGCCGCAGGGAGCCTGACAAGAACGCGATGGCGATGTCGATCTCTCGCGGCGACAACCGCCTGAGGAGGGAAGCGAGCAGCCCGATCTTGTCCAGCCGTCCGCTGATCTCACCCACGCGGCGGGAGGTTTCAGCCAACTCGTGCAGGCGCATACGGGGATATTAGCACGGAATCGAAGTGCCGCAGCTCGCCGCCGATAGTGCGCGGATGAACGCTGATGGCTTGTAGCCTGCTGGCCACCTGGTCTGCCCATGCGTTGGGCTGGGCGGAGCACCGGTGCGGCGTCCCGGAGGCTCATTGCATGAACCCCATGCACCGCTGGGCGCCCACCGGGCGTGGCAGCCTGCCGCGGATTGATTGACAAGCGATCGCGGATTGGTCTCGGTGAGACAGTCACTTCCCTCGTCCACAAACCGATCCGCGCTCAGAGAATCATCCGCGGCCGTGATAGAACCCTCGGGCCGCGTCCGGATCAGAGGTCAACAACTCGTACCACACGAAACGTCCACGAGGAATCTCTTGCGCCATGGAGTTCTCCTTCGAAGATGACGTCAAGTGGGTACCTGTATCACTGATGATGACACGCAGTCGCTGCTCAGCGACAGCGCGCTACTTACCGACCTGGATCCGGCTCACCATGGCCAGCGGCTCGCCCTCGCTCACCGGCGGTGTGCCCAGTATGTAGTTCACGATACCGCCGAACGGCGCGCGGACTTCTTGGAGCGGCTCACCGAAGAAATCGACCAGTACGCCGAGCAGTCCGCCCTCCGCCACCGCATAGCCGTCCCGAACCGCCGGCTGAAAGATCCCCGTGACGGGGCTGCGGAGCACCTCGTAGTGATCCAGCCACACGACGGCGGGCGCGCGTTCAACCTCGCCCCCCAGCATTCGGAAATGGCGCAGCAGGTTCCAGACGCCACGCTCCGCCAGATCGACCCATACGGCGTCGTTGGAGCCGAGCCGCCCCGTCTCGGTGGTGATCCCCGGCTTGCCCCGGGTCAACGCGGTATTCGACGTGTAGACCGACGCGTTCGGGTCGTCCGGCCGACCGCGGTCGATCACGATGTGGTCGAGCCCGAACGCCACGGCCATGTCCCGCGAGGCGGTGTCCAGATTCTCGTCCCCGGTCACCATCCAGTAGCAGTAGGGCCGCAGCGCCTCGTTGCCGTCCCCCCCATGTAGATCCACCACGTAGTCGGCGCGGTCGATCACCTCGGAGGTGATGACGTAGGCGATCCGCTCACTGACCGTCCCATCCGGCCTCCCCGGGTACACCCGGTTCAGGTTCTTACCATCCACCGGACTGTAGTAGATGGTCCGGCCCAGGAAAGACGGCATGTTGGCTACGTGGACCAGGATCACCGTTCCGGCGAGTTGGGTCGGCTCGAGCTTCTCGCGAATCCGCTGCAACGCGGTGATGGGGGGATACTCGTACCCGTGGGTCCCGGCGATGAACGCGACCGCCGGGCCACGACGCACGCCTCGTGCCACGGTGACGGGAATTCGAGTCCCCTCATCCACCCCGGCGGGGACCTCGAGGAACCCTGACACCTTCTGACCGGCCCGAACCTGGAGCGGTCCAACGGTAACGGTTCCAGGCTCCTGCCCGTGCGCCCCCACGCTGCCCGCCAGGAGCAGTGCCGGGATCAGAAAGGTCGTGCAACGATGCATCACAGTACCCTCGTCCGGTAAGACGGATGGCCACGCACGACACGCGCCGAAGACACCCCGCGCGGTCGGGGGCTAGCTTATCGCTGCCTTCAAGAACTCGTTCACCTTCTTCCCTGCACGGTAGTGCCGCATGACAAAGTCGGCTAGGTCGGACTTCAGCAGCAGCCGCGGGTTGTCGTACTCAGCGAAGTAGTAGAACTGCTTGTTGGCGATGATGGGGAATCGCTGCAGCGCGTCGGCGAACTCCTTCGGGAGACGCCTGTTCCGTTCACCCTGCAGCTCCCCGAACAACTGTCTGAACTGCTTTCCCTGAAGCGCTCGAGTCAATGTCCTGCCGTCGCGGCGAATAGCCTCCCGGATCTTGGCCAGGCTGTCCTTGTCCGGTCGATACATCCCACCACCGATCGCGACACCGTGGATCCCGAAGCTGAAGTACAGAGCCGGATATTGAATGTCCTTCCTGCCGCCGGGTGTGATCACCGCCGCCACGTGCGTCTTGTAGGGCGTCTTGTCCTTGGAGAACCGGATATCCCGCGCAATGCGAAAGATGGCATCCTTGGGCTCGATGGCGATGGCGGCGTCTAGGGCACTGACCCGGTGAATCATTTCCCCCACGAAGTCGTCGAACGGCCGTTTGACGTGCCGCTCGTAATCCTCCTTGTGGGCGTGAAACCACTCCCGGGTGTTGCTG
>WVYX01000126.1:21091-37607 GCA_011772755.1 Gemmatimonadales bacterium
CGCAGCAGGAGCGGCAGGGGAGGCTGAAAGAACACCTATGTCGGCCCGACCGCCTGACCGCCCGCTATCGTATCGCGCCGGCTTTCCCAGCAATGTGCCGCAGGGTGCCCGTCTGTCCGGCATGATAGGCGTCGTGGAACACGATGTCCGCCAGCACCATTCCCACCGCCTCCTGTCGCTCGCCGGTTGGCACGGAAGGCACCTTCTGCGCTAACCGCTCGGGCGTGAGTTCCCGCATTCCCTGTATGATCAGTTCCTGCGACCGGTCGTAGTCCGCCATGATCCTGTCGAACGGCACGGCCTCGGAAGGGTCGGTCAAGGCAGGGCTCCCACGCTTGTAGGGAGCCGCGGTTGCCTCGTCCCAGATCGGCTCTTTGCCAAGGAGCTCGAGCGCACCGTTGCGGGCGGTGAGGACGTGCCCCATCACCCAGTTCAGGCAGTTGCCTCCCGGGGTGGGCTGCACCAGGCTGTCCTGGTGGGTCAGGCCCTCGGTGTTCGCCTTGACGACGTAATAGATCGTATCGAGTTGCCTCACCAAGGCGTCGACACTGGCGGTGGTTGGCTGGCCGGCAACGGGCATCGTGCTCCTCCTGGGTATGAGGTCCTGCGAGGGCGCTCGAGGAATATACTCCGTCAGCGGATAATACGATTTCGGACTATATTCCAGGCCCCGCTGCGTGTCAAGCCCCGCACTTGGCTGTCCCACAGGGATGCTATATATTACGATATCGTACTATTCGACCTCCCGGAAGGTCGCCTGCGCCCATGCTCACTTTCCTGTCTCCGATTCACAAGGCGAACCGCCAGATCAGCGTCTACTTCGAGGACCGCCTCAAGAACCTGGAGGTGAGTCCGCAGGAGGGACACCTGTTGAGCTACCTCCGCTCCTACGCCCCCTGCCCTATCGCGGAGGTCGTCCGCGTGTTCGGGCTGAAGCAGTCCACGCTGACCAGCATGCTGGACCGGCTGGAGGAACGGAAACTTATCGGCCGGAAGGTGAACCCGGAGGATCGGCGCTCTTTCGTGATCAGTCTGACGGCCGAAGGCCGCCGGTTCGCCGACCGGCTCCACAAACTGGTCGAAGAACTAGAGCGACGCCTCGGCGACATGGTGAGCGCCAACGACGTGGAAGGCTTCCGGTCGGTGATGGCAGCGATCGATGAGGTGACGCAGGTGAAGCTGAGGGAGAGGTGAGGGGGCCCAAACGCAGAAGGGGGCGCCATCGCCCCCTTGCCGGTTTGCCCGCTTCCATCGTCAGTGCCAGGTCACCCCAACCGTGAACAACAGCGATCCCACCGTCGCGTCGTCGAAGAACTGAACCATGTAGTCCACGTTCGGCGTCACGTAGAAGTTGCCCCCCAGCCGAAAGTCGAAGCCCGTGCCGAAAGTCGGTCCTACACCGGTTCGCTCGAACCCGGCGATGTCGTACTGGGCAACGCCGAACCCACCCTTCAAGAACCAGCCGCCCTTGAGGCTCGGGTACACCAGCGCCGCACCCGTAACGTTCGCCCGAGCAACCTCGGGACCCCCATGCTGGTCGTTGAACCACACCAGGGCTTCGCCGCCGAACAACACGCGGGGGCTCACCGTGCCACCCATCCGTAGGTAGGCCGCCCCTCCCCTGCCCTCGTTGCCAAAAGTGAAGTCCGCGTCCTCCCAACCACCTCCTGCGCCGAAGCTCAGCCAAAACCCCCGATGCTTGTGCAACTGCCGCAGGCCGCGGCCCACTTCCTGAGCATCCGCCGCCTCTGTTACCATCGCCAGCGACGCAACCAACGCTGTCATCAGTGTAAAGGTTCGCATCGCCACCTCCTCTGAATCGTCCGAGCCAGCCGGCCGCCCACGCCGGTTCCCAGTAGCAGCCGAATGCAAAGCCCATGCCCGTTCGGCCCGGTCGACCTAACCCCTTGACCGGCTGTCTCTTGCGGATGATGTACCGGAATGGAACGACCGAAACTGTCCCCCGACTAGGACAGAGGAGACTTCATGGCGCCCGCTCTATGCGGTCACGGTCAGCCGCGTCCCCAATTCTGGGCTCGCCACCCGCCACCCGTTACTCCTTAATCGTCACTCCTCACCCCTCACTGCTCACTCTTCGCTCTTCCCACCCCGCGCCCCATCGACGTGAGGAACACCAAGCTCGACCCGAGGTCCATCGGCGCCATAGCACTTAGGTCCTCAGCGATCTCTGCCAGGAGCTTGTTCATTGCCATTCCACCCACGACCGAGAACCGGTAGGTCACGTGCATCAGTCGCTCGTCGAGGTGGGCGTTCTCCAATGCCTCGAGGATAGTCTGAATGTTGGCTCGCGCCGTGGGTTTCATCAGGTCGCCGAGCCCGGAGAAGTCGACGCCCGCCGGGGTGAGCCGGACGGCACGCCACGCATCCGCAGCGGGGACGTAGAGATCCAGGAACATCGATGGCTCCGGACCCGCGTCGATGTCACTCAACCGCTGCTTCGCGCTCTCCTTCGCTTCCCTCGCCGCCTTGCTGAGTTGGTCCATCGCGGCCTGGGCCACGACGCCAGCCACCCCGGCGGCGGGGGGAACGATCGGCAGACCCTTCCCGCTACCGCGACCCGTAAGCTGCTGGCTCAGGAACGAACCGGACTCGGTCTTCGATCTCGCTTCTTGCTTGCGGGGCTCACCGCATACGGCAATCACGCGATCGTCCCGGCCGATCTCGACCTCACCAGTCCCGGTGGTCACCGTGAAGCCGGATTCACCCAACCGAACGGCCCCGGCCCACTGGATGCGGGGCACCGCTGCCAGCACTGATCCCCGCACCAATGCCACGCTGAAACCAGCGTCCAGGAGCGCCTTGCCCCATTGGCGAGCAGCACCCGAGTCAGTGTCGGCCAACCAGATCTCCGGTGCGGGGAAGTTCGCCTTCATGCGAACTTCGGCCGCCGTACACTGGAGGCACTGAGCCGCGGCCTGGGCCTGAATAGTCCTGTGAGGGGGATCGGATACGATCAGGTGGTATTCAGTCATCTCTGCGGAATCGCAGTCCGCAGGTCGTCGGAGCCGCCTAGTCGGACGACAGCTCGACGAGCCTCCGAAGTAGCGCCTCCAGAGTGTCCGCGCTGACCCTCCCGCGGGCGTTCACCAGGAAGTTCGCGAAACGCGTCGTTCCGACGGCCGAATCGCCGGGCAGGCTCGTTACCTGGATCTCACCCGTAGCTGGCACACCGGCCGAGTCCGCTCCAAGGAAAACCAGGTTCAGCGTGAGCGGCTCGCCCGACGCCAGCCGCTGGACGACACGGTATTCTACGGTGCCGCCAGCAGACACGTCTGTGACGCTTACCATGCCCAGTCCCTGCACCATGACGATCGACGAAGGCCTTGCCGGAGGGGGTGCAGCGACCCGCGGGGGCTGCTGTTGTGCCGCAACCCGAGGTGTTGTGTCAGGTATCGGCACCGCAGCAGCCGGTGGGGTCCGACGGGCCGCGGTGTCGGCTGGGGTCTCCCGGGCCCGGGGCGGTGGCCGGGCCGGTTCGGCGGCGGGCTGCTGGACCCTCGCGGGACGGGGCTGGACCTGAGCCGGCGCCCTCCGCTCCGCCGCAACCGGCGGCGTGGCTGGTTGCGTAACGGGCCGCTGGGCCCTGGCGGGACCAGCGGGGACCTGTGCCGGCGTGCTGTCGGCCTCAGTAGCGACCGCCGTGTCTCCCACGGCCGCCGCCGAGACACCGGTGTCGGAGGGAACAGCGGCTGGGGCAACGCTGTCTTGCGCCAGGGGTGCCGCCGACAACGCTGCCTGATCCGGTGGCCGGCCACCCACAAACGGAAGATCTTCGATCGGTATCACGCCCGACCAGAAGAGGCCAGCGACGGCGACGACGACGGCGGCCAGCGCCCCCAGCTCGACCAATGGCCTCCTGGACTTCTTGCGCTCCCAGACCGGCGCAACCACCGGCTCCACGGGGACTGCCGGTCGCCATGGCGGTTCGCGTGGCGCCGCGCGCGGGGCCGCCGTTGGCGCGGAAGCAGGCCTTGAGTCGGCCACGGCCCCCGGGACCCCCTTAGGTACCTGGCTCACTGCGGGCCCAGGCTTGACCGCGGCTGGCCGTCTGGCCACCTGCTCCGCAGCCGGACGGGTGACCCGCTCTCGGGGTTCTGGCCGCTCCACTGGCGAGGGCCGGACAGCCGGGCGCTCCGGAACAGGTCGCTCAGCCGGCTTCCGAGCCGGCGCAGCTTCCGCAGCCTCCCTCTCGAGCTCCTTGGCCTTAGGCGACACCGGCGGCGCACTTGGTTCCGCGCGCCGCCCGGCCTTTTCCAGCAGCCTCTCGAGCACTGGCCTCACCTCGTCATCCGGGCGGCCCGCAAGCTGCCCGAGGGCAGCAAGCATCTTGCCGAGCTTATGCCGCGTCGCGCAGTCGGCCAGAACCTCTCGCGCTTGAGCGATGAACCCTCGTTTGACCATCTGACGGGCGAAGTGGAAGTGGTCACCGGTCCGAGAAGGCAGGGCGTGCAGCACCCTGTCACATACTAGGATCACGCTCGGGGCCGAACCGTACGCCGCGTAGTGCTCGCCCGCCTGCTCATACATCCGGACGGCGGATTTCGGGTCCTTGAGCTTCAGCAGCAGGTCACCGGACTTGACGTACAGCGGCAGCTGTCGCTTGAGGTCGGTTGTGCCTTCCAGGCTCTTGAGGATGTGCTGGTAGATGGCGAGGGCCTGTTCCAGCTGGCCCTGCTGCTCCAAGCTGCGCGCCTGGTCCTTCAGGTCTGAAACCTTGACCACGGCGGTCTCCACTACCAGTGCGTGCCAGTGAACACTGTCCTACGTATGAAAGCTAGGGACCTCGGTGCGGCAGGCAAGCATTCGCGTGGTGCCGCAGCGCCAAAGCCGACCTCGGGGTCGGCTTTGTCATCCGTCGAGGATGGCCGGATGTAGTCAGACCTACCGTTTTCCGGCTCGCATCCGGAAGGCGTACACCAGGCTCGCGGCCAGCAGGAGCATCGCGCCGTATGCCAGGCTTCCGAGCACCGGCCGGAACACCTGCTCTGTCGTGAATGCGGCCGCCATACCGAGTTGCGCCGGGAAGTAGGCAGGCAGACTGCGGATGATCGCCTGATTCTGTGCTTCCGCGTAGTAGATCGGGTTTTGCAGCCAGCCCGCGTCGATGGTCGTGAGCAACACCACGAACAGTATCCCCTCGAGCTCGCGTCGGAACACCGCACCGGCCAATAGCCCGTAACAGCCGTAAACCCACCCGCCGAGCACCAGCCCCACGAATACCAGTGCGAGGCGCTGCGGCGTGAAGAACAGTGGGATGATCAACACCACGTAAGCGGCGATCACTACGATCACGCCGACGAGCACGCCGAGCCGCGCCGCGATGAGCTCGCCTGGCCGATAGCCGCAGAGCACGAGGCGACGATTGACTTCCACTTCCCGCTGGACGAGGTCGAGGGCCAGAAACGCGGTCAACAGCCCCACGGCTGCCAGACAGATGAACACGAGTCCCTCGTGGCGCTGTGGCACGACGACGAACGCCTGGTCGCCCAGCGAGGCAAGCTGGAAACGAATGGGACGCTCGGAGGTCGTGAGGACGACGATGCCCGAGAACAGCGACGGGATGAGCACCAGCATGATGAGCACGATCCGGCGACGCACCAGTGCCTTGAGCGTGAGAGCGGTTGCCGTGCCAACCCGAGTCAGACGCACGTAAGCACTCCCTCACGCAACTCGCACACCCGGTCAAGTCTGGCCTGGTCGTACATGAAGTGGGACACCACCAGCACGCCGCGACCCTCCGCCCGCAGTACCTCGGCCAGCTCCCAAAACCGCAGATAGGTCTCCCAATCGAACCCCGCGTACGGCTCGTCCAACAGCAGTACGGTGGGATCGTGCAGCAGCGCCAGAGCGAGATTGAGCTTCTGGCGCGTCCCGCCACTCAGTGTGTCCACCAGCCGATCCGCGTCCGCGCCGAAGCCGAAGAACTCAACCCAGCGCTTCATTGCGGGTCGCCATCCACCTATCCCGTATCCGGTGGCGAAATAGGCGAAGTTCTCGGCCACCGTGAGGCGCTCGAAGACCAGAGACTCCTGCGGGCAGTAGCCGAGCCGACCGTGCCGCGCCAGCTCGCCTGCGTCGGGCTCGAGCAGCCCCACCACAATCTTCAACAGCGTGGTCTTGCCACACCCGTTTTCCCCAGTCACACCAACGAGCTCGCCCCGCCGGACCACCAGGTTCGCGTCGGTGAGCACCTGCAGCCGACCAAACGACTTCGTCACATGCCGCGCGTCGAGCAGGACGGAGTCGCTCACTGCACGTTCCCCAGCTGGGCCACGGTCCCCACCGCGCCTTGGCTCACCGCCGCCCTGCGTTCCGTCCGCCAGCGGTCCACAGCTAGATGGAGGCGGAACGCTGAGCCTCGGTGAAGCCGGAGTTGCCACATGTCGTCGCGGGTTGCGACCTGCAGCGTATCCGCCCGCTCCGTCCCCGTGGAGGTGATGGCCTCGCTGCCGATGAACAACTCCCCAAACCGCAGGCCGTCGGGACCCACCCTGACCCTGCCCTCCCCAATCAGCTCGAGCGGCTCAATGGGCCCAAACATCGACCTCTCGCGCCAGACACTGGCCTCCACGTGCAGGGGCCCCTCCTCCTCAACGCTCCGGACACGCTCACCCAGGCTGGCGAGGCTGCAAATCTGACCAGCGCCGTCCTGGAATCGGCCATCCTGCGTGGGCGTGTAGCAGGCACCGCACCGCATGCAGCGAAGCTCCGCTGGCAGCCAGCCACCCTCGTTGGTGCACGCAGGGCAGCGCCACAGCACGCGCCCGAGCTTTTCCCGCGGCAACCCTTCCAGGTGGACCCGTTGCGGATCTTCTTCCAGCAGCGCTCGGATCGCCTCGTCAATCGCCACGGCCGGCGAGCTACCATCAAACACCACCGGCGGGCCCGCTTTGGCGCGAACTGGCCGGCGACGAACGACGTCCGACCAGCGCGGACCCGCATCATAGGTGCCGCTGATCCCCACTGGCACAACCGGGACGCGGAGGCGAGCCATGATTCCGGCCACGTCGGGGAGCGCGCCCTGATACTTGCCGAGTGCTGCCCGCTCTCCCTCGATGGCGATGCCAATCAACTCGCCCTCGGCTAGGAGGCGGAGCATCTCCCGACATGCCACGACGTCCGGCCGATAGCGCCGGACCGGCACGTTCACGAAGCGCCGCACCAGCCAGGCCTTTGCTCCCTGCCGATACGCCTCGGCCGTTGTCATGTGGTGTACGGGACGCCAAGTAACGGCTCCAACGTAGGCCGCATCGATGTAGCAGGTGTGATTGAACACCAGCACAGCAGGACCCTTCCGCGGTACGTGCTCCCGACCCGACACTTGCACCCGGAGCACATTGAAGAACTGCAGCAACTGGGTGAGCCGATAGAGCCTGAGACGCGGGAGGAATCCGGTTTGCCGCTGGTAGCGCCGGTATGCACTCCCGAACCGCCGAACGAGTCCTCGCTCCTCGATGAGCGCATACGCCACCCACCCCGGCGCGAACAGCGGCGCGAGCACCCAGCCGAGCCCCCGCGATCCCAGGAGCAGTCCCGCGCCGAACACGGCGATATTGTACCCGAGGTAGATCGGGTGCCGCATGTGCCGGTACGGGCCACGGCGCGTGAAGCGAGGCGGTGGGAGCGCGCTGACAGGCAACCCGCCACCGCCGAACCAGAGTTCGGCCATGCCCCATGCCACGAGCCCCAACCCACCGGCCAATACCACGACGCCGCCAACCCAGGGTTCGCGCCCCCAGCCGAGTGACCGGTCGAGGGCCGTGGCAGCGAACCAGAGGATGGCCGGCAGGAGGACCCAAAACACCACCACGTACGCCCCCACAATGAGGGTGCGAGCGATGATCGACCTGCCATTACCCGTGCGTGGCATCGTCGCTCCCTGCCATATCCCGAAGCTCACAGTCGAGGGCGACGCGATCCTCGAACGACTCACGCCGCCGCACGAGCCTCGGTTCGCCACGCTCGAGCAATACCACAGCCGGCCGCGGTCCACCGAAGGTCGTCTCGGTCGCGGTGAAGTACGCGCCGGCATCCATCACGGCGAGCAGGTCACCCTGTTCGAGTCGTGGTAGCGGCATCCCACGATAGACCACGTCCATCGGACTGGGCAGGCGGCCGACCACGGTCGTAGTGCCTTCGAGGGGCGCGTTCCGATTAGCCAGCAGCACGGCGTGGTATTCCGAGAGGAACATCATCGAGACCGTCATGGCGCCGCCGTCAGTGATGGCAAAGCGCCCCACCCCCGGTCGCTCGCGGACCTGACCGACCTTGAGCAACAGCACTTGCCCGTCGCTCACCAGCGCGCGTCCGGGCTCCAGGATTAACGTGGGCAGATCGAGGCCTCGGCGGTTGCACCCCTCGGTGACGGCCTCGGTGACGGTGTTGCCATACCGAGCAAAGAGATCGGCCGGAGCCGTCCGCGGGGCGCGCGGCAGGCGGCCGAAGCCGAGGTAGGTGAGCATCTCCCAGGTCGTGAACTCCCGGGACAGCCGTGTCCCTAGCCCGCCGCCGACGTCCAGCAGATCCGGCTCGGCCCCGGCACGGGCCGCTTCCAGTTGCACATCGAGCAGACGCTCCACACAGCGTGTGACGCTCCGGAGATCGCGGATGCCAGATCCGATATGAGCCATCACGCCCCGCAGCCGAAGGTGCGGCCGCGCGACTGCCACCCTCACCGCTCGAGTCGCTTCACCCGACTTGAGATCGAAGCCGAACTGCGTCCGCCGCGAACCGGTGATCGAGGAAACGTTCATCCCTCGGGGTTTGACGTCGGGACAGACACGGAGGGCGATCGGGACAGTACGCCCTTCCGCCGCACCGAGCTGGTCCAGCCGGTCCAGCTCCTCGAGATTGTCGACGACGATGAGACCGATGCCCGCCTCGACAGCCTGCACCAGCTCGGCCTCGGACTTGTTCGGCCCATTGAGGACGATACGATCAGCAGGGACCTCGAGCTGGCGTGCGAGCCGGAGCTCGTACTCATCGACCACCTCAGCGCCACAGCCCGCACGGTGTAGCACCTGCAGCACACCCGCAACGCGGTTGGTCTTGTAGGAGTAGCATACCTGGACCGGCCTGGGATACTGCGCGAGGGCGTCCAACAGCTCGCGGCAGCGGGCCTGCAGTACCCGGGCCGATGCCACGTACAACGGAGTGCCGTATCGGGCAGCGAGCTCCGTCAGGTCCTGCCCATCCATGTGCAGCCGACCGTCCAATCGCTCGAGTTGCCAGAGCGAAGGGTCAGGTGCAGGCGGGCGCCGTGCGCCGCTCCACCACTCGCTCAACGCCATCGCACCAGCTCGTGCACGGCCCAACCCCTGGCACCTCCCAGAGATGCCTGGGCGAGCCACCGTGTCTGATACGGGTCGCCTGCAAGCCGTCGCAGCACCGAGCGGAGCGCCCCGATGCGGAGGGCGGCAATGTCAGCAACGTGGGCCTGCTGGATCACCCGTTCCTCATGAAGTGGCGGCGGTGCCATTCGCGACTCCATATGTCCGTCGGCCCATGTCCCCTCAAGCGCCGCGTCATGCGTGCCCAGCCGCATCCAGCAACATGCGTGATCGCCGGCGAATGCACGCCCCCAGCGTAGCTCACGGATCGGTAGACGCCAAGGCAACAGATCCACCGCCAGGTAGTCCCGATAGCCTCGCCCCGCAACAGCAAGCCGGCCAGCCGACCAACGCAATTCGCCTTCCACGTCGGCGTCGGGGACTTCGACGATCCAGCGAAGCTGCCGCTTCCCGTCCGTCAGGAGAGGGTCGCGCAGCCGTGCTGAAGTGTGACGAGAGATGAGCCGAAGCTCACCCGAAAGTGTGGAGGTGCGCCACACGAGTTCGGTCTCACCGAGCTGCCCGTGGTGGAACCGCCGCCCTCCACCCTCCGGCACGATGGCACCAACGGAGGCATCGCCACGGACGACGCGTCCATCCGGAAGATGGAGTTCGGCCGAAAGCCGCGCCCGTCGCAGCCCCAAGGCACGAAGGTGGCCCAGCAGGACGATCAGCAGCGTCCCGTCGTCGAGAATTGTGTCGAGGTACCACTTCTCCAGGAAGAAGGGCTCGCGGCCCAACGTGGTGGTAACCTCGGCTTGCGAACTGGTCATCTCATCCGTTGTCCCTTCTAGGCCGCGGCGCCAAGTTTGAGGCCACCGCGCATGGGCAACCGAACTCATCCCCTGGCGGCCCTTTCCCAATGGGCCGCACCCCAAGGTCATTTCATCCGCTGGCGCCTGGCGATCGTCCTGGTGGCAGCCTATGGCGGTTTCGTTGCCACGTACCTGCCGATCAATTTTTACAGCATCGGGCGCGACGCGCGAGTGCTGTACCTTCCGGGCGAAGCGGCGCTGCCGTTCATTCCGGAGTTCGAGTTCCTCTACATCCTGGGCTATGTGCTGCCAGTGGTTGCGGTGATCCGGCTCCCCGGCACCCGCGAGCTGCAGCGCCTCCTGACCGCCCTCGGCCTGACGCTCGCCGTGGCGTATGCCACTTACCTGGTCTTCCCCGTCTACCTGGAGCGGCCGCATCTCGAAGTCGACTCCGTCGCGACGTTTCTGCTTTCGCTCGAATACAAGGACCCGTCCTACAATCACTTCCCGAGCTTGCACGTGGCCATTAGCTGGCTGATTTACCTAGCGTGCCGACGGGGGGTGCGCCACCGGCATCTCTTCCTCGCCCTGCTCTGTGGCATCTTCGTGTCAACCATCTTCGTCAAGCAACATTACGCGGTGGACGTCGTGTTCGGCGTCGCTCTGGCGGCGGGCGCCTGGCGGGTCAGCGGCAAGCTCAAGGCAGCGAACGCCGCTTCTAAGCGCTGACCCGCGCCGCAGATCGAGTGCATCCCCGCTCCACCACCGAGCCCGACCGCCACTGCACCCGGTCTCAACCCTGCGAGCCCGGCTCACTCCGATGCTCGGGATCCGTCGTCAACTGGGCGTCAAGAGACTCACCGTGGCGGCGTCGCAGCACGATGAGGTTCGTCGAGCCCAGCGCTTCCCTTTCTCCGGTCGGCATGGCACAATAACCGCCTATGCGGATTCCCTACCGATCCCTGACCTTCTGGATCTTCGTCGGTCTCTTCAGCGGCATGATTGCCGGCAAGCTATTCGGCGAATCCATCGTGCCGATCGCCGAACCGATGTCGGACATCTTCCTCAGACTTCTTCGCATGACGATCATGCCGCTCATCATCACGTCCCTCACGGCGGCCGTCATAAGCGTGGGCGAGAGGAAGAATCTGGGTCTGCTGGGGGCGAAGACCTTCGGCTATTACGTAACGACCAGTCTAATGGCGATCCTGACCGGCCAGATACTGGTGAACATTCTGAGACCCGGTGTCGGCTCGGCGATCAGGCTCGAGGAAACGGTTACAGAGATACCAGCGGCGCAACAGAGCTTGGTCGACCTGATTTTCAGGATCATCCCGGAGAATCCTTTCCGAGCCCTAGCGGGAGAACAGGATCAGGTCCTACCGGTCATCTTCTTCTGCATCCTGTTCGGCTATTTCGTCACGCAGCTAAAAGATCCCTACAGGACACATCTTGGAAACTTCTTCCAGGCCGCATTTCAGGCCATGATGAAGCTGGTCAGGATGGTCATCTGGTTGGCGCCGATCGGTGTGTTCGGGATCAACGCAAAGATCATCGCGACGACGGGATTCGAGGCGTTCCGGACCCTGGGGTTCTACTTCGTCGTCGCCTTGATCGGACTCTTCATCCATGCCACGGTGACGTTGCCCCTGCTGCTGCATTTCGTGACACGGAAGAACCCGTTCCGCCACTACAAGGGAATGCCAGCCGCGCTGGTCACGGCCTTCTCGACGCGCTCGACCATCGTGACACTGCCACTCACCATGGAAGCCGTGACCCACAACTCGAAGGTGTCGGAGAAGATCTCGTCGTTTGTGCTCCCCTTGGGCGCAACTGTGAATATGGACGGCACGGCGCTCTACGAGTGCGTCGCCGTGATCTTCATCGCGCAGGTGTACGGATTCACCCTGGGATTCGATCAGCAGCTCATCATTGTGTTCACGGCGCTCCTGGCATCGATCGGCGCCGCCAGCGTGCCAATGTCCGGGCTGGTGATGATGTCGATCATCCTTGCCGCTGTCGGCATGCCGCTGGAGGGGGCCATGCTCATCCTCGCCGTGGATCCGATTCTGGACATGTTCCGCACCATGGTGAACGTGCTCAGCGACTCCTGCGGTGCCGTGATCGTGGCCAAGCTGGATGGGGAGGAGGTGCTAACAAAGGAATAGCGGTTCTGCCTGCGCCCCCAAAAAGGAAAGCCGACCTCGCGATCGGCTCTCCTCGTTCAGACGGCCGGCCCGTCAGTCCCCAAACTTGATTCCCTGGGCCAGCGGTAGCTCGGTACTCCAGTTGACCGTGTTCGTCTGCCGGCGCATGTAGGCCTTCCAGGCGTCGGAACCCGACTCGCGCCCGCCGCCGGTCTCCTTCTCGCCGCCGAAGGCACCACCGATCTCCGCGCCGCTCGTACCGATGTTCACATTGGCGATACCGCAATCGCTGCCGCGGTGGCACAGGAAGTACTCGGCCTCGCGCACGTTCTCCGTGAAGATGGCGGAAGACAATCCCTGCGGCACGCCGTTGTGCAACGCCACGGCCTCCTCGATCTCGTTCACCGCTTCTCTCGGCGAGCTGGAAGCCTTGCCATAACCGATGATGTACAGGATTGGCGCAAATGTCTCTTCCTGGACGATCTCGTACTCGTTCTTCGCCGCTGCGATGCAGGGCTGCACGTAGTGACCACCAGGGTACTGCGGACCCTGCAGCGGTTCCCCACCGTAGAGAACCTCGCCCCCCTCTTTCTTGAGCCGCTCGATGGCGTTCTGCAAGTCTTCCACCGCGTCACGGGTCACGAGCGGACCCATGAGTATCGAGGGATCGCGAGGATCGCCGATTCGGATTCCCTCGTAGGCCTTCATCAGGCGGGACACCAGCTCGTCCTTGATCGACTCATGGACGATGATGCGCCGCGTGGTGGTGCAGCGCTGGCCCGCAGTACCCACCGCGCCGAACAGAATCGTGCGCAGCGCCATGTCGAGGTTCGCACTGGGGGTCACGATGAGGGCGTTGTTGCCGCCCAGTTCCAGGATGGTGCGGCCCAGCCGCCTACCGACGACCTCGCCCACTCGGTAGCCCATCTGGCAACTGCCCGTTGCCGAGACGAGGGGGATACGCCAATCGTGCAACAGCCGGTCGCCCACAGTTGAGCCCTTGCCGATTGTGAGGGAGAAGATCGCAGGATCAACGTCGTTCTCCCGACAGACCTGCTCCCCGACCTTGGTGCACGCGATGGCCGTGAGAGGTGTCTGACTCGACGGCTTCCACAACACACTGTCACCACACACACACGCAATGGCCGTATTCCAACTCCACACCGCCACCGGAAAGTTGAAGGCCGTGACGACCCCGACGACGCCCAAGGGATGCCACTGTTCGAACATCCGATGATCCGGTCGCTCGGACTGTATAGTGAGCCCGTAGAGCTGGCGCGAGAGGCCCACGGCGAAATCGCAAATGTCGATCATCTCCTGCACCTCGCCCTCGCCCTCGGCGATGATCTTCCCCATCTCCAGGGTAACGAGTGCACCCAACTCGCTCTTGAGCTCCCGCAGCCGATTGCCCAGCTGCCGCACGACTTCGCCCCGCCTCGGCGCGGGCACCCGCCGCCACTTCAGGAACGCGTCGTGAGCCCGGGAAACGATCTGGTCGAACTCCTCCTCGGTCACCTGCCTGACCGTGGCAATGCGCGAGCCATCGATGGGCGTAATGACCTCGAGCTCCGGACCAGAGCCCACCCAGTCACCGCCGAAACCACCAGAGTTCGTGGCCTCGATGCCGAGGGTCGCAAGGAAATCGCCTGCTACTGCCGCTGTTGTCGCCATGAATACACCCGCTGTTGTTCACCAATTGGAGATCACCCAACCTCCGGGCACGGAGCACTCCCCGTCACCACGGGACCTGTCTCCCATCTTACTGCCGTAGCGCGGCGTGGGCTACCGAATCCACGACGCGCCCCAGGCTGCATAACAAGGGCGCTATCCAGAATGCCGGCGGCCGGTTCCAGTGGGGTCACCGCCGTGCCGGCGGGGGCGCCGGCAGCTAGGGATCCCGCGGTCCGCTGCGCAGCTCCGGCCCGAGGATGCGCCAGCCCGCCTGGTCGGAGCCAAGTCTCAGTCGAATCCCTGAGACGTGGTCATAGGCCGGTTGGGACAAGTCGATGGTCCTGAGGAAGGGAGCCCCAGGACGGAGTCTGGCGGGCCAGGATCGTAGCGGCCGGGCGCTCCCGGCCGGCTGTTCCAGCGCCGCGGAGTCCCACAGCTCAATCACTCCCCGCCATTCGCCCGAGGGACAGACTCCCAGAACGAGACGACGTACGGAGGGATCCAACCGGAAATTCACAGCCAATTCCCGATCCGCAAACGTCAAGCCTTTCGTCCCGTGGTACGGATACATCCACTCCGTCCACTCGACCGACGCACCGGGATGCAACGGTCTTGTTTCGTCCGGATAGAGCTTGCTGGTGCCTCCCCACATCTCGACATATCCCTTGTTCGGGGCTCCGGAGCCCATGGGGATCCGAGTGGTGCGATACCCATAGGACCAAACGTCCACGCCGGGCGTCTTCTCCTTGTCGAACACGCGCACGATTCCCTCTTCCTCGTCGTGGGAATACGCGCTGTAGAATCCCTCCGTCAGGCCGTCAGCCATGAGATCACCCATCTTGGCCCAGCCTTTGATGAACCGGTAGCGGTTACCCGCCCACGGCTGCGGACTGGGGCCCATGTTCTCCTGCCACTTACCCGCGATGAGGATCTTCTCGGTGGGGATGATGAATTCTGTGTTGTCGGTCAGCTCGTTGTGGCCCCCCGGCGTCCACTGGGGATTCACCCAATGCGCATAGTGCACCGTCATGTCGGTGGGATTGGCTATTCGGATCCGCGCCTCGTAGTACGCTCTTGCCGGATATAGCGATACGTCGATCGTCTCCCGTAGCCCCGTCCCCAGCTCCTCCACCTGCATTCTCACCGTCTTGCGACGCTGGGAGTTCTCCAGGACTGCCCAGGTCCACGGCGTTGACCATGTCGTTCCATGCTCGTCGCCTGGCAGGGTGTACTCGACACCGCCGATCCAGATCCACCATCCGGTATCGTTGAGCCCACCGCCGACGGTCACGATATCGTTGCGCCAGAGCTCATCGTGACCGGTGGGTTTGTAGTAAAGGGCGTACACGCGGCCCATCTGCGGCAACAACGTGAGCCGCACGTAGTCATTCTCGAGTATGACCGCCACGTGCTGCTTCCGAACCACCCTGTCGTTATTGACTCTGGCGAAATCGAGGTGCGGATAGGGATCGCCTTGGCGGTAGTAGATGGCGGGCTCGTAGTCGACCTGCGGGACAGTGAGCGTGGTCTCCCTGAGAGCTAGGGTGCCCCCCTGGCCCTGCTGGGACACAGCCTCCGGCCCCGCCGGGGCCTCGGTCGCGATCCACACGTACCAGCTACCCAGCGCCGCTGTTGCGCTCAGGAGCGCGGTCACTGGAACCAAGTTGGAAGGTCTCATACGCCGCACCGCAAATATATGTGTTCATGACCGCGCCAGAGCTTCGCCACCGGCTGCCTCCCCGATGAGCGGAACTTGCGCCGCTGCCCGTCACCTGCGCGTGTGCTGCGATACACGCCATGTCGCTGGACGCACTGCGAGCGTGGCGGTACCTTCGCGGGAGCTTTGAGGTTCTTGCGGGATGGTTTCCTCCTCGCGGAGCCAACGACCATGAAGCGACTTCTCACCAGTCTCCTCTGCCTATCGATCTTCCCTCCTGTCGGCCAAGCCGGCCCCGGAGAGATCCGGTTCGTGGAAACCAGCGTCGATCTGCGCCAAGACGGTTCGGCTGTTGTGCTGTACGCAGTACAGTGGGCCGTGGTGCGGGGAGAGCTGCACGGATTCTACTTCGAGGGCAACGAGCGTCTCGTGGTCGACCTGGTATCCGAAGATTCGTATGCCATCGACGGCGCCGGTCGACGCTACGACCTGTCTATCCGGAGGGTATCCCGAGACAGGTGGGACATCGTGCTGGCCCGCGGGCAAGGCGTCTCCTCCGGAACGGTGACCTTCTTCTTCTCTTTCCTCACCAACTTCGCCTCCGCAGGATACCTGGCGCCAACGACATCGCCAGAGGGAAGAGAGCTGGCCGTCTTCAACTGGTCGCCGGTTCAGTGGAACGAAGCGCGGAACCAAGATCATTACACGTTGAACGTCCTGCTTCCCCACACACTCGATCCGGATGTCGACCCTCGTCGCTACGTCCAGGACCGCCAGGCAGTGCTCACCGAACGCTGGGTGAACGAGAAGTTCCGGATCGACTATCAGAGGGGCGAGGCCGATCGCCTGCGCCTGGTGTTTCACCGAGATCGTCCTGGGAACCGCTACGACATGCGGACCCAGTTCTATCTCCCTGCCGAGTGGTTTTCCCTGGCC
>WVYX01000126.1:37665-60175 GCA_011772755.1 Gemmatimonadales bacterium
CACCGCTCCATGGTCGCCGCGCACAGAGGGCTAGACGACATCCGTTGGGACGCCCTGGACTGGACGCCCCCGAAACTGGTCCTTTCGAGTTTCCGCACGCCGGGCAAGGTGTGCGAAGATCTCACGGCGCTCGAGGCGGCGTTCTATCTCGGACTCCCGTTCAAACGCATCGTGAGCGCGATGCTGAACTCCATGGTCGCGGAAGGGTTTGTGGAAGTGACCACCAGGAATCCCCTACGCGTCCGCGTCCTGAGCGCGCCCGACAAGGAGCGGCTCGACCAGTACGAGCGACTGTTCTTCGAGTCACTCGAGGACGACGGCAGGCTTTCGCAGGGGGAGCTCGAGACGTTCATGAACCTGGCCGTCGATACCATCCGGAAGAAAGCCTGGGACTGCGACGTCGAGGCCACCAAGGCGTACTACCAGAACCTGGTGGAGGAGAAGGCACGCGACGATCAGCGAGGCACCGACGAGGACTGGTACTGGTGGTATCACAATGAACACGCGTACTACACTCGCCGGTATCACCATGACCGGGACCCCTTCCACCACGAGGTCGACATCCCGGTGCAGACGGACCACCTGGTAAGTGGGCCGATCGACACCGATCTCGTGATGGATCTCAACGTGTGCCACGACGCTTGCCACTCAGCGTGCCACTCGGCCTGTCATTCGGCGTGCCACTCGGCGTGTCACTCCGCCTGTCACTCAGCGTGCGTGAGCGGGAGCTCCCATTGATCCGGCCGCCCGAAAAACCCGTCGATCTCAGCTGGATCGACGAGTTCATCGAGAGCATCCGACCCTACGTGTTCGTCAGGGAGACGGACAGGCTGATCATCAAGCGACCCAATCAAGCGCAGAAGCTGAACTCTCAGGGCGCCGCCATCTTGAAGGCGCTCCTCGGGGGAAAGACGGTTGAGACCCTGCTCGACGAGGTCGGTCGAGAACCGCGCAAGACGCGCGACATCCAACTATTCATGCTCGAGGTCAAGCGCTTCCTGGAAGGCCGCCTCGACGACGTTAATCGCACGTGCGCCGTGGACGTCCAACCGTTCAACATGCGGTTCTCGCGGCTACCGATACTGTCGGAGCTGGCCATCACCTACCGCTGCAACCTGAAGTGCACCTTCTGCTACGCGGGCTGCAACTGCACCACAAACCCGGTTGGCGACGACCGGGAAATGACTACATCCGAAACCAAGGCGGTGCTGCGGCAGATCTACCACGACGCCCAAGTTCCCTCGGTGAGTTTCACGGGTGGCGAACCTACCCTGCGCCAGGATCTACCCCAGCTCGTCCGCTACGCCAGCGACCTCGGGATGTGGGTCAACCTGATCACGAATGGGACTCGCATCACTGCCGAACGGGCGAAGGTCCTCGCTGACGCGGGGCTCAACTCCGCCCAGGTGAGTCTCGAGGGAGTCACCGCGGAAGTGCACGAGAAGGTGACGATGATTCCGCACTCGTTTCCCCGGACCGTCGCCGCCGTGCATCATTTCAAGAGCGCCGGGATTCCCGTTCACACCAACACGACGATCAACCGTGACAACCTGCACGAGTGCGTGAAGTTTCCGGCATTCGTCAGGCAAAACCTTGGAAACCAGAAGTTCAGCATGAATCTCGTGATCCCCTCCGGCAGTGCCGCGCTGAACGAGAGGTTGGCAGTCCGCTATAGCGAGCTGGGACCGCACCTGATGGAGATCGCCGAGGAGAGCAAGCGGCACGAGGTGGAGTTCATGTGGTACTCACCCACGCCGATGTGCATGTTCAATCCCATAGCACACGGCCTGGGAAACAAGGGCTGCGCGGCCTGCGATGGACTACTCTCCGTCGGTGCCAACGGCGACGTCATACCTTGCGCGTCCTACGACGAAAGCGTGGGGAATCTGTTGCGACAGGACGTCCTGGAAATCTGGGAGTCACGACGCGCGGAGCAGTTCCGTGACAAGTTCCTGGCGCACCCCCAGTGTCGCAGTTGCGACAAGTTCCAGATCTGCAACGGCGCGTGCCCGCTCTACTGGCGGCAGATGGGCTTCGATGAGCTGAGCCGGCGGAACGCGTTCCAACCAGTCACCACGGAGCACTTCCAGCAATGATTCTCCCGAGACCGCAGGACCGCGGCATTGTCGTGTTCCTGCTGTTCCCCTCGATGCCCTACGGACCAAGACTCGTGACCAGCTTTGGGCTCATCGCGGCAGGAGTCCTGGTCCAGCTGTACGCGGGATCCTTCCTGCCGGGATGTGGTTTGTTGATTGCGGGAAACCTACTGCTCTTGGTCAAGGGGTACGACAACAGGGTCGACGTGAAGGCGTTCGATCCGGACCCGCACTGGGAGCGAGCCGGCATGGAGAAACTGGAGGAGCTCAAGGTCCTGGATCAGAAGATTCGCCGCTGGGATCGGAGCGCCCTCGACGTCTCCAACCCGCTGGGCCTGGTGGTGTTCGTGCTCGTGGCGGGCGGGCTCGGGTTCATGGCCTGGAATACGACAGGGCACGCACGCACTCTCGGTCTCGACGGCATCGTGCTACTCGTACCTCACTGGATCACCGGCGTCCGGTCAACACTGCGGAGACCCAACCTGCTGGTGCGGATCGAAACCATCGAGGCGGTCCTCGACCGAGCCAGGCGGCGTCTCAGGGACCACAACGTGACCCTCATGATGCTATTGAGCGGCGGCGACACCAAGATCCCAGAGGACGTCAAGTTCCGGGTCGACATAGCGAATCACGACCAGGACTTCCTCGGACTCTACGGACAAGTAGTCATCAACGAGGTCCAGGGCACCTCACATCCCTACTTCTACGTGGTGCTCGTGGCGCGCCGGGGATACGGCCTCCGCGAGGTATTTCGGCGGTACGCCAACCCTTCAAACCTCACCAAGGAGTTCAAACGCGAAGGGGAGGTGGAGGTGATGGTCATCCGCCAGCACACCACCAAGACCAAGGGATACGCCACTAAACCGGCGGTGGCCAACGACATCTTCCATCAGGGGTTGAAGCTCGCGGAACAGGTGGCTGTGAAGGCAGCAGCCTAGCGCGGCAGGAGGTGCTCCGCACTCCAGCAATCCTATCTCACAGCCAGTTACCTAGCACACCTCAGGAGGGATTCGTGAAACCACGCACTTTGTTAGCCATCCTGGCGGCGGCACTCGTCCCCGGCGTTGCCACCGCCCAGGGCACGCGACTGCTGCGGCAGCCCACGGTCAGCCAGACCCGTATCGCCTTCGCGTACGCCAACGACATCTGGACCGTGCCACGTACAGGCGGTGATGCGACGAGGCTCACCACCTTCCAGGGCAGCGAATCAAGTCCGCATTTCTCACCCGACGGGACGCTCCTGGCGTTCAGTGCGGAGTACGACGGCAACACGGACGTTTACGTCATGCCGGTGGAAGGGGGAGCCCCCAGGCGGCTGACCTGGCACCCGGGCGGCGACCTGGTGCAGGGGTGGACGCCGGACGGCTCCCGGGTGGTCTTCGCATCGGGACGAAGCAGCGCACCGGTGGGCTATGCCAGACTCTGGACAATTGCAGCCGATGGCGGAATGCCCGAGGCGCTCCCAATACCGACGGCCTACGCCGGTGAGCTCTCCCCTGACGGCCGACGCTTCGCGTACCAGCGCATTCCGCAGCCCAACAACCAGTGGCGCAACTATCGAGGTGGTCAGACCCAACCCATCCTTGTCATGGACATGGGCGACTACGAGGTGGAGAAGCTGCCATGGGATAACAGCAACGACTTTGACCCCGTGTGGGTCGGCAATCGGATCTACTTCCTGTCTGATCGTGACTGGGCGATCAACCTCTACGGCTACGACACGGAAACGGGACAGCTCGACCAGCTCACGCATTTCGTCGACTACGACGTGAAGAACCTCGACGCAGGCGGCGGAGTGCTGGTATTCGAGCAGGCGGGGCAGATCCACCTGTTCGATCCCGACACCAGGACGTCGCACCCGGTCGAGATCCGTGTGCGCGGGGACTTCCCGTGGCTCCGGCCCCACTGGGAGAGTGTGGGCAACCTGCTGCGCAACGCGGCGCTCTCGCCAACGGGCGCGCGCGCGCTGTTTGAGGCCCGGGGAGAAATCCTCACGGTTCCCGCAGAGAAGGGCGACTATCGGAACCTGACCAAGAGCCCCGGCGTCGCCGATCGAACACCGGCCTGGGCTCCGGACGGCGAGCACATCGCCTGGTTCTCAGACGCCAGCGGCGAGTACCGGCTCATGATCGGGACGCAGGACGGACTCGAGCCGCCGCGAGAGATCGAGCTACCGAATCCAACGTTCTACTACACCCCGGCGTGGTCGCCCGACTCCAAGTACTTGGTCTTCACCGACACGGATCTCAACCTCTGGTATGTGGAGGTGGAGAACGGGAAGGTGAAATTGATCGACACGGATCAGTACGCGCACCCCCAGCGCTCCGTCGATCCCGTCTGGTCGCCGGACTCCAAGTGGATCGCCTATGCCAAGCGACTGGACAACCAGTTCCACGCCGTCATGCTCTATTCCCTCGACGAAGGGAACGCGCACCAACTGACCGACGGCCTGTCTGATGCGCTCGCGCCCGAGTGGGACAAGAGCGGCAAGTACCTCTACTTCATGGCCAGCACCAACTTCGGCCTCAGTGTCGGCTGGCTCGACATGACCTCGTACGACCGGCCGACCCGCCGCGGGCTCTACCTCGCCGTCCTACCAGCGGACGAGCCATCCCCCTTCCTTCCTGAGAGCGACGACGAGAAGGTCGAGGAAGAGGAGGAGGAGAAAGAGGAAGAGGAGAAAAGCGAAGAGGAAGAGACCCGGGTCCGGATCGACTTCGATGGCATCGACCAGCGGATCCTCGCCATCGACGTGCCGCTGCGAAACTACGTGGGCATCCTGGCCGGACCGGAGGGCGTCCTGTTCTACGCCGAGGCCATCGAGAACCAGCAGGGCGTGACGCTGCACCGCTACGATATGAAGGAGCGCGAGGGAAAGCCGTTCCTCGAGGGGATCAACACAGCGGTCATGTCGGCTGACCGGAAGAAGCTGCTGTATCGAGCGCGCTCCGTGTGGGGCATCGTCGCCACCGACTCCGGCACGAGAAAGGTGGGTGACGGCAAGATCAGCACGGACCTCCGCGTCAAGGTGGATCCCCGGGTCGAATGGCAGCAGATGTTCCGAGAAGCATGGCGCTTCCAGCGGGACTACCTCTACGTGGAGAACACCCACGGCGCCGATTGGGGCGCCGTCTGGGAGGCGTACCAGCCTTGGCTCCCGCACGTGGCTCACCGGTCGGACTTCACCTACTTGTTACGGAACATGGCCGGAGAGCTGTCCATTGGTCACTCGTACACCTCCGGCGGCGATATGCCGGACGTGGAGCGGGTGTCAATCGGCCTCCTGGGCGCGGATGTGGCGGTGGAGAACGGCCGATACCGCATCGAGCGGATCTACACGGGCGAGAACTGGAACCCGAGCCTCCGGGCGCCGCTGTCGGCTCCGGGGATCGATGTCTCAGAAGGCGACTACATCCTCGCGGTCAACGGAGAGGAAGTCCCGGGATCGGCGAACTTCTACCGCTTCTTCGAGGCCACCGCCAACCGGCAAACCGTGCTCACCGTGAACGGCAGGCCCTCAATGGACGGAGCGCGGCACGTGACAGTGGTACCTGTGGCCAGCGAGAGTCAGCTGAGACGGCGGGCCTGGGTAGAGAGCAACCGCCGTAAGGTCGATGAGATGTCCGGCGGCCGCCTGGCTTATGTGTGGCTGCCCAACACGTCCACCACCGGGTACAACTACTTCAACCGCTACTACTTCGCCCAACAGCACAAAGAAGGTGCCGTGATCGACGAGCGTTTCAACGGCGGCGGCTCGGCGGCGGACTACATGGTGGATTACATGTCGCGGCGCCTCACGGGCTTCTTCAACAACCCGGTGGGAGAACGCACGCCGTTCAAGAATCCGAACGCAGGCATTTGGGGCCCCAAGGTCATGATCATCAACGAGTCGGCAGGCTCGGGAGGCGATCTGCTCCCCTACATGTTCCGGGCCACGGGCATCGGGCCGCTCGTGGGGACGCGCACCTGGGGTGGCCTGGTTGGGATCTGGGACGTCCCCCCGCTCATTGATGGCGGACGGATCACGGCGCCGCGGGGTGGATTCTTCGATCTGGACGGCCAGTGGGCCGTCGAGAACGAAGGCGTGGCTCCCGACATCGAAGTGGAGCAGACCCCCAAGGCGGTCATCGCCGGTGGCGATCCACAGCTCGAAGAGGCGGTCCGGGAAGCCGTGCGCCTGTTGCAGACACACAAGGCGCAGTTACGCGCCGAACCGCCGGCCCCGGTGCGGACGCGGCGCCCGACGCGGGGGCGGACCAGGTAGCAGGATGCTGACAAAGGAAGCGATGGCACTGCCGTCCTGCGGCGCCGCTACGGTGATCCCGCGTCGCTGAGCGGCGCCAGAACGGGGTGCTGGGTGCTCGGTGTTGGGTGCTAGGGCCTTGGGTGCCGAACTCGCGCATTCCCTAGAGCCAAGCACCCAGCACCCACACCGGCAGTGAACTCGCAGCGACGCGCCCGGCGGCACCTACCAGCGCGTTTTGTTCAGTGAGCGAACTTCTGGGGCACGACACGAAAGGGTGCTGCCAACGGAGCGACAGGAGGTGGGGGAGGCGACGGCGCCCTCGCCTCTATGGCGTCAATGAAACGGACTCCCGAGACGCCGCACTAGCGCCCGATCCGCACCGGTAGCCGCTTGGCACCCCAGGTGCCGGCCGGACCCTCGAATACGCCGGCACACGGCGTGCCGCAGTTCGAGCAGCAGCCGTCGTCGGACAGGTTCCACGCCTTGAGCACGTACCAATCGCGGGCGATGACGACCTGGCCGCACTGATGGCAGATGGTGCTCCCCCCTTCGAGATCGTGCACGTTACCGGTGTAGGCATACCGGATACCACTCCGCAGGGCGATGTCCCGGGCCTTGTCGAGGGTAGCCGGCGGCGTGGGCGGAACGTCCAGCATTTGCCAATCCGGGTGGAACGCCGAGAAATGCAGGGGCACGTCGGGGCCTAGGTGCTCCATCACCCACTCGGCCAGCCGGCCAATCTCGGCGTCCGAATCGTTCCTGCCCGGGATGATGAGGGTGGTCACCTCGAACCACACATCCGTCTCATGCTTGAGGTAGACCAGGGTGTCGAGGACGGGTTGCAGGTGTCCCTTGGTGAGCTGCCAGTAGAAATCCTCGGTGAACGCCTTGAGGTCGACGTTGGCGGCGTCCATGAACCGGTAGAACTCACGCCGTGGCTCGTCACACACATAGCCCGCCGTCACGGCCACGGTCTTTACGCCCCGTTCGTGACAGGCGTGCGCCACGTCGATGGCGTATTCGTGGAAGATCACGGGATCGTTGTAAGTGAACGCCACGCTGCGGCAGCCAAGGCGCTCCGCCACTTCGGCGAGCGCTTCCGGCGACGCCGCGTCCGCCAGTGTATCGATCTCCCGTGACTTACTGATGTCCCAGTTCTGGCAGAACTTGCACGCCAGGTTGCACCCGGCCGTGCCGAACGACAGCACGGGCGTGCCCGGGAGGAAGTGGTTCAGAGGTTTCTTCTCGATCGGGTCGACGCAGAAACCGCTCGACCGACCGTAGGTCGTCAGGACGATCTGATCGTCCTGACACATCCGCACGAAGCACATGCCCCGCTGCCCTTCCCGCAGCTTGCAGAACCGCGGGCACAGGTCGCACTGGATGCGCCCGTCCTCGAGCTTGTGCCAGTACTTGGTCGGGACGACCGATGCTGCTAGCTGGCGCATGGTCTCATGGAGCCCCACATACGTCCGTCTAACAATAGGTCAGCAGCCGTCGTTGGGACAGCGGTGGCAGAGACACGTGATCCCCGGCCGACGCCGCCCACCCGGAACCATCCCAGGGCTGTACATCTCCGAAGGCACGGGGGTGAGCACTCACCTCTAGCGGTGGGACGATCCGATGGCTCGGGATGGCGACGGACCAGCGGCGTGGCCGGCATGCCGCACGCACTGCCAACCCGATCCGCAACGACCACCGCAGGCAACGATCCAGCTAGTCCCTCTATCTAAACAAACGTGGACCAGTCACTAAGGCGGCCGCAGGCGACGTATGCCAGGGATCTCTGCGTCTCTCCTTGACACAGATCTACATAACTTATATATAGACGACACAGAGATAGCGGGAGGTTCCCCGCATCATGCCAAGCCAAGCCGCATTGCTCACCGCGGGCTTCGCAGCCTGGATCATGGCGATCCCGCCTGCGCTCAATGCCCAGCAGGACTCGGCCAAAGTCCCCCACCGCGTTCCCAAAGTGTTCTCCCAAGTCCGCGTCGACGGTGTGCTCGACGAGGACCTGTGGCAGCAGGCGCTCGTGATGGAACTCGACTACGAGGTCCGCCCCGGCGAGAACATCCCGCCTCCGGTGAGGACCGAGGTGCTGCTCGCGTACACCGATTCCCATCTGTTGGCGGCGTTTCGGGCCTACGACCCTGACCCGTCGGCCATCCGCGCGACAATCACCGACCGGGACGCCATGTACGGCGACGACTGGGTGGCCCTCGTGCTCGACACCTTCAACGACGAGCGTCGCACTTTCGATTTCTTCTGCAATCCTCTCGGCGTCCAGGGTGACGAGATCGAGAGCCCCCAGGGGGGCGGCGCATGGGACGCCATCTGGGACTCCGACGGGCGCATCACACCCGAAGGCTACGAGGTCGAGATGGCCATCCCGTTCAGCTCCATGCGGTTTCAGCGGAGCGAGGGAGACCAGATCTGGGGCTTCGACGCCGTCAGGAGCTACCCTCGCGCCGTACGGCACCATATCGGCCTGTTCCCCCGGGACCGGAACAACAACTGCTACATGTGCCAGTCGGAGAAGCTCATCGGCTTCGCCGGTGCGACGCCCGGACGGAACGTCGAACTCGACCCCACGGTGTACGGCGTGGTCACCCAGGAACGAGACGGCTTCCCTAGTGGACAGTTCGCCGTGCGGGACAAGGACTTCGAGCCGGGCATCACGGCCCGCTGGGGCTTGACACCGAGCCTTACGCTCAACGCCACGGCGAACCCCGACTTCTCCAACATCGAAGCGGATGTCGCCCAGCTGGATATCAACACCCAGTTCGCCCTGTACTATCCTGAGCGACGTCCGTTCTTCCTGGAGGGGGCGAGCTTCTTCAACACCCGATTCCGGGCCGTGCACACCAGGCAGCTCGCCGACCCAATCTGGGGGACCAAGCTCACCGGAAAAGAGGGGGGCAACGCCATCGGCTTCTTCACGGTGCACGATGAGATCACCAATCTCCTCTTCCCAGGGAGCCAGGGGTCGAGCGTGACCTCTCTAGCACAGAAGAACGTCGGCTCGGTGCTGCGCTACCGCCGCGACATCGGCAGGGCCTCGAATATAGGCGTCTTGGTCACCGACCGGGAAGCCAACGACTACGCCAACCGGGTGGCGGGCGTGGACGGGATCTGGAAGTTCAGCGCCAAGGACCAGGTGCGGTTCCAGGCCCTCGGCTCGTGGACGAGGTACCCCGACAGCGTGTCTAGCGACTTCGGCCAACCCGGAGGCGGTTTCTTGGGAGGGGCCTACCGCTTCGACTACCTGCACAACACCCGCAGCCACGACTGGTATCTCGAATATCGCCAGGTGGATCGAGACTTCCGCGCCGACCTGGGTTTCATGCCGCAGGCCGATTATCGGGTCGCAGAAGTGGGATGGGGACACACCTGGAACAACGACCCGGACAACTGGTGGAACATGCTCAACTTCGGATCGAGCGTGCGCCAAATGTGGGACCTGGACGGCACCACGCTGCAGAGGGCCTACTCGTTCTGGTTCAACTATGCGGGCCTAACGCAGACGTTCTTCAACCTGGGTGGCACGTACGGGGAGCAGACGCACAACGGCGTCGTGTTCACCAACCGGAACGTCGGCTTCGACTTCGGCATCAGGCCCTCGGGATCGCTGTTCTTCGTCCTCGACGGTTTCCTCGGCGAGCGGATAGACTACGCCAACACCCGCGCGGGGAGAGGCCTCCGGCTCGAGCCCTACGCGGAGTTGAAGCTGGGACGTCACCTGGTCCTCAACCTGAGCCACGCGTTCGAGCGACTCAGCGTCGACGAGGGACGCCTCTACACGGCCAACATCAGTCAGCTCCGGGCGGTCTACTGCTTCAGCAAGCGAATCTTCATGAGGACGATCCTGCAGTACGTCCACTATGACCGGAACGCCGACGTCTACACGTTCGAGATCGACCCGGTGTCGAAGAGCCTGTTCAGCCAGCTTCTGTTCTCCTACAAGATCAACCCCCAGACCGTTCTCTTTGTGGGCTACTCCGACAACCACACTGGTGACCACGAGATCGGGCTGACGCAGAGGGACCGGACGGTCTTCGTGAAGATCGGCTACGCCTGGGTGCTGTAGCACGAGCAGCGTGGGGAAGAGCGCTCCCATGAGACAAGTCTTCAGAGATCTCCGCCGTACGGCACGGGTGCTCGTTAAGAGCCCGGCCTTTGCGCTGGTAGCGGTGCTGACACTGGCACTCGGGGTCGGCGCCAATACCGCTGTCTTCAGCGTCCTCAACCGCGTGATTCTGAGGCCGCTGGAGTACCATGAACCCGAGCGGCTGGTGCGGCTCTACCAGGCTCACGTTGACGCGCCAGGCGAATTGAACTGGGTGTCGGGCGCCGCGTTTCTCGACTACCGGGAGATGGCCGGCGGGTTCGAGGCCGTTGCCGCCATATACAACTACCGGGATGTGGGCTTCACGTTGACCGGGAATGGAGCGCCCCGGCGGGTCACTTCATTCCCCGTCAGCGCTGACTTCTTCGACGTGTTCCACGTGCGCCCAATCATGGGACGCACGTTCCTCAGGGAGGAAGAGCGAGGTTCCGCGCGGATCGCGGTGTTGAGCCATCGGCTGTGGGCGACCCATTGGGGCGGCGACCGGAACATCATTGGCCGGAGCGTAGTCCTGGACGGCCACCCGCATGAAGTAGTGGGGGTCATGCCCGGCGACTTCGTCGATGTGGTGGGCGGCGATGTCGATCTGTGGATACCGCTGGAGCTCCAGGACCAAAACGCCCGAGAGAACCGAGGCAATCACTATCTGAGTGTGATCGCACGGCTCGAGGCGGGTGTTTCTCTCGAGGAGGCACAGGCACGGCTCGACGTCGTAACCGCCGGCCTGGCCGAGCGCTACCCCCGGACTGACGCATCATGGTTCGCGCGACTAGTGCCACTGCATGACGACGTGGTTGGCAATACCGGGACCGCGTTGTACGTACTGCTTGGTGCAGCCGGTCTGGTTTTGCTCATTGCCTGCGTGAACGTCGTCAACCTGTTCCTTGCGCGAAATGCCGACCGCCAGCGGGAACTCGCCATCCGGTCCGCACTCGGTTCCGGCAGGATTCGGCTCATCCGGCAACTCTTGACCGAGAGTCTGGCTGTCGCGGTAGTCGGGGGAATGGCGGGTCTCGCCGTTGCACACTGGGGTGTCAGGGCGTTGCTCGCGCTGATTCCAGACTCCCTCCCACGCGCTCGGGAGGTGTCCCCCGACGCAACGCTCTTGTTCTTTGCACTCGGCACGACCCTGCTCATCGGCGTCATCGTCGGCATGATCCCGGCGCTGCGATTCACCAACCCAAATCTCGATCAGACGCTGCGCGACACCACCCGCACCAGCACAGGGGGATTGCGCAGCAGTCACATACGGAACGCACTCGTCACGAGCCAGGTCACGCTCGCGCTGGTCTTGTTGATCGGCGCCGGACTGCTGATGAAGAGCCTGCTCAAGCTGCAGCAGGTGGATCTGGGGATCGCACCCGGGCCTATGATGACGTTCGAGGTCCACCTGCCGGAATCGCGCTATGGTGAGCCATCCAGCCGAGCGGCGTTCCACCAGGCCTTGCACGATCGGCTGGAGGCGGTTCCCGGCGTGGATGCAGTCGGCGCAATCTCGTGGCTTCCCGTCTCCGACATCTACAACACGTGGACCTTCACGTACCTATCGGCGGAAGGGGAAGTGATGGAGCACGGGGGCATGGCCGATTTTCGGGTCATCGAGGGTGGCTACTTCGACGCCATGAACATCGGTCTGCTGGAGGGCAGGCAGTTCGAGCGCACGGATGGCGCAGACGCGCCACTGGTGGCGATCATCAACCAGTCGACCGCGCGGCGGTACTACGAGGGCCGCGACCCCCTGGGTCAGCCGTTTGCCGTGGCGGGACGCGCTTGGAGGGTGATCGGTGTCGTGCAGGACGCCGCACACGATCACCGCGGAGCATTCACGCCCAAGATCTATCTCCCACACGCCCAGTTCGCCTACGACCGGAACTGGTCTCTCATCCAGGCCGTCTCGACCACCACGGATCGCCCCGACCTTGTCGACATCGCTCGCCGTGAGCTGGCGGAGATCGATCCGCAACTCGTCATCCACAACGCCCAATCGATGCAGGCGGTGATGGGAACGGCAATCGCCCGAGAGAAGTTCACGTTCCTCCTGATGGGCATATTCGCCGCCGTAGCCCTGTCCCTGGCCACAGTAGGCATCTATGGCGTCTTGGCGTATTCCGTTACGCAGCGAACCCGCGAGATCGGCATCCGCATGGCGCTGGGTGCTGACCTTCGTGCCGTACGGTGGGCCGTGGTCCGCCACGGAGCAATCCTGGCCGCCGTGGGGATCTCGGGAGGGCTGCTCGGCGCGTTCGCGCTGAGCCAGCTCTTGAGGTCATTGCTGTTCGAAGTCCGCGTGAGGGATCCACTGACCTTCACAGTGGTGCCGATCACCCTGGCGCTCGTAGCCCTACTGGCCGGTTACATTCCGGCTCGCCGCGCCACCAAGGTCGACCCAATCGAGGTACTGAGGCACGAGTAGCATGGGGAAAACGCTTGGTCTTGGGTGCTGCGTGTTTGGCGTTGGGTGTTGGACGTGAGGTGAGCAGCTAGTATGCTAAGTCAGACGTTTGTGACTAGGACCACGCGCCGAGCAGTCCCGCAGCGTGGGTGGCGCTCCGGCGGTCTCGGCGCCGAGGTGTGCCTCAGGAAGTCTGATCCCGCGGCCGCGGCCCGGCGTCGAGTCCGCCGAGAACGCCACCGCGCGGAGGGGACTGCTCGGCGCGTGTGCTATGCAACGAATCTCTGATTCACGACACTCGAACGGCACTCCCCAACACCTAGGACCCAGCACCTAGTCCCAGCTACTTGCCCAGCGCGTTGTGGACCGCGGCGGCAATCGCAATGTCCTGCACCGCGACACCCGTCAGGTCAGCCACGGTGATCTGCTCCTGCGACATCCGCCCCGTCACCCTCCCGGCAATCACATCGCCCAACTCGACCACGTCCTCCTCCGCAATCACGCCGGCGTCGATCGCCTGGTGAATCTCGCCCCTGAGGAGACACTGGGCGATGCTGTCGGCCACGACCATGTCCGCACGACGAAGGATGGCCGAGTCGAGTTCCTGCTTGTGGGGGGTATCGGAGCCGACGGCGGTGATGTGGGTACCGGGCCGGAGGTCAGCGGCATGGAGCAGCGGCGAGGTGGCGGGCGTGGTGGTGACCACGAGATCGCAGGTGCGGAGTAGCTCGGCGGCATCTCGAGTCAGCCGGATGGTAAACCCATGCGGTTCCATCTCGCGCCGGTATCGCGCGAGCTGAAACTCGCCCCTGCCCCACACCAGCACATCCGTGCAGGCAGTCACCTGCTTGAGATACTCGAGTTGGAGTCGCGCCTGGGTGCCGGTGCCAACGATGCCGATATGTTCCACCCGCTCCGGGCCAAGGTGCTTAGCCGCCACCGCACCAGCGACCGCCGTGCGCGTGTCGGTCAGATGCCCCTCGTCCACTAGCACGCTCACCAACTCGCCGGTCTCCTGGCCGAACAGCAACATCAGACCGTTGCCCGAGGGAAGGCCGATCTTGGGGTTGCCGTAGAAGCCCGAGGCGATCTTGATGACATAGTACGGGTCCTCTCGGAGACAGCCGTACTTGATGTGCACCTCTCCTTTTTCCAGCAGCAACTCCCCCACCGGCGGCACCACCGCTTCTCCCGCCGAATATCGAACGAATGCATCCTCGATCGCCGGGATGAGGTCGAGGGACGGCAGGACTCCCTGGATCTCCTGCAATGAGATGAGCTTCATTGCTTGAGCCACGGGTCAGCATCTCCTCGGGGCTTGGGGCCGGCCCCCAGGTCCTGGGGGCCTCTCCGTGCAGGTGTGCCCCAACACCTAGCACCCAACAGCGGACCTCCACTGCCGCTCCAACGAGACACGTAGCATGTCAGCTCATGTCCCGAATTCGTATCTCGATCCCCTCTTCTCCCTCCAGCAACTTCACGAGGGCCGAAGTGTCACTGTTGCCATAGTGATAGGGATAGAGGATCCTGGGCCTGAAGCCCTTTGCCGCATCGGCGACCATCTCGGGGGTCATGGTGTACGGCAGGTTCATCGGCAGGAACGCAATATCGATCCCCTCGAGGCTCTTCATCTCAGGCGTATTCTCTGTGTCGCCCGCCACGTACACCCGGGTGTCGCCGAAGGTGATCACGTAGCCATTCCCCTCACCCTTCGGATGGAAAGGGAGACCACCTTGCCTCATGTGAACCAGGTTATAGGCAGCAACGGCTTCGATCGTCAGACCGTGAACGACTTCGGTCTGTCTGTTCTCCATGACGAGACCGCCTTCAACGACTTCGGCGCATCGCTGCGACAGTAGGAGTGTCGTGTCGTCAGTGGTGAGAGCCTTGATGGCCTCGGGGTCGAGATGGTCGCCGTGTTGGTGGGTGACCAGTATGACGTGGGCCTTCGGCATCTTGCTGTAATCCGCCTCGCGCATCACCGGGTCCACATGGACGACCCTGTCGTTGAAGGTGAACATCAAGGTGCCGTGGCCGACAAAGGTGATCTTCAGATCGCCCGCCGAGGTCGTGATCACGTCCTGCTCACGGGGCTGTTGCGCCAGGTGGGGGACCGGAAGAACCGGTACCAGGAGAAGTGCAAACGCTGCAACCTTGATCACGGTCTTTACCTCACTTGAAAGGGGAGCGGTCGTGCCGGGTTCTAGGAATCTCTCCGTGCAGCTTAGCCGAAACACCCAACACCTACACCTCGCCCCCGGTGCTCAGCTCACTGGAATTGGAGTGGCGGGAAAGGAGGGCACACCCCGCTCACAAACGCCAACCCCCGGGACCAGTTACCCATAGAATACGCACTGCATCCCGGGTGGACCAGTCGCAGATGGAGATCGCCCACGTGGTCTGGTGTTACGTGAGATCACCGCCACGGCTGGCGGAATGGTGCACCCACCCTCATCATTCGTACGGACCGCGCTCGCCGACGCCGCCGACGGGGGCCCGCCTCTGGCTGCAGCAGGTCACGCCACCAGCAGCGGGCTCACCAAACCGCACGGGACCGTCTCGGTCGACCTTAATGTCTGCCCGCTCTTGCAGCGGCTGGAGGTACAGTGACTAGTGCCATGCAGGGTGACACCGTATTGGTGCACTACACCGGCATGTTGGATGACGGTACCGTATTCGATTCCTCGATCGATCGGGATCCGATCAAGTTCACCATCGGCGACCAGACAGTCATTCGGGGCGTCGAGGACGCCGTTGTCGGACTGCGCGTCGGCGAGAAGAAGAAAGTCGTCATCGGGCCCGAGGACGCGTACGGTCCGCACCTGAAGGACAAGGTAGCCGTCGTAGACCGCTCCCAACTCCCCGACGACCTCGAACCACGCACCGGCACGATCCTCAAGGGCAGGTCGCCTAAGGGCACCATCATGCTCACGATCACCGACGTGACCGAGGACCAGGTGACGCTCGACGCCAACCATCCCCTGGCGGGAAAGCAGCTGACCTTCGAGTTGGAGATCATGGAGATCTCCAGACCCTGACGGGGGCGCCTGGCGCGGGTGCCGGGTGTTAGCGATCTCTCCGTCTAGGTTCGCCCGAACACCTGGAACCCAACACCATCGTCGATTACTGGCCTGCCGAGACCTCCCTGAATCGTGCAAGATGCTGTTCCGTCAGTCCCCCCATCTCGAACAGCGAGACGCCGGCCGCTCCTGCCAGCCGGGCGATGCTCACCGCCCTGGCGAGCTCCTCGGGGGGAAGGCTGGGTAGGTAGAGCCCACTATAAAGAGGAATAGCGGGAGGCAGCGCCGCCACGCCTTCCCCCGTGGCCCTCCCGACCCAGGCCAGATCCTCGTTGTAGAACCCGTGATACAGCATCGGGAAGAAGGCATCCAGCGGCCACTGCTCCCAGGCCTGGCGCACCAGCTTCCGGGCCAGGGTGGGTGTCGGAAAGACCGCAGCCGTGATGCGCTTGCCATGCGCGTGCACCGCATCGGCCAGCACCCGGACGAGGCCGGTCACACTGTCCCAGCGGAACTCACGCCACGCAAGATCCCCCGGTGGGTCGAGCAGCGCCATGGGATCTTCCCCGGTCTGCCGCCGAAAGGTCTCACGGCACACGTCACAGTAGCAGAAATCGAACTCGGGATACTCCCTATCTTGGACAAGGTCGTACTTGGGCCACAGCCCGACTGGTAAGATGACGTCCGCATGGCGGATGTAGTCTAGGTGGACGCCATCCACCGCCGGGTGGCCAGCGATCTCTTCCACGATGCCCTTGAGGTATTCCCGCACCGGCTGGCGCGTCGGACACACCCACTGGTAGTAGCCCACGTATGGAGGCTTCTCGAGACTCGACTCCCCGTTGCGGCTCACGGTGTACCACTCCGGGTGATGCTGCTTCACCCAGCGGTCACCGCTGCGGTTGAGGACCCACAGCCAGCGATGAAACTCCAGGCCCTCGGCGTGAGCCACGTCTGCCAGCACCTCCACGTCTCCACCGGAGACGAGGACGCCACGGATCCCAGCTTGTCGAACCTGCGCGAAGCGCCGGTGCCAATCGTCAGGATTGCCGTCGCGGCCTCCGTGGACCCAGGTCCAGTTCTTCATCCCGGCAGAAGGTTCCGAGCGAGCACACGAGAGCAGCGATAGCCCGGGCAGTGCACTCATTCCCACCGCTGCGTGACCGACCGCCTCCAGAAAGCGCCGTCGTTTCACGTTTCACCCTTCACGCTGCACACTTCACTTCATTCACTCCCTCCAGATCTTCCCGTCGTGGCGGATGTGCCACACGGTCTTGCCGTCGCCGCTCGAGGCCGTGGCCTCGAACCGCTCTGCCGTGGCATCGAGCTGCGGTCGAAAGGACTGTCCACCCACCGTCATAGTATCCAGGCCCAACTCCGCCAAGTCGCTGGCGTACCGCTCGTGCTCGCGGACGTACGATCGCTGGGCATAGTACACCCGTCGGAGCGCCCTGCGCACCGATTCGCCCTCAGGCGGCCGGAAGAGCACCCGACCTTCGCCGACGACAACGTCACTGAACTGCACTACGCCCCACATTTCGGGCATGTGCATGTTAGCGGCCCCCTGAGGTGACCACACCCAGTTCTCCTCCGGGAGCGGGCGGCCGGTGGAGGGATCCGTCACCTTTCGGTAACGGCCGTCCATGACCTCGCCGGTCCACTGCACCCGCGAGAAGTTGACCCGCCACTGCTCCCCGTCGCGGGGACCACGGCCTTGCGGCGCGTGCCCTGCTAGGGCGTTCCAGGGAAGTGCCAGCTCCACAGTCCAGCCCCGATCGCGATCCGAGGGATCGTTGAGCGTGCCCTGAATGGAAATCGCGGCCTGGAGCCCCGCAATATCCCAACCGGTCACGGCGGGCCCTCCGTCTCGGTAGGGCTTGACCAAGAGCAGATCCCACACCGTGCCGAGGGCGTTGATCTCGAGCTCGTAGTAGTTGTGGGTGTCCCCGTCCGGATCGAGGAACACCTCGAAGTCGTTGTCCTGATAGACTACGGTGTCGCGCTTCGTGAGGGTTGCCCAGACGTGCGGCTCCTCCAACTGGGCTCCGATGTAGAAGAACCCGCCGTCCCACAGCATCTTGACCCGGGTACGCCAGCGTGGAGCGGGCCGATCGGTTCCCTCGATATCAACGAAAATCTCACTCCACTCCGTGGTCTGCCACGCCGGCTCCGTGAGCCGTCCGTCGACCTCGAGAGGCACCGGTGTTCGGTAGCAGACATAGTGACGGGGGTCCGGGTGACTCACTCCCACTGATCCCGAATCGGTTTGCGCGCAGCCGAGTAGCGGAACGAAGGCTAGAGCAGAGCGGGCTCGCATATCCTTCCAAGCGAAGCTACGGCACCCCCAGCCGCCGTTGCAGTTCCTCTATGAGGGAGATCTGGGCGGGGTTGATCTTCTTCTTCGCGTCCGCGACACCGAAGAACTGCGCCCGGTCGATCTCCGGGAACTCCCGCATCTTCCCGGAGTGGGGCGGCCACTCAACTTGAAAGGTGTTGCTCTCGATTGCCGCGGGATCACAGTCGCCCTCGAACGCCCAAGCGTGGACCGTCTTGCCGCCCCGCTGTCGGATGGGCGTCAGGTCGATGAATGGCCCATCCGCACGGATGCCGGTTTCCTCCTCGAACTCGCGTAGGGCGGCGGTCTGGGCGTCCTCGTCGGCCGGAATCTGTCCCTTGGGAATGGTCCAAGCACCCTCGTCCTTGTCTTGCCAGAACGGACCGCCGGGATGGGCCAGCAGGATCTGAAGCGTGCCTTCCCTGACCCGGTACATGAGCAAGCCGGCGCTCACTTTCGTCATGCTACGCTCTTGCTGAATCCGTTGGCACCAGGACAAAGTCCGTGCGGCGCACGCCCCACGCCACCAACCGGTTTCAAAACGTGCCAGGAATGCGCTCGCCGCATGCCGGACACGTGCCGTGTTTCACTCTGTCCCGCACGATCTCGAAGACATCACGTTGTATCAACAGCTCACCACAAGTGTGGCAATAGGTGTTCTCCCACAGGTGGCCGGGCACGTTGCCCAGGTAGACGTACCACAGACCCGTCTCGGTCCCGATAGTCCTCGCCGTTTCCAGTCTCTCAATCGACGTCGGCTGTAGGTGGGTGAGCCGCAGGTGGGGGAAAAAGCGGGTCACGTGCCACGGCGTCTGAGGACCCAGCGTGTCCCTGATCCAGCGCGCGATGCTCTGTAGCTCCACATCACTGTCGTTGCACCCAGGGATGATGTTGGTCACCACCTCAACATGCATCCCGTGTGTCCTCGCCTGGTGGACGACCCTGAGGATCTGCTCGGCTTGCTCGACGTGACCGATCCGCTTGTAGGTAGCATCGAAGAACCCCTTCACATCCACCCGGAACACGTCGAGAAACGGCGCTATCGCCGCGAGCGCCTCCTGGGTGATGGAGCCGTTGGTGACGTAGTTGGTGTACAGCCCTTCCTGCTTGGCCGCCTTCGCCGAGTCCACAGTGTACTCGTACCAGATGGTGGGTTCGTTGAACGTCCACGACAGCCCTGTGCAGCCCGTAGCCTTCGCCATCGCTACCGAGTCTTCCGGCGACAGGTATCGCGTACCCATCCCACCGCGCGTCCAATGGGAGAGCTCCCAATTCTGGCACCCCGGGCAGCGGAAATTGCAGCCGACGCTCCCTAGCGAGAGCCACCTGGATCCTGGATAGAAGTGGAAGACGGGCTTCTTCTCGATGGGATTGATCGAGACAGATGAGACTTCGCCATAGATCAGGCTATATAGTGTGCCGCCTTCATTCCCGCGCGTCCCGCACCACCCCAGTCGGTTCTGTGGAATGACACATCTTCGCTGGCAGGTACCGCAGCACACCGCCCCATCGTCGAGCTTCTGGAAGAGATGGGCCGCCGACTTCATACGCCGTACTTCCCCTGTAGGGAAACATACAGCACGGGGCAGATCTCGCTGCTGCGCATCCCCGTCTCCGTCCTCTCCATGAGGACAAGCATCTGGGTATTCCCGGCGAAGACGGGCGCGATCACCCTACCACCCAACGGAAGTTGATCGAGCAACGGCGGCGGTATGGCGTTACATGCGGCGGTGATGGAGATCCGATCGTAGGGCTGGAGAGGTGGATACCCCAAGGTGCCGTCGGCGTTCACGAGGACGACGTCATGGTAGCCCGTTTCCTCCAGGTTGGCCTTGGCGAACTGGAAGGTCACGGGATCGATCTCCATCGCGACTACCAGACCTTCCTTGCCCACGACTTCTCGCGCGACCGCAGCGCCGTACCCGGATCCCAGCCCGACCTCCAGGAACTTCTGACCTGCTTCTAGACCCAGCGGCTCGTAGAACAGAGGATAGCTATGGGGGCACGAGATGGTCGCGCGCGCCCCGGGGAGCGGCAGCGGGACCTCGAGATAGGAATAGTCACGGTAGAGGCGGGGGATGAATTCTTCCCGGCCAACCTTGAGCAGGGCCTGCCGTATCCGCTCCGACTTCAGATAGCCCGACGCCGCCAGTTCATCGACTTTGGCAGCTCTTTCACAGGCGAACTCTTCTTTGGTCTTGGTCGGCTCCCTTGGCGGGGGCACTATCCAGCCGAGCATCGCCCCTTCCCTGCCGCGGCCGCAGATACCCCGCCCGCCAGCCTATGACAGCAGCCTCCCAGCTGGTCTGCGCCGCGGCTACCGGTTCCTCGACTGCGGCGTCGTCTTCTCTGCCGCAGTGATCTCCAGCGGCAGCTCGATCGTCTCATCCCAAATGTGCCTGCCGAACCACTGCCAGTTGTGCCACATCGCTGCGAGGCGCTCTTTCGGCTTGTTGATTCCGTGGCCAAACCCCTTGTACACGATGAGCTTCGCCTCGACGCCCATGTCCTGAAGCCCCTGGTACAGCTCGAACGCATTCGGGATCGGCACCCGCCGGTCGAATTCACCGTGCTGGATCAACGTCGGCGTGCGCGCTCGCCTGATAGAGGTCATGGGGGACGTCTTCGCGTAGACCTCCGGATCATCCCAAGGCGTGGCCTTGAGATACTGGCGGGTGAACGGATGGATGTCCGTATTGACGTAGTAGGTCACCCAATTGGAGATACCCGCTCCCACCGAGACCGCCGCAAACCGGCTCGTGTTGGTCGTGAGGAAGGCCGATATGTAGCCGCCCTGGCTCCACCCCATGGCCCCCATCCGAGTGGTATCGACGATCCCCATCTCGACGACGTGATCGACGCCGCTCAACACGTCCCACGCGTCACCCACTCCGAGGTTACGAACGTTGAGCGACCGAAACGCCTCACCGTACCCGGCCGACCCTCGATAATTGGGACGCAGCACGAGGGCGCCCTTCGCAAGCCACTGGTGCACGGGGTAGACCGAGCCAAACACAGCCACCGGGTAGTCGATACCTGTCGGTCCACCATGGATGACGACGAACAGCGGGTAGCGGCGCGACGGATCGAAGTTATCCGGCTTGTGCAACACACCCTCGATGCGTGTACCATCCTCACTGTTCCACGCCACGATCTCGCTGGTTCCGAGCTCCCATCCATCGATCTCCTCAGACATGTTCGTGACTGGGACCGGACGGTAGCGCGACACGGAAGAGCGGTAGACCTCGGTCAGGGTAGCAGGAGTCCGACCGGCCAGTGCCATCGTGCGGCCGTCGAGCGAGAAGTCAACCGACCAGATGTTTTCCGGCGTGGTGGCGAACGGTCTCGTCCGACCGGAGTTCGCATCGACGATGAAGAGCTGACGCCTCATCTTCTGCCATGCCGACAGGTAGATGCCGTTCTGCGTCCAGTCGATGAGACCCGGATCCTCGTCTAGGTCGGCCGCGAGCCGGATGGGTGTGCCGCCCTCGGCGGGGATCTTGAACACGAGACCGTTAGTGTAGTAGGCCGATCGGATATCGGGCCCTGACGACTGGTATGCAATCCAGCGGCCGTCCGGCGACCAGTTGGGGTTTCCATCGTACCCTGTGGCGGTCACCAGGGACGAGACCTGCCCGGATGCGACGTCTAGAATCGAGATGTCCGCCCGCATCCACGAGTTGATCAACGGGTCGGGTCGATGCTCCAAGGCGATGCGGGATCCGCCAGGGGACCAGTCGAAGTTGGTGACCGTGAAATCCGTCCCCTCCGTCAGGCGCCGCGCCTCAGGGGTGCCGGGTTCCCCGGGGATGTCCACCAACCACAAGTGGCGCAGACGGTACTCGGCGTCCTCGACGGCGAACCCACCGTAGCGCTCCTTCCGCTGCTTGTCGGCCTCGCTCTCCGGCTCAGTCGCCGTGAACGCGATCTGCTTTCCATTCGGTGACCACGCGAAGCTTCCCGCCCCCGCGTCTGCTTCGGTGAGTGCCCAGGCCTCGCCACCGGCGGCCCGAATGAGGTGGATCTGCTGCTTCTCACCGCGATCGGCGAGGAACGCGATCCACTTGCCATCGGGGGACCATCTTGGGGTGTCACTGCTACCTTCCTTCGTGCGCGTCAGCTGGAACGGCTCCTCACCATTCCGCACTAACCAGATCTCCGTGTCGTAACGGTTTTCATCCCAATCAGTCGTCCGAACGGTGTAGGCGATGGTGCGGCCATCCGGTGAGATCGCAGGCGATCCCACGGACTTGACACTCAGTATATCCTCAAACGACGGACCGGGAATCGCA
>WVYX01000126.1:60203-83382 GCA_011772755.1 Gemmatimonadales bacterium
GGTGGGAACTCTGCAACGATCACTCCCTCCGGCAGGGCCGTTGAACAGCCCGGTGGGAGGCTCCTAGCGGAGACGGCCGGGATACTGCAGACTACGTGTCAGGTGATCCCGCGCACCGCGGAGCGACGCGAGTTGCGCAGGGTGGTAGCGCGGGTACAACTGGGGTACGCCACCCGGTTCGCCCTGCGCCCGTCAGCACAGCGCGCTACCGGTGGGCCGACCCCGGAGAAAGGGGGATGTGATGCTCACAATTAGCGCGATCAAGGCCGACGTGGGGAGCATCGGCGGCCACACCAGACCGTCTTCCCGCATGATGGAGGCGGTGAGGACCGAGCTCCAGCGAGCCGCCGAGCGAGGCCTGATCCTGGACTCCGACGTGACCCACTGCGGCGACGACATCTGCTTGCTGATGGTCCACCGCCAGGGGAGTGACGATCCCGAGATCCACAACTTCGCTTGGAGCGTCTTCACCGCGGCCACTACCATCGCCCAAGAGGAGGCGCTTTACGGCGCGGGGCAGGACCTCCTAAAGGACGCCCCGTCGGGCAATGTCCGTGGCGCGGGCCCGGGGGCAGCGGAGATCACCCTCGACGAAACCGCGAAGGAGCGTCCGGCTGAGCCCTTCATGGTCTTCACCGCCGACAAGTGCGGGCCCGGTGCCTACAACTTCCCGCTCTGGACCTTGTTCACCAGCCCGCTGTACTGCGCGGGGTTGATGCTTCCCCAGATGAAGGTTGGCTTCCGCTTCACAGTCATCGACATGGAGCATGCCGGTGCCGACCGTGTGATCGAGCTCGACGCGCCGGAGCAGCACATTGATCTCGCGGTCTTGCTCCGGGACGAGAACCGGTTCGGCATTCGAGCAATCCACTCACGGAAGTACCCCACGCAGCAGGTGGTAGCCGTCTCCACCGACCGACTCCACACCATCGCCGGAGAATACAAGGGCAAGGACGACCCAGTATCGATCATCCGTACCCAGGGGATATTCCCGGCACCCGAGGAGGTGGTGAGCCCGTACTTCACGGCGCACTACGTGGCAGGGGACGCCCGCGGGAGTCATCACATGCCCCTCATGCCGGCGCCCATCAACACGGCGATCACCTCAGCCTACTGTGTGCCGCTGGTTGCCTGCATGGCCTACTCAGTAAGTAAGGCGGGGAAACTCTCCGAGGCGGTGGACGTGTTCGCCAACCCGGTGTGGGACGCGACCCGGCTCAAGGCACAGCAGAAGGCCGACGAGATGCGGCGGCAGGGATTCGTCGGGCCGGCGATGCTACCGACGCAAGAGCTGGAGTACAGCGCCTTCCAACAGTCACTGGCCGAACTGGAAGAGCAGTTCCGAATCGTGGAGAAGCCGGGACCGACGTAGGCCGGGGCTGGCGGGCCTGCCCGCTTCTTGACAGCCCCTTGACGTCTGCCTGAGAGGTTGCGCACCGGTCAACGCATGGAGCGTCCCGGTGCGCAACCCGGCAATACCCCGGTCAACCGACACTCCCCGCATCATGCTGGTGAACGCCCGCGCCGGGGCCCGCTCGGCCGCGGTCGTCCGCCCTGTCGCGGCGGCCCTTGGCATTCCGCGCCACGCGATCCTGGAGATCGGTCGCAACGGGACGGCGCGGGAACTCGCGGCGCGCGCGGTCCGCGACCGGGTGCCAGTGGTGGTAACCGTGGGGGGCGACGGGACGATCCACCAGGTGATCCAGGAGATCGCCGGGACCACGACGGCATTGGGAATCGTGCCGAGCGGGACGTCGAACGACCTCGCTCGGGACCTCGGCGTCCCACAGGATCTCGATGCCGTGCTCACGACGCTCAGCCAGGGACATCGCACCAGCGTCGACCTCCTCCGCATGGGAAGGACGCGGATCGCCACAGCCGGCGGTCTGGCCCTTCCAGCGATGATCGCACGCCGCTGTAACGAGCTCCGCGCGGGGCGTCATCGGCTCTGGGCCGTTCGCTTGGGGCCAGCGATCTACTCGTTGGTGGCCGCCCATCAGATCTGCCGAGGGACCCTCCCGGTGGCCGACTACGTGGTACGCGCCGGACAGGGCACGCCGCGCCGTCACCGTGGATCCGCCGTTCTCTTCAGCCGCATCCCGACCTTCGGCGGCGGCTTGCAGCTCGTGCCGAAAGGAACGCTGTCACCCGGTGCTTTCGCCGCTCTGGTGATTACCGCCTGCACGAGGAGAGCACTGCTGGACACACTGCTGCGCCTGCGACGCGGCAAGCGGCTGGGCCGCAACGCGGTGGTCTACAACAACCTCCGCCGACTCGACCTGCGCAGCGACGCCCTCGTGGGCGCGTTCGGCGACGGCGAGTGGCTGAGGCTGCGCTACCGCACACGGATCACGGTCGAGCCAGCGGCACTCCAAGTGCTCGCACCCGACTCGCCTCGCACGGTACTGCCGGCAACGCTCGAGGAGGCGGTGTGATGTTCGCTCGCGTCCTCGCGGTAACGGTGGCCTGCTTCAGCATCGGCGCGGTGCTCATGCTGCTACAGCGGCGCGGTGCGGTGCCCAGGCGGCCGACTTCGTGGCGCAAGTACGGAGTCTACGTGCTGTTCGTAATCGGGATGCTCGCCCTCGCACGGATCGGCGCCATCCTCTACGCCCTATCGATGCTCGGCATCCTCGCTATGGCGCTCCTCGAGTTCCGACACGTCGTCGGGCTGCGAGGCCGCGCCGCGGTTGGGCTGGTCGGCGCCGGGCTTACGGTGGCGCTGGTCGCGTTGCTGGCGGGTTCCTCCAGCCTCTACGCCGTCGTCGTGATGTGGGCTCTGGTGATGATCGCGGCCGCAGCACTGTCCCATGACCCGCGAGGCGACATGTGGCACACGGCGTGGAGTGTCACAGGCTTCATCGCGATCGGTGCCTCGGGTGCGCACCTTCTTCTCCTCGCTCAGCATCCCGACCGATTCCCGTGCTTCGCGTTCCTCTTCCTAGTCGTCTGCGGAGGTGACGCTTTCGCGGAGCTGGTCGGCCGACGCTGGCCGATGGGACGGGGATTCATCCAGGCGAGTCCCAACAAGACACTGAGCGGTGTCGCTGGCGGGGTGGTCGCCGCTCTCATCATCGGGCTCGCGGTCAATGCCGCAGTGGGCTTCCGTGTGGCCGGCATCGCCGCAGTGATCGCCCTGGCGGTGACCATCGCCGGGATGATGGGTGACCTGGTCGCATCCGGCCTCAAGCGGACGTTCGGGGTGAAGGATTTCGCGACCGCGCTGCCGGGACACGGGGGCGTTCTCGACCGCGTGGATAGCCTCTTGTTCGCGGCCCCGCCGTTCTACTGGCTCATACGAGGTTGACGATCATGCAGGCTAACGACACTTGCCCCGAGATCCTCGACCGGCCGGTGTTCGGCCGTCTGCTCTTCGCCCAGTGCTGGGAAGACCCGCGAATGGACTTCGAGGCCCTGGACGTAGGACCCGGCAAGACACTGCTGTCGGTCACCTCCGGCGGATGCAATACTCTGTCGCTCGCGACCCTGCAGCCGACCCGCATCATCGCGGTCGACCTGAACCCAGTGCAGAGCTGGCTACTGAACCTGAAGATCGCGGGCGCCCGGACCCTGGAGCACCGCGCCTACCTGGAGTTCCTCGGTGCACACGACTCGAGAAACCGCTGGGAAACCTACCAGACCGTGCGACAGGCACTCCCCGCGGACGCGCGGCGCTACTGGGACACTCAGCGGCGGGCGATCGAGCGTGGCGTTCTACGGGCGGGCCGCTACGAGCGCTATCTCACCGCGTTTCGTCGACTGCTGCGAGCAATACAGGGCCGGAAGACCGTGGCTCGGCTGTTCGAGAGCGCGTCGCTCGAGCAACAGCACCGGTTCTACGAGGAGCGCTGGGACACCCTACCGTGGCGCTTGTTCTTCCGCGTGTTCTTCTGCCGCAGCGTCCTCGGCATGGGCGGGCTGGACCCGGCGTTCTTCACCTATGTGAGCGGCATCCGCAGCTTTGGCGAGCACTTCCGCGCCCGGGCGCGGCATGCACTGGTCGAACTACCGATTCGCGACAACTACTTCATCGCACAGATCTGTTTCGGCCGGTACCTCGACGACACGGCGGTGCCGCCGTACCTGGCTGCGGAGCGGTATGACGCACTCCGCGCGACCCTCGACCGGATCGAGGTCGTCACCGGCGAGCTGGGCGACGTGCTCCGCGCCCTCCCGGACTCCAGCGTGGACGCGTTCAACTACTCCAACGTGTTCGAGTGGGTGCCGGGCGACACGTTCGAAGCCATGCTCCGGGCCACGCATCGCGTGGCGACGCCGGGTGCACGGCTCTGCTACCGAAACCTGCTGGTCCTGCGGCGACATCCGCCAAACCTGGACCGTCTGTTCACGCCGCATCGAGCCCTGGCCGCGCGCCTGCTCGACGCCGACCGCTCGTTCGTCTACCGCAACTTCGAGGTGGCATCGGTGCGGAAGAACGGCACCGCGGGAGCCTGACCATGCACTTCTACTTCCGGCCGACCTTCCCCATCCACCTGTGGACCCTCGCCGGCCTCGGTTTCGCCATGCTCGCCGCGCAGCAGCTGGTGGTGGGCAATCTCGACGCGGCCGTCCGCTGGCTCCTGCTCGTGCTGCTGGTGGACCACACCGACGGCACCCTGGCCCGGCGGTTCAAGGTGCGCGAGCGAATTCCCGAGGTGTCGGGCGAGACACTGGACCTCATCACCGACGTCATCGGCCTCACGTTCGTGCCGATGCTGTTCCTCTGGCAGGCGGGTGTGTTCCTGCCAGGTTGGGGACCCGGGCTCGCCATCGCCGCTGCCGCTACCTGCAGTCTCAAGTACGCGATGAAAGCGCGGGTGCTGGAGAGCGGTGTGAGCCATGGCGCGCCGCCGGCGTTCTTCTCCGTGCTGCTGTTCTGGTTCCTCGAGCTGCCGGCCGGCTGGGCGACCGCGTACACGGTCGTGCTCATCGCGCTGTGCTGGCTGCCGATCCGGTACCCGATTACCAGCCTCGTGACAACCCACTGGAAGCCTGGGCTGGAGAGCGCGATCAACTACCTGTCGTTCGCGGCTCTGTTGCCGGCGATGATCTGGCTCCAGGACGCGCCGGCTTTGCTGTTCTGGGCAATCCTCGCCGTCATGCTGTTCCACCTCTTCGGCGCACCACTCCTGCTGGCGGTAGGCGTGATGCAGCCCGGCCTCCGGCGCGTGTACTGAGGAGTCTCCAATGGCCAGGACTTCGCCGAACTCGATCGGCCGACGGAACTGGACAGAGGCGGCGCGCCAGGAGCGGCTCGAGGCGCTGCGGCGCAGCAGGCGCGTATCGCTGCCGAACCTGGCGCTGCGGCTGGAAGATGCGGAAGCGCTGCGCGGGCAGATCGAGAACTTCGTCGGGGTAGTCCGCGTGCCGGTGGGCGTCGCCGGTCCCCTTGCAGTGCTCGGCGACTCAGCCCGGGGAACGTTCCACGTGCCCCTCGCCACGACCGAAGGCACGTTGGTGCTCGCAGTGAGCCGCGGCGCGGAGGCGATTACGGCGGCAGGCGGCGCGACGGTGGAGGCGAGCGAACCGGAGGTCTCACGCGCACCGCTCTTTGCGTTCCCGTCCGGCGCCGCGGCCCAGGCCGCCGTAGCATGGACGCTCACCCACGTCGAGCAGCTTCGCGTGGCCGTGGCAACCCAGACGCGGCACGGCCGGCTACTCCGGGTAGAGCCCGTGCGCATGGGACGCCGGTTGGTACTGCGGTTCGTGTACGACACCGAAGACGCCGCCGGACAGAACATGGTCACGCTAGCCACGGCGGCGGCATGCGACTGGCTGCGACGGCAGGCACCGTTCGCGCGCGTCGAAGCATTCAGCATCGAGACCAACGCCTCCCGCGACAAGAAGATCGCGGCGCTCGCTACAGCAGAACGGCGCGGTCGGCGGGTGGATGCCGACGTCACGATCCCACGGGCGGTTGTTGCACGCTCGTTTCGCACCACGCCCGATGCCCTCGCCCGGGTGGCCCGTGAGGGTGCGTACGCCAGCATCGTTTCCGGCGCGATTGGCGCGCAGGCGCAGTTCGCCAACACGATGTCGGCCCTATTCGTCGCCACGGGACAGGACGTCGCGACAGTGGCTGAGAGCGGGACCGGCCTCACCATCATGGAGGCCACCGGCACCGGCGATCTGTACGCCAGCATCACGATTCCGAACCTCGTGGTCGGTACCGTCGGTGGCGGCACCCGGCTGCCCAGCCAGCGCGAGTGCCTGACGATCCTCGGCTGCGCGGGCAGCGGGCATGGCAAGAAGTTTGCCGAGATCGTGGGCGCCACCGTCCTGGCCGGCGAGCTCGCCCTCGTCGCATCCCTGGCGACAAACACGTTTGCCCAGGCCCACGCCACTTTCGGCCGGCCGCCGCGGCCGACGTCGCCGGAGGAGACGCCGCGATGACGTTGGGTCTGCGCTACGCCCTACGCGAGCCCGTGCGCTTCGCCCTCACGGCCGGCGGCCTTGCCTGCGCGGTGACCCTGACCGTGTTCCTCGCCGGCGTGTACCGCGGGGCGGTTCACGGGTCGCTCGACTACATCGCGCAGGCCGACGCCGATGTGTGGGTGGGCTCCCGGGGCTCGTGGAACCTGATGCGGGCAAGCGGCGTGCTGCGCGGCTCCGTCCGGCAACGCATCCTCGCCGTAGACGGCGTGCGCGCTGCAGAGCCAATCCTCGCTGCCCTGGTCCCCGCCGAGGTCCGAGGTGAGCGACGCACACTGCTGGTAATCGGACTCGACGGCAACGCGCCCGCCGCTAGGCCCCGCACCCTGGTCACCGGCGTCGCCGTACCACGAGAGGAGGAGATCATCATCGATCGGGCGTTCGCACGAAGGATGCACGTCTGGCTTGGGGACGAGATCGAGCTCGCCGGTCACACGGCCCGGATCGCCGGGATCAGCACCGGCACCAACCTCCTCGTTACGCAGTACGCCTTCGCCTCCCGTAAGCAGCTCCTGCGGCGGGTCGGCGTGGCGGACCGGGCGACCTTCTTCCTCGTGAAGACCGAACCAGACCAGGCAACCGCTGTGGCCGCGGCACTCGAGTCCTCCATCCCGGGTATCGCCGCTTTCGATCACGCGACATTCCTTGCCAACAACCGGCAAGAGATCGAGGCCGGGTTCCTGCCCGTACTCTGGGCGGTCGCCGCGCTGGGCCTCGCTGTAGGTGTCGTCGTCGTGGCGCTGATGAGCTACACGGCGGTGCTCGAGAAACGCGGCGATTTCGCTGTGCTGAGCGCCCTCGGCGCGCGCCACGCAACACGCTTCGGCGTGGTGCTGCAGCAAGCACTCACCGCCGCCCTGGTGGGCGGGGTCATCGGCCTCGCCGTGCTACTCGGACTACAGCACGCACTGCCGGCCCTCGTACCGGAAGTCGAGTTCCGACTCGATCCAGGGATCGCGGCCGCTGCCCTCGCGGGGGCCGCCGGGATGGCGACCCTGGGTGCCCTCTTGCCCGCGCGGCTGGCATTGCGACTCTCACCCATGGAGGCGTTCCGCCGATGACGGCACTACCTGCGGTGCACCTACGGCACGTGCGCAAGGTCTTCCCGGGTCCGACACCGGTGCGGGCGCTCGACGACGTCACGCTCCGCGTCGAGCGCGGCACCCTCACCGTCGTGGCAGGACCCAGTGGCAGCGGAAAGACCACCCTGCTCACGGTTGCCGGGGGGCTGGAGCACCCAACCACAGGTGAGGTGCAGGTGTGCGGCATCGATCTCAGGGCGCTGGATGAGAGGCGTCTGTCCGCGTTCCGCCGTGCACGGCTCGGGTTCGTGTTCCAGGACTTCAGACTGATCGACGTGCTCACTGCCACTGAGAACGTGGCACTGGCGCTAGAGCTGCGTGGTATGCGCCGCGCTGCGGCTCGCGCCGAGGCCCGCTCAATGCTGCGGCGGCTCGGGCTAGCGGACCGTGGGGACCACCGGCCTGTCAAGCTCTCGGGGGGAGAGAAACAACGGGTCGCCTTGGCACGCGCGCTGGTCGGCAACCCGGACCTAGTGCTCGCCGACGAGCCCACAGCGAACCTCGACGGCGAGACTGGGCGGGAGATCGTCACCCTGCTGCGCGCTGCGACGCGGGAGAACGGCACCACCGTACTGCTGGTCAGCCATGACGCCCGTGTGAGGTCGTTGGCCGACCGCATGGTCCACCTGCTCGACGGTCGGCTCACAACCCCGAGTGCCGAGGAGGAGGCAGCATGAGCTTGCAAGTAGAGGACTGGGGATTCAGCGCAACCGAGAGCGGCGCGCTCGTCATCGGCGGCGCCCGCGCTGAGACCCTCGCGCGGCAGTTCGGCACCCCGCTCCACGTGGTCGACGAGGTAGGCCTGCGTCGCCGCGCCCAGCAGCTACGGGCCGCCTTCGAGGACGCCTACCCGGGACCGGTGACCACGTACTACGCGTTCAAGTGCAACAACACCCCGGGGATCGTCCAGATGATCCTCGAAGAAGGCCTGGAACCCGAGGTCGGCACGCTCTACGAGTGGCAGCTCGCCCGCCGTTTAGGGGTCTCGCCCTCCCGCATCATGGTGAACGGCCCCAACAAGGGAGACCTGCTCGCCCGCGCCGTGATTGACGGCGCCGGTCTCATCGTCGTCGACAGCCTGCAGGAGTTGGACACTGTTGATGCTCTCTGCCATCGGCATGGACGTCGCGCGCGGATCCTGCTGCGGGTGAATCCCGACTGCGTGCCGCGGGGGATGAACCGGGCGTCGGCCACCGGGTCCCGTAGGCAATCGGTGTTCGGACTGGATCTCCCATCGGGCGAGGTATCTCGGGCGCTGCGCCGGATAGCCCACAGGCCGGCACTCCGGTACGCCGGTTTGCACTGCCACGTGGGCACTGGGATTCGGCGGACCAAGGACTACGTGCGGCCGCTCGAGCGCCTGGCTGCCTGCGTTGCCGAGGCAGCCGACCTGGGGCTAGCCACCTACGTGGTCGATGTGGGTGGCGGGTTCGGGGTCCCCACCAGCCGGGAGCTCGACACCGTCGAATTCCTGCGCTACCAAGCGGTTGGGCACCTACCGACAGCGCCGGACCCGCGCCGGTTCCCGGCGATCGAGGCCTTTGCCGAGACCGTCGCTGGCACCCTGGCCGGTATCTGCGAGCGCCGCGGCGTGCCGCTCCCGCGGCTCGTGCTCGAGCCCGGGCGCGCCGTAGTGAGCGGGGCCGACGTGCTGCTACTGCGTGTCGGCCAGGTGAAGCCGCGTGACGGCATCGGCACGTGGGTGATCACGGACGGCGCAGCCGGTACCGTCGCGTTCCCGCTGTTCTACGAGTACCACGAGGTGTTCCTCTGCCGGACCGTGCGCGCACCCCGCAACCACCGATACACGCTGGTAGGACCGGTGTGTTTCAGCGCGGACTGGATCTATCGCAACAAGCGAATGCCGCCGATCGTCCCCGGCGATGTCCTCGCCGTGTGTGATGCCGGCGCGTACTTCACGGTGCAGGAATCGAGTTTCGGTTTCCCCCGCCCGGCGATCGTGTCGGTCCGTCTGGGCAAGGGGACGCTGCTGCGCCGACGAGAGACATTCGACGACATGATCGCCCGAGACGTCGGGTTCGGAGATAACGATGACAAGAGCCAGCCCACCAGCCGTCCGCTTCCGGCGGTTGGGGCTGAGTGACGCGGCCGCCGTCGCCCACAGCGCCACCGCAGCGTTCGCCGGGAGCGCATTCTACCAGCGGGCGCTGGGGTTGGACGACCGCCGGTTCGCACGCTACTGGGCCGCGTTCTTTCGCCTGGCGTTCGCCGATCCGGCGGCACGCGTGTTCGCCTTTGACGACGCAGGTCGCGTGAACGCCGCAGTCGCCGTGGCGTATGACGGGTTTCCGCGACCGCTCACCGGGCTCCGGTTCCTGCTCCGCCTGCTGTGGAGGATCGGCGCTTCAGCATGGCTCAAGTACCTGCGGTTCGTCCGTGCCTACAGCCACGTCATGCATCGGCCCGCAGGTGACCGCCGCGTCGAGGCCTGCGGGTTGTGGCTGTTTGTCGATCCGGGCGCTCGAGGCGCAGGCCTTGGTGCCGATCTGGTTCGCACCGCCCTGGACGCCGTGCGTGCCGAGGGCAAGACTCTCGCTACGGGTTTCGTGGATGCAGGTAACCAGCCGCTGCTCACCTTTTACCGGCGACTGGGATTCACGATCTCGCCTCCGTTCGACTTCCTCGGCCTGCCTGCGGCAACGATAGAGCGGCGCTTCGGAGGCGACGACTCGCCATGATGAGGGTGCGCCTGGTCGACACGATCGAGGCCGTCGATTCGGCCTCGTGGGACTCCCTCGGCGGGGATCCCCTGAGCACCCACGCCGTGCTACGAGCCGTGGAGCGCGCGGCCCTTCCCGGTGTCGAACTCCGCTACGCCACCGTCGAGGATGCTGATGGCAGACTCGCCGGGGCCGCACCGCTTGCGCGGATCGCCATCGACGGGGAGCGGCTGACGCACGGCCTGTTCCGCTGGTTCATCCACGCCGCCCGGACCGTGCGGCCCGGCTTCCTGCGCACGACGCTCTCCTTGTGCGGCACGCCGCTCTCGGTGGGGAATCCCCCCGTGCGCATCGCACCGCACGCCCATGCCGCGGCGGTGCTCTCTGCCCTCGCCCGAGCGATGGTGGAACACGCGAAGCCGGGCGAGGCACCGTGGCTGGTATTCAAGGAGTTCGGGCTTTCGGACCGACCGGCCGCCGAGGCGGCGTTTGGCAACGCGCACACCGGTTGGCTGCTGGCCCCGAGCGAGCCCAACGCCGTGCTCCCCATCGAATGGTCTTCCTATGAGGCGTACCTTGCGAGCTTGCGCTCCGACTACCGCTACAAGATCCGGAAGGCCGCGCGGCAGTTTGCTCGCGCGGGATGCGAGGTCAGCGTGGCTCCCCTCGCAGCATACGACAGCGATCTTCACCGGCTGTACGAGGCCGTGCTCGACCGTGCGGCGGTTCAACTCGAGCGGCTGACACCCGCGTTCTTTGTTGAGCTGGGGAAGGCCCTGGGGGACCGCGCGTGGCTTCTCCAATTCCACTGTGCCGGCCGGGTGATCGGGTGGGTCGCGATGTTGCTGGACGGTGAGCGGGCCTACGACCTGTTCCACGGGATCGACTACCGGGAGAATGTCCGGTGCGCCCTCTACTTCAACCAACTCGCCGAGGTCATTCGCTGCGCCATCGAGCGGGGGGTGCGCCAACTGTCTCTGGGGCAGAGCACCGAGACCTCCAAGGCGCGGTTCGGTGCCCGGCCCGTGCCGCTGTGGATCGCGCTGCGACACCGACGCCGCGCCGTCACCCGAGGCATGCGGGCGGGACGGCACATCTTGTTTCCCACAAAGCAGGTTCCGACTCGTCGGGTGTTCCGGGAGGCCGGCTGATGCACGTCTGAGGCGGTGTGTGGCGCATCGAGGCCGAGGGCGATCCCACCCTCGGCCTCTCAAGTTCCGGCTGCTGTGGAACTCATTGCCGATCCGGCTGGCGCTTCGGGTCAGGAAGCGAGTCCGGAGGCAGCGTATCCAGCTCGGCGTGCCCCACAGCGAGACCGCGCCAGCTCCCGACCTCGTTGGTGAACCGCTGAGCGATGGCTGTAAGGTCGGCCGTGATGTCGAGGTCGGTGCCCCGCTGTTCCACGCGGCGCAGGTTGGCAGCCGCCTTCTCGTAGGTCTCGTCCGCCACAAGCGCTGCTCTAAAGGCCTCAGCAGCACTCCCGACGTAGCCGGCGCGCTCCAGCGCAATCCCAAGGTTGTTCTGGAACACCGCAACGTCCGGTGCCAGCTCTACCGCCCGGGCGAGGGGACCCAACGCATCAACGAACCGCCCGTGCTGAATGTAGACGTACCCCAGGTTGTTCATGGACCACACATCGTGCTCGTCGAGGGCGATCGCGTCGAGGTACGTGGCAATTGCCTCATCGACCCGCCCCAGCTCGTGGAGCGCGCGACCCATCAGGCGCCACGCCTGCCCCGAGGCCGGATCGATCTCCAGAGCGAACTCGATCTCTTGGATCGCCTCGTCGGACCGGTCGGTCTCGATCAGCACGCGGCCCAAGCCGAGCAGACTCTTCACATGTCGAGGATCGTCGGAAAGCGCTTCCTCGAAGGCGGACTCTGCTGTCAGGTAGTCACCTGCCTTCCACGCCGACAGGCCAAGCATGTAGTGACCCCACGGGTTGTCGGGCTTCCGCCCCACATACGCGGTGAACAGCAGCACCGCGTCCTCATACCGCAGCTCGCGGAACGCCTGCTCCGCCTCGTCAAACGTGATCGGTGTGGTACGGACGACTGGTTCCGGCGTGGGTGCGGGCTGCTCGTAGGAAGCAGGGGTGACCACCACAGGACGAGAGGTCGGCTGTTCCGCGACCGACGTGCGCTTCTCGGCACGGCCGTCATATCCCGGCTTGTCGCACCCCCAGAGCAGGTATCCCAAAGCCAGGACGGCGATGACCGCGGCATCTCCCAGGCGACGCTTCATCCACTCGTTTCGATCAGTTGCGACCCGCATAGTGCCCTCCTTGTGCAAGTGGCGCCGGCGGCGCCGGTTCCTCACTGGGTGCTCCCTGCACTCAGGAAAAGCACGCGGTGTGCCAGGTAGGTGTGTGGTGTGTGGTGCGTGGTAAGTGGTTATCGATCAACGAGTTACCGAGGCGGCGAGCAGGAGGGGATGTTTCAACGTGTCCAGATAGACACGCTGGGAACGTAGACGAGGTGTCCGGATGGACACGCGGTTCGGGGTGGTCTTATTCCTTCTTCTTGATGCCGTGCCGCCGCATGATCTTTAGCAGGCTTGCGTGGTCGGCAAGCCCCAGCTCCTCCGCCGTGCGTGTAATGTGCCAGTCGTTCCGCTCCAGCGCGGCGAGAACGATGCGCCGCTCGGCCTCCGCCTTCTGTCCCTGGAATGTGGCCGGCCGGCGAGGCCGCGGGGCAGCGGCACGCGTTCGGATATCCACCGGCACGTGCTCGGCCCCGATGGTGTCTCCCGGCACCGCGATGATGAGCCGCTCCACGACGTTTCGCAGCTCCCGCACGTTGTTGCGTCGCCAATCGTGCGCCATCAAGAGATCGAGGGCCTCGCCGCTCAACGCCTTGTTGCGCACCCCGTAGCGGCGGCAGGTGGTTTCGAGCAGATGGTGCACCAGCGCTGGGATGTCTGAGAGGCGTTCCCGAAGGGGAGGCACCGTGAGCACATGCACGTTCAGGCGGTAGTACAGGTCCTGCCGAAACCGGCCGGCCGCAACCTCCGCTTCCAGATCACGGTTCGTGGCTGCCACGACGCGAGTGTCCACCCTTATCATCCGAGTGCTGCCCACGCGGCTCACCGCATGTTCCTCCAGCACGCGCAGCAGCTTGGCTTGGGTGCCTAGGGGAAGCTCACGAACCTCATCGAGGAACAGGGTACCGCCCGCGGCCATCTCGAACGCGCCCTTCCGTGTGGCAGTCGCACCGGTGAACGCGCCGCGCTCATGGCCAAACAGCTCGCTCTCCACCAGGCTCTCGGGGAGTGCGGCGCTATTGATCGGGATGAAGGGCTCCCGCTCGCCGGGTCCCATCCGATGGAGCTCCCGAGCCACCAACTCCTTCCCCGATCCGCTTTCACCCACGATCAACACAGGACTCGGTACCGGGGCCACGCGGGCGATGGCATCCTTGAGGGCCAGCATCGGCTTGCTGTCGCCCAAGAGCGGGCTATCGGCACCCAGGTCACGGCGCAGTGAGGCCACCTCCCGCTCCAAGCGCCGTCGCTCCAGGCTGTGCTCGATCTCCTGCACCACTCGCTCGACCGGTTCCTCTTTGTCGACGAAGCCCTCGGCGCCCAGCCTCACGGCCTGGACGCAGCGGTCGTAGTTGCCGGTTCCTGTATAAACGATGACTGGCACGCGGATGTCCCGCTCGGCGAGAGCCCGCAGCACGTCGAAGCCATCCATCCCCGGCATCTCGAGATCGAGGATCATGCAGTCCACCGCTTCCCGCTCGAGCAGGTAGAGGGCACTCCTTCCGTCACCAGCGACGACTGTCTCGTACCCCCCCACCCGCTTCAGATCGTAGGCGTACTGCTCCGCCATCGCCGCCACGTCATCCACCACGAGCACGAGAGTCACGCCCCACCTCCTGCAGTGGGCAGGTCGATGAAGAACCGCGTACCGCTCCCGGGCTCGGTCTCGACCCGGAGCGTCCCGCCTAGATCGGTCACCAGTCGTCGCACGATGGACAGCCCTAGACCTGTGCCTGTGGGTTTCGTCGAATAGAAGTCGCCGAACGCCCGGTCCAGCTCCTCGCCCGTCATCCCGGGTCCGGTGTCGGCCACCGTAGTGCGCACCGTCGAGCTCGTGCCGTCTTGTTGCACCACCTCGGTGGCGACTGTGACCGCGCCGCCGTCCTGCGCCAGGCTGTCGATGGCGTTGCCCACCAGGTTCTCGAGAACCCGTCGCAGTGCCAGTTCGTCCCCTCGCACAGCGGGCACGTGTTCTGCCAGCTTCACGCGGATCTCGGCATGTGTTGGCCTGGCGGCTGCCTGCACCACGCTCCTGACGATCGCGTTCATGTCGCACGCCGTGAGCTCCAGCTTCGGATAGAGCCCGGCATAGGTCGCGGCGAGCTTCTCCAGATACTCAACCGCGGACTCGACGGTACGCTGGCGCTCGCGGAACACGGCAGCTAGCTGATCCGGCTCGTCGCGGGCGACCGTCGCCAGATGGCGGAACACATTCCGGATCGGAATCAGCCCATTCTTGACGTCATGGTTCACCTGGCGTGCCAGGTCGCCCACAGCCGCCCGCCGCTCGACCTCCTTGAGCGCGCGCACGCTGGCCCGCAGCCGTTCCGTCATAGCGCCCAAGAAGCGGGTGAGGGAGCCTATCTCGTCGTCGCGGTCGCTAGTGAACGCGACGTCCCGCCCGTCGAGCTCCACCTGCGACGTTTTCTCGGCCAGCTCCACGAGGGGCTGGCTAATGCGCGACGCCAGCCACATGGCGATGAGCACCGCCACAAGCGCCGAGGCCACCAGCGCCAGGACGAACGAAAAGTCGAGTGCGCGGCGCAGCGCGCGGAGTGGACCGAGTGATTGGGCCACCACGATGCGTGCGGTCCCCTGCTCCCCTTCCCCACCGATCTCCGTATGGACGTACGGAACCGTGAGCTCACTCGCAACCACCGTATCTCCCGCTGCAGCCCACAGCGGCGCGGAGTCGGATGGGAGAACCAGCGTCACCACCAGTTCTTCAGGCGAGCCCAACGCACCGAGGAACGCGGGGTCGACTCTCACACCGCCCACCAAGCTGAGTCGGCGTGAGCCCAAGCGGAGCGAGTCCACGCGGGCGAGAGCGAGGAATGGCTCTTCCGGCGTCCGCGCGCGGACGAGCCCGAGGCCCTCCGGCGTCTGTGCCAACAGCACAGGCAGCGCCGGCTCCACGAGATCGTACTCATTGCGGAAGTGACCGGAGCTCACGATGCGGCCGCGCTCATCCTGGATCTGGAGCATCGACAGTCCACTCTGACGCATGGCCTGCGCCGCGTAGTCGAGCACGTACGAGCGCACCGCTCCAGCCTGGAGCACCCCCTGGCGGAACCGGTTGTCCGTGCGCATTGCACCGGCAATTGCTGCCAGGCGCTCAGCCACCGTCCGATTCTGCCGCGCCACGTCCTCGCGGATCACCGCGACGAGGGTCGCCACCCGTTGCTGATACTGCGCGGTGACCTCGTCGCTTACGTGCCGCCGGATCGCCACTCCTACGATGGCGAGTGGCACAATCACGATGGCCAGGAAGGCTACCAACAGTCGGCCGCGGAAGGTCACCTGCGCCTCGACATCATCAGCGTGCGACGGGGGCCAGGTACGGCATGCCGTCCCAATCGATCATGACCGTCCCGCTTCCCCAGCGCACGATCGCCTGGGCCCGAGTCTCCACCAGCGGAACAAGCACGCTCTCGAGGTCACTGTGCACCGCCCACGGGATGCGCCGGAGCAACATCGTGATCGCGAGACACGGATCGAGCACGTGCTTCTCGAGGCGGAGCACATATGCCCCGTCACGCCCGACAGCGACGGCGGCGGCGTACTCCGAGTCGCTGAGGCCGGCGGCAGACGGACGCTCGACCGTTGACAGCGCCGGCACCAGCCCGCCGAGTCGTCCTGCAGCGGCGAGAGCCACGAGGCGCTCGGCCAGTCCTTGCGCCGTACGGTCGCCACGGCGGTACACGATCCGTCCCGAGGAAGCTCTGGTCTCCAGCGGAGCGGACCACGCCACCGGACAGGCAGCAACCCCCTCCCACCACTGCGGTCCCTCGGGCACCCGCGACTCGGCGCGGGCGGCACCGGTGGTCAGTTCTCGTGCGAGCTCCGCGGTCTCGAACGCACTCGGCGTCCCGACACGAGACGGTGCGAGGAGCAAGTACACCACGTCCCACGGTAGCGGAAACGCCTGCACCGTCTCCGCCGCCTCGGCATACTCCAGGACCGCCGCATCGCGGGTAACCAGCAGACCCGCCCCGGCGTCGATGAGATCACGCGGGTCGTCCCCGGACGCGACGAATCGGAACACGGGAAGCACATCCTCCCTCACCGCCCATTGTGGCACGGCGACGATATCCGAGCCGGCCGCCATCACCACCGCGTACGCGCCAGTCCCCAGTGGCCACGAGCGCGGCTCGCTGGCCCGGCGCGCCACCGCGAGACCGGCGTGCGCGAATATGCGCGGCACCTCTTCGTGCGCGCGATCCAGTGAGACCGCAAGCACGCGCTCGCTCTCCACGATCGCCGAGCCGGCGACGGAATCGGCCCAGGGAGCCGGCCGCTCCCCTCGGCGCACGAGCCAGCTCGCCTTGATGTCCTCCGCCGTGACCGGTGCGCCATCCCAGAACGCCGCGCCACTGCGCAGTGTGAACCTCCAGCGCCGGCCCTCGTCACTGCTACTCCACGACTCGGCGAGGCCGCGTACGACACGACCCTGACAATCGACGCGGATCAATGTCTCGTACAGGTGGCCGAACAGTAGGCGCTCAGCCTCGTTCCGGGGAACGGGGGCGTGCGTGGGATCCACCGATCCCCCGACGGCGACGGTCACCGTGTCAGACGCGGCGGAGCCTGCGGTTAGGGTACAGGGGTGCCGCGTGGCAGGCTCCACAACGCCGGGTCGGGGTCCACAGCCGAGCAGGTACCCGGCGATGAAGAGGAGAAGCATCGTTGACGTGGCAGCGGACCGAGGCATGGCTCCGTGCTCGGGTAGCGTGAGCGTTGGCTCAAAGGAAGTTAAGCAAGGGTCCAATTGTGCCAATGAGACGCGTAGAGGCGCAACGCCTGATCCCAGGGCGTTGGCAGCGATGGTCACACCCTCACCACGCCGACTCGTTTGACAGTCGGATGGATCGTGGTGCTCAGGCCGGGCTGCGGGCTCGCTGAGCGCTACGTGACAGCTATGCCGCTGCCGGCGCCGCCGGCGCCGCCGCCTTCGGACGGGAGACTACCAGCAGCACTAGGAGAATCACATCAACAGCCAGGTGGATCCACCAAAACACGACTAGCGAGCCCACAATGGCTATCGTGATGAAATATGACACGATAGTCAGCGCATACCGAAGGATCCCCATGTCGACAATGAACCTGTGCTTCAAGGGATCCTTCGAAGCGATGAAGAACATTACTCCAAAGACCAGCATCAGCGCCCCTAAGGGGTGCACATAGACCAACGCCGCCTCGATGTACTCGAGTCCGAACAGGTTTGCGATCGGTTCGCTACCGAAGAATCCAGGGAGTCCGCGGAAGACGAATTCAATGATAGCGGCGATCAACAACACGATGCGTGCCATCACCACCCCCGGAGTCAGCTACTCCAGTTCGAGGTATCACTAAGACAGCAAACCCGCAGCCGCACTATCCTATGTCCGAAGCATCCAGCCAAACAGACCAGCCCTACTCGGGATTCCGGGGGATCGAGACCTGACGCGCGGTTGTCGTAGACGCACTCAAGGCCCGGTCGCTGCCCGGCTGGTCACCCGCGAGCCCGGCCAGGCGCCAGCTCCGCGACGATCTGAAACGAGTCCGGCTTGTCATCATCGAGGAGCACAGACCAGGCGCTCGAGCGGGCCACAATCTCGTGGCCGCCCTTCGAGCGCCACGCGACCTCAAGCCCCTGCACGGCCGTCCCCTCCCGGCACGGCTGCAGCAATCGCTCACGGGCGGCAGCACTTGCGAAGAGCTCAGCCACACCCCGGCCAACCAGCTCATCCTCGGAGCTGTAACCGAGCATGTCCACCATCAGCTGGTTGACGCCGATCACCTGCTCGTCCACACCCACGCGGCATGCCGCGAGGGGGGAGTGCTGGAAGAATGCGCGGCACCGAGCCTCGTACGCCTGCGCCGCTTGCTCCGCACGCTTCAGCTCGGTCACGTCCAGGGCGTGCCCGATCACGTAGGGTGTCTTACCCTCCTCGGCCCGCAGCACGGCGCGGTAGGTCCAGTACCGGTCCTCTCCACCACGGTCCATCACATGGATGATCCCGGCGTCTTCCCCCTCGGTCCGAATGCGTTCGAGGTATACCGCGAGCAGGTGCCGGGCAGTGGGAACGATCAGCTCAATGAGGTTCGTGCCAGCAAGCTCGTCCGGCTCGTAGCCGACAGACTGGGCCGCGGCCGGATTCACCGACAGCAGGTTCCCGTCGAGGTCATGCGTACAGACGATACCCTGACTCCTCTCAAACAGATCGCGGTACCGTTGCTCACTCTCGCGTAGGGCACTCTCGGCGCTCTTGCGCAACGTGATATCGCGCACGATGGCCACGACTTCGTCAGGGCCGCTCACCACGATGCGTGCCTCGTAATGCCGGATTCCCTCGCGCTCAGCCAGCTCATACTCGACCGTCTCCCGGGTGCGGAACTGAAGCGCCCGCTCAATCGCCTGCATGACTGTGTCCGCCATCTCTGGGGGCATGAGCTGCCGCATCTTGGACCCCAGGAAGCGGTCCGGCGGCACGTACGTGGCGAACTCGGTGGAGGGGCTGAAGTCGAGGAAGGTACCGTCGCGGCGAATGCGGATGATGAGATCTGGTACCGCCGCGAAGAGGATCCGTAAGCGCTCCTCGCTGGCCTGCACGGCGTCTTGCAGCGGGCTCAGGCCCCTCTCCAGCGCCGCAACACGACGCCGCAAAGCGTCCACCTCGGCGAGGAGCTCCTCCCGGGTCTGCGGCCCATCCTCCATATGTGACTACCGCAAGGCTCCTTGTTGGAGATAACGACATGACCCCACCCGCGCTAGAGCGGTTATGCCGCGGATTGACCGACAGCGAACGCAGATGGCCTCGGCGTAGGGGCGTAGCATGCTACGCCCCTACACCTCCCTCGCCCACAGACCGATCCGCGTTCAGAGAATCATCGCCGGCAGCGTGATCCGCGTTCAGAAGATGATCCGCGGCACCATGATCCGCGTTCAGACAATCATCCGCGGCCGACCTGCCGCGGTTTGTTCGGTAGGTGAACGTGGATTAGTCTTGGGAACGAGTCACCTCGCTCGTCCACAAACCGATCCGCGTTCACAGAATCATCTGCGGCCGGAGGTCTCCATGCGCACGCTCCTGGTACTGATCTCGGTTCTCAGCTGTGGGGCAGCCAATCTCCACGCTCAAGACCGGCTGGCCTTGGACTATCCAGCGCTCGCCCGCAAGATCGTGGAGCAACTGGCTCCCGAGCCCGGCGAGAAGGTGATCCTGCTGGCGCATCCAGGCGTCTTCCGCGACATGCTGCCTCACCTCCGCTACGAGCTGATGAAGTCCGGTGCCGTCGACCTCGGCGTGCTAGATGTACTTCCGTTCCTACCTTTGGAAAGCTGGGATCGCAACGTCGTGGCCCGGGGATTCGAGCCGAGCAGACAAGCGTACCAGGCCATGTTGCAGGAGGTGGACGCGGCCGTGATCCTTCCTGGTGTGGGATTCGGGCCGGCGTACGCCGCTCTGCAGGATCGCTTGCGGCAAGGACAGGGTCGCACCGTCCACTTCCACTGGCTGGAGGGCGGCGGCTCCCTAGCGCTCCCGGGCCAGCCGCTGCCGTTTCGCTTCGTGATGGACTCGACCTACCAGCACGCCGTCCTCAATACCGACTACGAGGCCCTTGCCCGGCTGCAGGAACAGTTCGAGCAGGCCCTCCGAAGAGATGAGGTACGAGTGACCACACCCCTTGGGACGGACGTTCGCTTCCGAGTGGGAGACCGACCGGTGAATCGCCAGGACGGTGACGCATCGGCCGCCCGAGCCCAAAGCGGGGTCATCCTCATCGACCGGGAGATCGAGCTGCCGGCCGGCGCAGTCCGGGTCGCCCCCCTTGAGGAGACCGTGAGCGGTGTCATCGCGTTCCCACCGTCTCAATGGGACGGCCAGCCGGTCGTAGGACTGAAGCTGCGATTCGAAAGCGGCCGGGTCATCCAGGTCAGCGCCGACAGTGGTGAGGAGCTCGTCGAAGCCGAGATGCAGCGCGGCGGCGAGGCCGCCCGGCGATTCCGGGAGTTTGCCCTCGGCTTCAACCCGGAAATGGCGGTGCCCGAGCGTTACCCGTGGATTCCTTACTACGGATACGGCGCCGGGGTGGTCCGTCTATCCCTGGGAGACAACTCGGAGCTCGGCGGCACCGTCACCGGTGGGTACGTTCGGTGGAACTTCTTCACTGACGCCACCGTGACCGTGGGCAACCAGGTCTGGGTGCGGGACGGGAAACTGGTCGTGCGGTAGGGGAAGCTCTGAGCAGCCGGGCGCTTTGTTCTGCAGCACGCAAAGCCTACACCATCTGTGCGGAATCACCCTTGCAGGGCCGAGGACGGCGGACATGTTAGAGGTATCCGTCGAACGGTTTGGAGGTCGTCATGCGCCGCATGATTCTCCCACTGATGCTGTTGGTCGCCGCCGCCTGTCAGCCCGCCACGACTGAACTGACTGAGGAACAACGGGCCGCGATTGCCGATACCGTGAGGCAACTCGCGGACACGTTCTTCGAGGACTTCAGAGCGTTGGATTTCGATCGCGCGATGGCCCCGTGGGCTTCTGAACTCGTCTGGGCGGAGAACGGCGTGCTCGGCGCCAACAGAGACTCCCTGGACACCGTGTGGAGGGGCATGTTCGCCTCGATTCAGGAGGTGACTAGTGGGGACTGGGGAGAAGTGCACGTCAAGGTTCTGGGTCCAGATGCCGCCGTGTTCAGCGCCACTTTCGACTGGGCGGGAGTTGACACAAGCGGAGCCCAGATAGGCACCGCCGGTGTATGGACAACCGTCTGGCTTCGGACCGATGAGGGATGGAAGATCGTCCACGGTCACGAGTCGTTCCCGCCGGGCGAGTCCATGTAGCGAACCTCAAGCATCACCCACACACTCTACCAGCGCCCGGTCCCGCGCCGGGCGCTGCTCATGTCAGCGGTCCGGACGGCAGGCCGGAACGTGCTCCACCACGTGCCCGACGAACGAGTCGTTCTCCATGCCGCCCGTGGGCATTCCGCGCCTGACCAGGTTGCCTCCCTGACGATAGCAGTGGAAGTACAGCGGAATGCCCTCAGCGAGATGCAGCCTCGGTGCGCTCTGTAGGTGGATATGCACGTGGGGCTCGCTCGAGCTGCCTGAGTTCCCCACACGCCCCAACTCCTGACCGGCATTCACACGATCCCCCACGCGCACGCTCAAGGTCCCCGGCTGTAGGTGGTTCACGAAGAGAAACTCGTTAGGAGCGACCTCGAGCACCACGTGATTCCCCGCAACCCGGGTTGGCCCTCGACGGCGCCCTACCGGTGAGTCCGGCTCACCGTCAAGCACGGCCCGCACCGTACCGGCGGCAGGCGCCAGCACCGGCCGACCGTAGGCATAGTAGTCCTCGAGGCGGTCACCTGTCCCACGGTGGCTGTTACCGTCTTCGGTCACCAGCAAGTCGTAGGCCCATCGCTGGTCCGGATGGACTGCGTGGTAGTTCACCTCTCGCGTAGGGCCGCCCCAAGCCACGGTGACGGCACCGTCCAGCGGCACGCGGAACTCCACCTGGCTGGGTGCTCCGTCAAACGACGAGGGATAGACGCGGTACGCGGTGCCTGAAACCAGCATGATCACGACGGCGATCAGATACCCAACCCCCCGCGACGGCGTCCAGAATGGGCGCCGCCTGGCCGACCACACGACCGCAGCCACGATCAGGACCAGCGTCACGAGACTCAGCCCCACAGGTCCTACGTACCACAGCATCACGCCGATCATGCCGGGCCGGACTCGGAGGACGAGAAACAACGCGAGTTGAGCGAGCGCGAACGCAAAGACGACGTAGACCCACCAGTCGACCTTGCGGTGCGGCGAGCCTCCACTCCCTATCTCGTTCACCTGGCGGAAGATCCCCTAGCCACTGCACCGTGACGGCTTTACCGTTCGCAACATTCGCGACCACTCAAGTATCGAATAAGGTGATGGGAGCATCCAGGCCCCGTCCCAGTCGACGCCCTGCGGACATCACGAGGCGGCCGGCACGCTGACCGGCAGTTCCCGGCCACTGCCAAACCCGACAGGATTGGCCATGTCAACCATAGCTTCTGATCTCCGCCACGCACTCCGCAAGCTCGCCAAGAGCCCCGGATTCGCCACCGTCGTGGTGCTCACCCTGGCGGTGGGCATCGCAGCGAACGTCGCCATGTTCGGCGTGATGAACGCGGCACTGATCAGGCCGCTGCCGTTCGCGGACCCGGACCGGCTTGTGCTGGGACGAGCCACCATCCGTGGAGGCATCAACCCGCATGCGTCAGCCCATGACTACTACGACTACAGAGATCGAAGCCAAGTCTTCGAGTCGCTCGCCACGATCCTGCCTTGGGCACGGAGCGTCACGATCACGGGTGGTGACCAGCCCGAACGGGTTAGCGAGACCCTCGTCTCGGTGGACCTCTTTGGGACGCTGGGTATCAGCCCTCAAATCGGGAGGCACTTCGCCGCCGATGAGGGGGAGCCCGAAGGACCTGCCGTCGCTCTCTTAGCCCACGGCTATTGGCAGCGGCGTTTCGGCGGAGCGCCGGAAGCCGTGGGGCAGACGCTCATTATCGATGGCTACCCCCACACCGTCGTGGGCGTGATGCCCCCCGGCTTCCAGTTCATGCCTGAAGTCGACATGTGGCGTCCCATGCGCCGCGGCGGCCCGTTCGCCACTGCCAGGCGGTTCCACAACTGGTTGCTGGTGGGCCGCCTCAAGCCGGGTGTGTCGATCGAGCAGGCGCAGA
>WVYX01000198.1 GCA_011772755.1 Gemmatimonadales bacterium
ATCCCGGCCATCCCGAAGCGGTGCGCCAAAGGCGCGTAGATCTCCCGGGTCTCCAGGGCATTGTCGCGCTGGCGATCCGGCGGCAGGTGCTCCAGAGTCCGCATGTTGTGGAGTCGATCGGCCAGCTTCACCATGATGACCCGAGCGTCCCGGGCGATGGAGAGCAACAGCTTGCGGTAGTTCTCGGACTGCTCCTCGGCAGCCGAACGGAAGGTCAGGCTGGAGATCTTCGTGAGGCCGTCGACGATGTCAGCAACCTCAGAGCCGAAATCGTCACGGATGTCCACCAGCGAAACATCGGAATCCTCGGCGACGTCGTGCAGCAGCGCTGCGGCGACCGTAACGGAATCGAGGTGCTGCCGCACGAGGATCTTCGCCACCTCAACCGAATGGGAGATGAAATCATCGCCCGACAGGCGCTTCTGACCACGGTGAGCCGACGCGCTGAATTGGAAGGCGCGCTCCACCAAGTCGAGGTCGAGCCGATCCTTGTGCTCGGCCAGGGCCCTAGCGAATTCAGCGTCCACCGCTTGGAGCGCGCTGGTCACAGCAGTCCTGCCTCCGCAAAGCTGAAGTACCGGTCACCAGCAACGATCACGTGATCGTGTACTGGAATGTCGAGGAGGCGCCCGGCATCCACAAGTTGCCGGGTCACCGACCGGTCGTCCTCCGACGGCGTCGGACTCCCGCTGGGATGATTGTGCACCACAACGATGCCGGCGGCCGCCTCCGCGATCGCGGCGCGAAACACCTCACGGGGATGCACCAGGGAGCTGTTGAGAATCCCCCGGGTGATGAGGAGGTCCCGAGTGACCCGGTTCTGGGCGTCCAGCGCCAGCAGGTGAAACTCCTCAACCACCAGGTCTCGGAGCGCCGGCCTGTACCACCGATGCACATCGGCCGGTGAGCGTACCTCGAACCGGGCCCGTGACGCTTCCCCCGCCATTCGCCGGCCCAGCTCCAGGGCGGCAACCACCTGCGCCGCCTTGGCTCGGCCGATGCCCGTGACCCGGACCAGCTCCCCTACCGGCCGCCGCGCAAGCTCCCGCAGCGACCCGCCGCCGAGCCCCAGGACGCCCCGCGCAACCTCGAGCGCATCCCCCCGTGACGTGCCCGTCCCTATCAGAATGGCCAGGAGTTCGACGGGCGTCAACGAGGCCGCACCGTGAGCGTACAGGCGCTCCCGGGGCCGGTCGGGGGTGCGGACGTCGGAGAGGCGGAGGGACATGGGGGGAAGATGCCCACGGCAGGCAGCAGGTTGGTACGCCAATCTGCGCCTGTGGTTACCGAAGAACGGCAGCGAGAAGCAGGCGGCAGGGGTCGGCGGGTCGGCGGGTCGGCGGGTCGGCGGGTCGGCGGGTCGGCGGGTCGGCGGCCCGATCACTAGCGAACCGAGCGCCGCACCGCCAGGGCTGGGTGGGTTGGTCGTTGGGTGGTTGCGTGGTCGCTGGTTCGGTGGTCGGAGGTCGGTGCGTATCCCAGACCAACCGCTGACCACACAACCACCGACCAAGGCCGGGGGTGGCGAGGAGTCAGGCTTTAGCCCCGTGGCACTTCTTGTATTTCTTCCCGCTCCCGCAAGGGCAAGGATCATTGCGACCCACCTTGGGCACCGAGCGGCGCTGAGGGGTGGTGGCACCCTCTGAGCCGCCGTCACCGTGAGTCGCCTGGAGCGCCGAGGGCGGCGGTCCCGCCGGCACCGCTCCCGGGACCATCAGATCAGCCTCGGAGACCGCTGCTTCGGGTTTGACCTCCCGCGCCGGGGCCCTGCGAACCGGCCGATCAGGAGGCCCGGCACCGATCTGCACCTGGAACTTGAAGAACCGCTCGCTGAACGTGGCCTTGATGTCGTTCATCAGGTCCACGAACATGTCGAAGGCTTCTCTCTTGTACTCGATGAGGGGATCCTTCTGGCCCCAGGCTCGGTACTGGATGCCGTGGCGCAGGTGGTCCAGCTCGAACAGGTGATCCTTCCACTTCTCATCGAGCACCTGCAGCATGATGTGTGACAGCAGACGCTCATCCAGTTCCTCGGCGCCGTGACGCCTCCCCAACTCGTCCCACGACGCGAGTTTTGCCTGGAACGCTTCGCGTCCCGCCCTCTTGAACAGCTGCTCCAGCGTCTCCAGATCGGCAACCTTCTCCGGGTCTCTGATGTCAGGCGCGGAAATCAGGAACCGCATTAGGAGTTCGTTGACGATCAGCTCCCGGTCCCAGTCCTCAGGCAGCTCCGCCGCATGCTCCCCCGCAAACCGCTTGAGCGCGTCGTCGATCATCCGAACCGCTTCGGCCTTGAGCTCCTCCCCCCCCTCGAGCGCGAACAGGCGCAGCGAGTAGATCACCTCCCGCTGCTGGTTCATGACATCGTCGTAGTCCAGCAGGCGCTTCCGGGCCTGGAAGTTCTGGTACTCCACCCGCTTCTGGGCGCCCTCGATGGCCCGCGTGACCAGTGGATGGGTGATTACCTCACCCTCCTCGGCGCCGGATTTGTCCATGATCTTGGCGATCCGTTCCGACCCGAACAGACGCATGAGATCGTCTTCCAGGGAGAGGAAGAACACACTGTTGCCGGGGTCGCCCTGCCGGCCGGACCGACCCCGGAGCTGCCGGTCGATCCGTCGGGACTCGTGCCGCTCGGTACCCACCACCACCAGCCCGCACGGCGGGTCGTTGTTGCACGCGCGGGACCGAATCTCACCGTCTGACAGGTCGGCCGTCTCCATCACCTGTCCGAACGGCGCCAAGCCGCGCGCTCTGATGCCGCAGACCTCGCACTGCCTGACGCGGGGACCGAGTTTGATGTCCGTGCCGCGGCCGGCCATGTTGGTCGCGATGGTGATGGCGCCGGCTCGTCCCGCCTGAGTAACGATCTCCGCCTCCCGCTGGTGGTGCTTGGCGTTCAGCACCTCATGCTTGAGCCCTCGGCGCTTCAGCATGCGGGACAAGGTCTCGGAGACCTCGACGCTCGTGGTGCCAACCAGCATCGGCAACCCTCGCTCGTGCTCCCGTACGATCTCGTCCATGATCGCGTTGTACTTCTCACGACGGGTGCGATAGATGAGATCATGCTGATCCACGCGCCGTACCGGTCGGTTGGTCGGAATGACCATCACCTCGAGCCCGTAGATCTGGAAGAACTCGTGCTCCTCGGTCTCGGCCGTGCCCGTCATCCCCGCCAGCTTGTCGTACATCCGGAAGTAGTTCTGGATGGTGATGGTGGCGAGCGTCTGGGTCTCGCCCCGGACGGTGACGGCCTCCTTCGCCTCGATGGCTTGGTGGAGGCCGTCAGACCAGCGCCGCCCTGGCAGGATACGTCCGGTGAACTCATCGACGATGAACACCTGACCGTCCTGCACCACGTATTCCACGTCTTTCTCGTAGAGGGCGTGCGCTTGCAGCAGCTTGTGGATGATCTGGAGCTTCTCACTCTTCGCCGCGTATTCCGCCTCGAGGGTGCGCCGCCGCTCGATCTTATCCTGAGCCGACAGCTCTTCGTCGTGGTCGATCCGCCCTATCTCCTCCGAGATGTCCGGGATGATGAAGAGGTTGGGGTCGTCGGGGCTCATGGTCTCGACGCCCTTGTCGGTCAGGTGGACCGCATGTCCACGCTCATCCAGCACGAAATAGAGCTCGTCCTCGACGTGCCGGAGTTTCTGCTGACTTGCCGGGAGCTTCCGATCTGCCACGCGGTCGAGCTCGATGCGCTGCACCAGCTGCTTGATGCCGGGCTCCTGGAGGTGTTTCATCAGGCGCTTGTTCTTCGGCATACCGAGCTGCGCCTGGTAGAGCTTGACGCCCGTATCGTAGTCCGCCCCACCGTCATCCATCTTCTTCTCGGCTTCCGCTACGATTTGGTTCACCACTGCCGTCTGCTTGCGGACCAGGTTCAGGACCTGGGAGTTGAACTGGGCGTACTTGCGGTCCGATTCGCTACCCACCGGACCCGAGATGATGAGCGGCGTGCGCGCCTCGTCGATGAGGATGCTGTCCACCTCGTCGATGATCGCGTAGACGTGCTCCCGCTGGACTCGCTGGTCCAGGGTGAACACCATGTTGTCGCGGAGATAGTCGAAGCCGAACTCGTTGTTGGTCCCGTAGGTGATGTCGCACTCGTAGGCGGCTCGCCGCTCGGGACTGGAGGGCTCGGTGTCGTCAATGCACCCGACAGTGAGGCCGAGATACTTGTACACGTGCCCCATCCACTGCGAGTCACGCCGTGCCAGGTAGTTGTTCACGGTCACCAGGTGGGCACCGTTGCCGGCGAGGGCGTTCAAGTAGAGCGGTAGGGTGGCAACCAGCGTTTTCCCCTCGCCGGTGGCCATCTCGGCGATCTTACCTTGATGGAGCACCAGGCCGCCGATCAGTTGCACGTCGTACGGGACCATGTCCCAGGTGAGCTCGTGGCCGGTGACCACGACCTTGGTGCCCAGGAGCCGCCGGCACACTTCACGGACGGTGGCGAACACCTCGGGTAGCAGATCGTCCAACGCCTTGGCCGTCTCCTCCTTGAGTTCGTCCTCGAGTCCGTGGACCTCCCGATTCAGCTCGTCGCGTTCGGCTGGATCGGCGCAGTCATGTCTGGCCTTCTTCTTCTCCTGGAGACGAGTTCGGAGATCTCCTAGCCGCTCGTCCAGCATGGCCCGGAACTTCGGCGTCTGCGCCTTGAGTTCGTCCTCGGACAGCTCCGCCAAGCGCTTCTCGTGCTCGTGGATCTGATCAATGATGGGCTGGATCCGCTTGAGCCCTCGCTCGAAGCGGGTGCCGATGACCCTCGTAACCAGCTTCTTAAGCATCAGTCTCCTGCGACATACAGTCGGTGTGCCTCGATGTAGTCCGCGACCCCCGACGGAACTAGCTCGCGGATCGGCTCACCCCGGCGCACGCTTTCGCGAATCGCTGTCGCCGAAATGTCCACCCGCGGCACTTCCAGCGTTTCCGCGGTGTCCGCCTGCTCCGTCGCGTCGACGCCGGGGCGCGTCAGCACCACGATGCGTGCGAGCTGCGGAATGGAATCGGCCTCATGCCATGCCGACATCTCCCGGGCCGCGTCCGCGCCGACGAGTAAACATAACTCATCATCGGGAAACTCTGCCCGGAGCTCTCGCAGCGTCTCCACGGTATACGATACGCCCTGTCGCGCAACCTCCCGCGTGTCAAGCACAAACCGCCGATCGCTTCGCAAGGCGGCCTGGAGCATGGCCAATCGGTCTTCGGGACTGGCGTGATGTCCGCTGCTCTTGAACGGCTGGGTCCACGCCGGCACGAAGTGCACGCGGTCGAGGCGGAGGCGATCCGCTGCAGCACCAGCGACGATCAGGTGTCCCAGATGAACGGGGTCGAACGAGCCGCCGAAGATTCCCCGGCGCATGATGGTGATTCGTGTCCTACCGCGACGAAGCGGTCTCAGGACAGGCCTTGGCAGCACCTTCGGTGTTGGGGTAGTACCGCTTCAAGTATTGGCACATGTCCCGCTTCTCGTCATCGTACCCGATGCGGTCAAACGCCTCCACCAACCGCACCACTGCCGGTCCCGCAAATCGACTCTGCCCAAACCTGGCGACGACTTCCTTGAAGTAGATGATTGCCGAATCATACGCGCGGAGCCTCATGTAGAAGATGCCAGCCTTGAACTCCTTCTCGGCAAACATGTCGTTGAGCTCCGCGATTCGGAGCCGGGCTCGCTGCGCTGCCGGACTCGCCGGATATCGTCCCATTAGCTCCTGGTAGGTGGCGACGGCCGTCTCGCCGTACGTCGGATCGAGCTCCGGATCCTTCCACAGCTCGGCGTTCGCGTCGCCAGCCCGCAACAGCGCATCCGGTGCCAACTCATGACGGGGAAACTCGTCGGACACCCGCCTGAACTGACGTGCCGCTTCGAGCTCGTCACCATCATCCAGCAGGCATTCAGCGAGGTAGTAGCGGGCCTCGGCCTGCCGCGGGTCACTGCCCTCGAGTTCAAACGTCAGGCGTTGGAATCCCGGCCGCGCTTTGCCGCAGTCGCCCATGCGGAACGACCTGAGGGATGCTTCATACAGCGACTCCGGCGTAGGGTGCTGGCCGGGATCATAACTACCCCCGCAGGCCGTCGCGGCGACTAACAGAACGGCACCTGCCAGGCGAGTCACTCCGGCGTTGAAACGCCCGCTCGGCGGCGCTGGCGCGCCGATGTGCCGTAAACGGCACCTTACAGGAGCCACGTGCTCTAGCACGCTCCCGCCGAGAGGCGGCCGAGCCGGCGCTTCAGCGCCGGACAGCTCAGGCACGCCCCTAGACATGTCTGCGTCAGTTCGGTGAGGCCGCGCCAGTGCACGCCACATCGAATGGAGTAATACCCGCGAACCAGTCCCCGTTCCTCGTCTCACGAATTGCGAATTGCGAATTGCCCCATGCTCACCACGACTGGAGGCTGACGGCTCGCAGTCACCGAAACCGCCGCTCCGCCTGCGGAATGC
>WVYX01000320.1:0-1431 GCA_011772755.1 Gemmatimonadales bacterium
AGCGGCCAGACGGCGGGGCTACCTCCGACCCGGTGAGCGGCGATTGATGTTCGTTCGCGGAGACAGCTCGGATCCCAGCAGCATCGAACCTCCCGCGCCAGTCTCTGAGTAGCTGCGTCTTCGCTTCCGGTCCGCGCTGCTATCCCGGGACGTCGCTCTGCCTCACAACCGCGAAGGCGCTGGCGGAATGTGCCTGGCTCCGTACGCCCGCTGGCTCGCGGGTGGGCCAGACCGCATGGGTCGTGCCACCCGATGTCCGCCAGGTCCCCTGTCACGAACCTGTGCCGCGCGCAGCCACGGCCCTCGCCTCAGGCGAGTCCCAAACGTTCGACCTCCGCGGCGCCGGCGGGTCCTGCGGGCTCAGGCCTCTGCGCTGCCCGGGATGTACTCGCGACAGTAGGTGCTGTCCGACGAGAACGTTGGGTAGTTGGCCTCTCCAACGTCAACCGGGCGGCTGAGTGTCGTGCAGTAGGAGAGCCGCGTGTCGTAGTGGTCGCAGTCCATGCAGCGTCGAAGCACGCTGCGACAGGCAGGACAGGTGGCCGTCTTGTCGTCGACCTCCTGAGCTTCCTTGCACTTCGGACAGGTGATCTGCATGCCGATCGTCTCCTCTCCGGGCACGGCGGCGACCGGACAGCAGGGCCGCCAGTCGTGCGCCCGCACAAGACGATACATCGCCTGCTTGCCCGCGCTCGGCGGGGCCAGTGCGAGGCGAACCGCCTCGCACTCCGTCTCTCACATGTCCGATACTCTGTGCGGTGACTCCACCTCAGGTTCTGACGGTGACCCTATCTCAGGTTCTGACGGTGACCCTATCTCGGGTTGTGATGGTCACTCTATCTCAGGTTGTAGAAGACGTCGGGTCCGCCGAACAGCGCGACCTCGGCCAGCTCCTCTGCAATTCGCAGCAGTTGGTTGTACTTCTCGACTCGGTCGGTGCGGGCCGGCGCCCCCGTCTTGATCTGGCCCGCGTTGGTTGCCACTGCGATGTCTGCGATTGTGGCATCGGCGGTCTCGCCCGACCGGTGTGAGACAACGGCCGTGTAGCCGGCCCGCTTCGCCATCTCGATCGCTTCGAGCGTCTCGGTGAGGGTCCCGATCTGATTGACCTTGATGAGGATTGAGTTGGCCACCCCGACCTCTATGCCCTTGCGCAGATACTCGGTGTTTGTGACGAAGAGATCATCACCCACGATCTGCACGCGACTCCCCAGGCTCTTGGTGAGCAGCGCCCAACCTTCCCAGTCGTCCTCGGCGAGGCCGTCCTCTATTGAGATGATGGGGTGCGTATCGGCGAGGGTGAAGTAGTAGTCGACCATCTCCTCGGCGGTGAGGACCTTCCCCTCACCTGCGAGATTGTACTTGCCGTCCTCGAAGAACTCGCTGGCGGCTGGATCCAGGGCGATGGCTGCATCCGCGCCTGGGGTGTAG
>WVYX01000320.1:1481-2078 GCA_011772755.1 Gemmatimonadales bacterium
TTCTTCAAAGCGTGGTAGATCTCCGTCCCCATGCGGAGCGCCTCCGGGAAGCTGACAGCGCCCACGGGCACGACCATGAACTCCTGGAGGTCCACGTTGTTGTCGGCGTGCTTGCCCCCGTTGAGGATGTTCATCATCGGAATCGGGAGACGGCGCGCGTTGGGCCCGCCGAGGTAGCGATACAGGGGCAGGCCGGTCCAGTTCGCGGCCGCCTTCGCGACCGCCAGGGAGACGCCGAGGATGGCGTTCGCGCCAAGCTTGCCCTTGTTGGGAGTTGCGTCGAGCTCGATCATCAGCCTGTCGATCGTAGCCTGATCGGTGCACGGGAGGCCGGTCACCTCCGTGGCGATGACGTCGTTGACGTTCTCAACCGCCCGCTGCACGCCCTTGCCGCCATAGCGGCCGTCGTTCTCGTCGCGCAGCTCGACGGCCTCGCGCGTGCCCGTCGATGCCCCGGACGGCACGGCGGCGCGGCCCATCGCTCCGTCCTCCAGGTAGACGTCCACCTCCAGGGTGGGATTGCCCCGAGAGTCCAGGACCTCTCTCGCCACGATCTCGTCGATATACATCGGCTTCTCCTCCGCAGTAGTGAGGCGC
>WVYX01000293.1:0-139167 GCA_011772755.1 Gemmatimonadales bacterium
GTGTGAGGGTGAGACGGCATACTTCCCTCACACCTCGCACCTGACACCTCAGACCTTCATGAACATCATTCTCCTCGGCCCCCCTGGCTCCGGCAAAGGTACGCAAGGGAAGTTGCTGTCCCAGCGACTGAATGCTCCCAAGATCGCGACGGGCGACTTGCTACGTGATGCGGTGAGGCGGGGCACCGACCTGGGACGGCAGGCCAGTTCGTATATTGATCAAGGACTGCTCGTGCCTGATGAGGTGATCATCAACCTGATCGACGAGGTACTCCGCTCCCCAGGCGCGTCCAACGGCGTGATCATGGATGGGTTTCCGCGAACCGTGGCGCAGGCAGAAGCGGTTGACCGACTGCTTGCAGAGCGCAGCTCGCGAGTGGACTGCGTGCTGTGCATCGACGTACCGGAGGAAGAGGTGGTGAAGCGGATGCTCGGTCGGGCTGCTCAGGAGGGTCGGAGTGACGATACCCGGGAGACCATCCAGCAGCGGCTAGCGGTGTTCTGGGAACAAACCGCGCCACTCGTCACGTACTACAGAAACCGTGGCGTGCTCATCGACATTCCGGGCACGGGCACGGTGGATGCCATCGCAGAACGGATAAGGGCGGTTCTCCGGTCATGATCACCATCAAATCCGCTCGGGAAATCGAGACGATGGCGCTGGCGGGCCGGATCCTAGCCGACGCCCTGACGCTGGTAGCGAGTCGAGTTCAACCGGGTGTGAGCACTGCAGAGCTGGATCGGGTCGCGGAGGAGTTCATCCGCAGCTACCCCGGTGCCCGGCCGTCTTTCAAGGGGCTATACGATTTTCCGGCTTCCCTGTGCACTTCCATCAATAGCGAGATCGTTCACGGTATTCCGTGCGAGAAGCGGGTTCTCAAAGACGGCGACATCATCAGCATCGACTGCGGCGTGTACCTCGAGGGCCTGCACGCCGACTCAGCCATCACCAAGGCCGTCGGGGCGGTGACTGAGGAGGTACAGCGTCTTCTACAGGTCACCCAGAAGGCCCTCGAAGCAGGGATCAAGACGGCGCTGGTGGGGAACCATGTCGGGGACATCGGGCATGCAGTGCAGCAGATAGCTGAAGGTGCTGGCTGCAGCGTCGTACGGGAGCTTGTCGGCCACGGCATTGGCGCGAGCTTCCACGAGGAACCGCAAGTGCCGAACTATGGCAAGCCGAAGCGGGGCCCGCGCCTCACCCCAGGGATGACCCTGGCGATCGAGCCCATGGTCACCACCGGCGGCCCCGAGATCCGCACACTAGATGACAAGTGGACCGTCGTCACCGCGGATGGATCGCTGTCGGCCCACTTCGAACACACCGTGGTGATACAGCCAGACGGACCGCGGATCCTCACACAGGTACCGGCTGCGGCCCCTGCCTGAGAGACGTCGACGCTGTCATCGGCAGCGCGGCTCCACGGCCCTTACGCACAGGATGCTGCCCCAGGCGAACCGGGCAGTCTGCTGAGAGCTGACGTGGCTACTCCGTGTGAGGGGCCTCTCGGTGCAGGACCTCCAGCAGCCAGGCATGGATCGGGGGATTGCCGGCGACGATCGCTCCGTGGCGGGTCACCTCGCCGCTTCCCTCGAGATCAGTGATGACCCCGCCGGCCTCCCGTATGATCAGTGCTCCGGCCGCGATATCCCACGGCGCCAGGTACAGCTCCCAGAAGCCATCAAATCGTCCGCAGGCAAGGTCTACCAGATCCAGCGAGGCTGCACCGGCACGCCGGATCCCACTCGTTGTACGAAGGATCGTATCGAATTGACGCAGATACTGGGGAAGGCGACGCAGCACTTTGAAAGGAAAGCCGGTTCCGATGAGCGCGTGGGCGGGCTCCGACACGTGCGAGACCGCCAGCTGACGGTCCCCGCACCAGGCGCCACTACCTCGAGCGGCGTGATAGACGATCCCCCGAGTCACATCCACGACCACTCCGACAGTGAGCACGCCGTCAACGGTGGCCGCGACGCTGACGCCAAAGGCTGGATAACCGTGCAGGTAGTTGGTGGTGCCGTCGAGGGGGTCCACGATCCAGACCAGCTCGGCACCGGCTGCTTCGGGGGATAGCTCCTCACCCATGATGATAGATGCCGGGGCCCCCGCCAGAAGCGTCTCTCCGATCAGCTCCTCGGCTTCCCGGTCGACCGTGGTGACGAAATCGCTGGTCCCCTTCAAGTCCCAAGTCGCCGGGTCGGGTGGTCGCTCGCTCGACCGGATATGTTCGGCAGCGCGCCGTGCCGCTTCCTGTGCCAGGAGTAGTAAGTCGTGCTGTTCAGTCACCTTGCGGTCCCCTTATACCGTACCTAGCTTGCCCGCATGATTCGCGTCTTCTCCGGCATTCAGCCGTCCGGCGAGCTTCATATCGGCAACTACCTGGGTGCAGTCAAGCACTGGGTAGGGCTGCAAGACGAGTACGAGTGCTTCTTCTGCATCGTCGATTACCACGCCATCACCCAAGATTACGATGTGGACGCGCTGGAGAGCCACACCTTCGATATGGCGGTGAGCCTCCTCGCCGCGGGCCTCGACCCTGGTAAGTGCGTGCTGTTCGTCCAGTCTCACGTGCTTGAGCACACCGAACTGGCCTGGGTGTTTACCACGGTTACACCCCTCGGCGAGCTTGAGCGGATGACCCAATTTAAGGAGAAGGCGCAGCGCCAAGAAAGCGTACTCGCGGGTCTGTTGAACTACCCGGTCCTCCAGGCGGCAGATGTGCTGCTCTACAAGGCGAACCGAGTCCCTGTGGGCGAAGACCAGGTCCAGCACGTCGAGCTGATCCGAGAGATCGCGCGCAAATGGAACACCCGTTACGGTCAGGACTTCTTCCCCGAGCCGCACGCGCAGGTAGGACGAGCACGGCGCATCCTCGGACTCGACGGCCAGTCCAAAATGTCAAAGAGCCTCGGCAATACCATCGGGATTCTCGAGGAGCTGGATGGCATCTGGGAGCTGCTGCGACCCGCGGTGACGGACCCAGCACGGGTAACCCGCAAGGATCCTGGGACTCCCGAGATGTGCAACCTCTACGCCCTGCATCAACAGTTCTCGCCTGCTTACACGGTGGAGGAGGTGGCGAACAAGTGTCGCACCGCCGGCTGGGGATGCCTGGACTGTAAGCGGGTGCTCGCCGACAACATGGCGGTGGCCCTCGCACCGATCAGGGAACGCGCTGCCGAGCTGCGGGCCCGCCCGGAACGAGTCCAGGAGGTCTTGGAATCCGGAGCGGAGCGCGCCCGGAGCGTCGCCCGAGAAACGATGCGGGAGGTGCGGGAGCGCATGGGATTACTGTCAGCTCCACAAGCTACACCCTCGGAGACATGAGCGAAATCTGGGCTGACGTCGTTCGGGAACTTCGCCTCGACCTCCTCGGGCAGCTCGTCATGGCTGTTCTCCTGGGAGGAGCGGTTGGCCTGGAGCGGGAGCTGCGGGGCAAGGCGGCGGGCCTCAGAACGAACATCCTGATCTGCGCAGGCGCCACGCTCTTCACCCAGCTCTCCATCGCGGTCTCGGGTCCCAGTGGCGATCCGGGGCGAATCGCCGCCCAGATCGTAACGGGTGTGGGGTTCATCGGGGCTGGCACGATCCTGCACAGTCGCGGGCACATCAGTGGGTTGACCAGTGCCGCGACAATCTGGCTTGTAGCGGCCATCGGCGTCGCCGTCGGCGCCGGGGCGGTGTTCGAAGCTACCGGCGCGACACTTCTGGTGGTGCTGGTATTGGCGGTGCTCAGGCGTGTGGAAAACTTCGTCAACAGCTACCGTGGTGTGAGTCGGGTTGTGGTTGAGGTCGAGCCCGAGCCCGAGCGCGTCAATCAGATCGAGCGGATTGTTCGGCAGGCTGGCCTCGAGGTGGAGGAGCTGCGTTCGGAGCAGCGGGGCAATCGCCTAGCGGTTGAAGTGGTCATGAGTGGACCTGCCCGGCTGCACGACCGGGCCAAGCTTGGTCTTCTCCGTGCGTCGGGCGCCTACATGATCTCCGCGGAAGAGTGAGACGGGCAGTTATCGATCTCTCGTCATCACGGCCGGCGTGGCGGGTGACGGCGACCGCCGTAGCGGAGATCCGCCGCGCGTTCGGACGAGGGTGGGAGGTGGTGAACGTCGAAGCGGCGGCGGTGAGCGATAGTGATGGGGCAGTGGCGTCACACGATGCGGTGCGGTGTGCCCAAGGGACCGAGGTGTACTTCGGGTGGGGCGTGCCCGGCGCGGTGGTTGCGGCGGCCGCCGACACGCTGCGATGGGCACATACGGCGGCGGCAGGCGTCGGAGCGAGCCTCACGCCGGAGTTGCTTGGCTGCGGCGCTGTAGTGACCAATTCCCGGGGTGTTTGTGCCGAAACCGTGGCTGACTGGGCGCTTGCGGCGATCGCCTTCTGTGTGCGGGGCTTCCATTGGGCGGCTGCAGCGCAACGCGAGCGGCGGTGGGCAAAGGACGTGTTCACCGATGGTACGGTGCCCCTGCGCGAGTTCTCCGAGACCCGCGTGGGGATTGTGGGCCTCGGCGGCATTGGGAGCGCCATCGCCCGTCGGTGTCGAGCCGTTGGGATGGAAGTGCGTGGCATCCGCCGGCACCCGTCCCGTCGCAGGCCGCGGGGGGTCGCGTGGGTGGGTGGCCCCGGCGACCTGATCCGCCTCGCCCGGCAGAGTGATGTGCTGGTCCTTGCCGCCCCTCACACCGCGGAGACGGGGCGTCTGGTTGGCGAGGAGGTTCTGGCAGCGCTGCCGCCCGCTTCCTTCGTGCTCAACGCATCCCGGGGTGCACTGCTGGACGAAGCTGCCCTCCTGATGCACCTTGAGACTGGGCATCTCGCGGGCTGCGTGTTGGACGTGTTCGCGTCAGAACCTCTTGTGGCGGATCACCCCCTGTGGAACCACCCCAGGGCGTTCATCACACCGCATGTGGGCGGGGTTTCCGAGCGGTTCTGGGGGCGCGAGACGGCCCTGATCGTGGAGAACATTAGACGGTACTTGGCAGGGCGTCGCTTGAAGAACTTGGTGGATTTCACGGTCGGTTACTAGCGTATGGAGAACATCATCAAAGCGGCGGTCCAGCGCGGCGCGTCGGACTTGCATATCAAGGCGGGCGACGTGTTCCGGGCGCGCGTCGATGGCAAGCTGGTGCCGCTGACCAAACAGCGGCTCACGCCGGAGCAAACCAAAGCGATCGCGCTGAAGCTCATTCCGCTACAGGAGGATCGGAAACGCATTGACGAGATTCGGGACTACGACTGTTCCTGGGGATCCCCCGGGATCGGCCGATTCCGAGTGAACATTCTGCGGCAGCGCTCATCCTTCATGATCGTCATGCGTGCGATCCCGTTCGAAGTGCCGACGTTCGAGAAGCTGCATGCTCCCCCGGTGCTGGAAGAGATCGCGGAACGAGAGCGGGGAATGGTCCTCGTGACCGGCTTGCCGGGGAGTGGCAAGAGCTCCACGATGGCTGCGATCATCAACCACATCAACCAGAAGATGAATAAGCACATCGTGACGCTGGAGAACCCCATCGAGTTCCTGCATCGCGATCTCAACAGCTCCGTCACTCAGCGAGAGATCGGACCGGACACGGAGAGCTTCCGCACCGGGCTGCGGGCCGCACTACGCCAGGATCCGGACGTCGTCCTGATTGATGAGATCCTCGACGTCCACACCGTGGACACCGCGATGAAGACCGTGGAGACCGGCCACCTGCTGATCTCGAGCCTGCCTACACCCGATGTCACTACCACGGTGGGCCGCATCGTGGCGATGTTCCCACCGGAGGAGCAGGAAATCGCGCGGGTTCGCCTGGCGGACACCCTCCAGGCCGTAGTGTCTCAGCGCCTGATTCCACGAGCCGACGGGAAGGGTCGCTGTTGCGCGTTTGAGATCATGGTGTGTACACCGGCGATCCGCGATCTGATTCGGGACCGCAGCCGCGTTGGTGAGATTCGCGATTACCTCGACGAGGATCGTGGCCAAACCGGGATGCAGACGTTCGACCAGCACCTGGTGGAGCTCGTTGAGAGTGGGACCGTGGCCGCCGAGACCGCCACGGCTGCGGCATCGAACCCCGCAGACTTCGAGCAGAAGCTCAGCACCTCCCGCCGCAAGGCCCCAGTTGGGAAGAAGCAGGAGGTGGCTAGTCGTTGAGCGCCGCGAGAAGTGCGTGCAAGAGTGGTTCACAGAAGGCGTCAGCACCGCACACAGCGACATGGTGCCGCGGTGAGTGACCGCCCTGGGGGCCTGCTGGTCCCTCTCGCCACCTCGTTCGACCCCGCCACCGGTGACGTCGCACCGGTGCATCTCCGGGACAACGCCCGAGCCATCCTGGCTGCCGGCGCCACAGGTCTTGTGGCCGCCGGCTCGACTGGCGAGGCGTCGCTCCTGGCGGATGACGAGTATCGCCAGCTCGTCCAATGGCTCCGGGATGTGGTTCCAGATGGCTGCTGGCTCATTGCCGGTGCTGGCCGGGAGTCTACCCGTGCCACGGCGGCGGCGTGCCGTACCGCCGCCGAGGAGGGTGCGGATGCCGTCCTCGTGCGAGCGCCGTCGTACTACGCTCCCGTTATCACGAGCGCGGGACTCATCGATCACTTTCGGCGCGTGGCCGACGAGTCGCCCATCCCGGTCCTGCTGTACAACTTCCCCAAATACACCGGCCTGCCACTGACCGAGGCACTGGCTTCGGCCCTTGCGCGTCATGAGAACGTCTGGGGGATCAAGGATTCCTCGGGAGATCTCAAGAACTTCGCGGCGTACCGCGACGCTGCTCCCTCTTGGTCTCTCTTCATGGGATCGGGAGGGCGATACTACGCGGCGCTGGAACTGGGAGCTGCAGGGGCGATAGCAGCCGTGGGAAACTTTGCCGCGCGGACGGCAGCCGAGATCGGGCGAGCCTTCCAAGCGGGGAACAAGGCTGCGGCCGGGGCAGCGCAGGAAACTGTCGCACCGCTGCATAGCGAGATCGTCGGTAAGCTGGGGGTGCCCGGCGTGAAAGCGGCGATGGATCTGGTGGGGTTGGCCGGGGGGCCGGTGCGACCGCCTCTCGCCGATCTCGACTCCCGGCAGCGCAAGCGGCTCGCCGTTATGCTCGCCAAGGCGCATATCGCCGTCTCCTGACGTGTCGCAACAATGGGCCGGGGAGCTGTTCACCCGCATCGCGGTTCCCCGCCTCCCGGGATCGCCAGCCCTCCCTGCGGTCGAGGAAGCGATTGCTGAGCGCCTGAGGGCGTTCGGCTACGGAGTGCGGCGGGATGAGTTCCGGGCCTCCCCGCGGCGACTGTCTGCCGCCACCGTCGCAGGTGCGGGCCTCGGCTGGGTCACCCTCATCATTGTGCCGTTGCTGCTCCTCCCCGTCCCCGGTTGGCCTGTCACCCTGATCGGGGTGGGCGCACTGGGGCTCGTCGCCGTGCTGGCAGTGGGAATCGCTGAAGGGCGCTTGCCGGTTTCCTCCCTTGAGGTACCCACCGCAAACCTACGGGCCACGCGGGGTGAGCCGGCACTCTGGCTCGTGGCCCACGTGGATAGCAAGGCACAAGGACTCTCACTCCTGGCGCGGGCGATTGCAGCGGTGTCGGCTGGGGCGGGGGTCCTGGGCCTCCTGAGTCTCCTTGTTGCCCGGCTGGTCACACCGCTCCCCTGGTGGGCTGTGGTTCCGGTGGCCGCCGTCGCTCTCATCGGTGGCGCGGCATTCTCCCGGGGCACGCCGCGGAACGACTCCCCCGGGGCGGTGGACAATGCCACTGGCGTCATTGCGGTCTTGGTGGCAGCCGAGCGATTGCGGGAGCGCACCGACGTCGGCGTACTGCTGACTGGCGCCGAAGAGTTCGCCATGGAGGGAGCTCGTGCCTGGGTGCAGGCGGGTCCCGCTAGTGGACTGTTCATCAACTTTGATGGGGTTGACTCCCGCGGGAGGTACCGGGTGGTTCCTCATCCCCCCCGCAGAGAAGGGTCCGGGGCCGCATTGAGCGCCGATCTGAGTGGCGTGTTGGCCACGGTCCTGTCTGAGCGGGGGCACCCGGTCAAGGAGGGTCGCCTCCCATTCGGTGTCTATGTGGACGGTGCCGTGCTGGCCGGAGCGGGCATGCCGGGCGTGACCCTGTGTCGCGGCGATTGGAGAACTCTCAGGGTCGTGCACACCAGTCAGGACACCGTGGGGCGAGTAGACGTACAGGCTGCCGTTGAGGCCGGGGAGGCCACTGCGGCCGCGGTGCGGCGACTTCTTGGTTGACGTAGAGTAGGGGGAGGGATAGCTTGTCCGAAAGGATGCCCTGGCGGGGACCCCGCGGGGCTTTTTTGTTGCGCATATTGGAGAACGGAGTGACATGTTCGGTCCTGACTGCCGCTGTGTGGTCGTCGTCGGTGCCCAGTGGGGAGACGAAGGGAAGGGCAAGATTGTGGACGTGCTTTCTGAGTGGGCGGATCTGGTCATCCGCTATCAGGGAGGCGCCAACGCTGGGCACACGGTGGTGAAGGGCGGCGACGAGTTCATTCTGCATCAGATCCCTACCGGCATTCTCCACCCGAATCCTCGTTGTGTTGTTGGGAACGGCGTGGTGCTAGACCCCGAGCGATTCCTCGAAGAGGTTGGCGAGCTGGAGGAGCGAGGAGTGGCGGTGGGTGAGCGATTGTTCATCTCGGATCGGGCCCACTTGCTCTTGCCGTACCATAAACTCCTCGAACAGGCCGCCGAGCGCCGGCAGCGGATCGGCACCACTGGCCGGGGCATCGGTCCGGCATACGAGGACAAGTTCGGCCGGAGAGGCCTGCGGGTGGCGGATCTCCGCAACCTCGAACAGGCGGCGGAGAGGGTGCGGAGCGGGGTGGCACGGGCCAACGAGCTGCTCGAGTCGATGGGTGCCGAGGAACGTGTGGATGTTGACGAACAGCTTGCGCTCCTGGGGCGCCTTGCCCCCACCCTGCTGCGGAGGGCGGTGGACACCGGGAGGCTGGCCGTCGACGCACTACGGGCGGGGGAGCGCGTGCTGCTTGAGGGTGCTCAGGGCGCCTTGCTCGACGTGGATCACGGCACCTATCCCTACGTCACCTCATCGAACACCACAGCTGGTGCCGCTGCCGTTGGGGCAGGGATTGGTCCCAGGGAGATTGATGCGGTGCTCGGCGTGGTCAAAGCCTATACGACGCGAGTCGGCAACGGTCCGCTGCCCACTGAGGCGAGCGAGGCAGACGCGTCTGAGCTCAGGTCGTTGGGAGGAGAGTACGGTGCCACCACCGGCCGGCCACGACGCTGCGGTTGGTTTGACGCCGTGGTCGCCCGCTACGCCGCACGGATCAATGGACTGACGCATCTCGCGGTCACCAAACTGGACGTGCTGGATCCCATCTCCACGCTTCCGGTGTGTGTCGGCTACCGGGTGGACGGCGAGCAACTCGATGAGATACCCGCCGATGCCGAGCGGTTCGACCGGGTGGAGCCGGTATACGAGACGATGGAAGGATGGTGCCGCTCCACTGGAAGTGCGCGCCGCCTCGCCGATCTGCCCCGAGAGGCTCGGGTGTACCTTGAGCGGATCGAGAGCTTGGTCGCAGCGCCCATCTCCTACGTCAGCGTCGGCTCTGCCCGGGACCAGCTCATATCGGTGGACTAGCCATCAGCCCTCGGTGAGCAGTTGGCGGTTAGCAGTTGGCGATTCGTGACGTACGTCGACGGCGTACGCTCCACGAGTCGCGAACTGCGCATTGCTAGTTGCTCTGCTGACGGCTGATGGCTCTCCAAACACAAACCCCCTAGGACCGAAGCCCTAGGGGGGCGCCTGCCCAGCACCGTGCGCCCTAGAACCAAGTGCGGGCAAGGCGGATGCTCCGTTGGACGGCTTGAAACCGCAACGTACGCTGCACACTACGCCGTGTCAATCCTGCCCTACGCCGAGCAGGGGACACGCCACGCTGCTGTTCAATCTGTTGAGCTAGAGCTTGGCGACGAGTCGAGCGCGTAACGAACGGATGGGAGCACGACTGCGTCGCTCCGAGCGCCTCCCCGAGCGTGAGTAGGTGTAATAGGAGTAGTACTGGTCCCGGCGTGGGGTGACCCCGTTCAACACCGCGCCGGCGACACGTGCCCGGACTCGGCGCAGCTGTTCGACCGCACGCTGGGCAGCGCCCTCTTCGGTCTCGCCGCTGCGCATCACCACGATGGTGGCATCGGCGATGGCTGCCACGACGGTCGCGTCCGTCACCGGCAACGACGGTGGGGTGTCGATCACGATGAACTCATATTCCCGCCGCAGCTCGGCCACCGTGTGGCGCATCGCATCCGACCCGAGGAGTTCTGATGGATTGGGGGGGACTGCTCCCGCCGGGAGGAGGTCGAGGCTCTGCGCGACCTCGGGCCTGACTGCCTCGCGGGCGATCGCCTTCCCGATCAGGATGTCAGTGAGTCCCGGATCCTGCACCAACCCGAACGCCCGATGAAGTTGCGGGCGCCGGAGATCGCCATCGACCAACAGGGTCCGGCTCCCTCCCTGGGCCAGGATCAGCGCTAGGTTCGCGGCGGTGGTGGTCTTGCCCTCGCCCGGGCCGGGACTCGTCACTGTGATGAACTGCAGTGGCTTCTCAGCTCCTACGAACGTCACATTGGTCCGGAGCGCCCGGAACGCCTCGACTGCCGGATCGTCGGGGCTGAGCTGCGTCAGGATGACGATCTGCTGGCGTCGGCCGTTGGAGCTGGCGGAGAGCTTGGGTTCTAGCGGGATGCGTCCCAAGACCGGTGTGCCGATGGTCCGCTCCACGTCGGCAGCGTTCTTGATGGTTTGGTCGAGATACTCGAGGAAGAATGCACCGCCGAGGCCCAGCAGCAGACCCACGAGGAAGCCGAGGACGACTTTCTGCCGGAGGTTGGTGCCGATGCGGAACGCCGGAGATGCGCCGTCGAGGATCGCCACGTACGGGGCAATCGTCGCCTCCTGCATGCGCGCCTGCTGATACTGGGCAAGGAGGTAGCGGTACGTGTCTTCCAGGATGCTGCTCTCAAGTTGGAGTTGGGCGATGCGGGTTTCCTTGCCCGGGAACGCCATCAACTGCTCCCGCAGCTCGGCGATCTTGCCGTCGATGGCCTGTTCGCGGCCTTCGAGTCCCTCCAGCTCCGCCTCCACCGCGGTGCGCAACGCTCGATGGCCGTCCCGCATCTGCTGGTCGATCGCCTGGACCTGCGGGTTGTCCTCCCGTAGGCCGAGGGCGCCCGCCGTGAGGCTGCGCCGCTCCTCGTAGAGCTCCAACAGGCTGCCGATTTGGAACGCTAGCACCGGATTGGCCTCGGTGCCCTCCACCGCTGCCAAGCGGTTCAGCGCCTCAACGCCGAGCTCGTCGGCACTCCCAGCTGCCTCACGAAGGGTTGAGATCCGTACTCGGTCCCGCTGCTTTTCTCTTTCGAACTCGCTGATGGACTGGACGATCGCCTGCTCTTCGGCGGTGAGGTCAGTGATTTGCTCCCGTTCCTTGAACCGCTGCAGCTCGGTCCGTTTTGCCTGGGATGCCGCCTCGGCGCGTCCCAGCTGCTCCTCGATGTACTGGCGCCTGTTGGCCGCGGCGTTGCGGGCCCGCTCAGCGCCGTCCTTGCGCAGCTCAACTGCGGCCTGATTGAGCACCAGGGGCACCAGCGTCTCGTCGGTGCCGGTGAAGGTGATGTCGATGGCGTTGGTGGCTTCCCGGACCCGGTATCCAATCCCAGCAGTTACCCATGCCGCCGCCTGCTCGGGTCTGGCGATCGCGAACCGGACGGCACGCTGGCCATTCTCGGGAGGACGAGCCAGGAACGAAAACCCCAACCCGACCGTCCGCTGTCCATAGCTTCCGGCGGCGACGACCGTTCCGCCCGCGTCCCTGAGCTCCCAACCCTCTGCGGGTCCCAGCCGTTCCAATTCGTAGGCGCCGAGCTGGGCCGCCGAATCCACCGTGATGTCGGTGAACACATGGCCCCGGAAAACCGCCGGGTCGTCGACCTCGAGCTGCAGCTCGAGGTTCTCCACTACCCGCAGCCCCAGTGCCTGGGTAGTGAGCACGAGGGCCTCAGACAGGATGGGATCCGTCTTGAGGGCCAACTCGTCAACATCGATGTCGTCGGATCGTGCGAAAACCTGCTTCGAGGACGAGACCTGCGCGGTGAGCTGCGACTGGAAGCGCGGCACTGCACCGCGGCCGGAGAGGTATGCGCCGCCAGACACTAGCACGGTGAGCAGGGTGACCAACTTCCAGTGGTGAACGACGACGGCCCAGAGGTCCCTCAGGTGGATCTCGCGCTGCATCGGCGCCTGTGGCCGCCGGTCGGTCTGTCCATTCCCGCTCAGTTCCATGAATCCTCTAGTGGGAGCACACGCCCCTGACCAAGCCAGCGGATCGCCGGCCGGGTCGCTCTCTGTCGCACCCCCAAGATGGGTTCGAGAGAGTACTGGGGGAAATGCTCCAGCGCACAAACAGGCAGCTGCCGACTCGGAGGGTAGCTGGCCATCGAATGCCACCGTTCGCCACTGTGCATTCGACGCAAAAGTAAGAGTGTCCGGGAAATTGCACAAGTGACGGACTTACATAATGTTACACGAGCTTGCGCTGGGGTTGCGCTGTTGCGATTCTGCTTTGGGGAGGTGGTGTTATGGCACCACGAGTCGTGGTTGTTGCGCAGGCGTTCAAGGAAACGCTGCCGTCGAGGGTCGTCGCAGGGGCGCTGGAGCGCGCTGTTGTGGCTGCGGGTGCGGTCCCGCAGATCCTGTACGGAAGCGACGGGGGCGACGGGTTGCTCGACGCCCTGGCTCCCAGGCTCGAGAGGCGCACGACGCACGAGGCGGTGGATCCCCTCGGCCGTCCGTTGCAAGCGTCGGTGGGCTGGCTCGACGCGACGACGGCGGTGGTGGAGTCACGCCTGGTTTGTGGGCTGAGCCTCCTCGATCCGGAGGAACGGGATCCCCTTTCGACCTCGACTCGGGGCGTGGGGCAGCTGATACTGCGCGTGGCGGCTAACGGGGCACGTCAGGTCTATGTGGGTCTCGGTGGGAGCGCCACAATGGACGGGGGCGTCGGAATGGCGCGGGCCTGGGGGTGGACCCCGAGGGATGAGACCGGGGATGAGCTTCCGGAGGGGGGAGGTTCCCTGGCGAAACTGGCACAGCTAGATCCCGGCCTGCGTCCGGAGGTAGCGCTCGTCGGGCTGTGCGATGTCCGCAACCCGCTGACCGGTCCCCGGGGGGCGCGGGTGTACGCTCCCCAGAAGGGAGCGTCGCCCACCCAGGTCGAGCAGCTGGCCCGCGGCATGGAACGCCTGGCAGGTGTAGCGGCGGTGGCGGGCCGGGCTGAGCTGGCGGGCCATCCAGGGGCTGGCGCGGCTGGCGGGCTGGGGTTCGGGTTACTGTACTTCGGCGATGGCACACTGCAGCAAGGCGCTGGGTGGGTGCTGCGGCGCATTGGCTTCGACGCGGCCATTAGTGGGGCGGCTCTCGTGGTGGCAGGGGAGGGTGCGTTCGACCAGACCTCCCTGGAGGGGAAGCTAACCGGGGAGGTGATCCGGCAGGCGCAGGGGGCAGGGGTTCCGGTCCTGCTGCTGGCGCCCCGTGCGAGTGACGTGCCGCCTGGTGTAACCGTCGAGGCTGGCGGTGGCCGCTGGTCGGCGGACGACCTGGAGCGGCGGGCGCAGGGTGCGGTGGCGCGGATCATTCGCTTGCTGGCGAATTAGGCCCCGCCTATACTTCCAGACTTCCCGCCAATGTCTCTTTGAACTCGGTATCCCGGTGCGATGGCCGATCCCACTTTGATGGATAAGCTCGTGTCCCTCGCCAAGCGTAGGGGCTTCATCTTCCAGTCCTCCGAGATCTACGGCGGCCTCGGCTCCGTGTGGGACTATGGGCCCCTCGGCGTTGAGCTCAAGAACAACATCAAGGAACGCTGGTGGCGGTCCATGGTGCACGAGCGCGACGACATTGAGGGGCTGGACGCCGCGATCCTGATGCACTCCAAGGTGTGGGAAGCATCGGGGCATGTCTCGGGCTTCACCGATCCCCTGGTGGACTGCAAAGTCTGCAAGAACCGGTTTCGGGGCGATGACGAGCGTATAAAGGGACAGCCGGGAACGCCGGAGGCCCAGTGTCCCATCTGTGGCAATAGGGGTTCGCTCACCGAACCCAGGATGTTCAATCTGATGTTCAAGACATTCATGGGGCCCGTCGAAGATGAAGCCTCGGTGGTGTACCTGCGTCCCGAGACAGCCCAGGGCATATACGTCAACTACTTGAACGTGCTCCAGGCGTCGCGCCAGAAGATCCCCTTCGGCATCGCCCAGGTCGGGAAGGCGTTCCGCAACGAGATCACGCCTGGCAACTTCATCTTCCGCACACGGGAATTCGAGCAGATGGAGATGCAGTACTTCGTGAAGCCGGGGGAGGACGAGCGGTGGTTCGAGGAATGGCGTGGGCTGCGTATGACCTGGCATTGCGATCTGGGGATCAAGCCCGAGAAGTTGCGGTTTCACCAGCACGCGTCCGATGAGCTCGCCCATTACGCCAAGGTCGCGTACGACATCGAGTACGAGTTTCCGTTCGGATGGCAGGAGTTCGAGGGCATTCACAACCGCACCGATTTCGATCTCACACGACACCAGGAGTACTCCGGCAAGAAGCTGGAGTATGTGGATACTGTCAGCCGTGAGCGCTTCATCCCGTACGTGATCGAGACGTCCTTGGGAACGGATCGTCTCGCGCTGGTCGTGTTGGTGGATGCGTATCGTGAGGAGACTGTCGAGGGGGAGACACGCGTGGTGCTCGGGCTGGCCCCCACCATCGCACCCATCAAGGCTGGCGTATTCCCGTTGGTGAAGAAGGACGGCATGCCGGAGGTGGCGCGGCGGATTCACGATGATCTGCGTCGGCGGCTGCCGGTGTTCTACGACGATGGGGGATCGATCGGACGACGATATCGTCGGCAGGACGAGGCGGGTACGCCGTTCGGCATTACGGTCGACGGGCAGACGCTGGAGGACCAGACGGTCACCGTGCGGGATCGAGACACCCTAGCCCAGGAGCGCATCCACACCGATCAGGTCGGTCGCTACCTGGAGGATCGCCTGCGCGCATGAGGCTCGACACGCTGCTCGCTCAGGGCGAGGCCATGCATGAAGAGCTCGGCCGTGAGTACTACCTCACCGGTGCGGGCCTGAAGAGCGAGCCGGAGTTCCAGGCCATCTACGACAGGTACTCCGCGATGGCCGGCGACGATGCGCTGGCGGTGGCGCGGCAGAGCAACTCAGCGGAGTTGTTGGAGTGGGTGGTGGACATCCGTGTGGGTCGGCTGGTCGCACCGTACGAGGAGCGGCAGCTCGTCTGGGAGCAGAAAGCCATGGTGCAGGTCGACGGGCTGACGGTTCCCTTTCTCCGTGTACCGATCGAGCTCGCCAATTCACCCGACCGCGAGTTCCGCAAATCCCTCGACGAAGCCCGGGCACGCGGGGGAGCTCTGGGGCTGGACGGTATCCGCCGGGGACGGTTCGCACTTGAGCGCGACGCGATCGAGGCCCTCGCCCTGGGTGACTACGTGGAGGCGCTGAGCCGGCTCACAGGGATCGACCTTGAAGGCCTAGGAGCCCGGGGGGAGATGTTCCTGCGCGACACGGACGACATGTACGAGGACGGTCTAGGCCGGCTTGCCAGACGCCGCATGGGACTGCCGATCTCCCAGCTCGTGCGATCCGATGCCGCATGGCTCTTCCGGGCTAGTCGATATGATGCGGCGTTTCCCTCGGAGCGCATGCTGGAGACGGCGGCAGCCCAGATGCGTGAGATGGGGCTTGATGCTGCTCAGCACGGCCGCATCCGGTTCGATACGGAGGAGCGGAGTGGCAAGCAGCCTCGCGCCTTCTGCGCGCCGGTCCGTGTCCCCGAAGAGGTCTACGTGGTGCTCCGGCCCCGAGGCGGCCACGGGGACTATCGGACGTTCTGGCACGAGTTGGGCCACGCCATGCACTTCGCATCCGTCGCGCCCGACCTCCCCTTCCAGGCTCGCCGGTTGGGCGACAACTCGGTGACCGAGGGGTACGCGATGCTGTGGGATCACCTCACGCTCGACCGAAAGTGGCTCGTCCGGTACGCTGGCTTGAGTGGCGAGGATGCTCGCGATCTCACGTTCGAGCTGGCAGTGAGCGAGCTCTTCCTGATCCGTCGCTATGCGGCGAAGCTGCTCTACGAGCTCGAGCTTCATCGCAGCGATCTCACGGGCACGGGTTGCCGGTATGCGGAGCTACTGACCGAGGCTACGCGGTTTCGGTATCTGGAAGACGACTGCCTGCTCGATGTGGATCCCGGCTTCTACGCAGCGCGCTACCTGCGTGCGTGGCAGCTCGAAGCGGCGCTCGCACAGATGCTCGTGGAGCACTATGACGAGGACTGGTACCGTAACCCGCGGGCGGGTGCTCGGGTGCTAGAGCTGATGAGTCGGGGACAGGATGCGCCCGCGCACCGGCTTGTGGAGCAAGAGACGGGTGCACCGCTCTCCTTCGACAATGTCGCAGCGCGAGTGGCTGCTGTGATCGATTGAGCTAGCTTGGGGCCTCCAGCCCTCGGCAGGCAACTGTGAGAGCGGTTGGCAATTCGCAATTAGCAGTGCACCATGATGGCTCTGGGGCGCCACATCTACGAACTGCGAATTGCTAATTGCAGACTGCTCTTCTGATGATTGAATGCTGAGGGCTCAGCGCTGAACACTGACGGCTCCCAAGCAATGCGCCTCCGAGACTTCCAGTCGATGATCGAACGCTTGGCCGCTGAGATCCCGCCACGCTTCTTCGACGGCATCGCTGGTGTCGAGGTGAGTCCGAAGACCATCCCTCACCCGGTGCGCGCCGGCGTCTACACGTTGGGCGAGTGTATCCCCATCGATACTGGGACAGATGAGGTGGCGTCTCGGGTGGTGCTCTACCATGGGTCGTTCCTGGAGTTGGCTGGTGAACGGTCTGACTTCGACTGGCGTGAAGAAGCCTGGGAGACACTGCTGCACGAATTGCGGCACCACCTGGAGTGGCGGGCAGCGTCGCAGAAGCTCGAGGACTATGATTGGGCGGCTGAGCAGAACTTCGCGCGGGCGGAGGGGGGCGGGTTTGATCCGCTGTTCTACCGGTCTGGCGAGCGGGTGGAGCGGGGCATCTACCGGGTCGAGGACGACATCTTCATCGAACGGGTGGTTGGTCGCCTGCCAGCAACCACCGATGTGGCGTGGCATGGTCGGCGCTATCGTGTCTCGGTGCCGTACGCGCTGCTCCCACTGTATCTCGCCCTTGACGGGCTCAGCCATCCTCCATCGGGAGACGTCTTCCTAGTGTTCCGCCGAAGGCCGCGCCTCTGGGATCTTCTTCGGCCCGCCGCACGGGCCACGGGTCAACGGGCGAAGGTTGAGTCCCTTGAGTGATCGATCCGTGCTTCTGCTGACCCGCGACCTCTTCTTCCGGGCGAAGCTGGAAGGCCTGGCACAGGAGGCCGGCTATGAGCCCACGCGGAGCGGTCCCGCAGTGCTTGCCGTCGTGGAACTCACGGGCGATGCCGCACTGGCCCGGGTGCGGGAGCTGGTGGTGGCCGGCTCGAGGGTGATCGCGTTCGGATCGCACGTGCAGCCTGCGATACTGCGGGAGGCGAGGGCCGCAGGTGCCACCGCGGTGCCGAACTCGGAGGTGGAGGAGACCGTGCGCCGAGTCCTCTTCGGCGCATGACAGCGCGCCGCTCTAGAGAAGCAGGATAGCCCTGTTATCTTTCTCCCGATTTGTGCCGATCTGGGTGGCTGATTCCGTGCGTGGGGAATGTCGCAATGATTCATGAGATGATCACATCGCTCTCCGCTGCGGAGGTGCTGGACCGAGCCAAGGTGTTCTTTGCCGAGCGGGTGCCCAACTACGGGGCATTCCTCGAAAAGGAAGGCCCCACCTACGCTACGTTCCGCGGTCAAGGTGGGGAGGAGCTGACGGTAGCGGCGTTCGATGCTGAGAACGGGACACGCATCCGAGCCTCGACGCTGCTGTTCGACCAAGCGATCGGACGGTTCCTTTCCACTCTTCCCGTGGCGGGGGGGAGTGCGACGTGACCGTGGTCGCGGATTTCGAGGTGCGGGTGTGGGTGCCGGACGTGTGGGACATCGTTCGGCTGAAAGTGACGGCCGGATGGACGGTCTCCCGACTGAAGGCTGAGGCGTTGGCAGTGGCCACGGGGCGTGCCGCCGATCTTGCGGACTACGAGGTCAAGTTCCGTGGCGGGCGGGTGCTGGATGAAGAGAAGACCCTCGGCGAGCTGGAGACCCCTGACCAGGCCCCGTTCATCGTACTGCCGAGTCGCCGTCGGCCCGTGCGGTGAGGAGGGTTCGACTATGTGGCAATTCGCACTTGGCAATTCGCAGTTCGAGTGGCTCCGGTGACGATCACGAATTGCTAGTTGCGAATTGCTGAGCGCCGCGGGCAGTCAGATGACGGCTGCTGAGTGCCCACTCTTGACGAACCACCGTCCTGGGATGACCCTTTCGCTCTATGGCTCGCCGGCTTTCACCCACCGGGTTGCTGGCTATCCTGCAGCCCTGGGCTGATGTGGCCGAGCCGATCCACCGGCGGCTCGCGCAACTGGCAGATGCGGAACCTGGGCAAGAGGTTCTCTGGGTTGGCTGCGGTTCGGGGCGCTCCGTGCTCTGGTGGGCCGAGCGGTTTCGCACCCACATCGAGGGCGTGGACCCAGATCACAACGCCATCGAAGCCGCCGAGCGGGCGTCACGCCGTGCCGATCTCGCCAGCCTCGTGACCTTTCAGACGGCGACGCCGGACGACCTCCCCCACGAGGCCCAGGTCTTCGACGTCACCATAGCGAACCTGCTCTACCTCTTTGGCACCGACGGCGCCCGGATTCTCCAGGAGGCTGGTCGGGTAGCTCGGCCAATGAGCACCGTCATGGCGCTCGTGCCGTCCTGGCTCAGCACCCCGGACCCCGAGGACGCACGTCTGCTTGGGTCCCTCGGCCTCCAACCTCACCTTCTGGTCGAGTGGAAGAGCTTCTTCCGAGAGGCCGGGATTGTGGAGTTGTCCGTCGAAGATGCTGCCCTCGACGGGAACTGGATCGCGTACGGATGGATCGGGCTGCTGATCCGCGGGTGGCGTGCCGCCCGGTGGGTGGGCGTCGGCATGGTCTTGAGTCGGGAGGTGCGAACGCTCCGGTCGCTTGCTCGGCAGCGAGTACTTGGCCTGTCCATCGTCAAAGGCACGCGCTGGCCGCACGGATGATCCCAACGACCTGCTCGGTCGCGCTCCCCATTCCCACTGCCAGGCCGTACGCGTATGCGATCCCACCATCGCTCGCCGATCGCGTTGCTCCGGGGGCGCGGGTCGTCGTGCCGGTGCGCACGCGGGAGCTCGTCGGGATCGTCCTCGAGGTTGAGGCGGCACCGGTCGACGACCTGAGACCCGTGCTTCTGGTACCGGATCCGGCGCCACTGGTGCCTGGATCGCTGCTGGAGCTGGCCCAGTGGGTTTCCCGGTACTACGCGGCGCCGCTAGGTCTCACGCTGCGAGCCATGCTCCCGGCTGCGCTCTGGGGTGCCTCGCGCCTGGTAGCCGAGGTGCGGGACTCGCATCTCGCGCCCGGCGGGGTGAGCCGCGAGGTGGTGGAGGCTCTGCAGCGGGCCGGGGGAAGGGCGACCACTGGTACACTGAGGCGTCGGCTGAAACGACCGGTGTGGGACGTCCTCCAGCGGCTGGCTCGGGTCGGTGCCGTCACCCTGGAAACGGAGCCTCCGGACCTCGGCCCTGGTCCCCAGACGGAGCGGATTCTCACCCTCACGAGGCTCTTGCCCACGCTCCTGGAGCGTGACCGTGCCTTCGGAAGAGCGCTCCGCCAGCGGGCGGCCTACGAGGCCGTCGATGCCATGGGCGGTGAGTCGACGGTGCGACATCTCACCGATCGTCTTGGCTTCTCGGCAGCGGTGGTGCGGGGCCTGGTCCAGCGCAAGGTTGCCCGGATCGAAGAGCGAGAACGGGTGCGCGATCCCTTTGCGGGCGTTGCAGGTGTTGCCCCGGCGGTTCCGACCGCAGCGCAGCGCGTGGCGATCGAAGCGATCCGCAAGCTGGGACCGGGGCAGGCGCTCACGCTGTTCGGGGTGACGGGAAGCGGGAAGACTCTCGTCTATCTCGAAGCCCTGCGGCCGGTGGTGGAGGAAGGGAAGGGAGTGATCGTGCTCGTTCCAGAGATTGCGCTCACCCCCCAGACCGTGGCTCGAGTGCGGGGGGTGTTGGGTGATTCCGTAGCCGTGCTACACAGCGGACTCTCCGACGGGGAGCGGATCGACGCGTGGCGGACCCTCGCCGCCGGCGGCCGGAGAGTGGCAGTGGGGGCTCGGTCGGCAGTATTCGCACCGGTGCGGCACCTTGCGGCGGTGATCGTAGACGAGGAGCACGATGCCAGCTACAAGCAGGGTGAGCTGCCGCGCTACCACGCTCGGGATGTCGCGCTGCGGCGGGCCCGGATCGAGGGGGCACGGGTGGTGCTTGGCAGTGCAACGCCCTCCCTCGAGACGTGGGCAGCCCGACAGCGCATCCCCGTCGTCACGCTGCCGACGCGGGTGACCGCTCAGCCGCTGCCCGGCGTCACGCTCGTCGACATGCGCACGGAACGGCGTGTTCGGGAGGCCGGCGCAGTCCCGTGGTCGCGGACCCTCGATGACGCGGTGAGGGAAGCGCTCGATGTCGGCGACCAGGTCCTATTGCTGCTCAATCGCCGGGGATTTGCGCATTTCCTGCAGTGCTACGGGTGCGGGTTCGTGTGGCAGTGTCCGTCCTGCAGTATCTCGCTCACGGTGCACCGAATTCCCGCCCGACTGCGCTGCCACTACTGCGGACACGACGCGCCGTTACCGGAGGCCTGTCCTGAGTGCGGTGCCACGGCGCAGCGGTCGCGCGGAGTGGGCACGCAGCTGCTGGAGCGGTGGCTTGCCGAGCGGCTGGCGACTGCCCGCCTGGCTCGTATGGATGCGGACACGACGTCGGGGAAGTGGTCACACCAGCGGATCTTGGACGCGGTGGCGCGGCGAGAAGTGGACGTGTTGCTCGGCACACAGATGATCGCCAAGGGGCTGGATTTTCCCGGGGTGACGTTGGTCGGGGTCATCAACGCCGACATTGGCCTCAACCTGCCCGATTTTCGTGCCGCTGAGCGAACGTTTCAGTTGATCGCTCAAGTGGCGGGACGAGCAGGACGCGGGCCTCGCGGCGGGCGCGTCCTGGTCCAGACTCACACGCCGCAGCACTATGCGCTCCAGGCGGCTGCCTCCCACGATTTCGAGGCGTTCGCCACTCGCGAATTCGCGGCCCGGCGGGTGCCGCCGTACCCACCCCACGTTGGGTTGGTCAACATCCTCGTCAGCGGACTCGATGAGCGTCGCGTTGGCGACGCTGCCGTCGAAGTAACTGAGTGGCTCCAGGGGCTCGTCTCGGCCCGGGCCGGAGACGCCGTGGAGGTTGTTGGCCCGGCGCCTGCACCCCTGGCGCGAATCAAGCAACGCTGGCGGTGGCACGCCCTGCTGCGGGCAGAGGACCGGACGTTACTAGGGCGGGTTGCACGGTACGCTGCACGCCGAGCGCCTCACACTGGCCGTGGACCGATCCGGGTGGTGTTCGACCGGGACCCGGTGTCACTACTCTGAGCCGTCGGCTCTCGGCCCATCTGCTCGCAATTCGCGATTCGCAGCTGGCAATTCGTGGTCGGCACCGTAGCCACCCGAACTGCGAATTGCGAGTTGCGAATTGCCAGGTGTTGATGGCTGATGGCTTGAGAATCTTGAATCGCCTGTCGTCGCCCCGTATGTTGCCTGCTCGCCGACCCGGCAACCGTCGGCGGCGTCGGTGCGGCGAGCGGATATCACCAGCATGTCTGGAGGCGCGTGCGAGCCAGGTGGATCCCGTGTCTACTCCCCACACCAGTGCACCGGATCTGACGTGGTGGAACGGCGAGCGGCAGTGGAAGCGGGCGCGCCGACAGGCGTGACTGGGTCCCCGGGGCTCGGACTGGGATGGACACGTGTCGCACAGGCCGTAGCGGAGGCAGTGCCTCGGGAAGACGTCGATGCGATCTGGCTGTTTGCCCCAGTGCGCCGGGACGAGCGTGAGTGGGGTACTGCCGTCATCTCGGCCCGCGCTGGAGAGGGGCGGCGTCGCATCTACACTGGCAGCTATATGCTCATCATCCGTGGCCGCGAGCGCGGTCAGGCGAGGGTGGTGATTGAGGAGGTAGGGGAAAGCCCCACCGCGGTCGTGCACGAGGTGATTGCGGGGGTGCAGGAGCGTGCCGGGGAGCCGGATCCGCCGGTGGAGGTTGCCCCCGAGTTGTGGTACGGAGATCAAGGTGACCAGTCCCCCTCCCAAGGTTGACGGCCAGGCGCTGTTCGAGATCTTCCGCCGTTATCTACGTGACCACAATTTGCCGGTGACGCATCAGCGCGCGGCGATCGCCCAAGCGCTGTTCTTCGCCGACCACCACGTGTCGGTGGGTGACATCGAGCGCGTGCTGCGGGTACGGGGAGTCCAAGTCGGAAAGGCTACCATCTACCGGACACTCGACTTGCTCCGCGAAGCCGGGCTCGTGCAGGAGCACGACTTCGGCGACGGGTTCAAGCGGTACGAGCCCCTGGCGGCCCAGGGCCACCACGAACACCTCATCTGCACGGAGTGCGGTAGGGTGGTGGAGTTTTCCAGCGAGCGTCTCGAGCGGATGAAGTCCCTGATCGCCGAAGAGTACGGTTTCCGGCACCATCACCATCGGCTCGAGATCTACGGCATCTGCCGTGACTGTCAGTTGCGTGACGTGGTCACGCTCGAATCCCAACCCCGGGCGAGGCGTTGAGACATTGATCGATCCAAACCAGTTCATGCCCACCAAGGCCTTCCTCACGAAAGGCGTCGGGCGGCACAAAGAGAAGCTGACGAGCTTCGAGCTGGCACTACGGGACGCCCGAGTCGCGCATTACAACCTGGTGCGTGTGAGTTCCATCTGGCCGCCGCATTGCCAGCTGGTCTCGTGGGAGCAGGGGGTCAAATGCCTCATGCCGGGGCAGGTGGCCTTCTCGGTTGTCGCTGAGGCCTCTACCAACGAGCCCTCCCGCCTGGCAACCGCGGCGATTGGCCTCGCAATCCCTGCGGATCCCCAGCGCCATGGCTACATCTCGGAGCACCATGCCTTCGGCCAGCGGAAGGAGCCCGCAGGGGACTACGCGGAAGATCTCGCTGCCAGCATGCTGGCTACGGTGCTCGGCGTGCCCTTCGATCCGGACCAGGCGTGGGACGAACGGCGAGAGCAATGGTTGTTGTCCGGCGAGATCGTGAAGACCCTGAACATCAGCTGTAGCGCCGAGGCTCAGGACGACGGGCGCTGGGTGACGGTGGTGAGCGCCGTGGTGTTTTGCGGATGAACGTGTTTCGCGATCGCGGCGGGCTGGACGACCTGCCTGCCGCACTCACTAAGCTGCCGTGGGGCTCCAGTGAATCGTTCCTGGGGATTCCGGGGGGCGAGACCGGGTTCACCCGATGTCCCGTGGCCGTCCTTCCGGTGCCCTATGAGGCCACTGTCTCGTACATGGCTGGTACGCGTTTCGGTCCCCGTGGTCTGCTCCACGCTTCCCGATACGTGGAGACGTACGATCACGAACTGGACTTCGAGCCCTACACGGTAGGTGTGCACACCCTGCCGGAACTGGTGCTTCCGGCGACAGGCCCCGAGTCGGCTCTAAGGCTGCTCCGGCAAGCCATGGATGGCCTGCTGGAGGCGGGGAAGTTCGTCATCATGATCGGTGGTGAGCACAGCCTCTCCGCCCCACCGATCCTGGCCCACGCAGACCGGATGGGTGGCACCCTGTCCGTGCTCCAGCTCGATGCCCACCCCGACCTCCGAGCCGAGTATGAAGGCACACCGTTCTCCCATGCGTGTGTGATGCACCGCGTGCATGAACGCGTCGACCTGGTCCCGGTGGGGATTCGGTCACTGACCTCCGAGGAGCGGACGCTCATGCGCGACAAGGGGATTCCGGCGGTCTTCGCACATGAGTTGACGGGTGAGGGGTGGATCGACCGGGTATTGAGCGCGCTCGGCAGCTCCGTGTACATCACTATCGACGTGGACTACTTCGACCCTGCGCTCGTGCCGTCCACGGGCACGCCAGAACCTGGTGGTGGAACGTGGTTCCCGACGTTGCAACTCCTGGAGCGGGTGTTCCGCGAGAGGCAGGTGGTGGGGTGTGATGTGGTCGAGCTCGCACCCATCCCAGGGCTGGTGGCGCCCGACGTCATGGCCGCGAAACTGGTGTACAAGCTGGTCGCCTTCTATGCCTTGCATCAAGCTCAGCGGGAACGGATGAGCTGACGCGAGGGTTTCTCTCGATACAATGGCTGCGGAATCGGTCGGATTCGCGGTGGCGTTCGTCGCCGGGCTGCTGAGCTTCCTCTCGCCGTGCGTGCTGCCGCTGGTGCCGAGCTACGTGTCGTTCATCACGGGGCTGTCACTGGATGAGCTGGGCGAGCGGCGATGGGTGGCCTTCACCCACGCGCTGCTCTTCATCGCTGGGTTCACCCTGATCTTCATCGCCCTTGGCGCCTCCGCGACGCAGCTGGGCCGCTTTCTCAACTACAACCAGGCGTGGCTCGAACGCTTCGGAGGCGTGCTGATCGTGTTCTTCGGCCTGTACCTGCTGGGGGTCGTGCGCTGGGGCGCCCTTGCCAGGGAGCGTCGCCTTCATTTGCAGGACAAGCCGTTGGGGTACCTCGGGAGTTTGCTGGTTGGCCTTGCCTTCGGCGCAGGCTGGACGCCGTGCATTGGACCGATTCTCGGTTCGATTCTGACGTATACCGGGGTCCGGTCGAGCCTCGGGGAAGGGATAGTCCTGCTCCTGGCGTACTCGTTGGGCCTTGCGGTTCCGTTCCTCCTCGCCGCCGTGGCGGTTGAGAAGTTCATTGATTGGTTCAAACGGTTCCGTCGGTACATCCCCCTCACCACCAAGATCGCCGGTGGCATCCTGGTGTTCGTGGGGGTGCTGCTCGTGACCGGCTACTTCTCGCTGCTCGCTGGCTGGCTACAGGGGCTCACGCCGGACTTCTTGCGGGAGCGGCTCTAACCGCGATCCCTTGCTTCCACTCCCGGCGGTCCGCTTCCGCCCACCATCCCTCCTCCCGGCGGTCCCCCCCACACTCTCCGCCACTTCCCCGGCGGTCCCGCCTCCCCCCGCACATCCACCCGGGCGGTCGGGCACTCAGGCAGTCGGACGGTCACTACGTCATTCGTCAGGCCGGACAACCGACCGCCCGTCCGCCAGGAGGGGCTGGGGGACGGGCGGGAGGGGACCGCCGGGCGGTGCTGGCTGCGGAGGTGGGGGACCGCCCGGTGGTCTGCGGGGAGCGGGGTTTACGCCGCCGCCTCCATGCTCTGGGAGTACTCCCCACGGCGTGCGGCGCCATTCAGCTTGGCACGATGGTGGAAGACCTTCTGCGCCGCAGCAACGTTGGCAGCCTTCCCGTGCCAGGTTTCCAGCGCCGGCCCCTGAAGGGCCCGGCCGTATGAGAAGCTGAGTTCCCAGGGGTGATCCCCCATCGCGTTCATGGCGTTGAGGTGGGCGGTGGCGATCTCCGCGCTCTGACCACCGGAGAGGAACACGATACCGGGCACGGCTCCGGGCACGCTCCGCATGAGACACCGAACCGTCGCTTCCGCGACCTGCTCGATGCCTGCCTGTGTGGGGCACTCCTTGCCGGACAACACCATGTTCGGCTTGAGCAGTGATCCCTCTAGGGCGACGCGATGGGCGTGCAGGTGAAAGAAGACGCTCTTGAGCGTCGTCTCGGTGACTTCCTCACATTGCTCTATTGTGTGTCCCCCGTCCATGAGCACCTCGGGCTCGACGATCGGCACGAGCCCCGCCTCCTGCGACAGAGCGGCGTATCGCGCCAGGCCGTGCGCGTTGGCGTCGATGCAGAACCGCGTGGGGATCCCGTCGCCGATGGCGATCACGGCCCGCCACTTCGTGAACCGCGCGCCGAGCTCGCGGTACTCGGCGAGGCGATCCCTCAGGCCGTCGAGACCTTCGGTGACCTTCTCACCGGGGTATCCGGCCAGCGCCTTGGCACCCTTGTCTACCTTGATGCCCGGAATGATGCCTTCCCGCTCGAGGACGGTGGTGAAGGGCGTGCGGCCGCTGGTGCCCTGCCGGATGGTCTCGTCGAACAGGATCACACCGCTCACGAAATCGCCGAGGCCCTTCGTGGTGAATAACATCTCGCGGTAGGATTGGCGCGTCTCCTCCGTGGATGGCAGGTTGATCTTCTTGAATCGTTTCTCAATGGTGGGAAAGCTCTCGTCTGCAGCGAGAATACCCTTCCCTTTGGCGACCAGTGCCCTGGCCGTGGCTTCGAGATTCTTGGTCCTCATGAGTCGTACCTTTCGCCTGACTCGCTAGCTGGAAGGATTGACCAGTCGAGCTTTCGCACAGCGGTGTAACACGCTCTGCCAGAACGACATAGGGTCATCTGGCGGGGTAGAAGTTATGTGTCGGCAGTGGCTGGCGCCAGGGCGCAGTCTGCCGTCCGGAACTAGCTACTCGTGTGGTGATTACAGATTGCCAGCTGCTAATTGCTAACCGCTAGTTCAATATCCTACCGACCCTCCCCCCGAGCGGGGATCGGCCACTCCGATCCAACCCTCGCCCGACCGGATAATGCCGGCTACCTCGCCGCTGAATCCACGTCGCTCCACGAGGGTGTGGCCCATTGCCTCGAGGCGCGCCACTACCTCAGGCAGTAACGCTCCTCGTTCGTAGAAGATCCGATCCGGCAGCGCTTGATGATGAATCCGTGGAGCAGCGATCGCGTCGGCCAGGCTCATGCCGTGGTCGATCACGTTCGAGATGACCTGTGCGACCGTGGTAATGATCGTCGGCCCGCCAGGTGTCCCGACTGCCATCAGCAGCTCGCCCTGCGGGTCGAGCACCAGGGAGGGGGTCATGGACGAGAGCATGCGCTTGCCGGGCTCGATGGCGTTGGCTTCACTTTGGACCAGGCCATACATGTTCGGCTGGCCGGGCGCGCCGGTGAAGTCGTCCATTTCGTTGTTGAGGAGAAACCCAGCACCCTCGACTGTGACGGCGCTGCCATAGCCACCGTTGATCGTCGTCGTCACACTGACGGCGATTCCGTCCAGGTCGACCACGGAGTAGTGTGTGGTATGATCACCCTCGGTGACGCCTGGCCGCAGTTCCGGCGTGGGCGTGGCGTGGTCTGCGTCGATACCGCCTCGGAGCTCCGCCGCATACGGCTTGGAAAGCAGCCGTTGGATGGGCATCTCGACATAGCCGGGGTCGCCGAGATAGTGATTGCGATCGACGAATGCCCGGCGCATGGCTTCGGTGAGGAGATGCACCTGCTCTACGCTGCCGAATGGCGGGAGTGGATCGAACCCCTCCAAGATGTTGAGGATCTCGGCCATCGTCACGCCGCCAGAGCTCACCGGGGGCATTGAGTAGATGGTGTATCCCCGGTACCGAATCACGATTGGCTCTCGCCAAATCGCTCGGTAGCTGGCCAGATCCTCCTTGGCAATCAGACCGCCACCGCGCTCCATCTCGGCGACGATGAGATCAGCGATGTACCCCTCGTAGAACACACGAGGCCCGCTGTCTGCTATCGCCTGCAGGGTGCGAGCGAGGTCCGGCTGCACCCAAAGCGTCCCCAGCGGCGGCGCCTCGCCATTCGGCAGAAGGAACTTGCGGGCCGATGCAGGGAACTGCCTGAGGCGTCGTGCGGCATACCTGAGGCCTCGACTGCGGGACTCGTCCAGGGCAATCCCGTCGCGGGCGATTCGGATGGCAGGTGCCATGACCTGTGCCAGGGTGAGGTCGCCGAAGCGGCGCTGCGCCTCCGCAAGGCCTGCCACGGCACCCGGCACGCCAGCAGCCAGGTGGCCAGTGACGCTCTCGTCCGTAAGCTTGCCGAGGGAGTCGAGGTACATGTCCTTGGTGGCCCGGCTGGGCGCAGTTTCCCGGTAATCCAAGGTGTATACGGATCCGTCGGCGAATCGGATGACCATGAAACCGCCGCCGCCGATGTTGCCAGCCGACGGGTGAACCACTGCCAGGGCGAACCCAACGGCGACGGCAGCGTCTACGGCGTTGCCACCCCTGTTCATGATGATTGCCCCGACCTCGCTGGCGACCGGGTGCACCGACGACACCATCGCGTCCGATGCGTTGACCTCCACGACGTCGTCGAACAGCGGCCAGTCTGCAGGGACGAAAGCCGATGGAAGTGAGGTGGGCGTAGGGGGTGTGGCTGGGGTTGGTGCCCCGGCGCACGCGGCGAGGGCAAATGCTGTGACGGCTCCCCACCGCCTCATCCGCAACCACAGTCTTCGTCGCTGCATGGGTCCCTCGTTGACCGAACTGTCAGCTGAGTGGAAATTGGGTGAAATCTAGCACCTTACCGGCTCAGGGAGATGTCTACTCCAGAATTCGTCGATCCTCGGCTCACCGAGCGCCGCAACCCGCGCACCGTCGGCATCGACGTTGCCTCCTCGCTCGAAATCGTCGACATGATGAACGCTGAAGACCGCCGTGTACCCGAGGCGGTACACCAGGTTCGCGAGGAGACCGCCAAGGTGATTGACTTGGTGGTGGAAGCGTTCCGAGAGGGAGGTCGCCTGATCTATGTGGGAGCGGGCACCAGTGGGCGGCTTGGCGTATTGGATTCGGCCGAGTGTCCTCCCACCTTCGGCACTCCTCCCGAGATGGTGGTTGGAGTGATCGCGGGCGGGCCCGCTGCCCTGGTTCGAAGTCAGGAAGGTGCGGAAGACGATAGGGAAGGCGGGGCGGCTGCAGTGGACGATCTGGGGGTGTCGCGCCGAGATGTGGTTGTGGGCATCGCCGCCAGCGGGACCACACCCTACGTCAGGGTGGCGCTGCGGCGGGCCCAAGAACTCGGCGCCCGCACCGTGCTGCTCACATGCGCCGATCCCCCCGAAGGACTGGTCGAGTCCTGTGACGTGGTGATCGTGGTGCGCGTGGGTCCCGAGGTCCTCACGGGATCCACTCGTCTAAAGGCCGGCACCGCCACGAAGCTCGTGCTCAACACCATCACCACCGGCGCCATGATCCGCCTGGGCAAGGCATTTGGCAACCTGATGGTGGATCTGATGGCGCTGAGCGACAAGCTGCGGGATCGCGGTGAGCGGATCGTGATGGAGGCGTGCGCCGTGGGACGGGAAGAGGCCCGTCGCGCGATCGAGGCAGCCTCGGGCAACGTCAAGCTGGCCATCGTGATGGTGCGAAGGGGTGTGGATGCCGACGAGGCCCGGGCACTCCTCGACTCGGCGGGCGGGCTCGTCCGGCGCGCATCGGGGGATCCACCACCGGTGATCGCGTGAGCGAGCTCGGCCTCGGCCTCATGTCGGGGACGTCCCTCGACGGCGTGGATGCCGCGCTGGCTTCCCACCGAACCGGCGCGGGAGCTCGTTGTCTCCGGTGGTGGGGCGCGCAACCCGGTGCTGATGAACCGACTGAGGGAGGCGCTCGATGGCTGGGTGGTGCGCCTGTTCGACGACGAGTTCTTCAGCGGTGATGCCAAAGAAGCGGCGTCGTTTGCCTACCTGGGGTGGCGGACGCTGCATGGGTTGCCCGGCAATGTGCCCGGCGCCACTGGGGCAGAGGGGGAGCGGGTCCTCGGCAGTGTTACGCCAAGTGCGTAGCCGCTGGCGAGGCGTCCCTGGTGTAGCGGGTCAGAAGTCCGCTTGTGCCGCAGACTGATCGACAAGCGAACGCGGATGTGTCTCGGTGAAACGGTGACCTCGCTCGTCCAGAAACCGATCTGCGTTCAGACGATCATCCGCGGCCGTTGCCCGGCGTCGAGTTCGCCGGGAACGCCATCGCGCGAAGGGACTGCTCGGCGCGTGTGCTATGTTGCGGCGAGCTTGTGGGACGGCACGCCAGCCTACGGCGTCAATTGAGCGACTGTAGCAATCGGATAGCGTAGTTCGCGGGCACTCCGAACACGATCCTTCCGCCGGAGCCCTGCTGCCCGCCGAAAAGAATTGCCACCACCTGCCCAGTGCGGTCGAAGATCGGGCTGCCACTGGCGCCGTGGGTCCCGTAGCCGTCCACCTGAATCAGATCCTGCAGCACCTTGCTTACGGAACCGGCGGAGAAGCTGCTCTTGGCGATTGGCCTGCCGCCGCCCCCGGTGGCCATGGGCAGATCCGGCCCCAGGGGAAACCCGATCACGGCCACCGGATCACCCTGGTGCAGGGTGTCCGGCCGGCCGTTCAGGCCCTGAACGGTTGGCACCCCGCCGTCGAAATCGACTTTGACCGCGGCGAGATCCGCTTCCCGGGAGGTTCCCAGCAAGCGGGCCGGGACGACCTGCCTCGAGTCGGCGAACTGGATCGCGATTTGCCGGGGGCGCCGCGAGCCGTCTTCGCCGGCCACCACGTGGCGATTGGTCAGTAGCGTGCCATCGCTGCGGACGGCGAACGCCGTGCCGGTGGAGACTTCACCCGGGCCGAACTCCACCCAGATGATGGCGGTGGCCCGCTGATTGCTCTCCACAATGCCGCGATAGTCGACCCGTGCGGCAAGTTCCTGGTACCGGAGCGCTTGGGTCGCCGCGGCGAGCTGGTCCTTGAGGACCTCTACGTCTGCCTGGTTCCCCACGGCCTGCGCGGTTGCCAGTTGCTGCCGCAGGCGCCCGACTTGGTCTTGAGACTGGCGTAGGGCGTTGGCGAGCCCCTCCACCTGTCCTTGCAGTACCTGCACCGCCTGGTCCGCCACCCGCAGGAGGCTGTCGGTTCGCGCCTGGATCGTGGCGATCTCGCGCTGCCGCAGCGACTCCTGACGGTGGTTCTGGTAGAAGAACGCCGCGGCAACCGCCAACAGCGTCGCGAACAGAACGACTGTAGTTCTCCGGAGTGTTCGCGTCTCCCGCCTGACCTCGACCCGAATGCGCTCCGTGGTGCTCATCCGCCGTGGTTCTTCGGTCGCCCCCGTGGCTCGCACCGGGCCCTCCGCAGGGGGTGGCTTCTCCGGAGCGGCGGCGCGCGCCACCACACCGTCCGGGGTCCCTTCGGGGACGAGCCGGAACTCCAGGGTCGGACCGTGCTCCCCGAAGCGGATCTGATCGGTGTCGTCCAGCTTGGTGACCCGGGAAATGCGGTGGCCATTCACCAGCGTACCGTTTCGGCTTCCCAGGTCGCGCACCAACCACTCGTCGTTCTCAAGAATGATGGTGGCATGTCGGGCCGAGACGTCGAGGTCCCGCTCTGGGTCAAACTGGAGGTCCGATGCAGGGTGGCGCCCGATACCGATCCGGGCGATCGAGAAGACCTCGGTGTGTCCGGTCCGCGCGCCGCTGAGGATTCTGAGTTGGGCCTTCACGGCTGGACCGCTACAGCCCCATGGCGGCGAAGAACAGCGCTGCTGCCGTGATGCCCGCGGCGAGCACGCCCGCGAGCATCAGGCGTGCCCTGTTCTCCGGTACGGGAGGAGGGCTTCCTTTGTAGACCGGGACCGGCTCGGTGGTGGATTCGGGGTCGAGGAGCGGGTACACCTGGTGCCCCACCTCGTCCTCGCCACCGGGATGGCCCAGCCCATCACCACCGAACTTGGCAATGACGACGGTGATGTTGTCGGGGCCGCCCCGTTCATTTGCCGTGTCGATGAGCTCACTGCAGATCGCCACCAGGTCCTTGTCCAGCTGCGAGACCCTCTCGGTGATCTCCTCCCGTGAGACCTGCCCCGACAGGCCGTCGGAGCACAGCACCAGGGCGTCCCCACGGCGCACCTGCTGGTTTGTGAGGTCGACTCTCACCTTCGCGTCCGGCCCCAAGGCCTGCAAGATGATGTTGCGCCGCTCGCTGCGTTCGGCCTCCTCCTCGGTGATTTCGCCCGCGTCCACCAGCCGCTGCATCAGCGACTGGTCCTTCGTGAGCTGGATCCCTCTGCCGCGGCGCACGAGGTAGGCCCGCGAATCGCCCACCTGCGTGATATAGAGATGGTCCCCGAGCACTCCCACCGCCGTGGTGGTGGTGCCCATGCCCCGCATCTCAGGGTGCTCTTTCGCATAGGCGTGGATGCGGGTGTTCGCTTCCTCCACCGCCTCCTTGAGCCGGTAGGCGAACTGCTGGGGGGTGTTTTCCTCGTCGTTCCCCCATTTGTCTACCATATGCTCGTAGATGGTCCGGCTGGCCATTTCGGAGGCCACCTCGCCGGCCGCGGCGCCGCCCATACCATCGGCCACGACCAGCAACGATCCTCTCGGGCCCACCTCATGCTCGCGCACCTCAGGCTGGAGGGACGCGTTCCGCGCCGAGAGGTCGGCGACCATGAAGCAGTCCTCGTTGTGTTCCCGCGTCCGGCCGACGTCGGTCTTGCCGAAGACGGTTACAAGAACTCCGGAGCCTTTAGAGCCGAAGAGCTTCACGAGGGGCAACCCAGGAAGGTGTCCTTGTATTGTCGGTACGCGTCATTGCCGGGATCAAGTGCGATCGCATTTGCTATCCAGCGGCACGCCTCCAGGGGACGATCGTCGTTGTCCTCATCGTATGATTCCGCAATGTAGGAGGCTGCCCGCGCTCTGAGAACAGCGGGCAAACCCTGGTCCCCGTACAGCCGTTCCAGTTCTTGGCGCCCGGATGCTCTGGTCGCGGGGTCACGGATCAGCCTACCGTAGTTGCGAATGCTCTCACCTAGCGCCGCAGTGTCGAGGGGTGTCGGCGACGGCTCTTCAGCTGGTCGTTCGGTTCGCGGCGTACCCGGCTGGGTCACACGCGTCCGTTCGGACTCCCGCTGGCCCGCACGTGGCTGCCCGGCCTCGGTTGGCGTACCAGGATCGCTCTGCAACGGGCGCTGTGCTGTGTCCGGGCTCACAACCCCGGGTCCACCAGCCGTTTCTTGGATGCCTGGTGACTGGTCACCGCCGCCACCCTGGGTCACCACCGCAATGCTTCCACCGGCGATGGCGATCGCGGCGACGGAAGCGACGATGGCCACCACCGGCTTCCGCTTGGCAGGGGGCGCCTCCGGTGAGGGCATCGGTGCCGGCGTGGGCGGGGTGGTGGGCTCAAGGCCGGCGGACACCCGAGTATCGATCAGTTGGCCAGTGACGCCGGTGTTGATGAGTTGGGTCGCGCCCTCGGTGTCCGCGGGAACGGTTACAGCGGCCCCGCGGACGGCATCCGCCACGTCGCCAGCAAACAGCGCGGCGCTGTTGTAGCGATCGGCGGGCATGCGCTGGAGGCCCCGGTCCATCACGCCCTGGAGGCGTGGCGGCCATTGGGCGTCGGGCGCCACTTCGCTCAGCTTGAGAGGCTGGTCGGTGAGCCGCTTGATCATCGTCTCCTGAGCGGAGTCGGCCTGGAACGGCAGGGCGCCGGTGGCCATCCGGAAGAACACCAGGGCCAGCGAATAGATGTCGCTACGTCCGTCTAGCACATCGCCGGAGAGCTGCTCGGGGCTCATGTACTCCGGGGTGCCAACCACGAGGCCGGTCTTCGTCACCTTCTGACCTTCCTCGCCGGTCATCGCCTTGGCGATCCCGAAGTCGACCACCTTCACCACCTCGCGGCCGTCGCGGTCCTTGGTGACCATGATGTTGTCCGGCTTGAGATCCCGATGGACGATCCCCAAGTCGTGGGCGGCCTGCAGGGCGTCGCCGGTTTGCTGCAGGATGTGCGCGGCCCGGTCCAGTGAAATGGCACCCTCGGTGCGGAGGATGTCGCTCAACGCCCCACCCTCGATGAACTCCATCGCGAGGTAGATCGTGCCGTCCGCTGTCTCGCCAAAGTCGTAGATGGCACAGACGTTCGGGTGATTGATCCGCGCGGCGTTGGCCGCTTCTCGATTGAAGCGGGCGATGGCTTCTGGGTCGCTGGCCATCGACTGCGCCATGACCTTGACGGCGCTCTTGCGGCGCATCTTGACGTGCTCACCGAGGTACACGGCACCCATGCCGCCCTCGCCGAGCTTCTTCTCGATGTGGTAGCGATCGGCGATGACGCTCCCTACGAGGTCTGCCCCAGCGGCAGAGCGCAGCGTAGAGCCGTCTCTGGGGCAGAACTTGGTGTCGTCAGACCATTCAGCACCGCAGACGGTACAGGTCTTCACGCCTTCCCTATCCGGAGCATCTTGTCGCCCACAAGAAAGCGGGATCCCACCCTCAGTTCGACATCGCCGCGGATGGCCAGCGCCACTCCGTTGCGGCTGCCGGCGTCCACCATCACGAAATCGGCGTCCTCAGACTGGATCTCCGCGTGATAGCCGCTCATCGACGGATCGTAGGGAAACACCCAGTCGCCCTGTTCCCGGCCGATGCGCACGTTTCGGCCGGGGGACAGGTGCACCATGTCGCGCTCCGATCCGTCGCTGCGGATCTGGGTCACGCACGCAATATCAGCGCTCGGCACCAGGCTCCCCATACGGCGCGTGGCATCCCGCTCGGGAGGGTGCGGGCCCGGGTACCCCAACCGGCGGTACAGCAGGAGCTGCGAGCCCACCAGTATGCGATCGCCGTCTACCAGTCGGTGAGGCTCGGTTATGAACAACCACGTGCCATTGCGACTGCCGAGATCCCGTGCCCAGATCTGGCCCTCGCGCACCGTGAGCTTGACGTGGAGCGGCGACATGAACACGTCTTCTGAGAACTGCAAATCCGCACCCTCACGCCCGATGTGGGTCTCGCCCTGGGCGATCGGGTAGCGGCCCACCGCCTTCCCGGTTTCGTCAAGCAGATCCAGGACGTACGGTGACGGCGGCGCCTTCTTGGCGGCGACGGCTGAGGGGTGGGACACCCGCGGGGCCGCGACGAGGTCCAGGCCGCAGGCAGGGCAGTACCTGGCCCCTTCACGGGCCGACGTGCCGCAACGTGGGCATGCCGGGCCTGCCGCCTCCGCCGTTGCCCGCTTCCCGCACGACGGACAAAAGGGCATGCCCCCGACCATCACCCCGCCGCATGACGGACATTTCCCACTCCCGGATGGGCGCGGCCCGGTGGCGGACGTTCCGGACCTGTCGGCGGGGCCGGTCAGGGCGCTCCCTCCCTGTCGTCTGCGTGGGTCGGTTTCTTCGTCGTTCTCGTCACGAACGGGAGGTACATGGCCCCGTTCCCGGCCGAATAGGCCAAACATGATGGAGCGTCAGCCACGTCTGGTGAGATGCTGTGGCGGTGAGCCAATCTACACCCCGTAAAAAACGCGGTCAACCAGAGCAGATTGGCGTAGTGCGTTGATACTGTGTAGGTTCCGCCACCATGCCGCGTAGTAGTCCGGCCATCCGTCTTCGCCTCGCCGGACGGTGTACTGGAGCGTGTGCCGGAGGTGCCGCGGCCGCCGCACGGCCCCATTCACCGGGCGCCTCAGCCTGCCGCTCCACCCCCCCGAACGCCGGACCGCTCCAGGGGGGCTAGTGTGCCCACCCAATTGCCGCGGGGAACGAGGGTGCCGGTGTGACAGGGTGCGACTGTTGAGCGGCCTGCTCGTGCGTGCTGCGTATGTGGCCTGTGGCCTCGCACTGGCCACGTGTAGTGCTAGCGCGCAGATCGATCCCAGCGGTCCATGGCGCACCTGGCGCACGGAACACTTCCGGATCCACGCCCAGGCCCAGCTGTCCGAGGCGGCCCTGGAGGCCGCTCGGGAGGCGGAGCGCGCCTACACGCTCCTCGCTGGCGAGCTCCGTGCGCCGCGTGGCGTCATCGATTTGGTCGTGGCTGACAACGTCGATCTTGCCAACGGGATTGCGAACATCGTTCCCTCGAATCGACTGACCGTGTATGTGGCGCCGCCGATCAGCTCCAGGACGCTCACCTACTATGACGGCTGGCTGCGGATGGTCATCATCCACGAGCTGACCCACATCTTCCACCTGGATCGTGCCGACGGGGTGTGGAGTGTGCTGCGGGGAGTGTTCGGCCGCGTGCCGGGCCTGTTCCCCAACGCCTATCAACCCTCCTGGGTGGCGGAGGGGCTCGCGACGTACTACGAGTCCAGGTTCACCGCAGCCGGGCGGGTTCGCGGGGCCTTCCACCGCCAGCTTCTGGCGGCGGCCGCCCGTGGGGACGACTGGCCCAGCGATGCCGATGCCACCGTGGTGAGTCCGAAATGGCCTGCTGGCATCCGACCGTATGCATGGGGTACTGAGTTCTTCGTGCAGCAGAGCCAGCTACATGGGGACTCCGTAGTGCCCCGGTTCGTGGATGGCACCTCACGCCAGCTTTGGCCCATTGCCATCTCCGGGCCGATGCGACGGGCCGGGGGTGAAGGTGTCGCCCAGGGATGGTACCGCCTCCACCGGCGGGCTTTGACCGACGGGGCGGCCGGTGACAGCGACCAGGTCGTGCTGGACCGCGGCCTGAGGAGCGAGCCTCACCCGAGAATCTCACCCGACGGCCGGGTGCTGGCCTACGTGCGCAACGACGGAAGGCGCTCGCCGGAGGTGGTCGTCCGTTCGCTAGCGTCTCGTGCGGTGGTTGCCAGGCATCGGGTGAACGGCGCACCGGAGATAGACTGGGTGGAGGACGTGCTGTACGTGGCGCAACCTGAATTCACCTCCCCATTCGACATCGTCAGTGACCTCTATAGGTGGCAGCCCGGCGGGGCGTGGGAGCGTGTGACGAGGGGCGCCAGGTTGACCCAGCCCTTTGCCGGGCCCGGCGTGGCAGCGGCCGCGGTCGATCTGGGGACCAGGGCCCGCGGGGTGCTAGTGCTGGGCGACACGGGCCTGACCGAACTCGACCTGCCATCGGCGGACGCCTGGGGGCGAATGGTGATCTCCCCTGATGGGGCGTGGGTGGGTGCTGCCCGGCACCTCGACGGTCGCTGGGACATTGTCGCGTGGCCGGCCGGTGCGCCGGAGCGGATGAGGCGTGTGAGCGACGACGGGGCACTCGATGAAGACCCTGCATGGTCGCCAGATGGAGAGATGCTCCTCTTCACCTCTGAGCGTTCGGGGTTCCCTCAGATCTACGCGTACGGGCTTCGAGACGGCCGTGTAGTTCGCCTCACGAGCGAAGCCACCGGCGCCCGGGAGCCGGCGATCACCCGGGAGGGAACGCTCGTCTACGCAACCGTGCTCGCGGACGGGTTCGCGGTGGTGCAATCCCAAGTCGAGGGGACCGCTGCTGTGGACCGACCGATGCCGCCGCCGGCACCATTCCAGCCTGCGGCAGATATCCCTGTAGAGATGGGTACGTATCAGCCCTGGGCGGCACTGCGGCCCCACTTCTGGATGCCGTTGATCCATCACGAGGGGAAGTCTGGCACCTTTGTCGGCGCGAGCACGGGGGGCGAGGATCCCATCGGCCGGACCCGCTACCTGGTGGCGGCTGCAGGGGCATTCACCCCGTTTCGGGGGGAAGCCGTCGTAGCGGTGGAGCACACCCGATGGAAACGGGCCAGCCTGGATGTGGGCGCCGCGGTTCGCTGGGATCACGTGACTGAGTTCAGGACCGAGGACACGGTGGTGACCCTCGGCGAACGCGAGCGTCGGGCGGGGTTGGGTCTCAACCTGCGCTGGCGGCGCTGGCGCAGCGCGTTATTCACCCGGGTGAGTGGGGAGCTCGAGCAGACGGACTACTTCAACGACGACGCAGGCGGCGTTCCAGTAATCTCGTCGCCGACCTTTCTGACTGCCGCGTTGGCTGCCCGGGCGGAGTACGCCTCGCGTCCGGCGCTCGCGATCTCCAGGGAGAACGGCCTGGTGCTGGATGGAGTCGTGCGCCAGCGGTGGGCCATAGCCGATCCAGGATGGTCCCATGAGCTCCGTGGCGGCATCAGCGGGTTCGTTGCCGTTCCGCTTCCCGGGTTTGCCCATTGGGTGCTGGCGGGTCGCGTGGTGGCCGGTCGCACCGGCGGTCCGACACCGGACTTCTTCGAGATAGGGGGTGAGTCGGGGGACGCCTTCGAGTTCGTGCCTGGCTACTTTCTGGGTACGGGACGCCGTACGTTTCCCCTCAGAGGGTATCCCCGCACTGGCGGCTTCACTCGGGCGTTCGTCGCAATTGGAGAACTTCGCATCCCCCTGGCGCTGTTAGGAAGGGGACTATGGAAGCTACCGCTGGTGCTCGATCGCCTGTCACTGTCCGTCTTCGGAGAGGTGGGTGGTGGGTGGAACGAAGGCGAGTCGCCATCGCTGACGGCGTATCGCGATGTGGGAATCGAAGCGGTGTTTGATCTGGGCCTCGGCTACGACTTCCCGTTGCGAACGCGAATCGGTAGCGCGGTGGCTCTCGGGGGTGTGCCCGGGACGGACCGGGGAGACCTGCGGTTCTACCTGGCGTTCGGGTCTTCGTTCTAGTGTGGTGTATCAGAAGTTCGTTCGCTGACGGTGCACGCCGGTGTCACGGCCGCGGATGGTTGTCTGGACGCGGATCGGCCTGTGGGCGGGGGAGGTGACTATTCGCCGAGGCCGATCCGCGTTCGCTGGTCGATCAGTCCGCGGCTGAACGGCTCCTTTCGGACCGGGTATAACCCCCTGTGATGTTGCGCACGGCGTCCCTTACTTCCCTCGGGTTAATTGCATCCGTGACTGCGGTTGCTCAGACCCCCGCTCAGCGCGACTCCATTGAGCGCTTCCGAGAGGCTGTCGCGGCTCTGACGGATGCCGACACGCTCAGGGCGCTGGAGTCGGCTATGATCGACCGCGCCCGGGTCGATCGTGACAATGCCCTGCTACACGTACAACTCGGGTTTCTCGCCCTGCGGCTTGGCGACGTAACGGGGAACAGGCAGCATTACGATGACGCGGGCTCTGAGTTCGAGTGGGCTGGCGAGCTGGAGCCCACCTGGCCGTTCGCGTGGTACGGACTCGGTCTCGCGGAGCTGGCATTGGGCGAGGTTTCGATTATCGCGCTGGAGAACATCCGGCAGGCCTTGGGGAAAGACTTCCTCTCAAAGGCGGCCGCGGCATTCGGACGCGCGGCGGAAGTCGATCCGGCGTTCGCCGATGCGGTTGTCGATCTCGCGGAGACGGCGATGCGTCAGCGTGTTCGGCCGCAGCTCACAGTCGCCCACGAAGCGGTGCGGAAAGCCGCGGCCACCGAGGCAGGTGACGTGCCTGCAGTTCAGTTGGCACGGGGTCGGCTGGAGCGGACAATGGGCGAAGGAGACTCGGCGCTTGCGGCGTTCGAAGAGTATTTGGAGCTCGGAGGCGACTCGGGAGTTGGATATCTCGAGATGGCGCGAACGCAGTTCTTCCTGCGGTATCTGCGGGAGGCTGAAGCCACGTACTTTGCCGGTGCTGGGCTTGCACACACTAGGGAAGGCGTCGGCATGTACCGGGAGGACCTCAGCTGGGCTGCCACCCCCGAAGAGCTGGCGGCCTTCGACAGTGTGACCGTTGCCCAGCGCGCCGACTGGCTTCGCCGGTTCTGGCTGCGGCGCGATGTGGCTGACGCACGGCATCCCGGCGAGCGGCTCGCCGAGCACTATCGACGGTACTTCTACGCGCTGCGTAACTATCGGCTGGTGAGCCGGCATCGGCGCTACGACGTGGTGCATCCCTACCGAAACGAGCAGCAGGTGTTCGACGACCGTGGGATCATCTATATGCGGCACGGGGAGCCGAGTCGTCGTGCGGTGCACAATGCGCCGGGCGTCAATCCGAATGAGTCGTGGCTGTACGAGCGGCCCGAGGGCAGCCTCATCTTTCACTTCGCTGCGCGGGACGATGTCCAGGACTACAAGCTCGTTGAGAGCCTGGTCGACGTGTTCGGGCTGGACACGGCTATCGCCCTGCAAACCAGTCACGACCGGACCCCGGGGTTCGTGGGGGAGCTGTTCGCGTCCCGGCTCGGGTTGGATCCGGTGTACCAGCGACTTGCCAGCATGCCATTTGTGGGGCGGGCGAGTGCGCTTGCGGCGGAGCGGCGGGCGGGCGATCGGGCGATCGATGTCGGTACCACCACCGACAGCCACCTCCTGCGGTTCGAGACCTCGCTCGGCGCGGTGGTTCGGCGCTACGTGGTGGGTGATTCGGCGGGAGGCGGCGGCCGGCTGCTCGTGGTGTATGCGATCCCTGGTGGTGCCCTTGAGGCGGACCAGACGGAAGATCGGGTGGCGTACCCCGTTCAGATCCGACTGTTGGCGGCGACCGCGGACGACAGCGCGGCAGGGTTTGTCGACACAGTCCGGGTGTGGACCGCCCAGCGGCCGCTGGAGCCGGACCAGCACTTGAGCGGTTATCTCACGCTGCCCGTGGCCGCAGGCGACTACACCATGCGGATCGTGCTGGGGCAGCCATGGCGCAACGCGGGTGAGCTTCACACGGACACCGTCGTCGTGCCCGACTTTTCCGCCCCGGGGCTCACCATCAGCGATCTGATCATTGGCCGCCACGGTTCTGGCCTCACCTGGGTGGTGGGCGGCGACACCGTGGCGCTCAGCCCCTTGCCGAGCTTCCCGGTGGAGGCGCGGCTCCGGGTCTACTATGAGCTGCATGGGCTGACGAAGGACGCTCCCTACCGCGCCCGGCTCGAGGTGGCGAGGCAGCGCGGTGGCGGTCCTCCCATCACCCTCACCTTCGATGGCGTTGCGACCGGTAGGGTCACCCGTGTCTCGCACACCGTGGACATCAGCGGCCTGAGGCCAGGCCGGTACCGACTGCGGGTGACGGTGGAGGACATCGCGAGGAACCTGCGCGTCGAGCGAGAGGCGGTGCTGGACGCAGTGGGTTCCTAGTGGCTTGACACTCGGGAAGACAGGGCCGTAGGTTGCCCTGTCCAGGGGTAATCGGATGTTCTGTTCGCGTTGCGGTACCGAAGTCGACAATCAGGCGAAGTTCTGCCCATCGTGTGGCCTTGATCTCGCCACCACGACGCCGTTGGCCGCCGTCCAGCCGGAGAAGACCGAGGACAGCGAGATCGACGCGGTCCGTGAAGCGCTACAGGACGAGTGGGAGATCTACCGCGAGCTGGGTCGTGGGGGCATGGCCATCGTGTTCAAGGCCCGCGACCGGCACCTGGACCGCGACGTCGCCATCAAGGTCCTGCCGTTCTCCTTAGCATTCGACAAGGAGTTCGTCGAGCGGTTCCAGCGCGAAGCACGGACGGCTGCGAAGCTCGAGCATCCCCACATCATTCCGATATATCGGGTTGGCAAGTCCGGTCGCGTCATCTACTTCGTGATGAAGTTCCTGCGCGGCGGCTCACTGTCAGAGAAGCTGGATCAGGGTGGAGCGATCCCACCGGGGGACATCCGCCGCCTCCTCGCCGAGACCTCCGGCGCCCTGGGCTACGCCCACAAACACGGCATCGTGCACCGGGACATCAAGCCCGACAACATCATGTTCGACGAGGTCGGCCACGCCGTCGTCACCGACTTCGGCATCGCCAAGGCGGCGACGGGCACACGGCTCACCGGCACCGGCATGTCCATTGGGACTCCCCACTACATGAGCCCCGAACAAGCCCGAGCCCAGAAGCTGGACGGTCGCAGCGACATCTACTCCCTGGGTGTCGTGGCGTATCAGTGTCTCGTGGGCCACGTGCCGTTCGACGGGGAAGACGCGTTCTCCATCGGCTACAAGCACATCATGGAGGAGCTGCCCACTCCGCCACTTCCGTCCGGCGAGCACCGGGAGGTCTATCAGATCATCAAGCGGATGATGGCGAAGGGACCCGAGGATCGGTTCCAGTCGGCCGACGATCTGGTCACGGCGCTGCAGGGTAAGGTACCGATCACGGCCCCCACACCGGTGACCACATCGTCGGATGTCCCTACCACGGTCATGCCGTCGGCCGAAACCGCGGCGCAGGCACCGCCGCCAGGGGTGAGACCCAGTACACCCACTACGCCGATCCCCCGGGCCGAGCCGCTGCCCGCGCCGAAGAGGGAGAAGAAACGCAGCGGCATGCTCGTAGGCATGCTGCTGATCCTCATTCTGGGTGGCGGGGGCGCCGGGGGCTATTGGTACTTCGTGATGGGAGCCGAGTGGCCACCCACATTCTCCCGCACGGAGCAACCTGCCGTCACGCCGGCGGAGTCCACCCTCGTCGATGACACGCTGCAGGTAGCCGCGGGCGACTCCGCAGCCGCCGCTGCGGCGGATTCCGTCCCGGCCGCGGCTGGCGATACGGCTGACACGGCTGCGGCAGCCGCGGTGACGACACCGCCCGTGCGGGAGCTTCCTAATTACGGCGTAATCCGGTTGAGGGGCGCCCCGCGCTTCGCCACGGTGTCCGTAGATGGCGAGCGGGTGGAAGGCAACATGAAGACGGTTGACCCGGGTTCCCGAGTGGTCAGCGCGCGGCTCACAGGGTACGAGGACTTCCGAAGAACAGTGGTGGTAAAGCGGGGCGACACGCTCACCGTGACGATCAACATGACGCCCATTGTGGTCGACTACTGCACGGATCCGGGGGATAGCTACAACCAGGACGGGAGCTGCTACGACGTACGGCCCAGCGCCACCGCGGCCCCGATCGTCCCCATTCCGCCCCAGGTTCAGGAACCGGTCCAGCCAGTCCAGCTGTGGGTGAGAGTAAAGGCAGACGGAACGGCGGAAAGGATCCAGTGGATTCGCACCTCGGAACCCCGGTTCACCAGTGCTGCGGGGCGTTTCGCCATGCAGATGCAGTACACGCCGGCAACCAAGGACGGCAATCCGGTGGACGCGTGGTTCAAGCTCACGCTGCAGGGCCGGCGGCAGTAGCGTTCCTCACTCAGTGATTCATCCCAGCGCGTTTATCGCCCCGGGGGCGGTCATCCTCGGGGATGTGTCACTTGGCAAGGACGCCAGTGTGTGGTACAACGCGGTGGTCCGAGGCGATATGGCGCCCATCTCCATCGGAGACGAGACCAATATCCAGGACCTTTCCGTGGTGCACGTGGACGAGGGGGTTCCCTGTACCATCGGCCACCGGGTGGTGGTGGGCCATCGGGCGATACTCCACGGCTGTACCGTGGAGGGTGAGTGTCTCATCGGGATGGGTGCGATTCTCCTGAATGGGGTGCGGGTGGGCGCCGGGTCGGTGATTGGAGCCGGGGCCGTGCTGACGGAAGGGATGGAGGTGCCGGTGGGCTCGCTGGTGCTGGGCGTGCCGGGGCAGGTGGTTCGGGGGGTCGGTCCGGAGTTCAGGGAGAGTATCCGTGAGAACTGCCGGCAGTACGTGGAGCAGGCACGCCGCCATCGCCAGGGTGTGGTGCTAAGGCACCCGGGGAAGGTCATGACAAGTATGTGATGTGCAAAACGAGGAGGTCCCGTGTAGTGCCGGTCTCTGCTACCACTTGCGTGCCGGACCCTTCGCTTCTACCTTGACGACCCGCGCCGTCGAATTCCGGCCGCAGATCTCATCGAATCGATTAGCTTTAACAGTTGGACCAACTTCAGCAGCTCGAGGTGGAGCAGCTATGGCCGTTGCGGGAGGTTCGGACGGGTCGATGAAGCCACAGCTCAGTGAGAACGCCATCACGGTCCTCAGGCGCCGGTACTTGGTGAAGGACGACCAGGGTGAGCCGGTGGAGGAGGCGGAGGACCTGTTCTGGCGCGTTGCGCGCACCATCGCAGCAGCCGATGCCAAGTATGGGGCGAGCCCGGGAGCGGTGGACGCGGTGGCGGAGACGTTCTACGAGCTCATGGCCACCCGCGTTTGGATGCCCAACAGTCCGACCCTCATGAACGCAGGTCGGCCACTGGGGCAGCTATCCGCCTGCTTCGTGCTGCCGGTGGATGATGCCCTCTCCAACGGGAAGAGCGGGATCTACGACACGCTCCGCAACATGGCGCTGGTGCATCAGTCCGGTGGCGGGACCGGCTTCAGCTTCTCCCGGCTGCGGCCCAAGAACGACGTGGTCCGCTCGACCATGGGTGTGGCGTCCGGTCCGGTATCGTTCATGTCCCTGTACGACGCCTCAACCGAGGTGGTAAAGCAAGGTGGGACACGCCGCGGGGCCAATATGGGCATCCTGCGGGTCGACCACCCGGATATCCTGGAGTTCATCACCTGCAAAGACGACGTCACCAAGATCACCAACTTCAACATCTCGGTGGCGGTGACCGATGCCTTCATGCAGGCCGTGGAAGAGGGGAGCGAGTACGATCTGGTGCACCCCCGCACGGGTAACGTCGTCGGTCGGATGGATGCACGGGAGGTCTTCGACCGGATCGTGCACGGCGCGTGGAAGACGGGAGAGCCGGGTGTGTTCTTCATCGATCGCGCCAACTACTACAACCCGGTCCCGCATCTGGGGAGCTACGAGGCCACCAACCCCTGCGGCGAGCAGCCGCTGCTGCCGTACGACGTCTGCAACCTGGGGTCGATCAACGTCGGCGCATTTGTCGAGAACGGCGACGTTGACTGGGACGAGCTGCGGCGTGCCGTCCATCTGTGTACCCACTTCCTCGAAAACGTCATCGACGTCAACAAGTACCCGCTGCCCCAAATCACCGAGCTGGCCCAGCGGATCCGGCGGGTTGGGCTTGGGGTGATGGGGTGGGCGGACTTCCTCGTGCGCCTGGGCGCGCCGTACGACTCGGAGGAGGCGATCGAGTGGGCACGCCGCCTCATGAAGTTTGTGGACGAAGAATCCAAGGTGGAGAGTGAGCGGCTGGCCGACGAGCGGGGAGTCTTCCCCGAGTGGGAACGCAGCATCTGGGGACCCGACGAGACCTGCGCGCGGGATGCGGAAGGGAAGCGGATCCGGCCGATGCGGCGGCTGCGTAACTGTAACCTCACCACCGTGGCCCCCACCGGCACCATCTCCATCATTGCTGGCTGCTCCTCGGGAATCGAGCCGGTCTTCGCCGTGGCGTTCATGCGTAATCAGGCAGGCATCCTGATGCCGGACGTCAACGAGGATTTCGTGGCCGTCGCGCGGCGTGAGGGGTGGTTCTCGGACGAGCTGATGAAGCGCATCGCGGAGGAGGGTCACATCCGCTTCCCCGAGGTTCCGGAGAAGTGGCAGCGGGTCTTCGTCACCGCACACGACGTGACCCCCGAGTGGCACGTCCGGATGCAGGCGGCGTTCCAGGAGCACACCGACAGCGCCATCAGCAAGACCTGCAACTTCCCGCACGACGCCACCGAGGACTACGTGCGAGAGATTTACGAGCTGGCGTACCGGCTTGGCTGCAAGGGCGTCACGGTGTACCGCGACGGCAGTCGGGACATGCAGGTGCTCTCTACCGGGAGGACGGCTAAGGAAGTGCAGGAGCGGGCGGGGAGTGAGGCAGCCGAGCGCGGCAAGTCACGGGACGACGAGGTTGCGCAGCTCAAGGCTACGATTGCCGAGCTCGAGGCGGAGCTGGCCAGAACGAAGCGGCAGCTGCATGAGGTGGAATCGGAGAACCTGCAGCGTCGCGCCAAGCGGTCCCGCCCGGAACTGCTGAAGGGCACCACCCGTCGCCTGGAGACACCGCTCGGGACGTTGTATGTGACCATAACGGAAGACGACCTTGGCCAGCCATTCGAGATGTTCATGAGTCTCGGCAAGGCAGGTGGTGCGCTAATGGCGGATGTGGAGGCCATCGGCCGTCTGATCTCGCTGGGGCTGCGCTCTGGGATTCCGCTTGCCGAGATCCACCGGCAGCTTCGCATGATCTCATCCGACCGAGCGGTGGGGCTCGGTCCCAACAAAGTGCTGTCGGTGCCGGACGCCGTTGGCATCGCTATCGAGCGGTGGATGCAGGAGAAACATGGCGTCCAGCAGGATCTGCTGGAGGAGGCGTCGGCCCAGAGTGACGCCGTCACGCAGGCGAATCGAGGATCGCTGCCGGGACCCGATGGGACGTTCTTCGAATACCATCACCTCAACGCGGAGCAGCACGCCGGTGCCTGTCCCGACTGCGGCTCGCAGCTGGAGTTCGCGGAAGGGTGCATGAAGTGCCATGTGTGCGGATACAGCGAGTGTGGCTAAGGTGTGAATCAGCACGGGAACACCAGACCGCGTGCAACGACGTCAAGGGGCGCACATCGCGCCCCTTTGCTCTTGTCCGGGGGGAAGAACGGTGGGGCAGGGACTCCATGAAGCTGCTACATTGTAGAGGTTTCGTAGAAGCGACCTTCGAGTCCGTACGTATCTTCACCTGGAGGGGAGACGCCGATCGCGTACGGCGTCACAGACATGGTCAAGCGCTTGTGGGGATTCCTCCGGATCCTACGCAACGAGCGTCGTGAGCTCGGGTGGCGCGGCTTGCTCCGCCGGCGAGGTTGGAGTCTGGTCGTGCTTGTGGTGGCCTTCTATCTTGTTCGAGACCTCTTCCTATACGTCTTGGTGCCGCTGGCGGTGGTCATGGGCCTGAAGCGCTAGGTACGTATGTCGGTAGCGATGGCGGCAAAGAAGTGGGCGCGGGTCAAGCGATCGGGGGCGCATGGCCTCCGCCGGGGAGCATGGTATGCCGTGGTCAACGAGGCCTCGCCCGACTTGGTGGTCGTTGACGTGAATAAGAGGAACGTGCCTGTGCCTCGGGGTCTGGTGGATACGAGCGACGCCACGCCCGACCTTTGGAGCGTCGTGCGGTGGGAGCAATCGGAGCGTGGCGCTCAGCGGGCGAGCGAGGCGAACTACGGCCTCACGTACCTCGTGTGTCCCAGATGTCGCGCCCGCGTGAGGCCGGACTCCGAAGAGGTCACTCGGATGCCGTGTCCCGACTGTGGAGGCGAGTTCGGTATAGACTGGGAAAATCCCTGCTGATCGCAGCCCACTCCGCTCCTCCACCTCCAACGGCAGCACCCCCCCAGCACGGCCCCCCCGGCATGACGGCGCCGCCCCGTACAATCCCGCCACGGCATAGCGGCAGCCCCGCCCCGCGACCTTGCCGTGATGCCGTCATGCCGTGATGCCGTTTCCCCGCCGCCACACCACCGACCCCCCCCGGTCAGTCGTTCTGTGGTTCGTGGCTCATTCCTGGAAGCCGGCAGTCCTCCGACAACGCGACCACCGACTACCCACCACTCAACCGCGGACTGCCGCCTCTGCCGCCCCTCACGCCCCCTCCCGCTTCTCCTGCCCTCCGCCTCTATATTACGCCTCATGTCTCCCGTGACACGAAGACCGACTCCCACCGTGTGGATCGCCGGGGTACCGGTGGGCTCCGGGCATCCCATCGTGGTCCAGTCGATGACCAACACGGATACCACCGACGTGGACGCCACGACGCGGCAGGTGGCGGAGCTCGCGGCCGCTGGCAGCGAGCTCGTGCGGGTGACGGTGAACAACGATGCTGCGGCGGAAGCCGTGCCGGCCATCGCGGCGAGCCTTGCCGATCAGGGGGTCTCCGTGCCCATCATCGGCGATTTCCACTACAACGGGCACCTTCTGCTCACGAGGCATCCGGACTGTGCCGCGACGCTGGCGAAGTACCGTGTCAACCCCGGCAACGTGGGGGCCAAACGACGGGATGAGAACTTCCGCACCATCGTCGAAGTGGCGATCGCCAACGACACACCGATTCGCGTCGGGGTGAACTGGGGATCCCTGGACAAGAACCTCCTCACCGAGCTCATGGAGGAGAACGCCCGGCGGGCCGAGCCCCTGGACGCTCGGGAGGTCACACTGAGCGCGATGGTCGAGAGCGCGCTGCGCTCAGCGGAGCTGGCAGAAGCGGTCGGGCTGCCGCATGACCGTATCATCCTCTCTGCAAAGATGTCGCAGGTACAGGACCTGGTGGACGTGTACCGCAAGCTCGCGCCGCTGTGCGACTATCCCCTGCATCTGGGACTGACGGAAGCCGGGATGGGGACGAAGGGGACCGTGGCCAGCAGCGCGGGGCTCGCCATTCTGCTGCAACAGGGAATCGGCGACACCATCCGGGTCTCACTAACCCCGGAGCCCGAAGGGGACCGGGCGGAAGAGGTTCGGGTCGCGCAGCAGATTCTCCAGTCGATGGGCCTCCGCAGTTTTGCCCCGCAGGTTTCGGCCTGTCCGGGCTGCGGGCGTACCACGAGCACGTTCTTCCAGGAGATGGCCCAGCAGATCCAGACATATCTGCGTGAGCGCATGCCGGTCTGGAAGAAACAGCACCCTGGGGTGGAGGACATGCGCGTCGCCGTGATGGGTTGTGTCGTAAACGGGCCCGGGGAGTCGAAGCACGCCGACATTGGGATCTCGTTGCCTGGATCGTTCGAAGAGCCGAAGGCGCCGGTGTACATAGATGGCGAGCTGGCGGTAACGCTGAAGGGCGATCGCCTGGTTGAAGAGTTCCTGGATATCCTGAGCCAGTACGTCTCTCACAAGTACCCTGTCGAACTGGCGAGCAGGAGATAACCGGCGCAGCGGTTGGCGCGCCGAGACAGCCGCCGCATGAGGCGAGTGGGCCCGCGTCGCTGGTCACTGCTCCTGCTGCTGACGGTGGCGGCTTGCGACCACAGTGAGCCCTTCAAACTCGCCGGCCCCGAACCGCTTGGCCCCTACAGCGACGCCTCCCTGCGGCAGCTCACCTTCAACCGGGGAGACGACCGGGATCCGTCAGGACGTGGCGATCTCGTGGTTTTCAGTCGGCTGGAGCCCGAGCGCAGTGACCAGGATCGGTGTCTGGGGTTCCTGCCCGCTCAGGGCGGCACTCTTCTTCGACTGGTGTGCGCCGGAGGCCCGTGGCCCGACGACCGCACCGACGCCTGGCTGAATCCCATAATCTCGCCGGACGAGACGCGGCTCGCCTACGTGCGGCAGGCGGGACCCGTCGGCGGGCTGGGGCCTAGCGAACGAGCCCTGGTCGTGGCGCCCCTCGGCGCGCCCGCTGAGCCCGAGATAGCGATGGCGGGTGGCTTTCCTCTTCCCGATGGGCGATTCGCCGATGCTGCGCGCCGGCTCACGTGGCGCGACGACCAGACCCTTCGTGCCCTGGTGGGTGCAGAACTGGTCGTCACGCTGCCGGGCGCCGTGCGGGACACCGTGTTCACGCCCTTCACCCTGGTCGATCTGGATGTCGCGAGCGGGACGTTCGAGCCGGCTCCCGGGGTGACGGCCGCCGCCGTCTATGCCAACGCGCCGGATGGTGGGGTCTGGTTCGTGCGGGAAGACGAACGCTCGCTGGCTGAATCGGTGCTGCGGCATGCCAGCCCAGACGGTGGGCCGGTGACGGTGCTGGACACCTTGCCGGGGGAAGTGGTGGATCTCACCAACCTGGAGGGCCAGCCGGTCGTGGTCCTCCGGCTCATCTCCAGTGCGGAGCTTCTCACTGTCGAATCGGGGGTACATATCGTCGATCTGGAGGCGGGACGCGTGGAGAGGGTGGGGTCGGTGGTCGATGTGAGACGGATCTGGGCGATGCCCGGCACAAGGCACCTGCTGTTGGAGCGGCGCTCCCAGTTGGGCCTGCCCTGGTCAGACCTCTGGCTGCTGGAGCTCCCGTGAGGAGCGGGCTGACGCTGAGTGTGTTGGCGCTGGCGCTTGCGCCCGCTGAGGTCGTGGCGCAGACCGCCGGAGCGATCGCGGGGCGGGTGACCGACGCTCAGGCCGGTGTGGCGATCGCCGGGGCCGTCGTTGAGGTGGACCGCGGTCTGTACGGCGCCGTCACGGGTGCGGACGGCGCGTTTCGGGTCCACCAAGTGCGACCTGGCCTGCACCGCGTCACGATCCGAGCTGTGGGCTACCGGCCGTTGGCGCGTGATAGCGTTTTCGTGACCACCGGGCGAACGGTCCTGCTCGACGTGCAGCTGGTGCAGGAGGCGATCCGGTTACCGGGGGTGGTGGTGGAGGCGCCGCCCGATGTGCTGCTCGACCCCCACGTCACGGCCACGGTGCAGCCAATCAGCAGCGAGGAGCTCCGAGAGCTACCGATCACCACCCTGGAGGAGGCCGTAGCCCTGCAGGCGGGAGTGGTGGAGGGCTCGATTCGCGGGGGGCGGGTCGGGCAGGACGTTTTCGTGGTGGACGGATTGACGGTCAAGAATCAGCTGGATGCGTCGTCCGGTGGCGGGGGCCTGAGGATCCCTCCCGTTGCGCTCCAGGAGGCCACGCTGGTCACCAATGGGTTCTCCGCCAGGTACGGGCAGGCGCTCTCAGGACTCCTCACCGCGGTGACCAAGGACGGCGGTCCGCGGCTAGAAGGGTCCGCTGGTCTCGAGACTGATCGCCCCTTGCCGGATGGTTGGGACTACGGCCTTGACCGCTTCGTGGTCTCGGTGGGCGGTCCCGTCGGACTCGGAGGAATGCGCTTCTTCACCGCGCTGGACGCCGAGGCGCGTGTGGACGACGACCCCGTCAACAGCCTCGCTCCGACCGATCCGCTGGACCCCCGCACGGCCCGACCGTGGGTGCTGCCACATAACGCCGGCGAGCGGTATGACGCCCTCGGCAAGCTGACGATCCCCATTGGGGGCCGACAGACATTGCGGCTGCTCGGCGTACTGTCCGCGCGACAGCGGCTGCTGTTTGACCCGGTGCTCAAGTACGTGCCCGACCAGGGTGCCGGCGAGCGGGTTAGCAGCCGGCTCGTGATGGCCCACTTGGAGCGGGTGTCCCGGCCGGATGCTGCGAACACGCTCATCCTCGACCTGCGCGTCGGCTTGTTTGAGAAGCAAGCCATTCGGGCGCCGCTCCTCACGCCTCCGGATTTTCGGTTCGGCGCCTTCAGCGTCGTTCCCCATGAGTTCGCTGGTGAAACCATCGCCCGGGGGCGCGACTCACTGGCTGCCCTGGACGCGATACCGGGGTTCGAGCGGCCCTCGTTCGTCTCGGCATCCCCGTGGGGCGTACCGGCCTTCTTCATGACCGCGTCGCCCAGGGGCGAGCTCGCCTGGAATCGCTTCCGCGAGGGGCGGGTGCGGGTTGACGCGTTTTGGGGCCGGGGACGCGACACGGACATCCGACTCGGCGGAGAGTATGTACGACAGCGGGTCGAGAAGTTCACGCGGCTCGAGGCGTTCCGCTCAGTCGCGGCCGGAGCGCCACCGCCGGCCCTTGCCGTCTTCTCGCCGTTTCAGGCGGCCGGCTATGGCGAGCTGCTGCACCGCCTGAGCGACCTCACGCTCAGCGTCGGCGTTCGTGTCGATGCCTTCAACCCGCGGGCGCCCGTGGATACGGGATCCCTTGCCACGGCCGTAGCTGTCAGCCCCCGGTTCGCGGTCTCCACGTCACTCAAGGGCGCGACGGTGGTGGGAAGCTACGGGCGGTTTGCCCAGCCCCCGGACTTCCAGTACCTGACTGACATCGCGTTCGACGATACCTTGCGCACCGGCCGGTTCCGTCGGGGCAACCCGTCGCTCGGATTCGAGACGAGCACGCAATATGAGTTGCAGGTGCGCTTCCGGCCCACGACCACGACGGGGATCCGCGTTGGAGTGTTCGTCAAGCGACTCGACGGCCTGGTGGCGTCCGTCCCGGTGGGCCTCGAGATAGACAGCGCTGTCTTGGGTAATGCCGACTTCGGAGACGTGCGCGGGCTGGAGCTCACATTGCAGCAGGACTTCGTTGCCGGGATTGGCGCCCGGCTGACCTACGTCCTGCAGAAAGCCGAGGCCACCGCGTCCGACGCGCTTCAGCTGTATCGACGCCTGCGGATCTCACCTGTTGGCGATACGGTCGTCCCAGCCCCCGTCGCGTTCCCCCTCGATTTCGATCGTCGACACAGCGTCATTTTCGTGGGGCGTGCCCGGGTGCCGGAGGGCGCCGGCGCCGTGCTTCGCGGACTCGAGACGGGCGTCGTCGCCCGTTGGAGCTCCGGTCTGCCGTTCAGCCGTACTACCCCCACCGGCGACTCACTCATCGGTCTGCCGAATAGCGACCGCCTCCCGTTCCACTTCCGCGTCGACTTGCTGGTGCGCCGCGTGCTGCACCTCGGCGGGTTGGATCTGGGTTTCTACGTGGATGTACGAAACCTCACGAACCGCCGCAACGTCATTGCGGTGCGGCGGGACACTGGAAGTCCCACGGTGGGTGAGCCGCAGGTGCAAGCTGCCGCGGAGGCGGCGTACGCGGCAAACCCGCAGCCGATCCCGTACGAATCGCAGCGTTACCGCAGCTTTGCCGACATGAACGGCGACGGGCTCATCTCCGGGAGAGATGAGCTGCTTCCCCTATTCGAGGGTGCCGCGCGGGATTTCCTCCAGCCGATCTTCGCGTTCGGGCCGCCGCGGCTGATCCGGATCGGCGCGCAGATCGGGTTCTGATCGCCGGACCGGACGACGCGAGACAACTAACACTGCAGCCGGAATCGGGCCCGAGTTCACGACCCCAAAGTGTCCCAGTCTGAGTGGTTCCCAGGAATGGCGTGCAAGCCGCCCGCACGGAGAATGGCCTCTCCTGGAATCCTGCCGGGCGCCTACACCCCCGTTAGCTGGGTTCAGCTGCCCTCTGTCGCCAGGAGTTCACCGAGCCGGGGGAACTCCCGGAGCGCTGCCTGCACGTAATCATCGTGCGTGAGGAAAAGCTCGGAAGCGGCGTCGGCGCCCCAGCGTACCTGGGCGACCCTAACCGCGAGCCATTGGACCAAAGGCCGTACATGTGCCGGTTCGAGCTGCAGTTCCGGGATATCCAGCTCACGCCGCACTCGCTCGACGAACGTGTCGAGCAGCGCCTCCGACCAGGCCGATTGATGGGCGAGCCATCGGGCGCGCGTGGCGGAGTCCTTGGGCAACGCATTGGCGACGCTATCCGCGACCGACTCGGCTAGACCGAGGCTCATGGCGGCTGTCCACCAAGCAGGTAGCGTGGAGGGTGCGGGGAGCTCGATATCCGGAACGATCCCCGGACCGGCGCGAACTGGTCGCTCGTTGTCGGTGTGATACACCGGGGTGCCAGCCGTGTCACGTGCTGTCCCGCGATGGAATGGCCGCCCGGAAGGCGTAGTGATGCGGGCGGTTGTGAGCCAGACCACGTCCCCGCTCGCCAGCGGGAAGGGGGTCTGCACCAAACCCTTCCCGAAGCTCTGCCGACCCATGACGAGAGCCCGGTCGTGGTCCTGGAGTGCGCCCGTCAGGACTTCTGCGGCGCTGGCGGAGTACCCGTCGATTAGCACGATCAGAGGCAGATCGGGGAAGACCGGCGCGCCCCGAGTGACCTCCGAGGTCACAGCGTCGCGCGTTCTCCCTACGGTTCGGAGGACCACTGTGGATTCGGGGAGGAATAGCGACGCAACTTCCGTGAGGGCACCTACCGATCCGCCTGGGTTCCCGCGCAGGTCGAGGATCAGGCGCTCCGCGCCGACCCTCATCAGGCGCCGGACGGCGTCCTGAACCTGCTCGGCGGAGTTCGGCGCGAGCTGGGCGAGCCATGCGTATCCGGTTGTGGAGTCGGCCAAGTCGGCCCGCCAGACACCCGGTACGTCGAGCCGCCGCCGCCGCACGGCGACGGACACTGTGTCGGGTTGTAGCCGCGCGCCGCGCTCGAGCACGAGTGTTGCCTTGGAACCCTCGGCGCCCGTGAGCCAACGCTCAACGTCCATCGGGTCGCGCCCCGCGGTACTCGTATCGTCCACAGCGACAAGGCGGTCGCCGGGGACGATGCCGCTCCGCTCCGCGGGGCTCTGCGGGAGCACTGAGAGCACGATGATCGCCCCGTCCGCTGACTCGAGAACCACACCGACCCCCGCGTACTCCCCCCGCTGTCTGGCCCACCAGGCCGCCCACTCCTCGGCCGTCATGTACCGGCTGTACGGGTCGAGCGCCCTCAGCATGCCGTCGATCGCCGCGCGTACGAGGAAGCCGTAGTCAACGGTGTCCACGTAGTTAGTGCGAACCTGAGCGATCGTCCGGGTGAGCGTCTGCATATGCTCGTACGGCTGCCGCTGTGCTACGGCACGGCCCGGGAGGGTGCCGACAAGGAGGAACGCCACGGTCGCGGCCGCGACGAGGTCCCGATTGCTCGGCATCTGCTGCTCCTAGGGTAGGGGGAGCTTCGAGAGACGTACTTCGGCGTCAGCCCTGTGCTCCGCGTATCGAGACGGCCCAATGGACAGGAATCGCTGGAATGCCCGTCGAGCCTCCGCTGACTGTTCGAGATCCTGCAGTGCGACTCCTAGGTAATACCAAACGAGGGGGTGCACCGGCTTCTGCTCGGTCACGGCGGAAAGGACGGCTGCCGCCTCTTCCGTCTGCCCCGCCCGGTAGAGCGTGAGTGCGAGATCCCGACGCAAGCTCGTGTTGTCGGGGGCGAGGCTCAGCGCCGCCCGGCGCGCGTCCAGCGCGTCGAGCCAACGCTGGTGGTGTTCGTGGATGTCAGCTAGTCGCACATGGGCCATGTAGAGGCTCGGGTCGAACCGGACGGCCTCCTGCAAGAGGTCCATTGCGAAGTTGAGACGTCCGGCGCGGTACTCCAGACAGCCGAGCACGTAGCGGTACTCGGTGGCCTGCAGGAAGCTGGAGGACTCACCCGCATGCTCCTCGCGTCGGGTCGCCCGCTCAAGGAGCAGCTGCATGTCGCGCAGCGCGGCACCGTAGTTCCCGAGCTGCACGGCGGCAAGGGCACGGTACCAGAAAACGCCATCGCCGATCTTGTGCGGTTCATTCGCGTGCGCTGCCAGGAGGTGGGTCAGGTCACGAAACGCCTGGTCGTATTCTCCCTTGTAGAAGTGATCCACCGCGACTTGGAACGGCCCGCGCGCCATGATGAAGAACGTGTACCCGCCCGTCTCGACAGTCACCGGGGTAGCTGGCTCAAGGCCCACCGCGCTCACGATCTGGTGCTCTACGAAGGGGTCGATGAGGACCGCCCGGCGGTACATCTGCTCTCCCCGCGCCATCGCGTTCCGGATCACGTTGGGGTCTCCGGTTCGGCGCTCCTCCTTCGCCAGCTCGTCAAGACGGGCGTGTGGGAGGAACGCCAGCGCCATGTACGCTTCACCGTATTGGGGTTCGATCGCGAGAGCGCGGGTCAGCTCGCGCTCCACATCGTGCCACCGCCTTCGGCTCCAGTAGGCGAGCGCCGCATGATAGTGGGCCACCGGGTCCGTAGAGTCGACTTGAACGCGACTGAGCAACACCTCGTAGCTCGCGGGCAAGGTGACCCGCGGGCCCGCAGTGCACGCGCTGCTCGGGGCTGCAGCGGCGAATCCCAGGAGTAGCAGCTGAATCTTCCGCATGGTCTCGGCCCTCCACCCGGTCAAACCTGACGGCCCCTTCATGTGGTAGAACTCATTGGTGGGCTGCCATCTGCATCAGCCGCGACGCGGGGGTTCGAGATAGGGCGTCGCTAGCCTGAGTCCATCGGTAGGCTTTCATTTTCTGATGTTCTTATTCCGTTCGCCAGCGCCTTCCGGAACATTGCGTGCCCCTTCTGCGACATTGGCGCCACACCCCTGGCGCCTCTGTGAGGCGGAACCCTCGGGTCTCTGGCCTCTTGCCATCACTCGACCTTCATCGGCCACACACTGCAACAACGGCACTGCCGGTCTGCTGATCGCTCACCGCCGGCTGTACCGCACACTGGCGACGGCACGGGTGCCGTCATCCCGCTCCACCGTGCCGTAGGCCCTTCCTTGATGGAAGTCGAGGGGCGTGAACCGGCTGGGAAGCGCGACCTTCGCAGTGAGACGTCCCGACCGGTCGAAGATCTCCCACGTGTAGTGACTCGGTCGGAGACGTGGGAGCTGGGCACGGTAGAAGGGATGATGCGTGTACGTGGAGTCCACGACGCGTACCCACAGCCGTTCCTCATCGTCCAGCCGGATCTCCTCGATACTGTGCATGGTGCGACCGTATTCCTGAGCGCCAACCAGCCCTCGGAGCGTGGCACCGAGGTCCCCGAGTTCGTCGTCCGACAGGCAGGCTGGGGGCTTGTTCGCGGTCCCGACCGGCTGTGGCGTCCACCCGCGACAAGCGCGTCGCACTGTAGCCGCCACCAGGTGCCGCAAGGTGAAGCAGTACTCTACACCCTCCGCGTAGGCGAACCTCCCGGCTCGGCCTACCGTATAAAGCGCCCGCGGGCCAAACGGATAGCGTGGTCCAGTGATGGTCGGAGCGCGAACCCAGGTGATGTCCTCGATTTCAGCTACCACCGTCCCGGTGTCCGCCGTAAGGTCGTACGCTTCTAGTGCGACCGTGTCCGGTGTGCCGTCCGTCCGCACCAAGGTCGGGCGCCAGGCCAGCACCGCCGTATTGTGGAAGACCCGCAACTCCGTGCGCCGGCCAAGGGCACGCTTCCACCCGGTCGGCGACAACCGCTGGGTTCGAATCACCGCCCCGTCCCAGGTGTGCCAGGTGAGGCGGAGTTGGTAGCCGTCGAATACCAGCAACGAGTCGCCCGGCCACGCCGCGACGCCGTGGATCATGGAGTATTCCCCCGGACCTTTTCCTGGCCGGCCGATCGTGCGCGCCGTGCGCGACACCGTATCCACGACCAGCAGGTATCGTCGATCCGCCACGACCAGTTCACCGGTTGGACTCACGACGACCCATGATGGACTGATCAACTCGTCGCCGTCGAACAACACGTGGACGCTGTCCACGATGTTGAGAGGTGGCCAATCTGAATCGTAGGGATTGGTGGTCCACACCACCACCGAGTCTGCGGTAGAGTCAACGGATCCGATCCAGCCCGCCCCACCCCGCACCCCACCCGACGGCGCGCCGCGGCACGCCAGGGCCATGGCTGTCATCACGGTGCATACGGAGGGTAGCTGTCTCAGGGCGCGCATCCGGTATGGGCGGTTCAGGTCCGCCATGACTCAACCTGCTCCAGCTGCAGGTGAGGTGCTCGGGATCGGCTGGAAATCGCCAGCCTCTCCTGGCACATCATTCCTTGGGCGGCACCTCTGTTACGTCAGTCGTCCTTCCACCGAACGTTCCGCACCTTGGCGAGTACTGCTTCTCCCGGATTGAGCGTGATGCCCTTCGGCTCGAGTGGGAAGGGAGGCAGCTCCGCTTCGGTGATCGGACCCGAGACGATCAACTGATACTCCACCCATTGATCGTCGGCAAACTCAAGGCGGACCGGCACTACCATCTTGAAGTCGTCCGGGACGTCGCGCTGCCCGACGCGCATGGACGTCGTGAACTGGCCGTCCTCCGCCTTTTCAACCTTGTGCGAAAACTCATACGTCGGAATCGCCGTCCCGTCGAGCCACTGGTCGAAGAACCACCCCATGTCCATGCCGATGTGTTGTTCGACCACCGCCCTGAAGTCTCCCGTCGAGGCCCTCTTCCCAAGGTAGCGGCCGTAGAAATCCCGCATCATCGCCACGAAGCGGTCGTCGCTGCGCGTCTGAGGATCGAGCATCATGCTGCGCAGCATATGCACGACCCAAGCACCCTTCTGGTAGACGATGAGCTGGTAATCCTCGGGGTGTTCGCTCGACGCAACCCGATGGCCTAGCGCGATCGGACCCGCTTCGGCCGCGCGGTCCATGATGTCGTCGCGCCATTCTCGCAGCATCTTCTCGTATCGATCTCGCTCCAGCAGCACCTTGTCGAAGTAGAGGAGCGCGGCAAACTGGGCCATCCCCTCACTCAGCCAGCGGTCCCGATAGGTCTTGTAATCGACGCCGATGGCCCACCACTGGTGCGCCATCTCGTGCGCCCGGAACAGCTGATCGCGGCCCATGCCACGGTCCTCATGGAACGTGAACCACGAGAGGTGCACGATGCCCGGAAATGCCTCGCCGTGCCCGTAGGGGATCTCGGTTGCATAGAACCGCTCGGTCAGGGGCTGGCCGAACGTCTGCGTGAAGAATGACAGGCTGCTGACGACGTCGGATGCCACCTGCTTCTCCATCCCAGCGCCGGAGAGGAACACGGTCTGGAGCCGAGTCTCTCTGCCCATGCGATCCCGGACCGTCACGCCCAGGCTCCTGTGCGCTTCCGTCGCCATCAGTACCGTGGTTCGGGGAACGCCGGGATAGTCGATCTCGAGGGTCTCGAACTCCCCGATGTTGAATCCGGCATTCCGGATGGGCCGGTCGGTGAGCCGGCGGGCGGTGATGACCTTGTCGGCGGTGTCGGATGACTGGAGGGTCCCGACGCTCACCAGGCTGAGCCGCTCCGGATAGTGGAACGTGAGGTCGAACTTGCCTCTGCTAAGGCTTCCGTGCCGCGGGTACCAGCCGAGCGACGTGCGCAGGTAGTGCCAGTCGTCCTCCTCGTAGATCAGGTCGCCACGGTAGTGCAGCCGCAGCACCCGCTCCTCGCCCGCGACAACGGCGGGCTCGAACCGGACCCACAGCCACGGATTCTCCTTCTTCCAGAAGAACTGCGCCGCTCTTCCGTCACCCCACGTAGCCGAGTCGACCTCGAACTCGGGGAACAGCAAGAACGGCACCCATTGGAACCCTGACACCCTCGGGGTGATCCGAAGCTCAACCGACGCCGAGAAATCGAGGTTCTTGGCTATCCGCGCATCTATCGTGTAGCGCGTGATGTGCACGAGATCCCGGGCACCCTCGGCCAAGTCGGACCCCCGGTCCGCTTGCCGCGGGAATTGACACAGAATCTCGCCGACCTCTCCGGCCCGTCGCGCCTTTGACTTCCGTATGAGCCTCACGGACTCGGCCTCGTAGGGAGTGATCTCGAAGATGATCGGATCGTCTCCACCCTGCCGCGCGTTCGCGTAGAGATAGTGGTCCTCGATGCCGTTGAGAAACGCCGTCAGCATGTCGGTGTGGAACTGCTGCTCACCTTTGTCACTCACGTACTTGAGCGCGTACTCCACGTGCTCCTTCGCGTCCCTGTGCGGTGCCCTGTCCTCGAACGCAAGTTGCGCCTCCAGCTCCTCCATGGTGCCATCCGCGAACATCAACACCAGTCTGTCGAACACCATGTCCAGGGAATCAGTTTTCATGTGGCGCTGTAGCTGGCCGCGCTCCACATGGTCGGGCGGGACGAACGTAAATCGCCCTTTGCCTATGAAGACGACGCCGACCGTGCGCCCGTTCACGGGCGAGAGCTGGTGAATCGTCCCGCTCTCGAGAGTGAACCGTGCCACATCGCGCTCCAGTGTGAGGGCCTGGACGGTGGCGCCCCTGGCAAGCGGCTCGAGGGCCATCAGTTGGTCGAACACAGCCTCATACGAGGCGGCAACCTGAAGGGAGTCATCCGCCGGACGCAATCCGCCGGGGTCGGAACGAGCCGCGAGCTGTGATGGGATTAGCCAGATGATCGCTGAGACGGCGGTAAGCCTGAAGGACAGGCCAGGAATGCTACGCCTCATTTGAACCTCCTCCCCAGCGCCACCGCCCTCAGGCGTCCGGGTGGGGGCCTTCAGGGCGGCCGTGGGACCAACAGGCCAGCGATGCTATCTGCCCTGCTCATGCCGCCGGCTCGGCGGTCTCGGGGTCGGAGGGGCGTGGGACTGAAGCGTCTCTTCGGCAGCGGGATCGCCGTCGCAATCGGCGAGCGGGCAATTGTGCCGTGTTAAACCTGCAGCGAAGCAGCCGGGACCGTTAGGCCCTTTTGGGGGCACGAGGTGCCAGGATTGGGACATTGGCACAGGGTCTGCAGATGAGCGTGGCTGGCTGTCTTGCGAGGGGTCTTGTCGGGTTTTGAGGTCAGCGTAGCCCGGAGGCCGGCGGCTCGGAGCAAGGAGGGCAGGTCCGCTATGCAAGGAACACCTCGTGCTGCGCACACCCGCCTGCGTGGCGGGTGTATCGCAGCTTCATCGTCGCCGCCGATCCGCCCCCATTAGAACCCAAAGAAGATCATGCCCCCACCGCCGCCCATGCGTGGGTTGACGACATTCGCGAACTTGGAGCCGAACCGATAGCTGAAGCTGATGTTGGCGAAATAGTAGAAGGCGGTTTCGAACTGCCGGGTGCGGAGCAGACGTTCTTCCGGAGTCAAGCCGGCTCCCGAAAGGAACAGTTGGTCTTTGATGCGGGATGCCCCGCCGAACATGTGGAAGTTGAGCCCGCGGAACAGGCGAATGGTGAACCCGCCGAACAGGTCGATACGGTGCCTTTCTAGGTCGTGGAGGAATTGAGATGCGTCGAGCGAGGCGTTGATGTCGCCCCAGGGCTGTTGGATGCCGACGCTGACCTGAGCATTGTGTATTGGCCGGACCTCCGAAGTCTTGTCGAATACCGTTACCTCCGTGTAGTTGAACGCTGCCACCCCGACCCGGTATTGGAACGTAAGCTGGCGCCGGGTCGACTCCGCATACGGATAGAGGTTGTACTCGAGCGCTGGGCCCGCTCGGACCGCTAGATCCTGGTTCACGAAGGTGTGCTTCAGCGCCGATGCCCGAATGCCGGCAGCCCAATGGTCGCCAATGCTCCACACGGCCAGCCCCGAGAAGCTGTACCGCTGCTGCTCGTTGACGAACGTGGTGTCCAGCTCCGGAACATCGGTTGCATCCCGGCTATATCGGCCGGAAATGGAGAAGTCGAGCTTGAGGTCCTCGGCCGTACGGTTTGCCGATATCGATCCGTTTCCCGAGAAGTAACGCCACTCGCTCTCACCGTTGAGGTTGCTGCCCACGCGGACCGTAAACACCCACAGGTTCCACGGATCCTCTACCGGGCCGGCCGGAGCTGCGACGGCGGGCGCCTCATACAGGATCCTGAGGCGCTCAGCGATGGGTGTCCCGGCCAGGTAGGGGATGAGCCCTAGTGTTACGGTTCGTACGAGGCCGGCGCGAACCTCCGTCTGTGTGTCCGTGTTGCTCGATACGTATACCAGGGTATCGACCCGCCCCGCGAACTGCTCCAGGCCGATGAAGGTTAGCGTGTGCTCCATTCCCCCGCCGCCGGTGCGCTGTGCCGTGCCCAGGATGTGCAGCTGTGCGTCCTGTCGGTCCCGCATCCAGTTCACGTACGGTATCTCGCGTCGGAAGTGGTCGAAGTCGCAGTGGAAGGTCTGGCAATCCAGGAACACCCGCAGGGCCTCTGTCGCTTGGGCTTGCTGCTGTGCCGGTTCTTGGGCCGCCGTCGCGGTCAGAGGTAGTGCGCACGCAATGCAGGCCGCGCTGAGCCGGAGAGCGTGTCGTTTCATGGGATCCTCGCCTGGTAGCGTCGAGCGGACGTTGTCGGTCCTTGAATGCCCGCGAACGGCCAAACCCCTGGGGCCGTGACGGGCAACGGCTTCCGTGGTCCCGGTCCGGTCGTCGGCGTAGACGGTGGGAGGCGGCGTCACCCGGGCGGCGCGCCGTAGAAGCGATCAGGTGACGCTGGAGAGCTACGTCCGGCGCACTGCCCAAGATGCCCGAGGGGCTATAACACCGGTAGGCCCTTTTGGGGGCACAAGGTGTCGGGATTGGGACATTGGGTGTCCCGAGATCTCAGCCCATCACCGCCGCGGGCCCGACTGAGCGTGTACGCCTGGGTGTGGGCTGCCGCCGAGCGGCTGGCAACCGGACGGTCAGCGCGTAGGGCGGGGTGCTTCACGAACCCTCAACCCGGCCCTCTCACTCACCGTCCGGCTCACCACCAGATTCGGCTTGATCAGCTACCCGGTATACGTCTATCGAGGACTGTCCTTCAAAGGTGGGCTCCTCACGTTGCACGAGGGCCGCCAGCAGAGGTAGCCGGATCGCCAGAGCCCGCACCTGGTGCGCCACTGCCACAGTACCGAGGAACGAGCCGCCGGAGGCGAACACGTCTAATTCCGTGCTGTCCCTCCCCCCACGCAGGGTGGCAATCCACAACCTGCCGAGTTCATCAGACGCGAAAGATGGAATGAGGAAGTGCGGCTTCGGTGCACGCAGGGCCTCGTTCATCATGTCCCGCACTTCTGGTGGTGGGGTGTACCCCGCCTGGGATAGCATGCGCTTGAACGCCGCCTCCATCTCGCGAATCTCGTCAGGCGTTCGCAACTGGCGCTCCACATCAGACCGGCCGAACGTGCGTCTGACAACACCGTCCATATCGATCTCTACGATGCGATACTCGTTCGGCTGGGCGAACACGTAGGTGTGCCAGCCCACGCGGGCCGCTGCGAGATAGGGCGACGGCGCGGGCGAGCCAGGCAACCGGGCCGCGAGGCCCGAATCGGCCCCAAAGACCGTGAAAGCCGGGGCTGCGGTCCCTGTCTCGAGATCAACGTACCCTACTGTGGGGTCTGCCAAGCCTGGTCCCAGGCCCGCCCACATTGCGACGACTCCGTGTCCTTCCCATCCGAGCAGATGAAGCGGAGAGCCCGGCAGACGAACGGAGCGCAGGAACCGGAGGTCGGGTCCGAAATGAGACACGCGGGATAGCAGCACGTCTCCCACCGCGAGTTCGCCCCGCTCGTTGCTCAGCAAGGTCAGGGCACCCCCGAATTCACCCGGACCGCCGCCCTTCCTGCCCACCCGGCGTAGCTCAGTGCCATCCAGATCAAAGATGACCGCTTGCTGATCATCGATGTCGAGGATCGCCAATGTCGAATCGCTGAGCCACGCCATGGCTGGCGCCGCCCTGAAGTCCACAGGACCGACGACGGTGGCACCGGCGCTTCGCAGGGGCTGGAGCAGCACGCTTGTCTGGTCTGTCGCCCGGCTCTCCCTATTCCCCCCATCTCCGTTTCCCGTAAAGCCTAGCGCCGCCACTGCCGCGAGGGAGACCAGCCAACGGCTCACCTCGCGCCTCGGTAGACACATACAGGGGAACATCCTATTCCTCGCAGCTAGTTACCTGGGGAACGACTTGGCAATCTCGCACCCTTTCAGGCAGCCCTCGAACGCGGGCACGCAGTAGCCGCCCCATCCCAGCAGGCCGCAGGCGACAAAGCCGGCCACGCAGGTAGCCTCGCATAGACCGGTCGCCGCCGCCGCCTCAGTGGGCCGAGGGTTGACAGCGGCCAACAACTGAAGCGTGACCGCAACCACAATGACTCGCAAGATCCGCCTCACTGTAACCTCCTTCGTGGAATCGTTGCTCCCTCTCAGCAGGCGGTTAGGAGAAAGCTTTACACGAGAAGATGCATGACGCCTGATAGATACTGCACGCGATCACATCGTTGTACCTCGGCATGCACTCGTAGGCCGTCGCTAGCGTGCAACCCACTAAGCAAAAGTCAATGATGGGGATTGCCTCGCTCCTCTTGACAGGTGTGCTGGCAAGCAGCAACAGCAATGCAGCCGAAACCCTAATGAAGTTCTTGAAACGAGCCATCCGGCCCTCCTTCCGCGCTGTCCCAGCGCAGCTTGAAGTGGAACTCGTGGGTACTAGTCCCCCTCTCTGCTTACGCGCTCCAGCGCGACTTGAGCCAAGGCGGCGGCTTCAGCGTGCAACAGCCCCATGTGGCGAAACCACACTCGGTCGTCTCGGCCGATCACGAGTGTCGTGGGCACGACCCGGGTTCCCAAGGAACTCCAAAGAGCCGTCGGTTCTTCGACCTTGAGCACAGGTATCGGTGCAGGTTCGAAGTACTCCGCCACCGACCCGGTCAGTCTCTGAGGGGTGAGCGCCACGCTCTCGACACCGCGGGACCGGGCTGTGCTCGCCAGCGCAATCCAGCCCTCCTTCTGGGCGTCGCACACCGGACAGTCAGTTCGGAATACCATGACCAGGTAGGCGCCTGAGTCTGCATCGTCGAACAGGCGCGCCCGTGCTGACTGCTCATCCACCACGTTCACGGGGACCACCGCAGGCTGTAGCTCCGGCAGGGATGCGCCTGCCTGCCGGGCGTTGTCGTCCCGAGAAATGAACATCCACACAGCGACAACGAGAGCGCCGAGCGTCGCCACGTCGATCACACGCCCGAGCTGTGCGCGGAGGCTGTGCGGGATTGTCCCAGTCATTGGTGGAGATCCTCAGTCCGCGATCACCGCTTCGTGTCGCTCATGATGACAAACGCCTTTTCCGCCGGGCCGGCCCCAATGAGAATCCGCTTCTGGCCGCCGCGCTCCAGCTGGACCATCTGCAGCGGTGCAATCGGTGATATCTCAGGGGACGGAACCCGGCTCCAGCCCTCGGCGAGGCTTTTCTCGATCACCTGCTGCATCAGCACTGCCGCATCGTCCACATCCTGCCATTGGACCTGCGACAACGATTCCCCCTCATATGTCCACGATGTGACATAGACGGCCACATCCGGTATGAAGGGCGCATCCGCCGGATAGCCGTCGGGTCGCTCTCCCGCCGGCTCCCACAGCGTCATGTTCAGCCCAGCGGGATCGCCACTGCTCGGCTCGACCCGCAGCTCCACGCCGGGTTCCGGGTGCTTGGCGATGCGCAGGCGGCTTCCATCCGGTGCCGTGACCTCCCCTCCCTGGTCTGCGGCTTCCATGACGGCCTTCATGAACACTTGGAACCGCGTGAGCTGCTCTGGTGTCGCGTCCATGGTTCACTTTCCTTTTCGGAGTGACGTACCGACTTCGCCTCCAGCTGCGTGTTTGTGTCGGAAGCGACAGAATGTTCCAGCCAATCTTGGTACGGCCTGATCCACCCTCGTGAATTCGGTTGTTGGATCGGCGACGTCTGCTCCGCTGATCATCGCAGCCATCGTGGCGTTCGGCTCACGGCATGACCGCAGCACTGGCTTGGGTCGCTCTGGCCCTTGCTGGTTGGGCCTTCTTGGAGCTTCGTACGCCACCAAATCTTTTTCGAGGCCTCAACAATTCCTCAACAGGTCGGCCCCTAACTTCAGCAGAGTCGTGCCGCTGGGGGAGTGGGTGCCGCCGCTGTGATGATTCCCGAATCTGCGTCGCGCACATCTGGGCGGCCGTGCAGCGGTGCGACAGGGGTCGCACCGGCGTATCTGCCGCTCTATTAGTGGTATCCGTCGAACCGCTGTGGGCCTCGCCGACCCACCACCGCAGCGACGCCTACAGTAAGTCCTGTAGGCGTCGCCGGCCTGGTTACACCTAATGCGTAACCAGACAGACTGCTTGAACCAGCGGAGTTGGTTGCCCTTACCTTGTAGTAATACGTCGTGCCGCTTGAAAGACCGGTATTCGTGTAGCTGGAATTACTTCCACTGTAAACCCGACTATATGTGCCCGTAGCACTGGTTGATCTATAGAGCTGATAACTCGTGGCCCCCTTGGAAGGATTCCAGTCAATGAACAACGATGATGTTGTCGCTTTCCCTACTGTAAGACCCGTAGGTGTCGGTGGAGCAGTTCCATCTGAAGTGATTGGCGGTTCTGCTATGGGACTGTCCTTACACCCATACAAAGTGGCGAGTCCTAATGCACCGGCCGCCGCAATTGCATGAAGCCCAGTTCTCATTCTCGCGGCCCAACCATGTCTGACCATACTTCTATTCGAGCTCTGTGTGTCTATCAGCTTTTGTTCCGCGGGACGGTCTCGGAATCGACCCCCCCACACAGCCGGCGTCAACACCTGTTGTCATCGGTTCATGACTCCGCCCACCAACTACCGATCCCCTGTTGCCCGTTGGCGGGCCGCCTCCAGCACTTCAGTGGCGTCCGTGAATAGGGAGTTGGGGAGATCCACGCGGTATGCCCTGAGAGTTATCAGGTCGGTAGTGGGATCCCGAGTCAGAGCATAGACCACTCCATTGTCTAGGGTGAAATCTCTCCAGGCGGCCGGGAAGACCGCCTTGGCCAGATAGACTCCGTCCTGGGAAAGAAAATGGAGCGTGGCGTTTCCAGAACCGAATTCATCGGGATTTTGCTCGAGAAGCGCTGCGAGGCGACCGGAGGGATCGAACCGTAGTGGTCCGAAGCGGCACTTCACGCGCCATCTCTCCTCCATGACGATTACGTACTGCTGCTCCAGTTCGGATATGCCCCCGCTGGTGGCCAGCCTGCGTCGCAGCTCAGAAAGGGCACGGTCTCGCTCAGTTTCCGATACTGCCTCAACGGGGAGATCAATCCTACTATCCATCATGAGGCCGCCAGCCCGGTCGAAGACCTGGATCTGGGGAGTCGTCAACCGTAGACGAGCGGCACCCCCCGCCCATGAGAAGAGATCGGGAGCGAGCGTGAGGGTAAACGTGGTTGTCTGTCCCGCTCCGGACTCGCCCGAGAAGACCGTGCGCTCCATGGAGGCCGTCCAGGTACCGGACACGTCCACGGGAGCCGTGTCGTGCAACAGGTTGAGCTCCTCGCAACCGCACAGGGCGGCGGCGACCAAGGCGAGGAGTCCTGTCACGCTCCATCGTTGAAGTGAATGTCGCATGACGCGCTCCCCTGCAAGCAGAAGGTACCGGATTCAATTCCGGCGGCTCTGGGATCGTCGTCGGGGTATGGCGTCCTACGGGGCGTCGTACAGCGGCGGCAGGCCGGGAAGGACCACCGGATTCTGTTGTTGGAACCATCTCCTTACACCGTTCATGAAATCCCATTGAACTGAGTATGAAGTCGGGTGCGCTTCACCATCTGCGACGGAACCGCAGTCCCAGCGCGTGCGACGCACCAAGAACGAGCCGTAACCCGTTGTCACCCTCAGATGAAGCGTACATCGTGACGATGTGACCGACTTCGGCCGGCCGTGAGACCCACGTGACGTCCTGTCACACAGATCGCCTTGGAATTCTCCGTGGCTGGAGCGGCCCTCCCGTCCTACAGCCTGGTGAGATATGTCAGCTTCGCCACCAACCCCCTGTTCGACAGCTGCCAGAGTTCGTTCCCAACCCCCCGCTGCTCCGTCAGCACGATGAAGAGATCGCTTCCGGGCCGATGGATGAAGTTGAGCCGCAGGTTGACGGAGAAGTCCTTGTCCAGGGAGTTGTACTGCAGCAACGCGTTGGTGGTGAACTTGGTGGAGAATGCATAGCCCAATCGGAGTGAGGTGATGTGAGACGTCAACTTCCCGCCCGGCACGTCGACTCGATTCCACTCGTGCGACAGTTCCATTGACACCTGTGGACTCGGCGACAGTCCGACGCTGGGTTCGACGGACCAGAGCGTGCCTCCAAAGAACTGCTCCAAGCCGCCTCGCACACGGCCGACCACTGCCCGTTGGCGGCCGCTGTGGAGGAACAGCCGAAGCGCCCGAGTATCGTATCGTCCGCTTGGTATCGGAATCGAATCGGCCAACATAAAGCCTTCGTCCAACTGCGTCTCCCCAACGTCGAACATGGCCCTAAAGCTATCCCCGGACTCGAACTCGGGGTCCACGGCGAAGCTCACCCCCCAATCCTGCATCCTCCCATCGGTGGTGGAGATGTACTCCCCCTCCACGCTGGTCTCGATGACGCGGATCCCCCAGCGGCCCGGCCGGGGAGAGAGCCGGAACTCCGCTCGGGTCTGGCGAATGTCGCTGCGTGTGATAAAGCCGAGGTCGGCCCGGGCCTGTGACCCGACTGTGAGATGCTGGAGCAATGCTCCCACGAGGTCGGTCGAGTAGTCTGCAGTGACGGAATACGTGTGGTCATTCCCGCCCGCACCGCTGGTGAAGCTCCGGTTGTAGAACCCCTTTACGTTCAATGTGGGATGGGGCCAGAATGAACCGTCCACCGCCGCTACCGTATTTGATCCATCGCCGTTCCGCCGGTCCGTTACCATCAACCCGAGAAAGTTGTTCTCCCCAATGTCCCGTTTTATTCGAGCCACCGAGTGGCCGGTTATCGGCACGTCGCCGGATTCCGCGGTGAGGACGCTCATCAACCCCACGGTCTGGCCACCGACCCTGCCGGTGAGGCGCGCGCCTCCGAGGATCGGTATTTCGCCTTCCCATCCGATTCCAATACGGCGGGAGAAAAAGAGCTGGTATGGCGGAGGACCGAATCCGCCGCGGAACCCCACGTCGAATACCCCCGCGTTCTCGAGAAAGAAGTCCCGCTTCTCGGGATAGAAGAGCGAGAAACGGGTGAGGTTCACCTGCTCGTCGTCCACCTCGACCTGCGCGAAGTCGGTGTTCAACGTCAAATCGAGGACCAACCCCGGTAGGAGCTCCGACTTGAGATCCAGACCGATATCGGTCTGACGCTCGACGGGCGTCTGTCCGTCGGCATCGAGCTCCTGCCGAGTGCCTGCCAGAGCGAAGGGCTTCAGCTCCACGTTGATCCCGTACCGTGGCAGGTTCTCCATGCCAATCAGATGCCCCGCCCGACTCACCCGCTCGAACCCTTCGTTATCCCGCGACCACGACTGCCACAGCACCATCTCGCTCTTGCGCCGGATGGTCCTGTACACGTTGAATCCCCACGGTTCTCCTTGGCCGTCTTCCGGATATCTCAGCGTACGAAATGGAATGGCGAATTCCGCCGACCAGCCCTGGGCGTGCCGGACTGCGGCTGCCTGCCATACCGCCCTCCAGTCCACGTTGATCTCGGCTCCCTCGTCGGTGATGAGGGCCTCGAACTCCGCACCGTTGGGGTTCGTGGCGAACACGAAGGCGTTGCGGCTGTCGTGGAAGGTGTCGAACAGAATAGCTACGGCATCGTCGCCGGCGAACTGGAAGTCGTGCCGGGCCTCCATGATCTGGTCTCTCGCAAGGATTCGGCTTACCACTCGGTCCGGCTCCCGATCGAAGGCCATCACCGCCACGTAAATGTTCCTATCGTCGATCGCGATCCTGACTTCCGTGGCTTCCGTAGCCGGGGCTCCCTCATCGGGTTCCTGCTGCCGGAAATCCCGGATCACCGCTGCCCGCTGCCAGAATGCTTCTTCGATCACACCGTCCAGGTGCAGGGCCTGCCCAGGGGTCAGCCGAAGGGCCTGGATCTGGTCGGCGCGGGAATCCTGAGCCGCCAAGTGGCTCGTGGCACATCCAACAAGTAGAAGAAGAGCGAACGACTGTCTTACCATGTTTCTCAATGTTTCTGCTCTGCACAGCTTGATGTTTGCGTCGTTGAGGCCGCTCGCCGCGAGCGTGTCCACCTCTACAGTCTACGGCCGGGCCGCCCCAGACGTTGAGATGCCGACTGGTCACAGAACTGTCGGAGACGAGCGGCTTGGCCCGGTTGCAACGCTTCGCACATCGTGACAGTTGTATTACGATGCGCTACGAGGCGGAGGGACGTCATCCCGATCTGGCCGCCTCCCTCGGAGGCTCTGCTTTTTCACAAGGTCGTGTTAGGCGTCACCACGCTCTGCGCGAATGGCGAGGATTCTGTTGACATGATGCACGGCATGGTCAGCCTGCATCCGAACCACGGCGCTGACCGGGATCTGCTCAGTTTCCCCGTTCGGCCTCCGGAGTATCACGGAAAGGCGCCACCCGTCAGGCGCTTGTTCCAGGAATTGCGCTATGTGAGCTGTATTGGCCCTGAACAGAGCCAAAGACACATCTAGGGACCGCTCGGCGTAGGTCCAGCGCTCTGCCCATACGTCTTGTGGTAGCGCCCATACCACTCAAGGGTGATTGGTGGCGACTCCAGATCGGGGCTTCACCACCACGGTGCGCCGGAACCCGGAGCCATGCACCAACGCCCCCTGACATGAGATCATCTTGCATATCCGACTGGATGGTTCAGGAACACGTACTGGGTCTCTTTCAGCTCGAGTATTCCTTTGATCCTCTCCTTATCCATGGAGGATCGCGGACGTGTTTTCAAACCGGTCGCGGCACAAGACAGGGAGATATTCTGCGATATGATGCCCGCACCGATAGCTCCCCATTCGTATTTCAATTCGTTCGTTCCTGCTCGGAAGCCATCGGAATCTGATATCAAGACAATCTGAATCGCTGCCTCAGCGGGGGGCGGCGGCGCGGGAGGAGCATCAGTTGTAACAGTGGCATTTCCAGAACCTTCAGGCCTTGGTGCCGGTCTAGGTGGCCGCTGCATCATGATGGCCGATCTGAAATCACCGCCAAGCACAGGGACCAGCTCACGGCTTCTGTAATAGTAGACGGAAGACGCCATTCTTCATGAACACATAAACATCAACATCGTGTGTGCGTTCATCGCTGATGACGCCGTGGTCTTGTTTTCATCAGGACGGTTAAGGCCGTTGGCTGCCCACATCAAGTCCGACAGGTCCTGTATCGCTCCCGATGCTTGAAAACCGTACACCAAAACCACTGGCGGAAAAGCGCACTGATTTCCCTTTATCGTGGTCGCATGGGGTTCTGTGGTTCCGGAGCATCAGCCAGTGCGTTTCTGCAGTACTCGACACATCTTTTCACCTCGGCCACGGCATCTGAATCTTCGGGGATCTCATACTCAAGTTCAATGTCCGCCGGGAACGTGTATTTGTTCCTTTTCATTAGTTGCAGAATCAGCCCGAGCGGCGTATCGCCCTCACCAAACGGCATATTGGGACCGTTGTTCAGCTTACGGTCTTTGATGTGCAGGCTGAGAATGCGTCCGGCTTCGGCATACCTTTCGATGATGGGGATCGGAGACTCGTTCGTCCCGGCGACGTAGTGCCCGACATCGAGATTCATGCCGAGATACTCTCCATGGGAGAAAGGCGCTTCCCAACTCGAGGCGTTGACCTGCGTATGGTTATGAAAGCCGATCATGATCCTGTGCTCAGCGGCAAATGGAGCCAAGAACCTGGCCTTTTCTTCCGATATCTCCGTTGTGATGCCTTTGGCGCCGAGCGTCTTGGCGACATTGAAACAGTAGTTCAGCTCGGCTTGCGACATATTGGGGCCGATATCATTGAACTTGATGATGTGAATGTTGACCCCCGCATCGTTGTACTTTCTCTTGAGCGCCTGGAATCGATCCATCGAGGCGGACGTGCGCCATTCTTTGATCGCCTCGGCTCGCGCTTGACGTGCTGCTCGAAATTGGGCGCGCTGTTCCTCTGTGATCTCCTCACCACGGCGCGGCCACCGTGGTTGTTCAAGAGTTGGGGCTCCTGCAAATTGTTCGGCCGGTTCACCCATGAGCTCAACTGAACTGATGCCGCACTGAATGACGTAGTTCAAAAGGTCATCCGCTGTGCCCGGCATGCTGCGGAAGCTGTAGGTGATCGTGCCTATCTGCACGCCATTGAATCTCGAATCGGGCTTGACTTTTTCCTGACCGAACAGAGAGCGGGGCACGAGAGGTGTTGCCGCCACAGCTGCCGTGTATGCGACAAAATCACGTCTGGTCATATGGCTTTCGATTTGGCTTGGCTCTTCCATGAGTCGTCCCTCTGAGATCTGGTTCTTGCTGCTCTATCCGTTCACAACGATCGTTTCCGGCGACATATCGGCCGTGGACACAGCTCCCGGTTGGGCGAATGCACTAACCTACGTTTTGGGGTGGGAGTGGGCTAGATTGACGTGCGGACGGCTTGAGGAAGCCGCCACCACCCGGATGCTGCGGCCATCAGGGAACTCAATAACCACGCTGAACAGGGGGCTCATGTCCGTGAGCGCCTCCGTGCCATCAGGAAGGCGATAGGTGCTCAGGCCGGTGCCGTGCGTCACCGCCCGCCGTCAAACCTGAAGCCCTCAAGGTCCTTGCGGAGTCCTATTGACGGCTGCCGCCAATGTGGTAGTTCGTCCGCGAGTCTGCAACGGAAAGCGCCAAGCCCAGCGAACCGTCCGCTGAGGCTTGCGGACTCATGTACCGAGGCGCAGGCTATTCTGTCGCTCCCCCAGCCATGTTCTCTTCCGTGGCAAGTTGAAAGGAGTATGAATCATGAGTGGAGGCAAGAAGAAGGAGCACCGAGATAGCGGCAGCCTTTCACGGCGTGAGTTTCTGAGTACGACCGGCACGGCGGCCGCCGCATTCACGATCGTCCCGCGCCATGTGCTGGGCGGAGCCGGTTACCAGGCTCCCAGTGATATGGTCAATGTCGCGGGGATAGGTGTGGGAGCTCAAGGCGGTTTGGACATACAAGGTATAGCTGATCCTGATGTGCCGATTGAAAGGCCGCAGCGTTCCAACACGGGCCAGCCGCTCACTCCAGAGCAGATCGCCGAGCGGGAGGCTAGGCGAGCTGCCTGGCTTGCTCGGCGGGCTGCTGAACGGCAGCGGCCAGGTGTGCAGCGGCAGCAGCCTCAAGAGGAAGCCGGGCCAAGGAAGCTCGCCAACATCTATGCCTTGTGTGATGTAGACACGGAGTTTGCGGCTCATGTCTTCAAGGGCTATCCCAAGGCGAAAGTGTATCAGGACTTCCGCAAGATGCTGGACAATGAGAAGGAGATCGATGCAGTCGTCATCGCCACGCCGGATCATACACACGCTGTTATTGCAGCGTACGCCATGAGAATGGGGAAACATGTATACGTCGAAAAGCCCATGTGCAAGACGGTATACGAATGCCGCAAACTCACTGAGATTGCCAAAGAGATGAACGTGGTGACCCATATGGGAAATCAGGGACACGCAACTGAAGGTAGTCGATTGACAGTTGAATGGATTCAGTCTGGTGCCATCGGTCTTGTTCGAGAAGTGCATCTTTCCACAAACCGACCGATCTGGCCGCAAGGCGACATTCCCCGTCCGGAAGGGGTACCTGTACCCAGCTCGTTGGATTGGGATGTTTGGCTGGGTCCTGGTCCGGAGAAACCCTATCATCCGGACACTTGCCATTTCAACTGGCGTGGTTTGTGGGACTATGGTACCGGTGCTATGGGCGACATGGGTGCGCACATACTCGATGCGGCAGTCTGGGCCCTCAACCTTGGCCTGCCAACCAAGATTCAGGCCAGCTCCACCAGATACAACGAAGAATTCATGCCGCTCGCGGAGATGCTGACCTATGAGTTTCCGGCACGTGGTCACATGCCGCCGGTGAAGCTGACATGGGTTGACGGTGGACTCAGACCTGCTCGCCCGGTGGAATTGGAGGCGGGTCGCCCAGTCGAGGATGCGATCTATCTTGGTGAAAAAGGTGCCATGATGCATAGAAGTCACGGCGCAGAACCGCGAATCATACCCGAAACGGCCATGGAAGGATATGAGCCTCCAGAGCCATGGATACCGCGCACCGGCGATATATACGAGGATTTCATCGATGCAATCAAGAATGGCAAGAAATCTTCAAATGACTTTTCTGTTGCGGGCCATCTAACCGAGATCATGTTGCTAGGGAACCTTGCGGTATTGACGGCAAGTGAGAATACCGTATTGGAGTATGATGGCGTGGAGGGACGGTTCACCAATCTTCCTGAGGCCAATGATCTTCTGCACTATGAATACCGAACTGGTTGGACTCTATGACAGTAGATGAGGAAGAGAAATCATATGATCGCTAGTACGGCCAATTTTCCGTGTCCTTCAAGAGGTGAGGAGAAGAGCAGCTCGGGGCCGTCCATATCAACCACGTAGAGGCTGCCGTCGTCCCCTCCGTGGACCATTGGGGGCACGGCGGTAACGTAGAGGCTCCTGCCACTCCGGCTGACAGCGAGCTCCCTAACGGTCAGCGCATGACCTGCGAGCATCATGCTCGCTGGCCACGCGTTTCTCTGTTCGTACTCGTGTCAACGTCAGGCGCACCATCAAACGACTTCCTTTGAAAACGTCGCACGATCACCGCTCGGGGTTCCGCCGGTTGCCTGGCTGGGGCGATTACCGCTCCCCAGCCCGGCGCGTACCCAAACCATGGTGCGCGTGCCGCTCTCCCAAGAGGTTCGAGCGAACCACGAAGGCGTCGCAAGCCTCGTCCGGCGGCTGGACAGCTCCGAGGCCAAGCGACATACTGCGCAGGGGCGAAAGCAGATTCCTGTCCAGAGGAGGTTGCACATGCGAGGGTCACTCTTCCTGCTGGCTGGACTGTTGACGGCGCTCAGCGCGCTCGGTTGCCGAGGCGCGCGATCATCAACGAGGAACCACCTCAAGATCGGCGCGGAGCGCGGGATCATGCTGCCGCGAACATCGACCCGGAATTCTGCTTCAAGTCGGCGCACGTACCGCCGTACCGAATCTTGCTGAGCGCTCGTGAGCGCCGGTGGGGCGTAGTCCCGAGTGACAATCGTGACGGTATCCCCACGCAGGGACATATTGACGAGCCGGTACTCATGGGTGACGGCGGTCCAGACAAAGCCGCGGGGGTCGAACGTGCGAAGGACTCTGGGTGCGTACGGGAGCGGGAAAGTCATGCTCCCGCGCCGTGGTACATCCAGCTCCGGTGTTGCGATCGGGAGTGTGTCAGTCACGGCGCCCGCCGGGCCCACCCGGAGGAGAGACTCACCGGCACGGCCCTGGCCGGGAAGCACCACCGCATCGTACAGGACTCCTTCTGCGGTGAACCCACCTACCCACGGCAGACGATACAGTGGGGCGTCACGCCGATGCATCTCGAAGTCGTCGCCCTGGATTGCGGCGTACCGGGCATTCTCGGGGTCAACCAGCCAGATTGCGCCGTCGGGTGAAAGGCTCATGCCGACCACCCCTTCGAATTCACCAGGACCTGCCCCGCGGCGCCCGACGCTAGTCACGAAATCACCGTCAGGTCCAAACACCCGGAGTTCTCTGGCGAACCCATCGAAAACATAGATTCGCCCAGCCGTGTCGACCTCGATTGCGGTGATGCGGCCGAAGACGTCGGGACCCTGTCCTTCCGGGGACCCGATCCGGAGCGTTTCCTCGATCCTCCAGCCGGCCTGGCTGTGCCACACCCCAGCGGCAGGGTTCGAGACGAGAACAGCACCACCAGGTAAGCGCTGCACTTCACCAGCCCAGGTCGATTCCTCTGTACTGGCGTCCGATCCGCATGAAACGGTCAACGTGGCAATCAGCACGACAAGCGCGTTGACGATTGCCGTTGGCGGAAGGCCCAACCTGGTCACAAGCTGCTCACCATTCATCATCTCGCACGTACCGATCGCCGCGGCGCACCCGCCTTGCCGCGAGCGCGGCTCGTGCTCCGCGGCGATGCGGTACCTGAGCGCGTATTGCACGCCGAGCTCGTCGCGCTCGGTGGCCCACACATGGTTGTCCCTGAGGATGAGACGCGGCTGCGTTGGGCCGTGCCTCGCCGGAGACGGCCCATGTGCTATTCAGAATGGCGCACGCCCCCAATCTGGCCTGAGGATCTGCCCCTCATCAGGCCGCTGCTGACGCCCAGGAAGTACGACGAGTTGCTACGATCGCTCGAGGCGCGTCGACCGCCTAAGGATTTGCCGGGCCAGCACCCCCGGACGCGCTAGCGGGCGCCTGCTCACCCTTCCAAATCCAGCCAACCGTCTTCACCACATCCACGGCGAGTACCACGAGGGCCAACGAGCCCAGGATCGCCGGGATGAAATACAACTGGTATCCCTGGCCCTCCGGTGCGTAGCGCAGGCCGCCGAACCAGTGGCCTAGCACGGGCGAGCCCAGCCAGGCACCGAGCCAGCCAATCACGACCTTTGAACAGTACGAGGCCAATCCGGGGATCACGTAGTACCTCAGCCCGAAGTGCATGATCGCGGAAACCACGACGCTGACAACGAGCAGGATGAGGAAGCTGATGAAGTCCATTCCTGTCATTTTGGTCCTCCTGTGAGTGTTGCGCGGTGGTCCGGCGGTCTCGTGGTCGGAGCGGCGTGGGAGGCGACGTCTCTTCGAGAGCGGGATCGCCGTCGCCATCGCGGCACGGCGAATGCCCACTAAGGTTCACGCGTTTCGTCGCCTCGCAAGGGTGATCCTGGACAGCGTTTGTCGGAGTTGACGGGTGCACGGGAGAGCGCCGCGCCAAACCTCGCGCATCACCCGATAGGGAATTATGAGATTCAGGATCGGGACAAAGAACCCGCCCCGGCGGGTCGCAGCCCTGTGGCGAGGTGCTACGGCGGGTTTGGGGAGCAGACATGGGCGTGCGTCGGGCGGAGGTAGCCGCGGACCGGTGCGAGGTCTCTCCAGCAGGGACCTTCCACCACTGCGCAGCAACGAGGGATCTCTTCCGGGAGGAAAGGCCTAGTGACGAGTCCAGAGGAAAAGGCCAAGCCCGGCGCTAAGCCCGACCATCTCAAAATCGAGGGGAAGGACTGGAAGCAGGCGGTCAAGAGGGCGCTAGAGAAGGAGGGCCCGAAGGAGGGTTGGCCTAAGGGCGAGGAACCCAAGAGGGACGAATGACCGCGATTCTGAGTCTATTCGTTGCCCTACGGCCGTTCGGTGGGTCCGAAAAATCGTCTAAGAACTAGCTCGAGACTGGTAAAGAAGCGCTTCCTGAGGCTAGCTGAGGTGACAAGCTTGAAGAGGATTAGTGCGTTCAGAACGGCTGCCGCGCCTAAGACGGCAACAGTGACGAACGGATTGTCGAGTAGCCTAGGAGCGACAGCATCGAGAGCGAAGGTCGCCACGAAACTCCAGGGGACGGTTAGCAAGACAACTGGGAGGAATGCAAATGCGTCCTTAACGCTGAACCCCGCCACAAGGAAGAAGATGACGACGGCCAGGTACGTGCCCGCTACCAACACCGCCCATCGCTTGCTATCCGCCATGCGCTATAGTACCTGCGACAGCAACACCCGGGAAAGGTGCTCCACTTTCCGCGCATTTGCGTCAAGTACATACTCCCGTAGAAATTCCTATCGCGATCGGCGACTGTCGATCTACGATTGCTGATCTGCAATCGCCGATCTCCAGCCCACCCCAGCCGTCTCTCGAACCCCGGCGCACTATATGGAAGGTCCGGGCGGCTGGAGCCGCCTTCCACCGCCCTGGACCGGCAGCTGAGGTCTGCCGTCTCCACCAGTTCCGAGGGCTGGCTACGCCAGCCGGGAGGTTGCCATGCGACACCCCTGCAAGCCCAGCGGGCTTGCCTTTCTGCCCCTGATCGTTGCGTTAGTTACGATCACGGGCTGTCAGCCGCCGGACCCGGCGGCCGAACTCAAACCGATCACCGACGCCTATGTCGAAGCGTGGAACAGCGGGAACCTAGACGGCCTGGACGCCATCATGGATCCGCAGTTTGAGAGACGTGTCAGTCCCGCAAGCGGGACAGGCGCTATCGGCATCGACGCCTTGAAAGAGGTCATCGCGGCGTTCCGGACCCAGTTTCCGGATTTCCGCGTGGTGCTCGACGAGGAGATCTTCGCCGCTGACCGAGCCATTGCTCGTTGGACGTTCACCGGAACCAACACCGGCCCAGGGGATTTCCCTCCCACCGGTCGGGCGGTGACGCTGTCGGGAACCTCAATAATCCATCTGAGCGAAGGCCGGATGGTTACCGAGTGGGTTCAATCTGACAATCTCCACTTGTTCCAGCAGCTGGGCTTTACGCTCTCGCCACCGGAGGGAGAAACCGAGTAGCGAGGGAAGCCCTTCCGAGCGTCACGAAGGACCATGGGAATCCCACGGCGCGGGTTGCTGTGGGATTCCTTCACGTCGTGCCCTGTGGTGTCTCCCACTGCGTCGCGGTGCGATAGTCATCGGCTGATCATCTCCAGGGCTTCATGGTAGGAGATATCGAGGTCGGCGAGCAAGGCCCTGATGGCACCGGCAGCGGCGGCACTGGTGGTTGTGAGGCGGCCGAGTCACGTGCCCGCCGGGAAACCGACCAAACCCGCTTCAGTTTCACACTTGCGAGACGTACCCGCAAAGGCACATTGCCGACAATCCGTCGAACCGCCGATGGCCTCGACGGCCCACCGGCGCGGCGCAGCGTGACGACGTGAGCGGCCGGCTGCTGGCCCCACCGGTGACGGGGTCGTATTGTATAGTGTCCCCCCGAGCGAGTGTTGCATGGCGGATGAACGCGAACGCCTCACGGCGGCGCTAGCCGAGCGGTATCGAGTCGAGCGCGAGCTGGGTCGCGGCGGGATGGCGACCGTCTACCTGGCCGAAGACCTGAAGCACCACCGCCACGTCGCTATCAAGGTTCTCAAGCCGGAGCTCGCCGCCGCGCTGGGTCCGGAGCGCTTCCTGCGCGAGATCGAGATCGCCGCCCGGCTCGATCACCCGCACATCCTGCCGCTCTACGACTCGGGCGAAGCGGCTACTTTCCTGTTCTACGTGATGCCCTACGTCGAGGGCGAGTCCTTGCGTGACCGTCTCGATCGCGAAAAGCAGCTTCCCCTGGACGAGGCATTGCAGACCGCGCGTGAAGTGGCGGACGCGCTGTCGTACGCGCACAGCCGCGACGTGATCCACCGGGACATCAAGCCCGAGAACATCATGCTGGCGGGCGGGCATGCGCGCGTCGCGGACTTTGGGATCGCGCGCGCCATCACGGCGGCCGGCGGGGCGCGGCTCACGGAAACCGGACTGGCGATCGGGACGCCGGCATACATGAGCCCTGAGCAGGCTGCGGGGAGCGCAGACCTGGACGGCCGCAGCGATCTCTATAGCCTCGGCTGCGTGCTGTACGAGATGCTGGCGGGCGAGCCGCCCTTCACCGGCCCGACTCTCGAGAACGTGATCCACCAGCACCTCACCGCGGAGCCCCCCAGCATCACCATCGTGAGGCCCGTGGTGCCCGCGTCGGTCGCTGCGGCGCTTACGCGCGTGCTGGCGAAGACGCCGGCCGACCGGTTCAGTCCGGCCGCGCAGTTCGCCGAAGCGCTCGCAGTGAGCGCGGCGGCCGCATCCCACGCCGCGCCGGTGGCGGCCGCACCAGCACCTGTGGCACGGCACTGGACGCGCCGGCCCGGGGTCGTGGCCGCCCTAGCAATCGCCCTCGTGGTCGTCGGCTACCTGGCACTCCGGGCCATTGGCGTGGGACAGACGGCCACGCTCATTTCCACCGGCGCTATAGAAGAGCGCGAGCGGCTCATCCTCGCCGACTTCGAGAACCGCACGTCGGATACGACACAGGGCGCGACGGTCACCGAGCTGATGCGGATCGGCTTGTCTCAGTCCCAGGCCGTGTCGGTCATGGATCCCCTCCAGCTCTCCCGCACGCTCGAGCTCATGCGGCGCGATCCGTCGGAGGGCGTGCCCAGCGCCGTCGCGCTCGAGGCGGCCGAGCGGGAGGGGATGAAGGGCGTGATCACGGGTGAGGTCGTCGCCGTGGGGAGCGGGCTCGCGATCTCGGCTCGGCTCATCACCACCGCAGGCGAGGTACTCGTTGCGGAGACCGAGAACGCCCGGAGCGCGGACGATCTCGTCGCCGCCGTCGATCGGCTCTCGGACCGCCTCCGGGCGCGGTTCGGGGAATCGTTGCGGCTCATTCGCGGCAGCCAGCCGCTGGAGGCGGTCACAACTGGATCGATGCGCGCGCTGCGCGTCTTCTCCCAAGGGCTCCAGGCGTGGAATCAGGGCGACAACGCCCGCGCGCTCCAGTTGCTCAAGGAGGCGATCGCCGAGGACTCGACGTTTGCCATGGCGTGGCGCAAGCTCGCGATCATTCTGTGGAACAACCAGGCGCAACGGTCGCTCGCGGTCGAGGCGGCGACGAGGGCGCACGAGCTGCGCGACCGGCTCACCGCCAGAGAGCGCTACCTCGTCACGGCGGCATACCACACCGTCGTAACCGGCAACCGCGATCAACAGATCAGCGCGTACCGGACCGTGCTCGACATGCACCCCAACGACGCGTACGCGCTCAACAACATCGGTGTCGTGTACAGTCAGCTGCGGGACCCGGAACGCTCCGCGGAGTACTACGCGCGGGCGCTCGGCGTGGACTCGACCCTTCGGTTGCACTACAGCAATCTCTCGGGCGCGCTGGCGCGCCTTCGATTGTTCGACTCAGCGGCGGTGATCGCACGGCGCTTCGAGGAACGCTTCCCGGAGAACCCCGAGGTCAAGCTGGCGTACGTGTTGAACGCGGCATACCGCCAGGATTACGACAGCGCCCGCGTGCTGGTGCAGGCTCTGCTCGACGATCAGCGCGGCACGGTGTGGTGGGAGGCCATCGCCTACGAATGGTGGGGACATCTCGACGCCCTTAGCGGGCGCTTCGAGTCGGCCCAGCGGCTGTGGCGCCGGGCGTTCGGTCTCACCTCCGAGCAGGGGCTGCGGGGTCAGTACCTGCTGCGCATAGCCCGTCGCGCCATCCTCGAGCGCCTCTTGTTGAACGACTCGGTTCGTGCCCTCCGTCTCCTCGATGAAGCGCTGCGGCTCCATCCGCTTGAGGAGCTGGCGCCGCTCGACCGGCCGTACGGCCATCTCGCGGTCGCGTTCGCCGCCGCCGGGGAGACCGATCGCGCCCGAAGCCTGCTCGCCGAGTACGAAGCCACGCCCGAGGCGGACCGGAGCGAGAACGCCATTCTATGGACTCACGGCGCTCGGGGCGTGATCGCACTCGCTGAAGGCCGACCCGAGGAAGCGATCGAGCAGCTGCGGCAGTTCGATGACGGCAACGAGTGCTGGACCTGCGCGTACCCCTGGCTGGCGCGTGCCTACGACCGACTCGGCGTGGAAGACTCGGTGCGAGTGCTGTACGAACGGTTCGCCGAGATTCCATCGGCCGACCTGTGGTACGACGGGGCGCACCTGGCCCACGGCTACATGCGGCTCGGCGAGCTGTACGAGAAACGGGGCGAGCGGGAGAAGGCCGCGCACTACTACGGCCGCTTCGTCAGCCTGTGGGAGCAGGCGGATCCGGCGCTGCAGGACTGGGTCCGCCAGGCCCGTGAGGCCCTCTCGCGCGTGACGGCCGAGGCGAGCGGCACCGACTGATCGTTAGCGCTTCAGCATCGGTCCAAACCACAGGCAGAGCCTCCGGAGCAATCATGTCCCACGAGATGGGAACGTGCCGCGTCGATATCGAGATCGAGAACCCAATGCGCCCCGGGAAGTTGTGCGCGTTGAGGTCAGTGCTGGTGCACACCGGCGCCGAACTCTCCTGGATCCCCGCCGAGTTGCTCGAATCACTCGGCATCGAGCGCTACAGCCGGTGGCGGTTTCGACAAGCGGACGGTACGATCCTGGAGCGATGGACCGGATCCGCGTTTGTGCACCTTGGGGGGAAGCGGGCCACCGATGACGTGGTGTTCGGTGAGCCGGGCGACCTGGCAGTGTTGGGTGCGCGCTCGCTGGAAGGGCTCAATCTGCGCATTGACCCGGTGAGCAGGCGACTGGTGGACGCCGGCCCGGCTCCGGCCGCCGCAACGGCATAGGCGTGACGCGCTCCCTCACTGCGCGCCACTACCGACCCCATGTTCCCGCTCGATCATGACCTCTCGAATGATCACGCGGAGATTCCGGGGCGTCTCGGATGTCGGCACGACGAAATCCCGGTAGTACGTGCCGGTGCCATCTTCGTAGGCATCCCCGATGAACTGTGCGTTGTCGATTCCAAAGGCGACGTGGTCCCCACGGAACGGCCCCATCCGATCCCCGGCGGTGGACCGTGGAGTGACGGAGACCCGGAAGCGCCGATTCGCCCGCCACGTTTGGAGTTATGTCGCTCTAGAGGCGTCGAGCTCAACCCGCCACCGGCTCAGGTGCACTCGCCTCGCGGAACTCGAACCCCTCTATCGACACGGTGTGCTCACCAGTCTCCGGGTCGTGGCGGATGCAGGACTTGGTCGGGTAGAACCCACTCCGCCCGACGGCGGGTGGTGACTTTATGGGGTAGCACGCGTTCGGCAGGCTGAGCATGAACGCACGCGTCAGCATCTCCTCATAGAATATGACTTCGCCATCATACACGCCGAAGATCCAACTGCGCTTCCACTCCTCGCCAGCAAACTCAGGACCCGTCACGTCAATGAGGTGATTCCCCATTGCCGGGACCACCGCATCGACATCTTGAAAATCGGGGCTCATGTAGTTGGGAGGGAGCGGCTTCTTGGCCAACTCGTGCTGGTCGCAGCGAATGAACTCCAGACCACACGGTCCATCCTCCAGCGCAAAGACACTCGCGATCGGCACCATGTAGAAATGGACGTCAAAGTGCGGCACGTCGTAGATGCCGGGTGGGATATGCCCCGCTGGGTTCCAGTTGAACAGTGCCCACTTGAACGGAACATCTGACCGCTTGGACACGGCATCGGGCAACGGGATAACGAACTCATGCGTGGGGATACACTCGCTGTCCACTTCCACCCGACCGTCGCCGTCTCGATCGAAACAGTGATGTTGGTCGGACGGCTCGGTGGGCAGCCCCTCCAACGCGCCGGACGAGTAGACAACCCCGATCGCCGTCGGCAAATCGCCGCCGTCGAACTCGGCATACGTGGACACGGTCCCGTTTCCGAGCTCGATACTCTGACCCACGACGCGTTCCGTGGCCTCACTGCTCGGGCTGCAGCCGACCACGACCACGGATGTAACCACCACGAACAAGCTCGATGCGACAATTGGGAGGGGTCTCATTGTTCTTTACCTCGCTCAGAGTCATCTACAACGCGCACAGCGCTGGCTGCGGAACTGGCGCAAGCATTCAGATAGAGGGCGTCACGCCGGCGCCGGGCGTCGAGGCCATCGGCAGGCCGGACCAACCCGATAAAGATGCTCGGATTACCGTAGGGTGCAAGGGGCGGGCGCTATTCCTTCATAGCAGCGGGCAGAACAACAGAATCCCGTCGCAGGGCAACAAGCCTCGATCTGTCCTTTCCCTTGACCCAACCCCACTCATATCGGTAGTCTATGCGAACGACATATAGATTATCGATAGGAATCGCCATGGGCACCAGCCAGACCGATCTCGTCCGCGGTACCCTCGATATGCTCATATTGAAGACACTCTCCCTCCAACCGATGCACGGGTTGGGGATCTCGCGTCGCATGGCGCAGATCACGGACGGGGCGTTCAAGGTCAAACCCGGTTCGTTGTTCCCGGCGCTCCACCGCCTCGAACAGGAAGGGTGGATCGTAGGCGTGTGGGGCGAGTCGGAGAACAACCGGCGCGCCAAATATTACAAGCTGACGGCCTCAGGTCGTCGCCGGCTCGGGGAAGAGACGCGCAACTGGATGCAGGCGCTCACGGCGATAACCCGAATCCTCGAAACCACCTAGGGGAAGGGCATGCGGGCCTACACGCTACTGGTAAGCACGCTGCGAACACTCTTCCGAAAAAAGGAATTGGATAACGACCTGACGGAAGAGTTGCGGAGCTTCGTGGACATGGTGGCGGACGAGAAGATTCGAGCGGGCGCGAGTCCAGAGGATGCGTACCGCCAGGCCCGGATCGAACTAGGCGGCTTTACGCAGGTGACCGAACGAGTCCGAGAAGGGCGACTCGGGGCAAAGATCGGGACGTTCTTCCAAGATCTGCGATACGCCGCGCGCTCCCTGCGTCGCAGCCCGGGCTTCGCGATCGTGGCCATCCTGACGCTGGGCCTCGGGATAGGCGCCAACACCGCCATCTTCAGCCTGTACAACGCCCTGGTCCTCAGGACACTCCCGGTGCGGAATCCAGAGGAGTTGGTGCAGGTGACGTATGGGGACGGAAGAACGTACTTCACGAACCCGCTCTGGGAAGAGCTGAACTTGCAGCAGGATGCGCTATCGGGTGCGTTCGCCTTTGGGAGCGCCAACTTCAACCTGGCCGACGGCGGCGAGGTGAGGAACGTCCCAGGGTACTGGGTGAGCGGCGACTTCTTTCCTGTCCTCGGCGTCCGCCCCGTGCTAGGCCGCCTGCTTGCGAACAGCGATGACTACCGTGGCTGCCCGGCGGTTGCGGTGGTGAGTTATGGTTTTTGGCAGCGCGAGTTCGGTGGTGCGACCGACGTGGTCGGCACAACGTTGAGGCTGGACGGCAACGCCTTCGAGGTGGTAGGTGTCGTCCATGCTGCGTTCTCTGGTGTGGATGTGGGAACAGCGATTGATGTATACACGCCGATCTGCACAGTACCGGTGATCTTTCGCGGAGACGGGCTGTTGGACCACAGGAGCTATTTGTTCCTCAACGTTCTCGGCCGCCTTGCCCCTGGTCTGACCGCCCTGCAGGCTGGGGCCCGCCTGGCTACGCTTTCGTCGCGCGTATTCGGCGCAACGGTCCCGCAAGACTATGATGCCGAAGCCCAAGCCCGGTACCGCGCATACACGTTTGCAGTGCGGGCAGCCCCGAACGGCGTGTCCGAGTTGCGGGGACGATACCGCGCCGCGCTTCTGGTATTGCTGGCAGTGGTGGGTGTAGTGCTGCTTATCGCCTGCGGCAACGTGGCGAGCCTGTTGCTGGCCCGCGCAACGAGGCGACAACACGAGGTGGCGATCCGGCGAGCGATCGGCTCGGGACGTGGACGGCTCGTCCGGCTACTGGTGACCGAGAGCCTGCTGCTCTCACTCTTGAGCGCTGTCGTCGCCGTCGTTTTCGCACGCTGGGCAAGCATTCTTCTGGTCGGGATGCTCTCCACGCGCAGCAACCTGTGGCTCGATCTCACCCTGGATTTGAGGGTTCTGGGCTTTACGATGGCCGTGGCCACACTCACCGGCGTACTGTTCGGGCTGGCTCCAGCGTGGCGCTCGACAGGTGTCGCACCGCAAGCTGCGCTGCGAACAGCCAGGCAAGCGGTCACCGCTCGGCGCGGTCGGTTCGCGACGGGCAAGCTGCTAGTGATCGCGCAGCTCGCAATGTCGTTGTCTTTGGTCGTGGTTGCCGGCTTGTTGATCGGTACCCTGACACGGCTGCAGAGACTCAACCCGGGTTTCAACCGTGACGGCGTTCTGTTGGTCTCGATTGACAAACGCAATGCGAGGTTCTCACCGGAGGAATCCCGCCAGGTGAATCAGGAACTGCTCACGCGTATGCGTGCCCTGCCTGGCGTTTCATCCGCGAGTGCGTCCCTGCTCACACCGATCAGTGGCAGCTCAGCGAGCACTCTTGTAGAGGTCGATGGGTACACGCCGTCCGTCCGGCAGGACATGCGTGTACGGTTCAACAGAACCAGCGACGCATTCTTCGCGACGCTGGAGACGCCGCTCTTGGCCGGTCGTGACTTCGATTCCCGCGATACCCCGCAGTCTATTCAAGTCGCGGTGATCAACGAGACCATGGCACACAGGTTCTTCTCCGAGTCGCAGCCGCTGGGGCGGCAGTTCCACCAACCGCGGGCTAGTGGTGATGCTCAGGCCTACGAGGTGATTGGCGTGGTCGCGGACACGAAATACCGATCCATCGGGGAAGCGACACAGCTAATTGTGTACTTCCCCCTGAGCCAGGAGGGGGGCTTTCCGGGTCCGGCGCTCCAGTTTCAGGTCCGGACCGATGGCGCACCTACCACTCTCGTCCCGGCGGTGGTCAGCCTGATGGAGGAAGTGCATCCGAGAATCTCCGTTCGGTTCTCGACCTTGGAGGACGACGTGGCGGCATCACTCGCGCAGCCGAGGGTACTTGCCGTGCTTTCCGGGTTCTTCGGTGCCGTCGCCCTGTTGCTCGCGATGATCGGGCTTTACGGAACGCTCTCGTATCGGGTTACCAGCCGGCGCAACGAGATCGGTGTGCGGCTGGCTCTGGGAGCCGCGCGGACGCACGTGCTCGGGATGGTGATCGGCGAGGTCTGTCGCTTGGCAGTCGCGGGTATTGCGCTCGGCGTGGTCGTTGCGCTCGCGAGCACGCGGCTCTTGGCGACGTTCCTCTTCGGCGTGACAGCCACCGATCCAACAACGCTCGTTATGTCGGTAGTGGTGCTCGCAACGGTAGCCGTAGCGGCCGGCGCGCTACCAGCATGGCACGCGACTCGGCTCGATCCCATGGAGGCACTCAGGGAAGAGTAGGCAGGGAGACGCGTCGTTGCACGGCTCGAAGACCACCAGCGAGCCGTCACCCGTTCATACCACACGGGCACCCGTTCATCGGATGCCCCTTCCGTCATCTACGACCATCGCCCCTAGCCCCCCGCCGCCCCCGGTGGTTACCGTACCTGACGCCGAACCAAACAGGAGACTTCAACACGCATGTTGAGAGCGCGTGTGGACGGATTGTGGGAACGTGAGTAACGAGTGCAAACAGGCAGTGGAGCTTCTCTCCGGGGCGCGGCGGGTGGTTGCCTTGACCGGCGCCGGGATGTCGCAGGAATCTGGCGTCCCTACCTTCCGGGATGCGCAAACGGGTCTGTGGGAGCGCTACGACCCCACTGAGCTGGCCACCGCGGCGGCCTTCCAGCAGAACCCGGCCCGGGTGTTCGGCTGGTACCTGTGGCGCTGGCGACTGGTTCAAAGGGTCAGCCCCCACGCCGGACACTACGCGCTGGTAGCGCTGGTCAGGGGGTTCGACGAGCTGGTGGTGGTGACGCAGAACGTGGACGGACTGCATCGACGCGCGGGTAGCCCCGACGTCCTTGAGCTGCACGGCTCCATCGACGCGTTTCGCTGCTTCGACCAGGGACATCCGTACGACCCCGCCGGCCTGGAATCACTGGAGCTACCTGAGAGCGGTGAGGTCCAGCCTCCCGAGTGCCGGGTGTGCGGCAGCCCTGTCCGGCCCGGCGTCGTGTGGTACGGGGAATTCCTGCCTCAGGATGCCCTGGAGCGTGCCTGCCGGGTAGTCGCTGAATGCGATGCGCTCCTGGTCATCGGCACGTCGGCCCTGGTCTATCCCGCCGCCGATCTGCCCAACCTGGGCCTCGCCGGCGGGGCCAGCGTCATCGAGATCAACCCGGAGAGCACCCCCCTCACGCCCCGGGTTCATCTCTGGTGGCCTGAATCGGCCGGGGCAGCGCTTCCCGCCCTCTCCGCGGCCCTGGGCCAGCCTGTGGCGCCGTAAGTGCCCCAGGGTCAAGGGTTTCGCCGCACCAAGATCGTCGCGACCCTGGGACCGGCATCGACTAGCGAGCGAGTGCTCACTGACATCATTCGTGCCGGCGTGGACGTGGTCCGGATCAACAGCTCACACGGCCAGCCCGCCTCCTGGGCGCCGTGGATGGACCAGGTCCGGGAGATCGCGGCTCAGCAGGGCAGGTACGTGGCGATCCTGGTGGACCTCCAGGGGCCCCGCATCAGGGTCGGGGCACTCCCTGAGCCCCTGGAGCTGCTCAAGGGCGCCTCCGTGGTGTTCGCCCCGGAGGGTGAGGCGCAGCCCGGGGAGATCCCCACCACCTACGGGGCGCTGGCCCAGGATCTCCAGCCTGACTCCTGCATTCTGCTGGACGACGGCCTCATCGCCGTGGACGTGACCGGGGTCGCCGAGAATCGGGCCCACGGGGTGGTGCTGCACGGCGGGGTGCTCCGGAGCCACAAGGGGATCAACCTCCCAGGGGTGCAGGTGAGTGCGCCCGCAGTCACCGAGACCGACCGGCGGAGCCTTGCGGTGGCACTGGAGCACGGGGCGGACATGATCGGCGTGTCCTTCGTCCGCCGGGCCGACGACCTGGAGGCGGTGCGGGCCCTGGTTCAGTCCCACGTGCAGGTAGTGGCCAAGATCGAGAAGGCCGCCGCCCTCGATGACCTGGAGCGGATCCTGGAGGCCTCGGACGCCCTCATGGTCGCCCGGGGGGATCTCGGCGTAGAGCTTCCCTATGAGGAGGTCCCCCTGGCGCAGAAGCGGGTCATAGCCCTGGCCAACCGGCGCGCCCGACCGGTGATTACGGCCACCCAGATGCTCGAGTCCATGGTGCACAAGCCACGGCCGACCCGCGCGGAGGCTTCCGACGTTGCCAATGCCATCCTGGATGGCACCGATGCCGTGATGCTCTCGGCTGAGACCGCCGTGGGCGAGTATCCGGTGGAGGCGGTGCAGGCCATGGCCCGGATCATCAGCGAGATGGAACGGTCGGTATCCATTGAACGGCAGCCCCAGCGCCGCCGATCGGACGCGCAGGCGGCGCTGGGCACCCCGACGGTGGCTGACGCCATCGCATTTGCCACCAGCGTGGCGGCCGAGCTGCTGGCGGTGCCGGTCATCGTGTGCTTCACCAAGAGTGGGTTCACTGCCCGGCGGATCGCTGCGCACCGGCCGGCAGTTCCCATCGTGGGACTCTCCACCGAGGTCGCGACCTGCCGCTACCTGTCTCTGGTGTGGGGCACCATACCGCTTCTGGCCGAGCGCGCTCCAACGTATGAGGCGATGCTGGGCAAGGCGCGGGAGCTACTGGCGGCCGAGGGGCTGGTTGAGCCCGGCGATCGGATCGTGGTCACTGCCGGCGTGCCGTTCGATGTTCCTGGCACCACCAACCTGCTCAAGGTCGAGACGATCTAGCGTGGGCGGACCGGCGGGTCGGCGGGTCGGCGGACCGGCGGATCGGCGGTCCGGAGGTCTCGGCGGACTCCGTGGCCTTGAGGTGTGAGGTTCGAGGTTCGAGGTGCGAGGTGATGGAGGGGAGCACCGTTGCCTCCCTGCGGCCCTCGAACCTCAAACCCCGGACCTCGTACCTCGTACTTAGCGTCGTGACCGCCGCTACGTACGCGCCTTTCGGGACCCGCCGATGCGTGCCGAGCAGGCAACGAACTTCTGACTCAGTGGACTAGCGATGCGCCTCATCATTCTTGGTTCAGGAACGTCATTTGGCGTGCCCGTCATCGGGTGCCGCTGCCGGGTCTGCACCTCGGACGATCCCCGCGACCGGCGCACGCGAACGGCAGCCGTGGTGGAAGCCGAAGATGGAAGCCGGCTGCTGATTGACACCCCGCCCGAGCTGCGCCTCCAGCTAGTTCAAGCTGGGGTCGGTACGGTGGACGCCGTGCTGTACACCCACGAGCACGCCGACCACATCCACGGCATCGACGATCTTCGGGCGGTGTCGGTGAGACATGGGCAGCTCCCGGTTTATGGTCCGCCGGAGACGATTGACCTGCTGCTCGATCGGTTCGGCTACATCTTCGATGCCAGCGTGGCGCCGCCGCCTGGCAGTTGCCTCCCGGAGCTCACGCCGATTCCGCTGGAGCCGTACCGCGAGATCACCGTGGCCGGGATGCCGGTGCTGCCGCTCGAGTTCGACCACGGTGGTCCCCGGGTGTTCGGCTACCGGATTGGCGCCCTCGCCTATCTCACCGATGTAAAGGCCGCAGCGGAAGCGGCGCTGCGGGAGTTAGGCGGCGTAAAGGTCCTCGTGGTCAATGCATTGTTCGAGCAACCGCACCCCACCCACCTGTCCATCCCAGAGGCGGTTGAGCTGTCGCATACCGTCAGTGCCGAGCGCACGTACCTGACCCATCTCACCCACCGGTACTCCCACGCCGACCTCGAGGCGCGGCTTCCTGCAGGCGTGTCGCCGGCGTATGACGGCTTGGCCGTGTCGTTTTGACGGGCTCTCAGTGGGGTGGTAATTTCAAGATCGAGAGGAAGGAGATCCTATGCCCCACGTGCGGGATGACAGACCGGTTGTCATCGTAGAGAAGTCCAGCGGAGGCCTTGGAGGGTTTCTGCTTGGGCTCATCGTCGGCGCCGGAGCAGCGCTGTTGCTGGCTCCCCAGAGCGGGGAGGAAACCCGGGAAGTGCTGCGCACGCGAGGCCGGCGCTTGCGGGCGGATATCGGGGCCAAGGCGGGCGAGTTGCAGGACCGTGTCGAGCATGGCTTCGAGAAGGCCAAAGAACGCGTCGAGGAGGAGTTCGAGTCGGCTCGGCAGACCCTCAAGGACAAGCGAGCCGGGGCCCAGGATGCGCTGGAAGCCGGCAAGTCAGCCGTTCATTCGGCCCGGGACGAGTTGGAACGGAAGCTGGCAGAGTCTCGGTCGGCCCGAAGTAAGGCCCGCCCCTCGGACGACGAGACGAACGCCTAGCGGCACCGATCATCACCGCCGTGCGTAGCCCGCCGCCTCGGGGGTGGGCGTTCTCGCCCTTCGGCTTCGTGCGCCGCGTGTTCATCGGCGCATATGAAGACAACATCTTCTTTCTCGGCAGTGCGCTGGCGTTCAACGCGCTGCTTGCGGTCGTTCCCTTCATCCTGCTTGCCCTCGCCGCCCTCGGCTACTTTGTGCACTCCGGTGAGGACGCCATGGCCGACGTCCTCAACTTGCTCGATCGCTTGCTTCCCATTGCTGAGGAAAGTGACGATGGGCCTCTGCGGCGAGCCGAGGGGCTGATCACCGGCGTCGTGGAGAGCCGGGCCCAGCTGTCCATTTTCGGTCTGCCACTGTTCTTCTGGTTCGCGATTCGGTTCTTCAGCGGCGCCCGGGCGGCCCTCAACGAGGTGTTCGATACGCCGGAGTCGCGTCCCTACTTGGTCGGGAAGGCCATCGACCTGTTCCAGGTGATCGTGACCCTGGTGCTGATCGTGGCCAACGCCTTCCTCACGTTGCTGGTGGCGGACTACCCCTTCTTTGGACGGTTCGCGGTGGGGATGTCGACCTTCAGCATCGGGGTGTTCCTGTTCTTCATCGTGTACAGTATCGCCCCCGCCAGGAAGATGCGATGGGACACCGCCGTGGTGGCGGCGGCCGTGGCCTCCCTCGGGTTCGAGGTCGTAAAGAAGCTGTACAGCCTCTACCTGGCAGAGTTCGCCACGATTGACCGGCTCGTTTCCAATGCCAACGCCATCGCGCTGCTGCTGTTCGTGGTGTGGATGTATCTGATTGCGTGCGTGTTTCTCCTGGGTGGCGAGGTGGCCGAGACATACGACCTGGCCCGGCGGCAGCGCGAGCAGCGGGCGATACTGGGGTGACGGGCGGTCCGGCGGTTCGGCGGTCCGGCGGTCGGAAGCACGCCGTCCAGTGCGACCGCCTGTCCGCCTGTCCGTCCGTCCGCCAGGGGTGGTGATGCGCGGCGGCGGCATCATCGATCTCCGGAGTGACACCGTCACGCAGCCGTCTGCCGCAATGCGTAGGGCGATGATGGGGGCGGAGGTGGGCGACGACGTGCTCGACGGTGATCCCACCACACATCGGCTGGAACAGCGGATCGCCGATCTCCTGGGTATGGAGGCGGCACTGTTCTTTCCCTCTGGGATTCAGGCCAACCAGTGCGCCATCTGGCTGCATGCGGAGCGCGGAACGGAGGTGATCCTCGAGGCCAATGCGCACCTGGTGGACTACGAGATGGCAGGCGCAGCGGCGCTCTCGGGTGCGCAGATTCGGCCTGTGCCCACGCCGGACGGCGTGCTCACGGCCGAGTTGGCTCGGGCAGCGTGGCGCCCGGACTCCCCCTACATGCCCCGGGTGAGCGCCGTGGCAGCGGAAAACACCCACAACGCCGCCGGTGGCAAGGTGATGCCCCTGGGCGTATGGGATGGACTGGTCGCCCTCGCAGCGGAACGTGGTGTTCCGCTCCATCTGGATGGCGCTCGTCTGTGGCATGCGGCCGTTGCCCTCGGCGTCCCTGCCGCTAGGGTCGCCCAAGGCGCGACCACGGTGATGGTCTCCCTGTCCAAGGGGCTCGGCTGCCCGGTGGGGAGCTGCCTGGCGGGAGGGCGGGAACTGATGAGTCGGGCGGTGGAAGTGCGAAGACGGCTGGGAGGTGGCATGCGGCAGTCCGGCATCCTGGCTGCCGCTGGGCTGTACTCGCTGGAGAACAACCTGGAGCGGATCGCGGAGGACCACGCCAACGCCGCCCTGCTCACCGAGCGGCTCGATGGACATCCGGCGGTGAGACCGCTGCGGCCGGAGACGAACATCGTCATGCTGGATCTGCTACGTCCGGAGGACACCTGCGACGCGGCGCTTCCCCGGCTCGCCGAGGCCGGTGTGCTGCTCGTGCGGTTCGGTGCGAAGCGCTTGCGAGCCGTGACCCATTTGGATCTCTCCCGCGATGACGTGGTCCACGCTGCAGATGTCATCGGCCGGGTCATGGGGGGGGAGTAGTGGGGGTAACCGAGCAGTGTCCGGCCCTGAAGCGGCGGCTCGGCCGCGTTGCGGTGGGCGCGTGCTGAAGCACTTTGTCCCAGGGAGGCGCCGCTTACCGCGCATCGGCGCATCGGACCCCGGAGCCGCCTTGGATCGCGAGGTCACCTTTGACACGCCGGTGTGAGCCTGCCATCGTCAGACGGATCACAGGGGCCTCAGAGTCTGGGGGCGTCATGCTCCGTTGCGTTTATGCAGAGGGCTGATTGATGCATCAGCTGTCGAAACAACCATTCTCGGATCGGGGCTAGCTTCGATATGCACATTGTCGTGGTGGGCGCTGGCGAGGTTGGCTATTACGTCGCCGAACGCCTCTCGAACGAGCAACATGACGTGGTGGTTGTCGACGTGGAGGCCCACCGCCTGGAATACGTCGCCGCCCACCTCGACGTTGCGGTCGTCGAGGGGAGCGGGACCAGTGCGGCGGTGCTGGAACGGGCAGGAATCCAGCGAGCGGGGCTCTTGCTCGCGGTGACCAACGTGGACGAGGTCAACCTCGTCTGCTGCATGAGCGCTCGGGGAACGATGGGGATGGTCCGGGTGGCCCGCGTATCCAATCCCGATTTCTACGGCGACGCCCGGAATCTCAAGCCCGACCTGTTCGGGGTGGACGTGCTGATCAACCCGGAGCGCGAGCTCGCGCTCGAGACGGTGCGTCTGCTCCAGTCCACCGCGGCCACCGACATCGCCGTTTTCGCCGGGGGAGCCGTGCAGCTGTTGGGCTTCACTGTGCCCGAGCAGGCTCCCGTCGCCGGCCGGCGCCTGGCCGACATCGCCGCCGAGGAAGGTGATCGTGCTCTTCTGGCCGTCGCACTGGAGCGCGATGGCCGGACCATCGTTCCCAGTGGCGCCACGGAGATTCGACCGCAGGATCACGTCTACCTCGCTGCCAAGGCCGAGGAGATCCCCCGGGCCCTCGAGCTGCTGGGGTACGAGCCGTCGTCGGTAAAGCGGGTCATGATCACGGGTGGGAGTACCGAGGCATTCTACCTCGCCGAATTCCTGCCGCAGCACGGTGTGCAGACCACCCTCCTCATCGCCGACCGTGCCCGGGCGCAGGAGCTGGCGGAGAGGTTAGACCGAGTCCTGATCCTCCACGGTGACGCCACCGACGTCGAGTTGCTCGAGCTGGAGGGTGTCGGTGGAGTGGATGGCTTCGTTGCCCTGTCAGAAGAGGACGACACCAACATCCTCGCCTCCTTGGTGGCCAAGCAGGCTGGAGCGAGGCAGGTCATCACGCTGGTGAACAAGAAGGACTACATCCCCCTGGCCCGCCGCATCGGCCTGGACGCGGCAGTCAGCCCACGGCTCTCCGCGGCGAATGCGATCCTCAGCTACGTGCGCCGTGGGAGCGTGACCCGGGTGGCCACCTTCAAGGGGTGCGACGCGGAAGCGATTGCGTTTGAGGTGTCGGCGGAGTCGCCCCTGGTGGGCCGCCGCCTCGCGGACGTGGGATTCCCCGACGGCGCCATCGTGGCGGCGATCATTCGGGGCACGGAGGTCACCGTACCCCGGGGCAAAGACGGGCTCCAACCCGGCGACACGGCCATCGTGTTCGCCCTCCCGGATGCGGTGGCAACCGTCAGCGCGCTCTTTCCTTCGTGAACATTCTCGAAGTCCTGCACATCGTCGGCGCGCTACTCATCTGGATAGCCGGCGCCATGCTGCTGCCCACACTCCTGGGGATCTCGGACGGTCTGATCGTCCCGTGGGTCGGAGCCACGTTGGTCACCGCGGCAGTCGGTGGAGTGCTCTGGGCCGCCACGCCGAGGCGCATCTCGATCAATCCCCGGGAAGGATTGGCGGTGGTGGGCCTCGGCTGGATCGCGGTGGTTCTCGCCGGCAGTCTCCCCTTCATCTTCACCGGGGTCGCCCCCACGCCGGCGGGAGGACTGTTCGAGTCGGTGTCGGGGTTCACCACCACGGGAGCAACGGTGTTCGCCGCCATGGAGGAGCTGCCCCGGAGTATCCTCCTGTGGCGCAGCATCACCCATTGGCTCGGAGGAATGGGAATCATCGTGCTGGGCGTGGCGATCCTCCCGTTGTTGGGCATGGGTGGCGCCCAGCTGTTCCGGGCTGAAGCACCGGGGATTCCCTCAGACCGACTGCGACCGCGCATTGCGTCTACGGCTCGCCTGCTGTGGGGGGTATACGCCCTCTTTACCGCCGTGCTGATGGGTATCTACCTGCTGCTGGGCATGTCGTTGTTCGACGCCGTGAACCATGCCATGAGTTGCCTCGCCACCGGCGGCTTTTCCACCCGCACCGGGTCGCTGGGTGCGTTCTCCGGCTCCATCCAGTGGGTGACGGTGCTGTTCATGTTGGTGGCCGGCACGAACTTCACGCTCCACTATCGGTTCCTCACCGGCAAGTGGAACGTGCACTGGCGTGACCATGAGTGGCGCTGGTTTGCCGGAATGGCTCTCGGCTGTGCCGTGGCGGCGTGGCTGGTGCTGGGATCCACTGGAGGCGACTGGGGAGCATCGGTGGTGCGGCGCGCCGTGTTCAACGTCACCGCCATCATCACGACCACGGGTTTCGCCACCGCGGACTTTGCCGTGTGGCCGGCATTCTGCCAGGTCGTCCTGCTCGGCCTCATGTTCATGGGGGCAATGGGCGGGTCGACCGGTGGTGGGTTCAAAGTGGTGCGGGCGGCCGTAGTGCTGAAGCACGTGGCGGGTGAACTCCGGAAAGTACTGCACCCGAAAGCCATCGTAGTGACGAAGCTGGGCGGACGGGCGATTCGCTCCGACGTGCTCCTCAATGTGCTGGCGTATCTCGCCCTGTATATGGTCACTCACGGAATAGGCACGGTTCTCATTGCCGCCCTTGGTAATGACCTGGTCACCTCGATGAGCGCGGCCCTGGCCGCGATGTCGAGCATCGGTCCGGGACTGGGTGCAGTCGGTCCCGCAGCCAACTACGGGGAGCTCGGCCCGGCGGCCCACCTAGTGCTGGCGGTGCTCATGCTCCTCGGGCGACTGGAGTTCTACACCCTGTTGGTTCTCGTCATTCCCGGCACGTGGGCACGGTGGGGGGGGAATCGGTAACCCCGGTGCCGCCGCCCCGGATCCCGTCTGTGGTTGTGTGGTTGGTGGTCGCGTCCGCCCATTGGAGACCACCGCCAGACGATGGCCCAACCACTCACCACAGACCACGAACCCGAACCCGCTCTTGCCGTCATGCCGTCATGCCGTGTTGCCGTGATGCAGTGCAGGGGTGCGGAGCGCTGAGGCGTCCCCGTGGGGTGGCAAACAGCAGGGCGAAGAGAGTAGCTTACAGTTGCCCCAGGTCCGGGGGGCGCGTGCGCGCGAACCGCGTCAGGACCGTGAAGGTAGCAGCGCTAAGCGATGACACGCGTCGCTTCGGGTAGCCTGGGGCGATTTTCGAGTCTCCTATGGTTCATACCGCACTGGCCCGGAAGTACCGACCCACTCATTTCTCGGATCTCGTCGCCCAGGCCCACGTCGCCGCAGGGCTCGCCGGCGCGGTGGCGAAGAATCGGGTTGCGCACGCGTACTTGCTGACAGGTCCCCGCGGGGTCGGCAAGACGAGTGCTGCCCGGATTCTCGCCATGGCCCTCAACTGCGAGCGGCGTGAGGATGGTGGCGGAGAGCCGTGCGGCACCTGCGACTCGTGCCAGCGAATCTGGTCCGGCGCCGCCAACCTCGATGTCGTGGAGATCGACGCCGCCAGCAACCGGGGTGTGGACGATGCTCGGGAGCTGCGCGAGCGGGCTATGTACGCCGCCAGCGCACCTGACCGCCACAAGGTCTACATCATCGACGAAGCGCACATGCTCACCCGCGAGGCGTGGAACGCGCTGCTCAAGATCCTGGAGGAGCCCCCGCCCCGGGTGGTCTTCGTGTTCGCCACGACCGAGCCGCAGAAGATCGCCAACACCGCAGCGCCGGTATTGAGCCGGCTCCAGCGGTTTGACTTCCGGCGCATCGGCCCCCGCATGATCGTCGACCGGTTGAAGTTTGTCGCGGAGCAGGAAGGGGTCGCGGTCGACGACGACGCCCTGCTGCTCATCGCTCGTGTCGCGCATGGAGCCATGCGTGATGCCCTCTCTCTAGTCGATCAAGCGCTTGCCTTCGGGGAGGGACCCGTCACGGCGGCCAGGGTGCGTGAGGCCCTGGGTCTCATTGACGACGAGATGTACGCCGAGCTGCTGGACATCGTGGCCCAGCGTCGTACTCAGGATGTGTTCCCACTCGTGGCGCGCTTGGTCGAAGGGGGAGCTGACCTGGCGGAGTTTGTGGGTGGGGCAGGCGAGGCACTCCGGGCGCTGCTGGTTCGGATTCTGGGCGGCCAGTCGGAGGGGTTGACCGACACGTTGCGGGCGGCGGTTGAGCGGCACGCTGCCGGGTATACCGAGGGCGACATCTTGCGAATGCTGAAGCTGCTGGGTGAGGCGGAAGGGGCTATTCGGCGGAGCCCTCACGCTCGGCTCCACGTGGAGACCCTGCTGCTACAGTGGACCCTACTTGACCGGACGGTCGAGCTGGCCGAGGTGCTCCAGTCCCTGGGTGGTGGGGCTGGAGGGCCCGCGCCGCCCGGGAATCCCCCGGATCCGCGCCGGAGCGCGCCGCCCATGGCAGGCCAGAAGCCGACAGCAGCGAGAGCCCGTCGGGCTGCGGCCCGCCCCCAAGAAGGCCCGCTCACCCTCGACGGGCTCACCGAGGCCTGGCCCGCTATCCTGGCGACGGTGGGTGAGCAGCGCCGGGTGGTGCGGGAGGCCCTCGGTCACGCCGCCCCGGCGTCGGTTGCCGGGAACGACGTTACCCTTGAGGTATCCGACAGCGAAGTGCATCTGGAAGGTCTCGAACGGAGCCGGGCGCTCGTGGCGGAGGCGATCGCCACGGTCACGGGTCAGCCAGTGCGGATCAGTTACCGAGCTGCGTCCGGGAGTGGGGAGCCCGAGCCTCCGGCGAACTCCGCCCGGCTCGACCGGGAGGCGGATCGGGAGGAGCGGCTCAGGCAATATCGCGCCACGGATCCTACTCTCGATGCAGTGGCCGAGGCGCTCGATCTCGAGCTACTGGAGTAGCTTGCCATGCTATCCTGGCCGGGGTAGGTTGCAGCCAAGCGGCGTTAGACTCGTATCTGATTGACATTCATAGGTATGGCTGATCTTTCTCAACTGTTTCAGCTTGGCCAGCAGGTCCAGGGTCGCCTGACCCAGATGCAGACGGAACTCGCCCAGCGCAGCGTGGTGGGTTCCGCCGGCGGTGGTATGGTCAAGGTGACCGCCGATGGGCGGGGGCAGATCCGCTCCGTCGAGATCGATCCCGCGGTGGCAGCCGAGGGCGACGTCGAGATGCTCGAGGACCTCGTCCTCGCAGCGGTGACCGACGCTCAACGCAAGGCAGAGGAACTCTACCGTAGCGAATTGAACAAGCTCACCGGCGGACTACCGCTACCGTTCCAGTTTCCGCTCTAGGGCCGTGTCGGCGATTGAGGAGCTGATCGGGGAGTTTGCCAAGCTCCCTGGCATCGGAAGAAAGACGGCGACACGCCTCACCTATTTCCTGCTCAAGCAGCCAGGCGACGCGGCGCGCCGCCTCGCCGACGCGGTTCACGGCATCGCCGATCGGGTCCGTCCCTGCTCCGTGTGCGGCAATCTCGGTGAGGTCGATCCCTGTGCCATCTGCGCGGATCCGCGCCGCGACACCAGTGTAATCTGTGTGGTGGAAGAGGCATCGGACATCGGCGCGATCGAGCGCACCGGCGAGTATCGCGGGCTGTACCACGTCCTGGGCGGCCACCTGTCGCCCCTCGACGGCGTAGGGCCGGACGACCTGCGCATCGAGGGGCTGCGTGTGCGGCTGGAGAACGGCACCACGATTCGGGAGATCATCGTCGCCACGAACCCGTCGATGGAGGGTGAGGTAACCGCCACCTACGTTCGGGGCGTGGTGGAGCGGCCTGGCGTCCGTGTGACGCGCATCGCATTGGGGTTGCCCGTAGGAGGCGATCTTGAATACGCGGACAGTGTGACTATCGCCCGGGCGCTTGCCGCCCGTCGGGAGATGGCGACATGATGGGACCGAGGACGCGTGCCTTGTTGTTGGCACTGGGGGTTGGCACCGCTCTGGGTGCTGTGCTAGCGCAGCATTCCATGGGACGGCACCGCCGAGATCTGTTCAGCGCACACCCCTTGCGCCGACTGTCCGCGCTGGGCTATCTCAACGGGCATCCGAGCGTCGAGGCGGTGCGGTTGCTGCGGGACTACCTCAGCTGGGAGCAGCACCCCATGTTGCGGCGCCGTGCCGAAGGCATCGTCCGACGCATGGAAGCAAGGCTAGGCTAGGGCGAGGAGCCAATGACTGGTGCCGGCACCTGGTCGCTGGATGAGGGCGACCACCAGAGGATCACCGAGCACTTGACCGACCTGCTAAAGGAGTCCAGTGCTCGCTGCGCGCTCTTGGTGGACCGGACGGGCCAGTTGCTGGCGAATGCCGGCGAGCAACTCTCGTTTGACACTTCGGCCTTCGCGTCCCTCACCGCCGCCGACTTCAGCGCCAACGACCAGTTGGCCAAGATGATCGGGGAGCCCGAGTTTGCCTCGCTGTTCCACCAGGGTGAGAAGGAGTCCATGTACCTCGCCGACGTCGCCCGGCGAGTGATCCTGGTGGTGCTGTTCGACCAACGAACTACCGTTGGCATGGTGCGACTTCGGGTCAAGCAGACGGTGGCTGATCTGGGCAACCTGTTCGAGGAGATGTTCGCTCGGGCTGCGTCGGCGGAGGCCGGAGGCGCTGAGAAGAAGCCTGGACTGCTGGAAGGTGCCGAGGACGAAATCGACAGACTGTTTGGGGACTAGGGGGAGGCGGCGTCGACGATGTCGATGATCAACTACGCTTCCCGTGAGATCAACTGCAAGCTCGTCTACTACGGCCCGGGGTTGGGCGGGAAGACGACCAACTTGGAGCACGTCTTCAACAAGGTCGCACCCGACACCCGTGGCAAGATGGTATCCCTCGCGACAGAGACCGAGCGGACGCTGTTCTTCGACTTCCTGCCAGTCGATCTGGGAACGATCCGGGGTTTCAAGACGCGGTTTCACCTCTACACCGTTCCGGGTCAGGTGTACTACAACGCGTCGCGGAAGCTCATCCTCAAAGGTGTGGACGGCGTGGTCTTCGTGGCCGATAGCCAGCTCGAGCGGATGGAAGCGAACGTGGAGTCCATGCAGAACCTGTACGACAACATGGCAGAGTACGGGTACGATCTGACCCAGATTCCCTTCGTGTTACAGTACAACAAGCGCGATCTCCCCAATGCCGCGCCCGTCAAGGAGTTGGAGGCGCAGCTGAATCCCGGCTGGCCGGTGGACGATCCGGCCAGGCAGAAGGCGGCGGCCGACCCCTGGCATCAGGGGGAGATGCTCATCAAGCAGGTCGACGGCACCTGGGTCGAGAAGGCGCCGTATTTCGAGTCGGTTGCCGTCACGGGCGACGGGGTCTTCGACACGCTCAGGGCGGTCGCGAAGCTGGTGCTCAGGACTCTGAGCTAGGGGCGGCAATGGTCTGGACCATCGCGAACATCTTGACGGTTGCGCGGATCGCGCTGGCTCCCGTAATCGCGCTGTTGCCCTTCATCAGCGGTTGGGTCCCCAAGCTCATTGCGTTCGTGGTCTTCGTGGCCGCCGCGATCAGCGACATCTACGACGGGAGACTGGCGCGGAGCCGGGGCGAGACGACCGATCTCGGCAAGATGCTAGACCCGTTGGCCGACAAGCTGCTGCTGATAGCCACACTCATCCCGATCTACGTAATCACGCGCAAGATGGCGCAGTACGAGATCCCGTGGTGGGGTAGCCTGCCGGCCTGGGTCGCGATCCTGCTGATCGGGCGCGAGGTGGCGATGACCGTGTTCCGCCACGTGGCGAAGAAGCGCGGCGTGGTGATCGCCGCCGGGGGCGCCGGGAAGGTCAAGACCATCGTGCAGGATATCTTCATCGGTGCCACGATCGCCTGGTTCGCCTGGCAAGACATGCGGGCCTCGTTCGGGTGGGAGCGGGGGTGGATGGGCTCCTTCTGGGAACGCTTCCACGGCACCGTGGTGGCGACCACATTGGCCGTTGCCATCCTGCTGACCGCCTACTCGCTCGCCGTGTACATCTACCGGTACCGGGCGCTCTTCCGGGGGACGCCGGCGGCCCACGGCGCCTCCGGCGATGGATCTTGAGCTCGTCACAGTAGGCAGCGAACTCCTGCTGGGGTTCACCCTCGACACCAACGCGGCAGAGATTGCACGCGCCCTGGCTTCGGTTGGGGCGCGTGTCACGACGAGAACCACCGTCGGCGACAGCGAGCCGGCGATCCGGGACGCGGTCGCTGGTGCCCTGCGCCGCACCGGCTTAGTCGTGGTTACCGGTGGGCTGGGACCCACGAGCGACGACGTGACGAAGAAGGCTGTGGCTGGACTGTTCGACGCCCCGCTAGAGCTGGATCAGCAGTACCTCCGGAGGCTCGAACAGCGGTTCGCCCGGCTGGGACGGGGTCCCATGCCGCCGAGCAACCGCACGCAGGCAGAGTTTCCCCGCGGGGCGACCGTGCTCCCGAACCGCCGCGGCACAGCACCGGCATTGTGGTTGGACGGGGCACCTGGAACGGCCGTCCTGCTCCCTGGGGTGCCTCACGAAATGCGCGCCCTGCTCCGTGAGGAACTGATTCCGCGGGTCCGGAGCCTCGTCGAAGCCCGCCATGAGACCCCGGTGACCACCCGTTGGCGAACCCTCCGGACCACTGGGACCACCGAGTCGGCGATCGCGAGCGCTCTGGCCGATCTGGAGGCCGGGCTCGCACCTGTCACCGTTGCATACTTGCCGGGGTTCAGCGGTGTGGATCTGCGCCTGATGGTGTCGGGACTTCGCGAACCTGAGGCCGACGCAGCCCTCCACCGGGCGGCGGAACGTGTGCTGCCGGTCCTGGACGCCCACTACTACGGGGAGGGGGACACCGATCTCGCGATGGTGGTGCTGGATCAGCTTAGAGCCCGGCGTATGAGGCTCGCGGTGGCTGAATCCTGCACCGGGGGGTTGATTGGCGCCCGCATCACCGCCATCCCCGGCTCGTCGGAGGTGTTCGCCGGGGGTGTGGTCAGCTACGCGGATGACTCCAAGGTGAGGGACCTCGAGGTGCCGGGGTCGCTGCTGGAGGCCCACGGAGCGGTGAGCGAGCCGGTAGTTCGGGCAATGATGGCGGGGGCAGCGCGCCGGTTCGGCGTCGAGGCCAGTGTGGCCGTCACGGGGATTGCGGGGCCGGCTGGGGGGAGCGAGGGAAAGCCGGTGGGAACGGTGTGGCTCGCGGCCAGGGCCGGGGGGCGGGATAGAGCCGTCCTACGGCGCTTCCCGGGGGGCAGGGAAGCCGTCCGCCAGCGCAGCGCCCAGGCAGCGCTGGACCTCCTGCGACGCCTGCTGAGCGGCGTCAGGGCGGAGCGGCGGTAGCACATGGCGATTCGGCAGCGCCCGTTGCTGCGGTTCTTGTTTCGTGAGCTATAATTCGATGGCGCCGGCGGGATCCGTCGGGCCCTGAGCATCCTGATAACCGAGTGAGTATGGCGAAGAGAAAGAAGTCCAGACGCAAGCCGCGGGCCGCTACCGGCGATGTGGCACAGATGGCCGATCCCGAAGCGACGGCTGAATCGGCGGTGGAGCACGATTTCGACTCTGCAACCGAGACGGTTGAACCGGATTCGGCGCTGCCGACCTCAGGCGAGGCGGAGGCCGGGCTGGGGACTGGTGTCGGGCTGGTCGAGCTGCCGGAGGAGGCGGTACGCCGACTTACTGGTGAGCTCGAGGAGCTGAACGATAAGTACCTCCGTCTGGCGGCCGAGTTTGACAACTATCGCAAGCGGATGGCTCGGGAGCGGTCCGAAACCTGGGGACGGGCCCAGGCCGAGCTTGTCAAGAACGTGCTGGATGCCCTGGACGATCTCGGGCGGGTTGTGAGTCTCGACGTGGCTCAGGCCAACGTCGAGGATGTGGTTGCCGGAGTGGATCTGGTGGAGCGCAAGCTCATGCGCCAGCTGGAGGCCGCCGGACTCGGGCGGCTGGGGGTGGAGGGGGAGACGTTTGACCCCAACTACCATGAGGCCGTCGGAGCTATGCCGGCCGCTTCGATGGAGCAGGATGGCACTGTGGCGGCTGTGCTTCAGCCGGGGTATCGTCTCGGCAGCATGCTCGTCCGACCGGCGCGGGTTCGGGTCTTTCTGGCCAGTGAGGCTCCAGTGGAAGAGACGGCTTCGGAGGATGGACACGAGGCGTAAGCGATGCCTGCGGTAAAGGACTACTACCAGGTGCTGGGCGTGCCGGACAAGGCGTCCTCAGGTGAGATCAAGAAGGCCTACCGGAGCCTCGCGAAGAAGTACCACCCGGACGCGAATCCCAACAACAAGGCAGCGGCGGAGCGCTTCAAGGAGATCTCCGAGGCGTACACTGTGTTGAGCGATGCCGACAAGCGAAAGCAGTATGACACGATGCGCAAGTACGGCGCGTTCGGTGGCGGGGCGGGTGGGGCATGGTCGGGACGTCCCGGTGGTGTGCGTTTCGAAGATCTCGATTTTGGCGGCTTTCCCGGCTTCGGTGGCCTGGGTGATCTGTTCTCATCGATCTTCGGCAAGGGGAAGCGGACTGCGGCCCCCGAGCCCATCGAGGTGGTGGTGGACATCTCGTTCCGGGTCGCCGCCCTCGGTGGGAAGGTACCGGTGACCATCGGTGTGACCGAGGCCTGTCCCACATGTGGCGGGTCGGGGGCGGCCCCCGGTGCCCAGGTGAGCACCTGCCAGGAGTGTAAGGGGAGGGGAACCGTCACCTTTGGTCAGGGAGGCTTCGCCGTTACGCGGCCGTGTCCGGCGTGCCGCGGCCGCGGCAAGGTCGCCAGCGAAGCCTGCTCCCAGTGCGGCGGCCAGGCTGAGGTCTCGGTGAACAAGCGGCTCCTGGTGACGGTGCCACCTGGAACCGACTCCGGGCAGAAGGTGCGGCTCAAGGGCCAGGGCCAGCGGGGTCAGGACGGCCGGGCTGCGGGTGATCTGGTGGTGACCTTTCAGGTCCAGCCTGATCGGTTCTTCCGACGGGAAGGGTTGGACATCTACTGCACCGTACCGGTGAACTTCGCCCAGGCGGCGCTGGGGACCAAGCTCAAGGTGCGCACGCTCGACGGCCGGCATGTGGTGGTGAAGATCCCGCGCGGTACGCAGCCGGGCCGCAAGTTTCGCATCAGAGGGCAGGGGATCGAGAAGAACCGCCGCCGCGGCGATCAGTTTGTCGAAATCGCCGTCACCATTCCCGACAAGCTCACGGCGGAGCAGGAGGAGGTTCTGAAGCAGTTCGCCGATCAGGTGGGGCTGAAGTACTAGGACCGCAAGGGGAGGTGGGGGAGGAGGGGCAGTGGGGGCAGACAGGATGCCCGGCAGGCTCCTGATCGCGCTCAGCTTCACTCGCTATGGCTGAATCCACCTCGCCGCGCTGTCCGGTTTAATCTCCCCCATACGCTCTACCACGAAGGTCGCTGAGGGTCCGGGAGTCGACCAGCGGATCACTTCTCCGGTGATGTTGGACAGCGTGAAGGCGAAAAACTGCCCCGTGCCCTCCTCCCCGAGCAGCAGGTGCATGCGGCCCTGGGCGTCCGCCGCGAGATCGGTGAGGTACGCCGCTTCGCTGAATCTCCAGCGGTAACGCCACCGGATGTTCCCGTTTTGGTTGTACAGGGTCATCGCGCGGCCCGGGACGACATGGAGCACACCGCCTTGCGCCGCCACGACAAAGCCGGTTCGGGTGCTCTGCTCCACGAGGGCGAAGGTGGTAACGCTGTCGTCGCTGATGGCCGCCAGCCGCCCGCCCGGTGCCTCTACCACGATGCGTCCGTCCGTGAGCACCGCGAATTGGTGCGGAGCCGACGCAATCGTGTCCGTCGGTATGCGCCGCTCGACCTCCCACTGGGTAGAGAACACGACGATCGATGACCGGCCGGTCTCTACGTCTGACACGTACCACTTGCCGGCGTTCTCTTGGATGTGGTGGGGACTGTGCAGCACGTTCCTCGCCCGCGTGTACACGGCGCCAGTGCGCCGGTCACGGACGATCACTTCGGGAGAGGCTTGGCGGGTGAAGGCGAGCAGCGTGTCGCCGGCGGCGGCAACTGCCCGTCCGTCGACGAAGACGAGGTCCTCCGCCCCCCCCGGCGCGCCGCACGCTGCCACTAGGGCGACGGCGGCGACGCCGAGAGCGGGTCGTCGGATCCGTGACCTACAGATCGAAGAAGATACTGATCTGGAGCACCTTGAATGCGGGTGCGAGTAGGTCGTCAAATGCGTCCAGTACCTCCCCAGCAGCTTCGAAGATTGCGCCCAGCGCTTGTAGCTGCGCTTGCGTCAGCGGGGTCCCCGAGACATCCGTGAAGGTCGGTGCGTCTGGGTTGCCCGAGATCTCGATCACGGTATCGCCGTTGTACGTCACGCTACCGGTAATGGTCGTTTGCGTGCCGGTAACGTCGAACACGACGGTGTTGCCGTCGTAGGTGATGGTCAGCGTGACGCTGATGCTCTGCGCCTGAAGATCGGCGGTGAGCAACAGGCTGACGCCGGCATTTTCACTCGGCACAGAGACATCGTAGTCCACCGTGATGCCCGTCGTCTCAGACAGCGAGAGGGACAGGTCGAAATCGACCTGAGTCGTGCCGTTCGAGACGTAGCCTGCGGCGCTGAGCGTCACGCTGCTCGTCGTGACAGTTGCGCTCGCGTCGTAATCGAGCACGGTGGTCCCGCTCACGACCGCAGTGATCCCCAGCATGTCCACTGACGGCGATGACTTGTCCTCGAGGTCGAGGTGGCCGATCTCGTTCAGTGGGATGACCGGCTGGTGCAGCACCGGATCGACGGCGTAGAGGATGAACCGCACGCCGGCCGTCGGGGCGCCCGTCCGAGTGTCGTCGACTTCGTACATCCCCGTCTGGTCGTTATAGACCAGCGTCTTCCCGAGGAGGTCCGCCGGGAAGAGCACCGCTGGCTCAGCTGGGCTGTAGAATGCCGGTGGCTGGTCGAGCTGGCGCAGGCGCCTCAGGAGCCAGTGCTCGGCCTCGTCCGGTGTGGGGGTGTCGAGGGGCAGCTCGGCAGCCGCGGCTACCGGCCCTGCCGCAAACGAGGGGAATCCCTCGCTCAGCACCGCAACGCTCTGAACTGCCGGGTTGTCCGAGACGGCGAGGAAGACGTCTTCCGCAGCGCGTTGCGTCGTCACTGGGTCGAACTCGTCGCCCGGACCGGTGGAATCGCTGCAGGCGCCAAACGCGAGGGCGCCCAGGCACAGAAGTGCCGGTCCGATCAACCCCAGCTTGCGACGGCGCGATTTACCAGAATGGGTACGCATGGCCTTCTCCTCACTTGGTCCGCGTTGGTGTGGTCCTGTGTCACAAGCGCGGCGCCGACCTCTGGTGTGTGACGTTCGTCACCAAGAGTGCGGCGCTCTTGGCGTCTAATGTAGGCTCCTTCGCCTCACGCCGATGTGACGCCTGCCACGCGTTTTGTGGTCTTTTGGCACATTCCCACCCCAGCGCGCCACGGTCACCGCATGTCCGTGGCCGTGCGACCTCCGTGCAGCTCCTCCCGCATCCGATCGAAGTTCCACGCGATGGCGTGCAGAATCACGACCGCGATGGCACACAGCAGAGCGAAGACGGCTGCGATGCCGGTGGCAAACCACAGCACGATCTCCAGCGAGAGCGAATTCAGGTTAGCTGCCATGAGGAGGAAGGCACAAGCCATGAGGTAGATCGCGTACCGCTGCATCCGATGGGCGACGACCGCCGGCGGAATGACGAACTTGCGGGGGATCACGACCCCCGGTGCAGCTTCTAAACTCGGCCGTTCCATTACTGACCCCTGTGAGTCCCAGGGCGAAACGTCGGTTGGGCTCGTCGGCACGTCAAGAGCGAACTGGCGAGGCTGCTGCAGCGGGCAACTAGCCGTTCGCAATTCGCAATTCGTCTGGGGAAACGCGTCCACGAGCCAGTCCAATTGCTGAGCGTCGAGCCCCTCCGCTGAGGCTCAAACTCCTGGCGAAGGTGTTGGAGACGTTTGAGCCTCACGAATGGCGAATTGCAAATTGCGAGCTGCTATGTGGCGGCTCGCCGCGGAGCGCTCCTCTCTCGCCGTATCGCCGCGGAGCCGTAGATTTCCCTACAGCATCCGTTCTGTCCACTCCGTCCGACTATCCGAATTGTCGATTGGACGCTGACCCGAGGGAGCTACTACGATGGCGACATCGCGCCGCTGGACGTTTACGCTTGCCGAGGAATTCGGCCACCGGAACATCACGCCCGATGTAGAGGCGTTGGTGACGGAGGCCGGTTTTCAAACGGGGGTCGTGACCGTGCATCTGCCCGGCTCGACCGGGGCGGTCACCACGATCGAGTACGAGCCGGGGGCTCTCGAGGATCTCCGCCGGGCGCTCGATCAGATCGCGCCCGCCGACGAGAACTACGAGCACAACAAAGCGTGGCATGACGGCAACGGGTTCTCGCACGTGCGCTCGGCCTTGCTCAAGACGAGTATCTCTGTCCCGGTTATCGACGGCAAGCTTCAACTGGGGACCTGGCAGGAGATCCTGCTACTCAATCTCGACAATCGAAAGCGGACCAGGGATGTGGTGGCCGTGGTGGTGGGAACCTGAGGCCTGGTCAGCGAGCGTGCTTACCGGCCTCTCCTCGGCTTGACGTTCCACACCTCGACCTTCCCCTTGTTGCCCACGAACGCGTTGGCCATCCATCCCGTGAGGCCAACGATGATGGAGGCAAGGATCGCCGAGCCCAGCCCATCGATGTGGAATGACCGCATCATCGATGCAACCAACATGAGCATCGCCCCGTTGATTACGAAGAGGAACAATCCCAACGTCACCAGGGTGATGGGAAAGGTCAGGAAGATCACGATGGGCCGGATGAAGGCGTTGATCAGCCCCAGGAGCAACGCCGCGAGCCAGAGGGCCGCCAGACCATCGAAGCGAATCCCGCCGAGGATGGTGTCTGCCATCCACAGACCGAAGGCCGTGATGAACACTCGTGCTATGAAGCCGCGCATCTCTATGCATCCCTTCGGACCGGCGCCCCAGAAGGTTTCAAGGCACCCTCCCGACGCGGCCGCTCACAGCAAGCTCTCATGGCTGCGAGAGGGCGTCAAGCGAAGCGTGAGTTCATTGCCCAGTACAGGCTCCACCCTGGCGACCGGCTGACCCATGGCACAGGCCGCCATCGCCTTCACCGGCACACGATTCGCCCACGACGGGCGGCACATCCTTGGGCCCTTGGACCTCATGATCCCGCCAGGTGAGACACTGGTGCTGCTCGGCAAGAGTGGCTCGGGTAAGACCACGATGCTGCGGCTGATAAATGCGCTCCTGATCCCCACGGGCGGTGAGGTGTTCGTCCTCGGCCGCAGCACGCGTGACTGGGACCCCGTTCGGCTGAGGCGCTCGATCGGCTACGTGATTCAAGAGGTCGGGCTGTTGCCCCACCTGTCCGTGGCGCGAAACGTCGGACTGGTGCCGGCTTTGGAGCGGTGGTCCGCTGACCGGATCGAGCGTCGCGTCGCGGAGCTCCTGGACCTGGTCGGTCTCCCAGTGAGGGACTTCGCGGCTCGGCTGCCCCACAAACTCTCGGGCGGTCAGCGCCAGCGGGTGGGAGTGGCCCGCGCCCTGGCGGCGGATCCGCCGATTCTCCTATGCGACGAGCCATTCGGCGCCGTAGATCCGGTGACGCGGGCCGAACTCCAGCGTGAGTTCAGGGATCTGGCGAAGCGACTGCGCAAGACGGTGGTCTTTGTGACCCATGACGTGCGTGAGGCGCTGGTGTTGGGGGACCGCGTGGCGCTCATTGAAGCCGGGCTGGTCAGCTTCCTGGGCTCGCCGAATGACTTCCGCCACAGCGACGACCCAGCCGTCGCCGCCTTCCGCACACTGCTATGAGCTTCTTTGAGTTTGTGCTCCAGAATCGCGGAGATGTCTGGTTCCGCACGGTGGAACATCTGGTGCTGGTTGGGATCTCCACAGGCGCGGCGATCGCAATCGGCGTCCCCCTCGGCATCGGGATCTCACGCAGCGCAAGGCTCCGAGCGCCGGTGCTCGGCGTGGCGAACGTGTTTCAAACCATCCCGAGTCTTGCTCTGTTTGGCTTTCTGATCCCTGTTCCGTTTGTCGGCGGCATCGGGGCCCGCACCGCCATTGTGGCCCTGGTACTGTACGCGCTGCTTCCGATCATACGAAACACCTATGCCGGCATCGTGGGTGTCGATCCCGCCGTTCGGGAAGCAGCCCGGGGGATGGGAATGACTGACGCAGAGCTGCTGCGCTTAGTGGAGCTCCCTCTGGCCGTTCCCGTCATGCTAGCAGGGATCCGCGTTGCGACCGTCATCGGGGTGGGGATCGCCACCATTGCGGCCGCGATCGGTGCCGGTGGGCTCGGCGTGTTCATCTTCCAGGGCGTGGCGCTAGTGGACCACGCGGTGATCCTCGCCGGTGCGGTGCCAGCAGCCCTGTTGGCGTTGATGCTGGATGGAGGACTACATCTGGTGGAGCGGAAGTTGGACTGGAGGGCAAGGTGAGGGGCAGGTGGGGCAGCGGGGGCAAAAGGGGTAGGAGATCTCCCACTCGGCTTGCTCTGCCCCATCTGCCACTCCTCCCCCTCCTCCTGGCGGCTGGTGCGTGTGGCAGGGGCGATGACACCCTCACCGTAGCCTCCAAGAACTTCACCGAATCAGTGCTCCTCGGCGAAATCGTGGCACAGCAGCTCGAGCGTCATGGGTTCCACGTGGATCGTCGGCTCAACTTGGGTGGGACGTTCATCTGCCACGAGGCGATGAAGGCGGGACAGGTCGACGTCTACGTCGAGTACACGGGCACGGCACACTCGGCGATCTTGGGACTCCCCACCGTCCGTGATCCAGCCAGAGTCCGTCAGGAGGTGGACAGCATCTATCGCGAACGGTGGGGCCTCGTATGGACCGCGCCCCTGGGCTTCAACAACACGTTTGCCATGCTGGTCCGCCGTGAGGATGCCCGGCGGCTTGGCATCTCGACCTTGTCAGGTGCCGTGCCTCACGCCTCCGACTGGCGGCCAGGCTTCGGCTACGAGTTCATGCAGCGGGAAGACGGGTATCGTGGGCTGGTGGACACCTATGGGTTCAGCTTCCCGATGCAGCCGGCCGTGATGGACCTGGGGTTGACCTATCGGGCGCTTGCCGAAGGCCAAGTGGACATCATTGCCGGCAACTCCACCGATGGGCAGATCCAGGCCCTCGAGCTGGTCCACCTGAGGGACGACAAAGAGTACTTCCCGCCGTACGAAGCCGCACCGGTCGTTCGGTCCCAGGTGCTCACCGCCCGTCCGCAGGTTGGCGCAGCCCTTGCCGCGCTTGGCGGGACGATTGACCAGGAGACTATGCGACGGCTCAATCGCCTGGTCGATGTGGATCGAAGAGACGTGAAGGAGGTGGCGAGAGAGTTTCTCGATGGCCTGGGGCATCGGGGACGGGGAGAGGAGGAGGAGATGGGGGAGGTGGGGGAGGGGAGGGTTCGACGCTGACTCCCCTCACTCCCCTCCCCCACCTCCCCCATCTCCTCCCCTAATCTCACCCGAACTCCGCCTTGTCGATCATCTTGACGCCGTTGGCCAGCGTCTTGTGCACGGGGCACCGCTCCACGATCTGAGCCAGCCGCTTGCGCTGCGCGTCGTCGAAGTCACCGGAGATCCGTACGTGGCTCGTGATCTGGTCAATGAATCCCTTCTTGGGATCGACCGACACCTCGCGGTCCTCCGCATGGATACGCCCATGCTCATAGGTGGCACTGATGGACTTCAGTACGACGCCCTTGTGGCGACAATACAGCGCCAGGGTGATGAGGGTGCATGCTGCGAGCGACCCAACGAGAAGCTCGTAGGGGCTCGGTCCGGTGTCGTCGCCGCCGCTTTCCGGCGGCTCGTCGGAGCGCCACGTGTGGCGACCGTTGGAGAGCGTGACCTCGAGCCCCCTGCGGAGATCGGCAAAGATTCTAGCCATGTGGCCTTCTGTCGTTCGGTTTGAGGGTGACGCGCGAGTCAGCCGCCTTCTGGTTGTACCGGGTACACATGACGGAATGTCACACCACGAGTAGGAAGCCCGCTGCGATCATGGCGAGGCCCAGCCGAAGTGCGGCGCCCGTCCCGCCGTCGCGCCGGTCCCCCGCTGCCCGCTGCTCCCCGTAGCCGCCCATATGAACGGACATCGCACCGATGCTACAACACTGTGTCCAGGAAGCTCACGATGATCGCCGCCGCCTGCTCAGCGTGCCGCTGCTGCCCGAATAGGTGGTCTGCATTGGGGATGGCCGCGAACCATCGGGGCTGCTGAGCTGCCGCGAAGATGCGCTCGCCCTCCTCGATCTCCACGGTGGCGTCCCGGGTGCCATGGACCACGAGAAGCGGACGGCCCAGTTGTCGGATCCGCTCCGGCGAGCAGTGCCGTTCCAGGTCCCGCAAGAACTGGGCCGAGATCTGGAAGGGTCGGCCCGCGATTCTCACTGTCGCCCGTCCTGCCGCGAGGGCTTGCTCGACGTCGTCTTCGGCGAAGAGGTGCCGCACGTGGTCAGGGGAAAAAGGGGCGGCGACGGCTACCACTGCCCGGGCACTCGGGGTATTGGCAGCCGCCAGGAGGGTCGCCGCTCCACCCAGCGAGTGTCCAACCAAGGCACACGGTCTCAACTGCCGAGCTTCCAGGTAACTCGCGGCTGCCTCGATGTCGCTCACGTTGGTGGTGACGTTGGTCTCGGCGAACTCCCCCTCGCTCTCGCCCAGGCCCGTGAAATCGAACCGGAGCACGGCGTATCCGCCGTCTTCGATCCCGGTGGCGAGGTTCCTGGTCACTTTGAGTGACCTGGAGCACGTGAAGCAATGGGCGAGAACCACCCCGCCCTTGGGGTGCTCCTCAGGTACCTGAAGGGTGCCGGAGAGCTGACCACCCGAGCCAGGGAAGGTGACGATCTCGTGGATGTGGGGCATCGGAGCAACTGGCAATTCGCAATTCGCAATTAGCGGTTCGGAGACAAGCATGCGGCGCGGTCCCGAACTGCCAAGTGTAAACTGCTAATCGCTCTCGGCTTTCAGCAATGGCAACTTCTTCAAGCTCTCTTCGTAGGCCTCTGGCGCAGCGTCTCGCAGGGCCGCGCCTGCGATAGTGCATAGCTTCATGATCTGTTCGTCGCTGAACCCGGCGAGCCTGAGGACGCGCTTCAGTGCCGCCGGAGTCGCCATGGCCAACATCTCGCCGGTTCGGCCGGCTGAGAACGGTGCCCGCTGCATCCAGGTGCCCGCATCAGGCATCGACCGGCTCACCTGGCTGAACGTCTTGGCGTCCGTAGCGATGCGTACGGCGATGAAGACGGCCCCCAGGCCCTGCTCCGCCCGGTTCTCGTCGGTACTCAGCTCGCTGGCAACGCGTTGAAGTACGTCCACCGCGGTCTCCTAATTGATCACACCGCCACCCAGGAGGCGGGCGCCGTCGTACAGCGCCCCCGACTGGCCCGGGGTTATAGCGCGCACCGGTTCCGTCAGTTCGAGGGTCAGGTGACCGGTTCCATTGGCCGACTGGACGCGCGCCGGTGCCGCCTTGGCCCGGTGACGGACCTGCACCTGACACGCGTCGCCGGCCCCCAGAGGCTCGCCGAGCCAGTTGATCTCTTCTAGCACCACCTGGTGCCGAAACAGCTGGTCACCGGTGCCCACCACGACGGTCCGGCTTCGCGGCTCGATGGCGACCACGTATAGCGGCTCAGGAGAGCCGCCAGGGAGCCCTCGGCGCTGTCCCACGGTGTACCGGGCATACCCCCCGTGCTCGCCGATCACTTCGCCGGATGTGGCCCGAATGGGTCCCGGCGAAAGGGCCGGCGAGTCGGCTGGTAAGTATTTCGCCAGCACGGCGGCATAATCACCGTCCGGTACGAAACAGATCTCCACGGATTCCTGTTTCTCGGCTGTAACCAAGCCGAGGCGCCGCGCGATGCTGCGGGTCTCGTCCTTGGTCTTGGTGCCCACCGGCGTGAGCATCCGTGCCACCACACGCCGGTCGATGCCCCATAGAAAATACGACTGATCCTTGGCAGAGTCTCTGCCTCGGAACAGGGCGCCGTCACGAGTGATGGCGTAGTGACCGGTGGCGATGTAGTCGCAATCCATGGCGTCAGCATGCGCCAGGAGGTCTTTGAACTTGGTGAACGAGTTGCACCGGACACACGGGATGGGCGTGCGGCCGCGGGCGTATTCCGAGACGAAGTTCTCGATCACGTCAGACCGGAATCGGTCTTCGAGATTCAGGACGTAGTGGGGGATTCCCAGACGCGCTGCCACAGTTGCGGCGTCCCTGATGGAATCCAACGAACAGCAGGGACGGTCCGGAACGGTATCGCCGTAGCAGAACAGCTTCATAGTCGCGCCGATGACATCGCGGCCTTCCTCAACCAGCAACGCAGCCGCCACTGAACTGTCGACACCGCCGGACATGGCGACCAACACGCGCCCCGTGCTCACGATGCTACCTTGAGACGCAGGAGCGGCAGCCGCAGCCCCGCCCAACCGCGGCGGAAGGGGCGGCAGGGAACTTGAGACGGCAGCGCAGCACGACGGCATGACGGCATTCGCGTGGCTATCCCGTTGCCCGGTCCTGCCGTCCTGCCGTGGTCCTGTCAAGCTGTTGTGCCGTTGTCCCGTCAATGCCGTAGGCTCCCTTGTCATCGCCCCTCGAGCGCCGCGCTCAGCTTCCGCACCCGCTCCACCGCGTGCGGCATCACTTCGACGACCCGGGCCACGTCGTCCAGGGTGTTGTCCTTCGAGAAGGAGAACCGGACCGAGGCGGCCGCCAGCTCGGGCGGCAACCCCATGGCGGTGAGGACATGGGACGGTATTGCGCTGCCCGTGTCGCAGGCCGCACCAGACGAGCAGGCGATGCCGGCGAGGTCGAGCTGCATGAGCAGGGTCTCGCTGTTGGCCCCCGGGATCGAAATGTTGCTGACGTGCGGGGCCCGGGTCCCACCGGCGCCGTTGACCTGGGCATCCCCTACTTCTGCCAGGAGCCGACGCTCCAGCTCGTCGCGCAACTGCCGGGTGGTCACCGCCGTCGCGTCGAGTTCCGCTGCGGCAAGCTGCGCGGCCGCCGCGAGTCCGATGGCACCGGGGACGTTTTCGGTGCCTGGCCTGATCCCCAACTCTTGGCCGCCTCCGTGGAGCAGCGGCTCGAGCATCTGCCTGCTGCGGGCGATGAGGGCTCCGATGCCTTTCGGGGCGCCCATCTTGTGGCCCGATAGACAAAGCAGCGAGATGGGCTGGTCGGCGATGGAGCACGGCACCTTGCCGAGGGCTTGCACCGCGTCGGTGTGAAACGGCGTATTCGCCGCCGCCGCCCGGCGAGCCAGTTCCGGGATGTCCTGCACGATGCCCACTTCGTTGTTGACCCACATGACACTGAGGAGTGCCACGCCCTGCTCCAGCGCTGCGCCGACGGCGTCCAGGTCTACCTGACCGGTGTCCCCGACCGGGAGGATGATGGCTTCTCCACCCAGCCGTTCGACTGCCTTGGCTGACGCCAGCACCGCCTTGTGCTCGATGGCGCTGACCGCCACCGCAAACGGCCGGCCTGCGGAACGGGCTGCCAGCGCCGTGCCAAGCACGGCGAGGTTGTCCGCCTCGGTGCCTCCGGAGGTGAACAGCACGTCGCCCGGCTCGACGCCGATGACCTCGGCGATGCGTCGCCGAGCCTGTTCGACCGCCTCGCGGGCGGCCCGGCCCAGCCGGTGCGTGGAGCTGGGGTTCCCGAAGTTCCCCTCGCTGAGGAACGGCTCCATCGCTTCACGGACTTCCCTGCGGACCGGGGTCGTTGCGGCGCTGTCGAGATAGACGACTCGCTGAGCGGTTGGCGGCGTGTTCATGGGCGGGTTGTAAGGTAGGAACGCAAAGCTCTTGGGGAAAGGCCGGTGGGATGTGGTGAGTGGTTGGCGGTCAGTGGTCGGTTGTCTTGGCAGTCTTGGACCACCGCTCCTGCCAACGGGATCGCTGGCCGATTGGCAACGACCTCAGACCACCAACCACTCACCACATCCCACTGACCACGTCCCACACACCATTCAACCACGCTACATCGACACCACGCCCATCGTCACGACATCGTCCACTCGCACTGTCTCATACGTCATGTACGGCTCGCCGTAGCTCGTGCGGATCAGGCTTCCGTAGTGGGCGTTCTGCGTGCGGATGAGGTCGTACAGGTCCTGACCCGTGGGGAAGATCTCGCCGGCGGTCTTCACTCCGTCAAACTGTGAGCGGTAGCACCGGACCGCCTCCAGCTTGGCGTCGAACTCCGCCGAGATATCCACGACGAACGTTGGCTTGACAGGATCCTCGCGATAGGCGAGGGCGTAGAGGATCTTGCTCGGCCGATGCGCCTTGCCTCCCGCGGAGTAGTTGCGCAGCCCGGCCAGGAAACAAGCGTCCCGGCAGAGTTCCGACGCGATACGATGGTCCGGATGCCGCCCGACGGGGAAGGGGAGAATGACGGTCCTCGGGCGCAATGAGCGGACCAACTCCACCACGGTTCGCCGCATGTCATCGCTGTTATGGAGGTGACCGTCCGGCAGGCCGGCGTTCACCCGCTCAGTCACCCCCATTGCCCGCGCCGCCTCGGCAGCCTCTTCGGTCCGGGTGTGGGGTGTTCCTCGGGTCGCCGTCTCCCCACGAGTGAGGTCCACGATGCCCGTGACGTGTCCTTGCTTGGCGGCCTTGATCAAGGTTCCACCACAGCTGAGCTCGACATCGTCGGGGTGAGCCCCGATGGCGAGGAGATCGACCGCCTTCGCCATGTGCACTTCCTCCTCGAGTCTGATGCGCTGTTGGCTGTGCGCCGTGCGTTGTGAAATGTGAAGGGTGAAACGTGAAGCGGCGGTTTCACATTTCGCGTTTCACACTTCACGATTCACAGCGCACCGCTCACCGCGCACCCAGACCGTGTCATTCGTACCGCAGCGCCTCCACCGGATCCAGCCGCGCTGCCCGGTTCGCCGGGAGGAGGCCGAATACCAGCCCGATTCCGATCGAAATCCCGGTCGCCACCACGGCGCTCCAGATCGGCACGCCGGTGTCGAACCTGAGCACACCATTGAGTACCTGCCCTGCTCCGAGTCCAACGGCTATCCCCACCGCGCCTCCGGCGAATGTGAGTGTCGCCGATTCAATCAAGAACTGCCAGAGGATCTCTCGTCGCGTAGCTCCCATCGCCTTGCGGACGCCGATCTCTCGAGTGCGGCTGGTCACGGATACCATCATGATGGCCATCACTCCGATACCGCCGACCATCAGCGCTACGCTCGAGAGCACGATCATTACCAGGAAGAACACACCCGTGAGCTGGTTGAACACGTTCAGAATCTGATCTGACGTGATCATGTCGAAGGTGTTCGGGTCTCCCGGTCTCAGACCCCGCATCCGGCGGAGCTGCAGCGTGGCCGCGTCCATGGCGGCATCGACGGTGACCCCGTCACGGGGCTTGACCAGGATGAGGAGGGATTGCGTCTCGTCGTACCGAAACGCATGTCGCGCGGCCTCGAACGGGACGATGGCTGATATCTCCTGACCGGGGGGCTGGAAGATGTTTTCCGGCTTGCGATACAGCCCTATCACTCTGAACGCTCGTCCGCCCACCCGCATGACGCGGCGGAGGGGGTTCACTTGGCCGAATACCTTCTCCGCCGCTTCACGTTCGAGTATGACCACGCCGGTCCCGGTGCGTACCTCTGTGGGCGTGAAGGTCCGGCCCGAGATGATAGCGCCTCCCAGAACCTCCATGAAGCGCTCGTCCGCTCCGTAGACCACGGTGAGTTGGCTGCGCACACCCTCGTATTCCAGGCGCTCGAACACACCCACCCAGATGGAGCTGTAGTGGATCTCGGGCAGCCGCTCGATGGCATCGGCTTCTCTCCGTCGGAGGACGGGGCGGATGCGCACCTCCCGCGGCAGGGCGTCGGGGTTGAGGGGGGTGGATGAGAAGAACCGGAGGATCCGGAAGGTGGTGGGCCCAACCACCTCCAGCGTGTTGAAGATCTGGGACCGGATTCCGTGCACGATGGATGCCATGGCCATGACGGTGGCGACCCCGATGATGATGCCGAGGATCGTGAGGGCCGAGCGCAGCTTCTGCGATCGGATTGCGGCCACTGCCATGCCGGCGCCCTCGGCGAAGTTGACGAACTTCACTGCCCCGCCCCTGTCCCCTGCCACTCCCGGCGGTTCGGCGGACGGGCGGTCGAGCATTGCGCTTTCCGCTTCCCGCTTCCCGAAGCTCCGTGCAGCATGGGGATTCAGCTCCTCCTCACTGCTCGAAGCGAAGTGCTGCGATGGGGTCCAGCCGCGCCGCCCGAGATGCCGGGTAGACCCCGAAGATGAGCCCTATGCTTGCGCCGAGGCCGAGGGCCACCGAGACCGACCACCATGTGATGCGTGCGGGTAGCGGAGAGACCACTGCCACCAGCTGCGCCAGCGCCCAGCCCGCCACGATCCCCAGCAGGCCTCCCAGCGTGGCCAGGGCCACGGATTCCGCCAAGAACTGTTGCTGGATGTCCGTCCGTCGGGCGCCCACTGATTTGCGGATGCCGATCTCCCGGGTGCGTTCGTGCACGCTCATCAGCATGATGTTCATGATGACGATTCCGCCCACCACGATCCCAATCGCCACCACCGCCGGAACCACGGTGAAGATGATCCGGGTGAGGTTTTGCCAGAACGTGATCAAGCCTTCCGCCGTGTCCACGGTGAAGTCATTGGCCTGGCCCGGACGCAGCTGGCGGGCGATGCGCATGGCTTCCTCCGCCCGCAGCATGGCGTCAGCCACCTGCGCAGCCTCGGGCATCTTCACCGAGATCACGGTGGTCTGGCGGCGGCCGTACATCGCCTCGAAGAGGGTGAGCGGGAGCATCACGAACCCGTCCATGGACTGTCCCAGGACGGTGCCCTTCTTCTCGACGATGCCCTTGACGGCCACCTGAAAGCCTCGGACGCGGATCCTCCTGCCGATGGCGGCGTCGAAGTTGTCGAACAGCTTGTCGGCTACGTCGAAGCCGAGGATGGCCACACGCCGCCGCTCGCGGACGTCGATTTCCGTCAGCGGCTCGCCAGCCGCGGTCTCGTAGTCCTGGACAACCTGATAGGGCGCCGTCACGCCCACCACGAGGACGTCCCCCACCGTGCGATTCCGCCAGCTGACGTCCGCCATCGGCGTCGGCCACCCGGACTGCAGGGCGATAGCTTCGGCGTCAGGGATAGCCCGCGAAACGTAGTCGGCTTCCTCAGGGCGGATGACGGGCCGACGCTGCAGCTCGCGCCACTCCTCGTCGTCGATCAGCCCAACGGAAATCGGTATGCGCCGGATCTGAAACGCGTTCCGGCCCACGATTGCCCCGGCGAGGTTCTCCCGCACGTAGGCGTTCATTCCCTGGATGATGGCCACCACGGCAACGAGGAAGGCTACCGAGACGATGATGCCGAGCAGGGTGAAGAACGACCGCAACTTGTGGTTGGCGATCTCTCGGAGGGCGAGACGGAGTCCTTCGAGAAGAGGCATGGAGGCAATCTACTCAAGGGGGAGGTGGGGGAGATGGGGGAGGTGATCAATCATGTCTTCTCTCCCTCCTCCCCCATCTCCCCCACCTAATCACTCATACCGTAGTGCCTCTACCGGATCCAGTCTCGCCGCCCGGGCGGCGGGATAGAGGCCAAAAGCGACACCCGTCAGGATCGACATTCCCAGGGCCGCAACCACGGAGAACATGGGCACCTTGGCTGGCAGCGGCGTCGCGTTGGCGACGATGAAACTGATGCCGCCGCCCAGGAGCATGCCGATGGCGCCGCCCACGGCGGTGAGCGTGGCTGCCTCAACCAGGAACTGCCACAGGATCTCCCGGCGCTTTGCACCCAGTGCCTTGCGCACGCCGATCTCTCGGGTGCGCTCGGTGACCGAGATCATCATGATGGCCACGACGCCCACGCCACCCACCATGAGCCCAACGCTGGAGAGGGCAATCATCACCAGGAAGAACATGCCGGTCACCTGGTTCCAGCTGTCCAGCAGTTTGTCCTGCGTCACGATGGCGAAGTTGTTCTCCTCGGCTGGGCGGAGCTCGCGCATCGAGCGCATGACGGCCGTGACATCCTCGATGGCAGCCTGAACCGTGGTGTTTTCCTTCGGCGTGACCAGAAAGTCCATCCAACCCCGCCAGTGGGGGATGTACTTCGAGAAGGCGGAGTGCGGTATGACCGCTTCAGGCCGGTTGCCCTCGCCGAAGATGTCGGGGGGCGGGATATACACGCCGATCACCTCGAACGGCACGCCTGAGATCTTGATCCATTTGCCGATAGGATCCAGCAGGCCGAACATCTCGCTCGCCAGCTTCTCGTTCACCACCACGACGCGGGAACTCGCCGCGTACTCCAGGTTGGTGAACGAACGACCCGGCATGATGTCCCCGGACACTTCGGCCCACCGGGCGCCCCGCCCCCGGATGCTGACCGACTCGAGCTTGCGATTGCCGTGCTCCACCTCGCGGCCTGCCCCCTCATCCACCACGACGCGGTGAATGGTGGGCAGCTGGGCGATCCGGTCAGCCTCCTCGACTGTCAGGGGTGGGTTGCGGCGCCATGGGCTCATCTCGTCAGACCCGTCGGAGACCTGGATTCCCGCCTGGAAAAAACGGAACACGAAGAACGTGCGGGGTCCCAGCTGGTTGAAGATGTCCTCCACGCCCCGGTTGATGCCGGTGATCATGGAGCCGATCACCATGACCACCATGACGCCGATGGCGACGCCGAGGATGGTGAGGGCCGCTCGCACCTTGCTGGCCCGGAGTGAAGCGAGCGCGATGCCGACGCCTTCAAACAGCTGAGTCATGAGTCATTCGTGCCGAATGGCTTCGACGGGATCCAGGCGCGCGGCGCGGCTCGCCGGGTAGAGACCTGCTGCGATGCCGACGCCGGCGCCCAGCAGCACGCCGACGGCCACGGACCAGGGCGCTACGCGTGCGGGCAGGAACGTCGTGGCCTGGACCAACGCTGCGAGGGCGAGGCCGGTTCCGATCCCGATGCCCGCCCCAACGATGGCCAGCGTCGCAGACTCCACCAGGAATTGCCGCATGATGTCCCGGCGGCGCGCCCCCAGCGACTTGCGGATCCCGATCTCCCGGGTCCGCTCCGCCACTGCCATGAGCATGATGTTCATGATGACGATGCCGCCGACCACCAGCGAGATGCTCACCAGCCCCGGGAGTGCAAGCATGAGGATTCGGTTGATCTTCCCCCAGAAGTCGAGGATCGCCTCAGACGTCTCGACTGAGAAGTTGTTCTCCTCCGTTGGCCGCAGACCTCGCCGACTGCGCATGACCGCCTCTGTCTGGGTCATGGCCGTCTGGAGGTCTTCCACGGAGTTCGTCTGCACCACGAGCGCATCGATCACGCGCGGGGGTGCTACGATCCGTTTGATCGGCGACAGGGCGGGAGCGACGGCGAACTTGTCCAGCGAGATCCCGAAGATGTTCCCCTGGGACTCCACCACGCCGACCACCCGGTAGGGGATCTTGCGAATCTTCACGTGACGACCGAGGGGGTCGGCGTTCTCAAACAGCCGGTTGGCCAACTCGTTGCCCAGGACGATGACCGGCTGGCCAGTCCGGGCCTCCTGCTGGCTGAACGGGCGGCCCTCCGCGATGTCCCAATCCTTGATTGCGAAATACTGCTCCGAGGTTCCCACGATTTCGATGTCCCGGGCAACCTTGCCGCCGTACTCAACGTGCTCACTGGTGAGCGATTCCCAGGCGGCCCGGTGAGGCACGGTGATACCTGCCGTGACGGCCCGTGCGTCCTCGTACGAGATGCGGGGGCGTCGCCACCACTTGCGTCGGGTCTCCCGAGACACGTCCTCGATCTGAAGCCTGGGATAGCGGCGCAGCTGAAACGTGTTCACGCCGAGGATCGCGCCAGCGAAGCGGTCCGTCATGTAGTTGTTCATGCCTTCGACGATGGATACGACCGCGATGAGAAACGTCACGCCGATGAAGACCCCGATCACGGAGAATCCGGACTTCATCTTCTGGTTCCAGATCACCTGGAGAGCCAGGCGGATCGCCTCGCGGAACGGCACGGACCTACGCGGCCTCTCTGACCGTGTCGCTGTGGACGCGGCCGTCCAGTAGCGTGATCACTCGCCGGGCGCGGGCCGCGATGTCGCGTTCATGGGTCACCATCACGACGGTCTGGCCTTGCTGGTGCAACCCGTCGAACACCCCCATGATCTCCGCGCTGGTCGTCGAGTCCAGGTTTCCCGTGGGCTCGTCGGCCAACAGGATGCTGGGCTCGTTGACTAGTCCCCGAGCGATGGCCACCCGCTGGCGCTGACCCCCCGAGAGCTCGTTGGGCCTGTGTTGCATGCGGTCTGCCAACCCCACGCGCTCCAGGGCCTGGGCGGCGCACCGCCGTCGGATCTTGGCACTCACGCCAGCGTAGATGAGGGGGAGTTCCACGTTGTGCAGCGCGGTCGCCCGTGGTAGGAGGTTGAACGTCTGGAACACGAATCCGATCTCCTGGTTTCGTATCCGGGCCAGCTCGTCGTCGCCCACCCCGGAGACTTCCACCCCGTTGAGCCAGTACTCCCCAACCGTGCAGGTGTCCAGGCAGCCGATGATGTTCATCAGCGTCGACTTGCCCGAGCCCGACGGTCCCATGATCGCCACGTACTCGTTGCGGTAGATCTCCATGTCCACACCCCGGAGAGCGTGCACCGTCTCGGCTCCCATGCGGTACTCCCGGGTGAGGCCGGAGACGCGAATCAGGGACCCGTCACGCGTCATCGCTCCTCCCGCTCACTGCGGTCTGCGGTTGGGCGGACGGGAGTGCCGTCCCGCAGATCGCGGATGGTCTGGTAAGGGCCCCCCACGATGGAGTCGCCCTCGACCAGGCCCTCGAGCACCTCGAAGTACTCCTCGCCCGCGATGCCGACCTTCACCGGCCGGAACTCGGCGATGCCGTTGACCACCACGAACACCCCTTCGGTCTCCTCTTTTCCCCCGGCGGTGTCCTGGGGAACGGTTTCGGTCGAGATAGGCTCATGCTCCCGTATCGTGAGGGCGATGATGGGGATGCTGAGGGAGCTGTCGCGGGTCGCAGTGACGATCTTGGCGGTGGCCGAAAGGTCGGGTCGGATGCCGGGGGGCGGGTCATTGAGGGTAACCTCGACGTCGTAGTCCACCGCCTGATTGGTGCCGCCGGCGGTCGCCGCCGCGGCCCGGACCGCACTCTTGGAGATCTTGGTGACCTGCCCCGCGAAGGTGGTGTCGGGGAACGCATCGATCGTCACTTCCGCCGAGTCCTCCAGGTGGAGCCGCACCACATCGGTCTCATCCACTCGGACGTTCACCTGAATGACCGAGAGGTCCGCCACGGTCATCAGCAGGCCGACTTCGCGGGAGAAGTTGCTGGGGACTGCCACTTCGCCCTCCTCGACGGCGAGGCGCGTGATTTCGCCGCTCATGGGGGCGCGCAACACGGTCTTGGCCAGCTGCTCCTCAGCTTCTTGGAGGCTGGCCCGTGACTGGGCCACCTGGTGTTCTGCCGACGTGGCCAGGGCTTCGGCCACATCGTACCCGGTCTGCGCCTGCTCCAGCTGCTCGTCCGAGACCAGGTTGGGATCCTGACGCCTGAGTTCCTGGGCCCGTTCCAGCGCCCGCTTCGCCTGGTCGCGATTGGCGCGAGCCTGTAGTGCCGATGCTTCCGCCGAGGCTAACAGGGCCCGCGCCCGGGCGACACCCGCCTCGTACTGCGAGGGGTCGATGCGGAGGACGAGGTCACCTTTCTGGACGGTGTCCCCTTCCTCGACCGGGATGTAGGTGATACGGCCCGTGATGTCCGCGCTGATATCCACGGAGCGCTGCGGTTCGATCTGGCCGCTCGCGGTTACCGTGGCGACCAGGTCGCGCCGCTCCACCTCCTCAATGCGCACCGACTCGCCCCGATCTCCCTGGGACGCGGCATTGAAGGCGATCAGGGCAACGACGGCGACTCCCAGGCCTCCGAATATGATGAGCTTCTTACGAGACATTGCGATCCTGTCTTTCTAACGCAGCGGTCGTCCCACAGCGGCCTCGAGGGTGGCGATGGCCCGGTGGTAAGCATAGATAGCATTAATGTAGTCGGCTTCCGCTCGCTGCGCGGCTACCTGTGCGTCCAACAGCTCGAAGAAGGTGCCGGACCCCACCCGATACCGTTCGGTGGCGAGGCGGAGTTGCTCTCCGGCGGCCGTGCGGTTGTTCTCCTGAATGCCGATCGTCTCGTAGGCGGTGAGCAACGAGTAGTACGCCTGGCTCACCTCGGTGCGTACCAGCAGCTCCCGGGCCCGGACAGCTTCCCGTGCATCGTCTGTCAAGACCGACGCCTCCGCGATCTGGAGCTGCCGGCTGAACTGCGTGAAGATCGGCAGCGAGATCCCAAGGGTGGCTCGAAACGGCTGGCCGGTGAAGTCGAAGGGGAAGACCTCGTTCCGCTCCCGGATGTCCTGCGCCCGATCGGGCGTGAGGGCAAACGATGTGCAGTCCACGGGCGGGCTCAGCCCCGGGTTGAGCCAGTACTGATCCGCGAACTGGCACTGTTGCACGGCGGCCAGAGCACCCTGCTCGGCCTGGTTCACGGGGAAGTCTGAGTTGGTGAACTCCTGCGTGAAGCCCGACCAGCCGGCTGAGAAGGACAGCGTGGGCAGCCAAGACGACTTGGCCGCACGCTCGCTCGCCCGGGCGGCCGACTCCCGAGCCCGCAGGGAGTTCAGATCGGGGTTCTCCACGTCGGCCTCGCCCAGGAGCGAGGCCAGCTCCCACTGCGGCTCGATGATGGGGAACGTGTCGGGGAGGGTCACGAATGACGGATCGTCCGGTGCCGGGACACCGAGCAGCTGGAACAGCCGCAGCTTCTCCACCGTCACGGTCTGGCGAGCCTCGAGGAGGGCAACCTCCGACTGCCCCTTCGCGACCTCCGCCTGCCGCACATCCAGCATGGTGTTCTGGCCCACGTCGAACCGCGCCTGAGCGAGACGCAGGAATTCGTCGTTGCGAGTGACCTGCAGCTCCGCGAGTTCGACCTGTGCCTCCGCCTGCAGGACAGCCAGGTACTGCTGCCGCACATTCGACTCCAGGTTGATTTCCGCCCCGGCGATGGACGCCTCCGTTGCCCGGCGCTGGGCCTTCGCCAGGCCTGGCTGCATGAGGGTTCTGCCCGAGAGCGACATCGAGAGGCTGATGTTATAGCTGGAGCCGATCGTGGACGAGGTGAGCACGAACTCATCCGCCAGGAACGCCTGGGTGCCGGCGCCCTGGTAGCCGATCCCGCCACTCAGGTCCAGGCGGGGGAGGAAGGCGGCATAGGCATTCCGGACTCCCCACGCCGCTGGGCCCCGGTCGTTCGCCGTCTGGCGGAAGATCGGGTTGTACTGCCGTGCCAGCTCAACGGCTTCGGCCAGCGACAGGGATTGGGGGACTGACGGGAGGGCCGGCTGCTGCGCGTTGCCCGATGCGGGTAGCGCAAGCGCCAGGGCCGCGAGAAGGACGGTGGCTCTGCGTGTCATAGCTCCACCTTCATTTTTCGTGGTGATTGCCCAACCACCAGTACGGCGGGGTACCTGGGAAGTTTCAACCCGAGACATCCCGCAGATGCTCGGCCAAACCTAGCCCCGGGCGGGTACGGTTCCAAGGTGCGGAACCCGCATCCCAGGGCGGAGTTGCGTCGTCGCTACCGGCCCGCGGCGACGGCTCGCACGGCTACCAGCCGGCGACTGGGAATGGCCAGCTTGGTGAGCCGGCCCCGGTCGTCGTACCACAGGTGACGCGTCTCGTTACCGGTGCGGACGGTCAGATGTCGCAGCACCCGTTCCACCCGCCCCACCATCGTCCTGTCCATTCCGTGGTCCGCGAGCTGCGCGGTAGTGCGCCTCCCCTGCCGAGGGGAGATCGACCGCACCGGTCCCGGCGGGCCGGCGGGTGACAGGGCGTGATAGCCAAACAGCGAGTCATCGAGAACGAGGTGTCGAGGGGCTCCAGGAAACTCGCGTGTGGACTCACCGCTGCGGGTGGCGATGCGCACCGTGACTCGCCGGCGGCCGAACCGGACGAGGACACGTTGCAGGCCCCCGTCCTCCGCATCGAACCGCGCCGCAGCCGGTTGGGAGTCTGGCCCGAACTCGACCACGCCGACCAGCGTCCGCGTGGGCTGTTCCGCGGGATAGGAGGCCGTGCCGCTGACAGTGAAACCGTCCGCCGCTCCGGGACCCCGCCCCTGCCGTACTACGAACTCCTCCCTGCCAATCACCCGGGTCCCGTCCATGATGATCAGTGCACCGCGATCTATGACCCGCTGTGCAGTTGCCGCGGAGCCGGGCCACAAGAGGCTCGCGGCAACGAGCAGGACCGTGGGGCTCGAGGGACACGGCATGACCTGACTACTCCTTCGCCTGCTCCGACGCGCGGAACACTCGCTCGGCGATGCGATCGTAGATAAAGTCGTACACCAGCTCGCCCTTGACGACGGACGCCAGGCTCGGCTGTCCCAGCGAGCCAGGGCTTTCCTTCGGGATGGCCCCCGGGTCCCCTCGATGGTAGCGGCGAGCCACAGACCTGGCCGGGAAATAGTCGCGGGCCTGGTCGAGCTTCACGAGCTTCTCGTCGATGTATAGCAGGAGTGAGGTGTCTAGCTCACCACCATGGATTGGAGTGCCCGTGCTGCCGTCGCCCCGGGGCAGGGGGACGGCGAAGATATCCACCGTCCGCACCGTCGCTCGTTTGGTGCGCAGCGTGCTCAGGGCTTCCTGGTGCGGGTCCTGCCCGTGGGCCGTCAAGATGATGAATTGCTCCACCCCACCAGCCTCCCAGGCCCCCACCAGGTCGTTGAGCAGGCGATGCAGTGTCTTGCGGCGGAGCGAGGCGGCGCCAGGATATTGGGCGAGCGTAGGTGCATTGACGCCATATTCTATGGTGGGTGCCCGGAGCACGCTGAATGCAGCCGAGAGGTCGTCCGCCAGGCGCTCGACGATTATGGTATCGCAGCCCAGTGGCAGGTGGGGGCCGTGTTGCTCTGTGGTGCCCACGGGGATGATGAGCCGCGGGTCCCGCCCTAGGTGGCCGCGGACTTCCTCCGGAGTGAAATACTTGAGGGGCAGCGGCTTGCCGTGAGAAACCGTCGAATTGCTCATTGGGAGATCGCCGTGGCTGCCCAGGCCGTGGCCCTGGGACTCTGGACCAGGGAGCCCGGGTTGTGGTGGGCGGTGCCGGCCTGCGCAATCGCGATCTGGGTGGCAGCGGCGGCGGCGCGGACCCGACGTGTCGGCGTGCTGCTGACCGGCGTGGTAGCGGTGGCGGCAGCGGTAGCCGCCCTGTCAACGTCACTGCGGGTCCGAGGGGTGGAACGGGGCTGGCCCGAGATGCGGGAGTCGCTCATCGAGGGAGCAAGCCAGAAGCTGGATGAGACCCTGGGGGCGGCAGTGGATCTGGCCCGCTCGTTGGCCGCCCGAGCTGCGGAGATCGAGACTACATCGCGCGAGGAGGCGTTCGCGCTCCTCGAAGACGCGATCGAGGAGCGCGGCCCCCAGCACGGTGTCGTCATGTTCGACGCCGCCGGACGGCCATGGAGTTGGGCTGGCAGGCACCGGGTCCAGCCGGTCCCAGGCCTGACCGAGCTTTCTGCCCGCATAACACCATTCTACGTCGTCCTCGAGGCTCGTCGCCAGGCCGGTCTACGTAGCGCGGTCGCCCATGTGGTGCTGGCCGCCGACAGCGCAGTGCCAGATCGAGATAGGACAGTGGCTGCCCGCTTCGTGCGGCAGACCGGTGCTGGCCTGGAGTTTTACGAGCCGGGCGCCGCGCCGTTTGGGACCGATGTGTTCGACTACTGTCTGCCGTCGTGCACTCCTCAGCCGGGTGAGGCGCCCCCGGACACGCTGTTCACCGTCCGAACCGTCCCTCCGGCCCAAGGATCCCTCAAGCTGGAGCTCATGGCCAGTGGTGGTCGGTGGGGTGCGGTCCTCGTGGTCGCTCTGTTGGTGCTGCTGATGGTCGTCGGGGGGAGCGTGGGACGCTGGACTGGCGCGCTGGAGCTGGTGGCGGTCCTCGTTTTGACCCCGACAGGCCAGCAGCTAGGTGCTGGCCCGCTGTTTTCCTCGGCGATCTACTTCCTCGACGCCCTCGGGCCGCTGTCTGCGTCTGCGGGCGCCATGTTGCTGTTCGCCGCGATAGCGGTGGTGGCCCTTGTACAACTGGGGCGGCGGGGCATCCCGCGCTCCCGGGTAGGCATGATCTTCGCCGGGGCGTTGGTGCTGGCGGCGCCATACGTCATGTGGACGCTGGCCCGGGGCATCACCCCACCCGCCACCGGTACAGGAGTCGGTCACTGGCTCAGTTGGCAGGCAACCCTCGCCGTGGTGGGGGTGGGACTCATGCTGGGAGCGGCGCTGCTGCTGGGCCGGCGTGGAGGGGTGAGCGGCCGAGCCTGGCTTCCCTGGGCAGTGGCTGGCGCGGTGCTGGTCCTTGTCGTGGTGGGCCTCGCCGCTTGGCGCCCAGGGGGGTGGCCGCTCTGGTACGGAGTCCTCTGGATGCCGGCGGTGCTGTTGGCGATCCAGCCAGCTCCCCGGGCGCGCCTCCTCACCACTGCGGTGTTGGTCGCCGGCGGGTCGGCTGCGCTGCTGACTTGGGGTGCCACGGTGCGTGGTCGGCTGCTGCTCGCCGAGCGCGACGCTCAACGGCTCCAGGGCGGTGACCCGGTGGCCATTGGGTATCTGGAGCGGTTTGGAGGCGTACTGAGTGAGGAATCACCCCCGCGCAGTGCCGCGGCCCTGTATGCTAGCTGGCGGCGCTCACCGCTGAGTCAGGACGACTACCCGGCGGTGCTGGCGACGTGGTCGCCCGAAGGGCTTCGAGTAGCGTCTCTTGAGCTGGCGGACCTGGGGCTGTACCCGCGCCTGCTACTCACGCTGGCGGAGAGCGCCCGCGACAGTGGGCGGGCCGTGCTCCGTTCCTACGAGCTTGAGCCTGGCAAGCGCTACGTCATCGCTGTGCCCTATTCCGATGGAACGGTGGCCACCGTGGGGGTAGCGCCCCGGTCGCGGCTGATCCGTCCGGTATTGGTCGGAAGGTTCCTCCGGGGAGAGCGCAGGCTCGAAGCGCCGTACGAGATGTCCCTTGGCGAGCCGGTGGAAGTCGAGGTGCAGGCGACCGGCATGTACTGGGAGCGCTCCGGCTGGAGGGTACGGGGGACCCAGCCCGTCGCGCTGCCGGGTATAGCGCGGCACTTGTACGTGGTGGTCCCACTGAAGGATCCCTCTCAGCTCCTGGTTCGTGGCGCGCTCCTGGTGTTCCTGGACGTGCTGGTGCTCGGGCTACTTTGGCTGGTGGGCGAAGTGCTGAGTGGGACGCTCAGGGTGCCGGTGACGCTCCGAGAGATAGTGCGGTTACGGTCCTACCGGATTCGACTCACCATTGCCCTGGCGGCCTTCTTCGTGGTGCCCACACTCGGGTTCGCCGCGTGGTCGATTGGCCGGTTACGGATCGACGCGGTGCGGAGTCGTGACCTGCTCGTTCGACAGACCCTGAGCGATGCGGCGGGAACGGCCCGGGAGGTTGGCGGGAGGCCGCCTGAGCAGACGAGTGAGCGGCTCAACGATCTGTCCGAACGCATCGGCGCCGACCTGATGTGGTACGAAGCGGGCGTCCTGATTGACGCCAGCACGGCTGTGCTGGCGCAGCTTGGCTTGCTCGGGACCTATCTGCCGCCGACTATCTACCGCGCTCTCGTGCTCGGTGACGAGCTGGAGGTGACGGCCGACGCCATGATTGGCGGACACCTCACGCGGGTCGGCTACCGGCGCCTGGGTGGCGCCCGCGGCGTAACACCGGTCCTCGCTGTCCCACGCCTGGTAGAGATAGGGGAGGTAGTGCGGGAGCAGGAGGATCTTGCCTTCGGCCTGCTCCTGGCCACGCTGGTTGGCTTGGGCGGTGCTGCCGGTCTCGCGGCGGTGGCGGCCCGGTCGCTGGCGCGGCCGGTGCAGTCGCTGCGGGTGGCCGCCGAGGCGGTGGGACGTGGCGACCCGCTTCCGCCGTTCGGGTCGGACGTGCCGACGGAGTTTGCCTCCGTGGTGGACGCCTTTGAGCGCATGGCACATGACGTGGAAGCGAGTCAGGCGGCTCTCGAGGCGGCGCGCCGGCGCACTGCTACCGTGCTCCGAAACGTGGCGACCGGAGTCGTGGCATTGGACCGAACCATGTTGGTCACCATCGCGAACCCGCGGGCCGGTGAATTGCTGCGGGCGACCCTTGAGCCAGGTACACCCATTGCCGCCGCGACGGCCTCCGACTGGCTGCCGGTGTGGGAGTGGGTGCTGGATTTCATGCGGGTTGGGGAGGAGCTCGATACGCGGGAGTTTGCCATTGGACCGCGGCGCATTCGGGTCCAGGTTGCCTCGCTTCAGGCCGACCCGCGAGGGTGTGTCGTCGCCCTGGACGACATGACGGAGCTAACGCACGCCGTGCGCGTACTGGCGTGGGGGGAGCTGGCCCGCCAGATCGCTCACGAGGTCAAGAACCCCCTCACCCCCATCCGGCTCGGCGTTCAGCACCTGCAGCGGGCACGGCGCCACGGGCGCGCGGATTTCGATGCCACCTTGGAGCGGACCTCGCGACAGATCCTTGCGGAGATCGAGCGGTTGGACGCCATTGCCCGGGCGTTCTCCCGGTTTGGCGCGCCCCAGGAGGAAGCAGCGCCTCTGGTGTCGGCGGATCTCGCGGCCATCGCCCGGGACGCGGCAGCCCTGTATACGCTGGGCGGCGGGGCCAACGTGCGCGTCGAAGCCGAAGGAGTGGTGGAGGGGCTAGTGCGGCCGGACGAGGTCAAGGAAGTGCTGGTAAACCTGATCGAGAACGCCCGCGATGCCGCAGCGACCCAGGTGACGGTAACCGTCCGCCGAGCAGCGGGCGGCACCGCCGGAATCGTGGTGCACGACGACGGCCGCGGGATTACCGCTGAGCATCTGGTGCATATCTTCGAGCCCCAATTCTCGACCACCAGTAGTGGTACCGGACTCGGACTCGCCATCTGCAAGCGGTTGGTGGAGTCGTGGGGAGGGACGATCGAGGTGGAGAGCGCGGCGGGGGAGGGGACGACCGTGAGGATTCTCGTAGGCGGTGGGCCTGCGCGTCAGAGCTCGTAGGCGTTCAGAGAATCATCCGCGGCCACGGGAAGCCAGCGGAGAGCCTGTGCCTACGTTGATTTGCAGCCAGGCGGTTTCCGACCGAGGGACCCTTTGGTCCAGATCAAGATCACGCCGCTGTAGGTCTCGCCGTGGATGCTTGGCTTGAACTCTTGTGCCGCCCGGTATCCCCGGCGGACCTCGACACACTCCACGTCCCGAGTATCGATGTAGAAGGTCAGCGGTGGCGTAATGACGACGCCGTCAACCACGAACAGGGCGCTGGCATGACTCCCGCGGATGGTCACGCGGGTTCCTTCATTGCGTCCCGTCACATCGACGCCCGCCACGGTCCCCTTGAGCGACGTGAGGACGTTTCCGCGGGCGGGTAGCCGGTCCGACGTAATCACCGTCGCCCCGAACTTGAACTCTTCCTCGGGCCGTTCGCCGATGACTTCCACCGGATCGAGCTGGACCGTCAGCGGCGCGAGCTTGAAATTGACGCTCGTCGCGGAGTCGGGGAATACGTTGTAGTAGGGGGTAGTGATTGGGTGGTAGCCGATGATCTGCGCATTCACCTTCACGAGACCAGGTGGTACCGCCTCAATTAGATAGCGGCCGTCGTCGTCCGTTCGCGCCGAGAGCTCCGCCCCCACGACGGTCACCGTCACACTCTGCAGCGGTTGCCCCGAAACGGCATCCACCACGCGCCCCCTGACCTTTCCCGACTGCTGGGCCCTCAAAGTCGAGGCGACGAGGCACAGGGCTGGCGCCAGCGCTAGAATGACAAAGCGGAAACGACTGCGAGTGACCATGGTGTTCCAGTCCCTCATGTCAATATATGCCAGCGGTGTACGGCGCAATAGTTGACGAAGGCACGTTCATATACCCGTCTGCCCCCACGGCGTTTCCCGCCTCGAGGGGGCGGCTTCCCCCGCCACGTCCCGTGTGCCGCCCCCCCGAGAGCGGAGGCGGGCTCGTCAGATCTGGCTTCTGGCGGGAACTTTCCCTCGCCGGGCACGTTTAGACTCGTAGTCGGGCCATCTGCTCACTGGTCCGCCGTGCTCTTGAACACAGGGGAACGCGATGCTGATCAAGCGTCCGAATGACATAAGGTCATCAGAGATCACCGATGAAGCTGTGTATTGGAACCGGCGGCGGTTTATCAGCGCGGTGACGGCGGCTGGTGCGGCAGTGGCGGCAGGAGCGGTGATTCCTTTCTGGGGCAGCACCGATCCGCACGCTGGTTGGCAGCGCCGGGATGACGAGCTCACCCCCTTCGAGGACGTCACCAGCTACAACAACTTCTACGAGTTCGGGACCGGTAAGGGGGATCCGGCGAAGCACGCCCACATGCTTCGGCCGCGGCCGTGGACGGTGACGGTCGAGGGCGAGGCACATAAGCCGCGGACCTTCGACATCGACGACATGTGGAAACGGTTCCCGCCCCAGGAGCGCATCTACCGGCTACGGTGCGTTGAGGCGTGGTCCATGGTGATTCCGTGGGTTGGCTTCCCGCTGCGCGACTTGTTGAGCGTGGTGGAGCCCACCTCGAGCGCCAAGTATGTGGAATTCACGACCCTGCACGATCCCGAGCAGATGCCGGGACAGCGTCGGCGGATCCTGCCGTGGCCGTACGTGGAAGGCCTCCGCATGGATGAGGCGATGCACCCGCTCACCATTCTGGCGCTGGGGCTCTACGGGCGGGCGCTGCCGAACCAGAACGGCGCGCCTGTCCGGCTGGTGGTGCCGTGGAAGTACGGGTTCAAGAGCATCAAGTCCATCGTGAGAATCCGCCTGGTGCGGACCCAGCCGCAGGCCACCTGGAATGTGTGGGCTCCCCACGAGTACGGGTTCTACGCCAACGTGAACCCTGAAGTAGACCATCCCCGCTGGAGCCAGGCCCGGGAGCGGCGCATTGGCGAGCTGTTCAAGCGCCCCACCCTCATGTTCAACGGGTACGGAGATCAGGTGGCGTCGCTCTATGCCGGCATGGATCTCCGCCGCCAGTACTAGGGAGTGCCGCAGGGCGCGGACCTGTATGGAGAGGCCGTGGGGAGCAGCACCTCTGGCTAGCCCGGAACGATGACGCAGGGCCAGTGGGTACGGCGGGTGGTGAGACCCGCCGCCGTCGTGGCGGCGCTGGTGCCGGCCGTATTGTTGTTGCGAGCGGTCGTCACCGATAACCTCGGTGCCAACCCGGTCGAGGAGATCACCCACCGGACCGGATTCGCCGCCATCACCTTGCTAATGATCACGCTCGCCGTGACGCCGGCGGGGCGCCTGTTGCGCTTCGGCGCCCTGGTCCAGCTCCGCCGCATGCTCGGGCTGTTCGCGTTCTTCTACGCGTCGCTGCACTTCGCCACGTACGCCCTCGATCAGACCTACCTCTCTGGCCTGGGTGTTTCCCCTTCGGCGATTGCGGAAGACATAGCCAAGCGGCCCTACGTCACGGTGGGTTTCACCACGTTCTTGCTGCTGGTTCCCCTCGCGGTGACGTCGACCAGGGGGTGGGTGAAGCGCCTCGGGGGCAAGCGCTGGCAGCGGCTCCATCGGTTGGTGTACGTGGCGGGCGCCGGTGCGGTGCTGCATTTCCTTTGGCTGGTCAAGGCCGACGTGCGTCAGCCGGTGATCTATGGGGTGGTGTTGGTGGTGTTGCTGGGGTACCGGTTGGTGGGCGCCCGGCTCGGGAGCCGTAGAGCGGCCCCGCGTGCTCGGCGGTCAGCGAGCGAACCGACAGGGGCTCGCGGATAGCGCCGGAGGGCTTCCGGGACCCCACCCGCGGAGACGAGTAGATGGAGTTCGGGATTGGAACCCGCTCCTCCTCTGGATGGTTCTTCCAGCATGCCCTATCCCATCCGGAGGTGGCCATGAACGTGACTGGTTTATTGCGGCAACTGTCCGCTGCTGCTGTGGTTCTTGTGGTGTCCACATGTGGAGGGGACGGGGTCACGCCGCCGCCCCCGCCGGATGGGGAGGATACCGTGCCCGCGTCTCTCACCATTTCGGGCGGGACGGATGCCGACCTTGCCGGAACACTGCAACTGTCAGCGCAGGCAAAGAACGCCGCCGGTCAGAACGTCGCGGCTGAGATCAGTTGGATGTCCAGCGATGTGGCGGTCGCCACCGTGGACAACATGGGCGTCGTGACGGGCGTGACTCGGGGGACCGTGACCATCCAGGCCGCGACCACGGGTACCTCAGGCAGCATCAGCGATACTCACGACGTCACTGTTCGCGTTGCCTCGATCTCCCTCTCGCAGTCCAGCGGCACCCTCTCGAGCCTGGGGGACACGCTGATACTCGCTGCCGAGTCGAAAGACGCCGTGGGAGGTACGGTCGCCGGTGTTTCCATTGTGTTCGCGTCGTCTGATGTCGGTGTGGCAACCGTGGATAATGACGGGAACGTCGTCGCCGTGGGGAACGGCAGCGTGGTAATCACCGCTTCGGCGGACACGCGCACGGCGAATGCCGACATAGAGGTCGCTCAGGTGGCAGTGTCGCTTTCCCTCCCGGCGAGCGCCGTTACACTGAACAGCTTCGGTGATACGCAAGGCTACACGGCAACGGCCCAAGATGCCCGGGGAAACCCGATCACCGAGAGCTTCATGTGGACCAGCACCGATCCATCGGTGGCCGCGGTCTCGGGATCGAGCAACATGGCGACGGCCACCGCGGCTGGAAACGGCACCACCACGATACGGGTGGAGCGTGACGGTTTCTCTGCTGATGCGACACTGACGGTGGACCAACAGGTTGCCGCCGTCGCGGTCTCACCGGCAACGGCTTCGGTGTTGGAGTCCTTCACGCGGCAACTGACAGCCACACCTCAGGACGCCAGGGGCAATACGGTGGCAGGCAAGTCGGTTGCCTGGAGCACGAGCGATGCGGCGGTCGCTAGCGTCGACGGCACGGGGCTGGTCACCGGCGAGGCAGCTGGGACGGCTACCATCACTGCCAGTTCTGAGGGATTCGACGGCACATCAGTCATTACGGTCAACGCTGTGACTCTGTCCCTGCATGTCCAACCCATTTTCACTGCCAGCTGTGCGCTCTCAGGGTGTCACCTTTCCCCGGCTCCGCAGATGGGAATGGACCTCTCGGCGGCCTCGGCGTTTGCACACACGGTCAATGTGCAGTCGAACGAGTCAGCGCTACTCAGAATCAAGCCGTTTGACCCGGACGCCAGCTACCTGGTGCACAAGATCCAGGGGACACAGCTGTCTGTAGGTGGGAGCGGAGCACGGATGCCTCTGGGTGGCCCGTCCCTCTCGCAGGAGCAGATCGACACCATCCGTGCGTGGGTGACGAAGGGCGCGCAAGACAACTGACGACTGACCCGCGCCCAAGCACTCAGGCTGTAGGAGTGCCGCCTCCTGCGGCCGTGCTGTCCTATGCCCGTGCTTCCGCTGGTCCGGCGGTGATTCGGTGTCTCCCAGGCGCCACCCGGACGGCCTCTGCCGGCGTCACGTGGGTCACCCCGTCCAGCTCCACGCGCAATTCGGCAGCGCCCACGTCCAGTGCGAGCACAACAGGCTTGGGCGCGGTCACCTCCGCAGCGAACATCCGGTTCTCTACCTGGACGTGACGTAATACCACCGGGTCTCGACTGCGGAGCAAGACCCGCCCGCCTGTCTCAACCCGCAGCATGTGGGGAGAGAGCGCAACCGACCACTCACGGCACACGAGTTTGATCCGGTGGACGGCGCTCGATGACGGCGGCGTCAGGGTACCGATCCGCAGCCCTTCCCACGGCGTGATGTCAATGAACTCCTCGACTCCCATCAGAGCCAGCAGTGGACCCCAGCTCTGGTGTCGAGTACCGCCGCTCTGTCCCGTACGACAGTCGTAGTTCTCGGGACTGACCTGATAGTCTCGCCAGTGTCTGAGGAATAGCTCGGCGCTTCGGGCCGCGAGCTCACTAGCAGCGTCGTCCAGCCCGTAGCGTCGCAGTCCGTGGTAAACCAGGTAGTTCATGGGCGGCCAGATCGCACCCCGCCAGTACTGCTGGTCCTGGAAGGCTGGATCGTCGCGGCTGATGGTTGGCAGGACGTACTCGCCCCAGAATTTCGAGGGGTCCCGGAGGACCTCGAGCATGCGGTGCGCCTGGTCTGCGCTGGGGATTCCGGCTAGGAGCGGCAGGAAGTTGGACGCAGCGAGGCGCGGCGATAGGCGCCCGTTCCAGAAGCGGTCCGCATACAGCCTGCGGGTATCGTCCCACAGACACTCGTTGACGAGCTTCGCATGGGCTTCGCGGCGGGAATGGTACCGCACCGCCTTGTCATCATGACCCAACTCCGAGGCGATCAGTGCCAAGCACTCATCGTCCAACGCCAGGTACGAGTTCAGATCGACCGCACCCAGATCGAAGGTCTGGCTCTGCTCCACCCAATCAGCCTCGTCCCAGTTGGGTAGATCATCCTGCCCCGACTCCCAGGCTGCCTTCTGGTGATGGCTCGATTCGTTCTCCCAGGGGGCCGGGGAGTCAATCACCAGATCCAGGTCGGCCCCCCACTGGTAGAGTCCGTCGCCGTTGCCGTCCCGTCGAAGGTGTCTCCCCTTCGGTGCCCGCCACCACGCCGACCACCGCTCCAGGTAGGGGAACGCAAGCTCGAGAAGCTTCCGCTCACCGGTTCTCAGGTAGCTCCGCAGGACCACCCACGACCCGATGGGCGGCTGAGAGCGATCCGGCGTGCCGGCGAACCGGCCACGCCAGTTCGGGATGTTGCCGTTCTCGTACTGGGTCTCCAGCACCGCCGCAAGAGCGTCCCGTGCGAGTTCGGGGCTCTCCAGTGCGAGCTCGAGGACGCTGAAAAAGCTATCCCAGCAAAACAGCGTCCAGTGCTCCCGGCCGCCCCCCTTGCGGGGAAACAGCCAGCGGCGTCCGGCCGGCGCATATAGCCGCCCTCGTTCCGGCTGGAGGGCAACCGTCCAGTGGAGGTTGTTGGTGACGGCGGCGGCGAGGTTGCTCCAGTGGCCGTCAACGGTGACGCGGGTGGATTGGTAGCGGTCGGCTGCCGTGCGGAGCGTTGCGTCGACGTCGGCGGCAGAGGGTGGCAGATGGCGGCAGAGGACGGAAGAGGGTGCCACGACGACGCGTACGAGGATCTGGTCGCCGGACTCTACCGCGAACCGCAGCGTTGCTTCGCCGCTTGCCTCCACCTGGATCCGGCCCCCTGGAGTGGTTGCAACCACGCAGTGCAGCCCACCGTCAGCCGTTACCCCCTTGAGACCCGCGGGCTCAGCCTCCCATGATCCGGCCCAGTCCCACGGGTGATACGCCCGGAGCTCCAGTGTACCCCCGAAGGCCACGGACGCGCGCAGGACGGCGCCGTCGTCGAGTCTCGACCATTCGAGTGTGAGTCCGGGCTCGCGCTGGTGTCTGGCTACGACTGGGGTGTCGCCGCCCAGGCCGAAAGGCAGGGAAGTATCGAATGCGATCCGAGCGTAGCTGCCGTCAGGAGCGTGGGGGCCGACTTCGTGTGCTAGGTAGAGCAGGTCTTCGCCGTCCGCCCTATCGCCGTCGCGCTCGACCGCAAACCTTATTGCAAAACCACGGTTGGGCTGGTCGCAAACAACGAGACCCGCGCAAGCGAGCGGGTCGAGGGCGCCGACGCGCAGCCGTGGCATTCAACCTCGAGATTCCCGCGGCTCGACCACGCCGATGTATGGCAGCGTGCGATGATGCTCGGCGTAGTCGAGACCGTACCCCACCACCCAGACGTTGGGGATGTCAAAACCCAGGTAGTCGATCTTCACATCCACTTCGTGCCGATCTTTCTTCCGCACCAGGGCGCAGGTCTTGAGTGAGGCAGGCTCCCGGGTTTGCAGGAGATCGAGCAGGTATTGCAGTGTCTTCCCCGTGTCCACGATGTCTTCCACCACCAGGACATGCTTGCCTTCGATGCTGTCCCGCAGGTCCATCACGACCCGGACGGCGCCACTGGTCGCGCCGGCCTTGCCGTAGCTCGAGAGGGCCATGAACTCGACGTCCCGGGGGATCGTCAGGCGGCGCGACAGATCTGCCAGGAAAATGAACGCTCCCTTGAGGACCGCGATGAGTGTGACCTCACCTTTGCCTTCGTAGTCGGCGGAGATCTGGGCGGCGAGTTCGTCGACCTTTCTCCGGATGTCTTCTTCGCTGATCAGGATCTTGGGTTCGGTCATGTGTGGCCCTCAGCCTTCAGCTACGTGTGGGCGACGGTGTGGCCATCGCAGCATAGTCAATTCCCGCAGAAGGCAGAAGGCTGACGGCTGACGGCTGACGGCTCATTATCGGTACAGGCGTATCGACTCCGTGGTCCTGCCGGCGCCGGCGGGAAAGCTGATCGCAACGGTCGTGACACCGTGATCCGTCAGTACGATTTCGGCTCCTTCCGCCCGGCCCAGCGGCTCGCCGTGCAAGCGCACCGTATAGCTCCGGCCTCGGTCGCCCTCTACCGTCAGATTCCAGGTCCCGCCGTCGCCGCGGAAATCGAGCACCCGCAGGCCAGCACTCCGCTGGCCGGGCTCCAGGTCCGGCGTCGGCGGCTCAACCGTGAGTCCGCCACTCCAGGTGAGCTGGAGGGTGGCATGTTCCCCGGAGAGGCGGAAGACCTGGGTGACTTGGATCTCCCGCGGTCTCCTCAGCACCTGTTCCGTACCCACCGCATTCATTGCAGTGACGTCGAGCTGGTGGTCGCGAGCGCCAGGTGGAGTCGGCAGCCTGACCTCGAGTGCGATCTCTGGTCCCGACCGCTCGATGTCCACGCCGACACGCCCTGCCTCCTGGGTGAGAACCAGGTCGAGGCTCGTCTCCCCCACCTTGAGATTGCGCACCACCACGCGGTCCCAGTGCGGTGGAAGCTGGGGTGCGAGCCGGGCGCTGGCCTTGGGCGCATCAGGCTCCCACCCCAAGAGACCTAGCATGACGGGAGAGAGCAGCATGGACGTTGCAAAGAACTGCTGGGGCACGGCCGTGTCCAACGGCCGGTAGTAAAGCCCGGACAGCAGCTCGGGGTGCCGCCCCCGGGCCCAATCGAACGTCACCTGCTTGAGTGCATCAATGAGGCCAAACGCCGACCACGGCCGCCGGTAGTTGTACTGGCCCCAGATCACGAAGCCGGTCACGAACGGCCAGACGGCACCGTTGTTGTAGTGCATCGGGTCGTAAAGGGAGCTGCCGGTAGAGAGAATGCGCGCTCCCCAATCGGCCGTGATGGAATCCGTTGCCAGCTTCGTCAGCGTGCGGTCGGCCCGCGCGTCCTCCAGGAGGCGGAACGCCGCGGCGGTGGCGGGCCACACAGTGAGGTTATCGTTCGTTCCACCTGATGTGAGGATGGCGAAGGCGTGGTGTCCCTCGCGCTCTCGCCAGTACCGATCGTTCAGGGTCTCGAGCGCCTTGGCCCGGATCTCGGCGGCCTGCCGAGCACGGGTGACGTCACCCTGAGCGCCAGCCAGTTCCTCCAGTGCCCGCAACGCCTCGATCCACACCGCCGCAAGATAGATGTCCTGATGGATTCCCTCGCCCAGGGCGCCGATCTCGATGGCGCCCAAGTTGCCGGGCCCGTTTTCGACGATACCGTCGCCGTCCGTCTCCCGCGTCAGACACCAGGCGTGCGCCTGCTGCACAGCGGGCCAGAGCTCCTCGAGCAGCGCGTGGTCGCCGCTGGCCCGCCAGTACCGCCAGAGCGCCACAATCCAGTACGGCGTAGTGTCCGCGTGGTAATAGGTGTACGGGAAATCGCTAAACCATGGGATGCGTGCCGCGGCCTGGGAGATCTCGTGGGGAATCTTCCCATCGTCCCGCTGGTACCTGGCGAGAAACCGGAGTCCCTGGGCTACCTGCGGCCAGAGCCCCGTGGCCTGCATCGCGAAGGAGTTGATGGCGGCGTCTCCACCGAAGAACCATCCGAATCCCGGCCGCGTGCTGGTGCCTGATGGTCCCCAACCGGCCACCAGGCCGCATCCCAGGTCCGGGTTGCACACGAAGCTCTCGTCCAGGTTGATCTTGGACCATGCAACAGCGAGGTCGAGCTGGTCATCAGGTGTATCGATGGACGTACTCTGATCGAGGAGGGCCGTGACGTGGGCTAGCTTTTCCGCGTAGAGCTGCTCTGCATCGGCAATCAGCCGGCGGTAGAGTGCAAGCACCGAATCTCGGCGTGCGATCGATGCCGCGATCCCGATCGGCACGAATTCCTGTGCCGCCCGGATCGTGTCGATGGGGATCACGAACGTGTTCGGCGCGTCGGGCAGAGCATGTGCGGGATGCGAAGACGCCGTCGATGCCCAGGGAGATCCGATCACCCCATTTCGCTGTCGCAGACTCTCAGACAGGATGAATGCCCTCTCGGTGGCGTTCCAAAACACGTATTGCCCGCCAAAGGCGCCAGGCCACGCGTACTGGAATACCATCTGGAAGCTCACGATGACTTCGAGGGGCCGGAACGTTTCCACGTCCAGAAGGACGAGAAGACCGGGATCGTCGAGGGGTGCTAAGATGTGCTGCCGGATGGTGAACGTGGCGTGGGAGTAAGTGATGGTGGCCAGCTCAGGTCGGATCTCGACGGTGCGGGCCACATCCGCCCCACGTATCGGCTCGACGTAGTCGGGAATCCTGAAGTCCAACTGGAAGTCGGTGGCGAGCTTGAGGGGGTGTACCCAGAGCTCTGCCTCGCCGGTCTCGCTGCCGAGCCAGGCAGCCGCCCGCCCGATCACGCCCACGTACTGGTGGGGACGGACATCGCCACGCAGGCCGATGGGAGACGGGTGGATCTCGAACTTCGAGACGCTGGCCCCCTGCTGCGCCCAGCTCGGTAGGACGGTGCTGGTCGTCAGGAGGCCGAGGGCGAGCCAGGATCGCCAGGTTCGCTGTGCGAGGCTCATGGGCAGGCCGTCACTCCCATCATTGCTCTTCACCACCATGTTGATGCGCGGCGTCGACGCGCAACTGCCCCGCTGCCGGTGCCGCACCATGCGCTCGGCCAGCGGCGGGTGAATCCGGTTGGCAGGAGCCAATGTCTGCGTTGCTCCGATGCGGATTTCGGTCCGGTCACGCTCCATCCCTCGGAGAATCTCGTCCGCTACCAGCCTGGGGCTCAGCTTGTGTCCTCGTCTCGCGCTGGTCATCGCAGTGTCCACCATTGGCGGCAAGACGTCGATGATGCGAATCGAGGGCCTCGTATCCTCGACCTGATAGCGAAGTGCCTTCGTGAATGAGCGCACCGCCGCCTTGGTGGCGCAGTAGACGGGGGCGCTCTTTTCGGTGCAATGGCGAGGAGCGACGAGATGTTTACCACCGCACTCGTCGCCTCCCTGAGCAGAAGAGGCACGCACAGAGCCGTCAGTCTGACCAGGCCGGTGAGATTGGTGCCGATTTCCCGGTCCACGTGACGCAGAATCGTCTCGGGCGGCGTCGCGGCAAAATCATGATTGCAGTGCACCCCGGCATTGTTCACCAGGAGCGATAGTCCTCCCAACTTCTCCATGACTGTCTCTACGAGGCGCCGGAGATCCGCCTGTTCGGCAATGTCGCACTGGGCTGTCAGCACGCCGGGCAGCCGCCGTGCGGCTTCCGCCAGGTGCTCGCTTCGCCTGGCGGCGATCAGTATCCGATTCTGCCGCTGGCTCAGCGCCTCCGCGAGGGCGAAGCCGATCCCCATGCTGCCACCCGTGACCAGCACTTTGTGCCCGGAGACAATCATATCACCAGTCTGTGCGGCGCCGCCTCACTGATTGGGGGGGTCAGGGCAGGGCCAAGCGCCGGCAGCTTCCTAACGCCCCACACCGGTGAGAGCCAACGGGAGTGACGCAGCTCGGCTCATCGTCCCTTCCCGGTGGGAAGGCGCGGAGGAATCGAGCGCTGCCGAGGAA